>JANYFE010000066.1 GCA_025362795.1 Rhodobacterales bacterium | reverse complement strand
GATACGCAAGGCCGCCGCCAGAACCTACCATGCTCTCTGGAAACAGGTCGGCGCAGTCTGTGATCTGTTCAAGCCAACCGAATGCCGAAACTACTTCATCGCCGCAGGCTATGGGGTCAGCTGAACGCGACACGCTCTAGGTTTGGTTCACATGATTTGACTGGGGCGCGTCCGAGGATGCACCTTTCGGGCGATAAGAGGCGGGCCTCGCTTTTGGTGGGCCGCCCGGGGGGGCACACTCCCGGCCCCCCGCGGGATATTCAAGAACAGATGAATGGGGGAGGAAGGTCAGCCGTTTCTGGGGTTGATCAGGCGGCTCATCAATCCATTGGCCCGCACGACGCCGATCTTCTGGCCGTCATGGGTGACGTTGAGTTCGGTGACGCCTTTGGCCAAGAGGTCCATCACTTCCTTGACCGGCAGTTCGGCATCGACGCTGGCCGAGGCGGTGCTGTCGCCCGGTTCCATCACGTCGCGGGCGGTCAACACGCCGAGCGGGTTCATATGGGCGACGAAATCGGCGACATAATCGCTGATCGGGTTGGCGATGATTTCGCGGGCGGTGCCGATCTGCACGATGCGGCCGCCTTCCATCAGGGCGATACGGTCGCCAAGCTTGAAGGCCTCGTCGAGGTCGTGCGACACAAAAATGATGGTACGTTTCAGCTTGGCTTGCAGGTCCAGAAGCTCGTCTTGCAGGCGGGCACGGATCAGGGGATCGAGGGCGGAGAAGGGTTCGTCCATCAGAAGGATCGGCGCGTCAGTGGCGAAGGCGCGGGCGAGACCAACGCGTTGCTGCATGCCGCCCGACAGTTCACCGACCTTGCGTTCGGCCCATTGGGTCAGGTTGACCAGCGCGAGTTGCTCGTCGACCTTGGGGGCGCGTTGTTCGGGGGTTTGGCCGGCGAGTTCCAGGCCAAGACCGACGTTTTCGCGCACGGTGCGCCACGGCAGCAGGCCGAATTGCTGAAACACCATGGCGATGCGCGACAGGCGCAGGCGGCGCAGAGTTTCAGGATCGGCTTTGGTGACGGAGACCATCTTGTCGCCGTCGTTGACCCGCACCTCGCCTCGAACCACCGGGTTCAGGGCGTTGACGCCGCGCAACAGGGTCGACTTGCCGGAGCCTGACAGGCCCATCAGCACGAGGATTTCACCGGTGGCGACCGACAGGGTGCAGTCGTGGACGCCGAGAATCTGCGCGGTCTGGGTCTGGATATCGGCGCGGGACATGCCCTGATCCATCAGTGGCAAGGCCACGTCGGGGTTGTTGCCGAACACGATGGAAACGCGGTCGAATTCGACGGCGACAGAGGTGGGTTCGGTCATTTCAATTCCCTGCGCAGCATGCGGTCGAGGACGATGGCCACGACGACGATGACGAAACCGGACTCAAAGCCTTTGGCGGCGTTGACGGAGGACAGGGCGCGCAGGACCGGAATGCCAAGGCCGTTGGCACCGACGAGGGCCGAGATCACCACCATCGACAGTGACAGCATGATGGTCTGGTTGAGGCCGGTCATGATCTGCGGCAGGGCCCAGGGCAGTTCGACCTTCCATAGCCGCTGCGAGGGGGTGGCACCAAAGGCGGTGGCAGCCTCCAACAGCGCGGTGGGGGTAGAGGCGACACCAAGCTGGGTCAGGCGGATCGGCGCGGGCAGCACGAAGATCACGGTGGCGATCAGGCCGGGCACCATGCCCAGGCCGAAAAACACGATGGCCGGGATCAGGTAGACGAAGGTGGGCAGGGTCTGCATCAGATCAAGGATCGGCGACATGGCAGCGTAAAGGCGGGGGCGGTGGGCGGCGGCAATGCCGATCGGCACGCCGGCCGCCATGCAGACCACGCAGGCCGACAGGATCAGGGTCAGGCTTTCGGTGGTTTCCTTCCAGTAGCCCTGATCCAGGATGAACAGAAAGCCCAGCAAAACACCGATGGTGACGAACCAGCGGCGCTGCAAGACCCAGGTGAGTGCGACGAAAACGGCAATGACGACAATGGGATAGGGCGATTGCAACAGCCACAGGATGCCGGCGATCATACCGTCCATCACAAAAGAGATCGCATCGAACAGCGGGCCGAGATGGGTTTTCATCCAGTCAAAAACGATCTTGGCGGTCGCGCCAACGGGGATTTTGTCACCGCCGAACAGCCAGAGCCAGATCGCTTTTTTCACGCCAAAAACCCATGCGACAATATCAGTCATGAGATGCACCGCCCGCCTGATCCGTGAAAAAGCCCCGGCGCGGACGCCGGGACCGAGGGGTTACTTCAAGGCGGCCATCACGGCGGCGGTGGCGTCGCCACCGGCTTTGGTGGTCACACCGGCAAGCCAGGGGGTGATCGCATCGGAGTGAGCTGCGAGCCAGGCCTTGGCGGCATCGCGCGGTTCGGCGCCGTCATTCAGGATGGCGCCCATGATCTGGTTTTCCATCTCCAGCGAGAACGACAGGTTGGACAGCAGTTTGCCGCTGTTCGGGCATTCCGCGACATAACCGGCGCGGGTGTTGGTGTAGACGGTGGCGCCGCCAAGGTTGGGGCCAAAGAAGTCATCGCCGCCGGTCAGGTAGGTCATCTTGAAATTGGCGTTCATCGGATGCGGTTCCCAGCCGAGGAAGATGATCGCCTTGCCCTCGTTATCGGCACGGGCGACCTGGGCCAGCATGCCTTGTTCGGAGCTTTCGACCAGTTCGACAGTGGCGGTTTTCAGGCCGAAGGCGTCTTTGTCGATCATGTCGAGGATCAGCTTGTTGCCGTCATTGCCAGCCTCGATCCCGTAGATCTTGTCCTCCAGATCGGCAGCATGGGCGGCGATGTCCTTGAAATCCTTGATGCCAAGTTCTGCGCCCTTGGCATTGGTGGCCAGCGTGTATTTTGCACCTTCCAGATTGGCGCGGACGGTGTCGACGGTTTTGGCATCACGGTAGGGGGCGATGTTGGATTCCATGGTCGGCATCCAGTTGCCGAGGAAAACGTCGATGTCCCCCGAGGCGAGGCCTTCGTAGGTGACGGGCACGCCCAGCACCTTGATCTCTGTCTCGTAGCCAAGCGCGTCGAGGATCAGGGTGGTGGTGGCGGTGGTGGCGGTGATGTCGGTCCAGCCAACGTCCGAGAAAGTGACTTTGTCACAACCCGCCGCGAAAGCGGAGGTCGAGATGGCGGCGAAAGCAGTGGCAAGAAGGGAGGCACGGAGGGTCATGGGGGGTCCCTGTTATTGTTGATTGACGAGTCAATAAACTTCAAGCTAGCTGCCCAATGCAAGCATTATTGTTGGGACGCACGATGCCGAAGCTAGGAATGGAACCTATTCGAAAGGCGGCACTTGTCAAAGCCACGATTGTCGAGATCGGGCGGGCGGGCTCGCTGGACGTGACGGTGAGCCAGATTGCCAAGCGGGCGGGGATGTCGAGTGCGCTGGCGCATCACTATTTCGGGTCGAAGGGGGACATGTTTCTGGCGGCGATGCGGCATATTCTGACGCTGTATGGCGCGGAGGTGCGCGGGGCGCTGGCGGTGGCGGACGGGCCGCAAGGGCGGCTGCGGGCGATTCTGGCGGCGTCATTCGGGTTGTCGAGTTTCCGACGCGAGGCGGTGGGGGCCTGGCTGAATTTCTGGGTACTGGCGCAGACGGTGCCCGAGGCCAAGCGATTGCTGGCGGTGTATCAGCGGCGGCTACGGTCGAACCTGCTGGCGGGGTTGCGGCCTTTGGCTGGTGCGCGGGCCGAGATTGTCGCCGACGGACTGGGCGCGCTGGTGGACGGATTGTATCTGCGCGAGGTGCTGAAATCCGGCCCGCCGGACCGGGAGGCGGCGCTGGCCCATGCGTTGGCCTATCTGGAGGCGCAGTTGCGGGTATGACGGCGGAGTATGTGATCATCGGGTCAGGGTCGGCTGGATCGGCTTTGGCCTACCGGCTGGGCGCTGCGGGGGCGCAGGTCGTGGTGATCGAGGCGGGCGGCACCGATGCGGGGCCGTTCATCCAGATGCCGGCGGCTTTGTCCTATCCGATGAACATGAGACGCTATGACTGGGGGTTCCAGTCGGAACCGGAGGCGCATCTGGGCGGGCGGAAACTGGCCACGCCGCGCGGGCGGGTGATTGGCGGGTCGTCCAGCATCAACGGCATGGTCTATGTGCGCGGGCACGCAAAGGATTATGACAGCTGGGAGGCGATGGGGGCGCAGGGCTGGGGCTTTGCGGACGTCTTGCCCTATTTCAAGCGGATGGAATCGTGGCATTCGGACGAGGGCGATGCAGATTGGCGGGGCAGCGACGGGCCGTTGCACATCACGCGGGGGCCGCGCGACAACCCGTTGTTCGATGCGTTCATCGAGGCGGGGCGGCAGGCGGGCTATCCTGTCACGCGCGACTATAACGGGCGCGCACAGGAAGGCTTCGGCCCGATGGAGGCGACGATCTGGAAAGGTCAGCGCTGGTCCGCGGCGAATGCCTATCTGAAACCGGCCTTGAAATGGCCGAATGTGCAGATTTACCATGGATTCGCGCGGCGGGTGGTGATTGAGGGCAGCCGCGCCGTCGGGGTGGAGGTTGCGCGGGGCGGCAAGGTCGAGGTGATCCGGGCAAGCCGTGAAGTGATTGTTGCGGCCTCGTCGATCAACACGCCGAAGATCCTGATGCTGTCGGGGATCGGGCCTGCGGCGCATCTGGCAGAGCATGGCATCAAGGTGGTGGCGGACCGGCCCGGCGTGGGGGCCAATTTGCAGGATCATCTGGAATTATACCTGCAATTTGGCGCGAGCCAGCCGATCACTTTGTTCAAATACTGGAACCTGTGGGGCAAGGCGCTGATCGGGGCGCAGTGGTTGTTCACCGGCCGCGGGCTGGGGGCCAGCAACCAGTTCGAAGCCTGCGCCTTCATCCGGTCGAAAGCCGGGGTCGAATACCCGGACATCCAGTATCATTTCCTGCCGCTTGCGGTGCGGTATGACGGCAAAATTGCGGCGGTGGGCCATGGCTTTCAGGCCCATGCCGGGCCGATGCGGTCGAAGTCGCGGGGGGCGGTGACTTTGCGGTCTGCGAACCCAAAGGACGCGCCGGTGATCCGGTTCAATTATATGTCCGAAGCGTCAGACTGGGAGGATTTCCGGGCCTGCATCCGGCTGACCCGCGAGATTTTCGGGCAGGATGCGTTCAAACCCTATGTGAAGGGCGAGATTCAACCGGGGATCGGCCTGCAGTCGGATGACCAGCTGGACGGGTTCATCCGCGATCATGCCGAAAGTGCCTATCACCCCTGCGGAACGGCACGAATGGGACGGCGGGACGATCTGATGGCGGTCGTGGACCCGGAATGCCGGGTGATCGGGGTTGACGCGCTGCGGGTGGCGGACAGTTCGATCTTCCCGCAGGTGACGAACGGCAATCTGAACGGGCCGTCGATCATGGTGGGTGAGAAGGCGGCGGATCATATTCTGGGCAAGGGGATGCTGGCGCGCAGCAACCAGGAGCCGTGGGTGAACCCGGACTGGCGCGAAACGCAGCGGTAAGACGGGGCCGGACGCGGGCTTTGGGTGGCGGGGGCCGGATGATGCAGCAGTTTGTTCCTGGTGCGCACGGGCCAGCGTGCCGTTTTCAAAACCGCCAGACATCGGGTTTGCAGGTCAGGCTTGGGTCGCGGCGTCGTGCTCCGGTTTGGCGGCCGCTGACGTTTTGCCACCTTCGGCCTGGTTTTTCAGCCGCATGAAAACGCCGCGCAGGCTGATTTGCGCCCGCTTTTCATTCTCGCCCAGCAAGCGGCTGACCAGGCCACTTGCGACCAGATCGCCGGCATAGGTCAGCACGGTCTGATCCGCCTCGGTCGTCAGGTGGATGTCGAGTTCGATATTGATCTTGCCGGCGATCAAATGTCCGGCATGGCCGGCCAGATGGCGGTCAAGGCCGGTGCCAATCGGGGTCAGCACCAGTTTTCCGGGCATGGTCAGTTTGAGCGGCCCCAGCGATTTGCGCATGGTGATGGTGTATTCGGTGGCCGAAGTCTGGGTGATTTCAGAGCCGCCCGGAATCATCCGCGCCAGCACGGCGGGATCGTTCAACAGCGCAAGCAGTTGATCGGGCGGGCAGGTGGTGCGGATCATGCCGCTAAGCTGCATGGCGGGCTCCGATCGGGGCGGTTTGTGGTCTCTCGTGTTAGCCAACCGGGCCGCGCCGTGCAAGTCTGTTGCGGCGCGCAAGGTGAGGACCGGCAGTGTGACCTGCGGTCAGGCGATAGCGCGGCGCGACGGGAATGGCCTTTGGGTGCGTTTTATTTCGCTTTATGCGGGTTTGCGGGCTGTCTATGGTCGCTGAGAAGCGGGGAGCGAGACGGATGGATGTTCTGCAAGAGCTGGAAAACCGGAGGGCGGCGGCCCGGGCGGGCGGCGGGGCGCGGCGGGTCGAGGCGCAGCACGCCAAGGGCAAGCTGACCGCGCGGGAGCGGGTGGAACTGCTGCTGGACGAGGGTTCCTTTGAGGAATTCGACATGTTTGTGGCGCATCGCAGTTTTGACTTCGGCATGGAGACCGACCGGCCTGCGGGTGACGGCGTTGTGACCGGTTGGGGCACGGTGAACGGGCGGCAGATTTATGTCTATGCCCAGGATTTCACAGTGTTTGGCGGATCTTTGAGCGAAACCCACGCCGGAAAGATCTGCAAGATCATGGACATGGCCATTCAGAATGGCGCGCCGGTGATTGGCATTGCGGATTCGGGTGGTGCGCGGATTCAAGAGGGCGTCGCCAGCCTTGCGGGTTATGCCGAGGTGTTTCAGCGCAATATTCTGGCCTCTGGCGTGGTGCCGCAGATCAGTCTGATCATGGGGCCCTGTGCGGGCGGCGCGGTCTACAGCCCGGCAATCACGGATTTCATCTTCATGGTGAAGGAAAGCTCTTACATGTTTGTCACCGGGCCGGATGTGGTCAAGACGGTGACGAATGAGGTGGTGACGGCGGAGGAGCTGGGCGGCGCTGCGACCCATACACGGCGGTCGTCGGTGGCGGATGGGGCTTATGAGAACGACGTCGAGATGCTGTCGGAAGCGCGGCGGCTGATTGATTTTCTGCCGCTGAACAACCGGCAAAAAGCGCCGGTCAGGCCGTTCTTCGATGACCCGGCGCGGATCGAGATGTCGCTGGATACGCTGATCCCGGACAATCCGAACCAGCCCTATGACATGAAGGAACTGGTGACGAAGATTGCCGACGAGGGCGATTTCTTTGAAATTCAACGCGAGTTCGCCGGCAATATCGTGACCGGCTTCATCCGGATCGAGGGGCAGTCGGTGGGGGTGGTGGCCAATCAGCCGATGGTGCTGGCGGGCTGTCTGGACATTGATGCCAGCCGTAAGGCGGCGCGGTTCGTGCGGTTTTGCGACGCGTTTGAAATTCCGATCCTGACGCTGGTCGATGTGCCGGGGTTTCTGCCCGGCGTGTCGCAGGAACTGGGCGGCGTGATCAAGCATGGCGCCAAGCTGCTGTTTGCCTATGGTGAGGCGACGGTGCCGAAGGTGACGGTGATCACGCGCAAGGCCTATGGCGGGGCGTATGACGTGATGGCGAGCAAACATTTGCGCGGCGATTTCAACTATGCCTGGCCCACGGCAGAAATCGCGGTGATGGGCGCGCGGGGTGCCGTGGAGATCCTGTATCGCAGCGAACTGGGCGACAAGGACAAGATCGCGGCACGGGTCAAGGATTACGAGGCGCGGTTTGCCAATCCGTTCGTGGCGGCGGAAAAGGGTTTTATCGACGAGGTGATCATGCCGCATTCGACGCGCAAGCGGGTCGCACGGGCGTTTGCATCGCTGCGTGGCAAGAAGCTGGTGAACCCCTGGAAGAAGCATGACAATATTCCGCTGTAGCCCGGTCGGGCAATGACAAAGCGCGGCGCGGCCTTGCTGACGGGTGCGGCGGTGCTGGTGCTGGCGGGCGCGGCGGGTGTTTGGCTAAGGGGTGGGGCGGCGATGGGGACAGCGGACACGGCGATCAAACTGCCATCGGGGCAGGCGGTCACGTTGCTGGATGTGATCACAAATGCACCGGGGACCGAGGGGCTGACCGAGCGTTTCCGGTTTTTGGCCCCGGCGATCGCGCGGGACGGTGGCACGGTCAGCGCAGAGGTGGCGGGCAAGGATATGGATTGGCTGTGCCAGAACTACGCTTTGCCGCGCATCGCCAACACCGGGCCACAACCGCAGCAGATCGTCATCTCGATGTCGGACATGAACGTGCCCTTTGGCGAGAACGCCCCGCAAGCCACGCAATTTTTCAATGCCTATTCCATCGCGGACGGGGTTTGCGTATGGGACATGTTTTGACCAAGGACGACGCATCATGCTGAAACATCGCGGCTTTCCAGGGCGGCTGCCGGGCACGGATTTCCAGTTCGTGATCCGCCGCGCCAACATGAAGGCGGGGGCGACCAAAATCGTTAAGCGCGAACGCTACAAGGATCGCAACACGGCGGACCGGCGGGCGGACAGCGGCTTCATGGCGGCGCTGTGGGCGTGTTTTGGCGAAGAGCCGTTCGAGCGCGGCAATCTGGATGCGGGGCGGCTGGGTTGGCTGTTTGGCCGCGAGGTGGTGCCGGCCGAAGACCCGTTTGACCCGGCAAGTTACGATGCACTGATGCGGATTGACCTGAAGCGGGCAGTGGCGGCATTTCCAGAGGTATTTGCAGCGGACGCCGAGCCGGTGGCGATGGACGACGACTGGGACGAATAGGCATGGTTCCGCGCAAGCCTTTGGCGAACTGGCAGAATTCAGCGCATTGGAAAATTCCGCGCATAATGTCATTTGCCTCGTCCGGCCGCTTCGGTGAGGTTGGCACATGGGCGGTGGAACGCAGACTGTCCGCCCTTGTCTGCAAAGACACCTGTTTAGACTGTTACCCTTCCCTTACCCTGAGGCCCGGCTCCCGTAGGGTCGGGCCCTTTTTCTGGAGTGGGTCCGCCGCAGTTGCGAAAATCCGCCAAGGAGGGATTTTACGCTTTTCCATGCGGTCGAATGCTTTAGACTCCGCCGCAATAACAACCCTGAAACGAGGCAGATCATCATGTATAAATCCCTTATCGTTCTGGCATTCCTGTCCACAGCCCTGTCGGGCTGCCTGCAAAACGACGGTCAGCGGGCGCTGGCGGGGGCGGCGGCCGGCGCGGTTGTCGCGGGTGCGACCGGCGTTGACCCGCTTACAGGTGCGCTTATCGGTGGCGCGGGCGGTGCCCTGTGCAACCAGGCCGGCGTGGGCGCCTGCAACAACTAAGCGGACCCACGGTTTCGTGGACGCATTCAAAGCCACCTGGAGCTTGCTCCGGGTGGCTTTTTGCATTGCGCGCCCCGCAGAGGGTGCCAGTGTGGGCGCAGGGGGAATGGCATGTTCAAGAAGATACTGATCGCCAATCGCGGCGAAATTGCCTGTCGCGTGATTAAGACGGCGCAGAAGATGGGGATTGCGACGGTCGCGGTCTATTCGGACGCCGACCGGGGTGCGCTGCATGTGAAACTGGCGGATGAGGCGGTGCATATCGGTGCCTCGCCCGCCGCGCAGTCTTATCTTCGGGTCGAAAAAATACTGGAGGCCGTGCGGCAGACCGGCGCCGAGGCGGTGCATCCGGGCTATGGCTTTCTAAGCGAGAACCGGGGGTTTGCGGCGGCGCTGGAGGCGGCGGGGGTGGTGTTCATCGGGCCGCCTTCCGGGGCCATCGAGGCAATGGGTGACAAGATCACCTCGAAGAAGCTGGCGCTGGCGGCCGGGGTTTCGACGGTGCCGGGCTATATGGGGATCATCGCCGATGCCGCAGAGGCGGTGCGGATTGCCGGCGAGGTCGGCTATCCGGTGATGATCAAGGCCAGCGCAGGCGGCGGTGGCAAGGGCATGCGGATTGCCTGGAACGCGGGCGAGGTGGCAGAGGGTTTTGCGTCATCCCAGAACGAGGCGCAGGCGGCCTTTGGCGACGACAGGATCTTTATTGAAAAGTTCGTGACCCAGCCGCGCCATATCGAGATTCAGGTTCTGGCCGACAGCCACGGCAATTGCGTCTATCTGCACGAGCGGGAATGTTCGATCCAGCGGCGAAACCAGAAGGTGATCGAAGAGGCGCCGTCGCCGTTTCTGGACGCAGCGACGCGCAAGGTGATGGGCGAGCAGGCCTGTGCCCTGGCGCGGGCTGTCGGCTATACCAGTGCGGGGACGGTGGAGTTCATCGTTGATGCGGCGCGGAAATTCTACTTTCTGGAGATGAACACCAGATTGCAGGTCGAGCATCCGGTGACGGAGTTGATCACCGGCGTCGATATTGTGGAGCAGATGATCCGGGTGGCGCGCGGCGAGGCTTTGCCGTTCCGGCAGGCCGATCTGGCGATCCAGGGCTGGGCGCTGGAAAGCCGGCTGTATGCCGAAGACCCCTATCGCGGCTTTCTGCCCTCGATCGGGCGGCTGACGCGGTATCGGCCGCCAGCTGAGGGGGTGACAGAGCGCGGGGGCATCGTCAGGAATGACACCGGCGTCTTTGAAGGCGGCGAGATTTCGATGTTCTATGACCCGATGATTGCCAAGCTGTGCACCTGGGGGGCCACGCGGGCGGCGGCAATCGACGAGATGCGGCTGGCGCTGGACACGTTCGAGGTCGAGGGGATTGGCCACAATCTACCATTTGTCAGCGCGGTGATGGACCATCCGCGCTTTGTGGCGGGCGATATCACAACCGCCTTCATCGCCGAGGAATATCCGGACGGGTTTCAAGGGGCCGTTCTGGACGACGCCAGTTTGCACCGGGTGGCGGCGGCGGCGGCGGCGATGAACCGGGTGGCAGAGATACAGCGGACCCGGATTTCGGGCACGATGGACAACCACAAGCGCAAGGTCGGTGACACCTGGGTGGTCGAATTGCAGGGTCAGGCCTATGGCGTGACGATTGCGGCGGATCACGACGGGTCCACGGTCACATTCGAGGGTGGCGCGCGGGTCAGGGTCAAAAGCGATTGGCGACCGGGGCAGATGCTGGCGCGGCTGACGGTGGATGGCGCGGCTTTGGTGATGAAGATCGCCAAGATCCCGATGGGGTTCCGGGTGCGGCTGCGCGGTGCCGATCTGAAAGTGTTCGTGCGCACGCCGCGGGCTGCCGAACTGGCCAAGCTGATGCTGGACAAGGCGCCGCCCGATACGTCGCGGCTGTTGTTGTGCCCGATGCCGGGGCTGCTGGTCCGGCTGCATGTGGCCGAGGGCGAGGCGGTGCAGGAGGGTCAGGCGCTGGCCACGATCGAGGCGATGAAAATGGAAAACATCCTGAAAGCCGAGCGCGGCGGTGTGGTCAAGGTGGTCCGGGCCGCGGCGGGCGAAAGCATGAAGGTGGACGCCGTGATTCTGGAGTTTGAATAGGGGTGGAGCTGACCCTGCATCTGGGGGCGCATCGCACCGGCTCTACAGCGGTCGAAAAAACGCTGCTGGAGAGCCGGAATTTTCTGATGCGTGAAGGGGTGGCTGTCTGGCCGAATGAAAAGGTCAGGGGAATCAAGGGCTTTGGCGTTGTGGGCGACGGTTTGAATGGGCTGGCCGCCGGGGCCAATTTCCGCGATGTCTGGGACGAGGTGCGGCTGCCCCGGCTGGTGATCTGCGAGGAAAACATGCTGGGCACCATGCAGGACAATATCGAGCGGGCGGCGTTTTACCCTGATGTTGCGGTGCGGATGGCGCGGTATCGCGATTTCCTGCCGGGCCACGTCGCGCGGATCGGCATTGGCCTGCGGGATTATGCGGGGTTCTGGACGTCAAGTTATGCCTATGTACTGGCGCGAAAGCCGTTGCCAGGCTTTGCGCCGGTCCGGCGCGCTGTGATGCAGAACGGCGGGGCGCGGGGCTGGTGCGATCTGATCGGCGATCTGCGCGGCGTCTTTCCCGCGGCGGAGATTGTGGTCTGGACGCTGGACGCGGTGAAGGCCGATCTGGCAGGGGTCGCGGCGCGGTTGACCGGGGTGCCGCGCGCCGGGCTGCGCCCGGTGGCGCGGGCGGTCAATGCGGCGCTGGACCCGCGCTATATTCCGGCGATGCTGGCGCTGCGGGCGCGCGCGCCGGAACTCAGCGAAAGCGCGTTGCGGGCGGAACTGGAAACGCTGCCCGCACCCGCGCCCTTTGCGCTGTTTGCCGAGGCGGAGCAGGCGGCGTTGGCGGCACGGTATGCGCGGGATGTGGCGGCGCTGACCGCCGGTTATGCCGGGGTGCGGATGGTGGGAGCGGATGGGTATGACCGATAAAGACCTGTGGAACGCGGTGGCGCGGCGCGAGCTGAAGGGCGGCGATCCGGCGGATCTGGTGCGTCAGACGCTGGAAGGAATTGGGGTCAAACCATTTTATGACGCCGAGGATCTGGCGGAGGTTGCGCATCTGGGCGGGGTGCCCGGGGTCGCGCCGTTTGTGCGGGGCGTCAAGGCGACGATGTATGCCGGCAGGCCCTGGACGGTGCGGCAATATGCCGGGTTTTCGACCGCCGCAGAGAGCAATGCGTTTTATCGGGCCGGGCTGGCGGCGGGGCAGCAAGGCGTTTCGGTGGCGTTTGATCTGGCGACGCACCGGGGCTACGATTCGGACCATCCGCGGGTAGCGGGCGATGTCGGCAAGGCCGGGGTGGCGATTGACAGCGTCGAGGACATGAAGGCGCTGTTTGACGGCATTCCGCTGGAGCGGGTGTCAGTGTCCATGACGATGAATGGCGCGGTCATTCCGGTCTTGGCGGCATTCATCGTGGCGGCAGAAGAACAGGGCGTCGCACGCGGCGATCTTTCGGGGACCATTCAGAATGACATCCTGAAAGAGTTCATGGTGCGGAACACCTATATTTACCCGCCCGAAGCCTCGATGCGGATCGTCGCGGATATTATTGAATACACCGCGCAGGAGATGCCGAAGTTCAATTCGATCTCGATTTCCGGCTATCACATGCAGGAGGCGGGGGCCAATCTGGTGCAGGAGCTGGCCTATACTCTGGCCGATGGCCGCGAGTATGTCCGGGCGGCGCTGGCGCGGGGGATGGATGTGGATGCCTTTGCGCCCAGATTGAGTTTCTTCTTTGCGATTGGCATGAATTTTTTCATGGAAGCGGCGAAATTAAGAGCGGCGCGGTTGTTGTGGCACCGGATCATGGTCGATTTTTCTGCGAAAAATCCGGGCTCGCTGATGTTGCGGACCCATTGCCAGACGAGCGGGGTCAGTTTGCAAGAACAGGATCCCTATAACAACATCGTGCGGACAGCGTATGAGGCGATGGCGGCGGCTTTGGGTGGGACGCAATCGCTGCATACCAATTCGTTCGATGAAGCGATGGCGCTGCCGTCGGATTTTGCGGCGCGGATTGCGCGGAACACCCAGCTGATCCTGGCGGAGGAGACCGGGATCACCGCGGTCGTCGATCCGCTGGCGGGGTCGTATTATGTGGAAAGCCTGACGGCGGAGATGGCGGACAAGGCCTGGGCCCTGATGGAGGAAGTTGAAGCGGCGGGGGGGATGACGGCGGCGGTGGCGGCCGGGTTGCCGAAGCGGCGGATCGAGGAGACAGCGGCGCGGCGGCAGGCTTTGGTCGACCGGGGCGAGACGGTGATCGTGGGGGTCAACAAATACCGGCTGCCGGCCGAGGCAGAGCATCAGGTCCGGGTGGTGGACAATGATGCGGTGCGGGAGGCGCAGATCCTGACGCTGCGCGGGGTGCGGGCGGTGCGCGATGCGGCGGCCTGCGCGGCGGCGTTGGCGGCGTTGACGGCGGCGGCCTCTGGCACGGGGAACCTGCTGGCGGCGGCGGTGGTGGCAGCGCGGGCGCGGGCCACGGTGGGCGAGATCACGGCGGCGCTGGAGGCGGTGTTCGGGCGGCATGAAGCGGCGGTTGCGGTGATTTCTGGCGTGTATGGCGCCGCGTATGGCGGGGATGCGGAATTTGCCGCGTTGCAGGCCGAGGTGGCGGCGATGGGTGCGCTGCTGGGCGGGCGGCCACGCCTGCTGGTGGTGAAGCTGGGGCAGGACGGCCATGACCGGGGGGCCAAGGTGATCGGGTCGGCGTTTGCCGATCTGGGCTTTGCGGTGACGGTCGGGGAGTTGTTTCAGACGCCCGAAGAAGCCGCCGCCGAGGCGTTGCGGCTGGGGGTGCATGTGGTGGGGATATCGTCACAGGCAGCAGGGCATATGGCTTTGGCGCCGCGGCTGGTGCGTGCGCTGCGCGATGCGGGGGACAGTGCGACCATCGTGGTCTGCGGCGGGGTTATTCCGGCGCAGGATCACAACGTGCTGAAGCAGCACGGCGTGCGGGCGATCTTCGGGCCGGGGACGAATGTGATGGACGCGGCGCGGGATGTTTTGGGCTTGATCCGGGCGGGGCGGTAAGGGCGTTACGGTCCGGATGTCTTTTGGTATCAAATTAAATCAATGGGTTGCCTGCCATGAATTTAACAGGTTTTTAAGAAAAGGCCTCCGGCGGGAGTATTTGGCAAAGGGTAATTCTGGGGCGGTTGGCTTGGCCAACCAAGGTCTGGCGGGGATGTCCGGGCCGGACGGTGCAGGTCAGAGATCGATTGTCACCGGGAAATGATCGGAGGCGGTGAGGATGGCGAGGCTCAGATTAGGCGGAATTTTGGGGTCGTTGAACGGGTGCCAGATGCGCCATGCGGGCTTCTGGGCGGCGAGGGCGGGCGACACCATGATGAAATCCAGAAGCGCCTCGAAATAGCGCTTGGCGGGGGCGAGCCAGAAGCGCGAGGAGGTGGGTTGCAGGCCGATGCGCTGGGTCAGCGCCATCACGGCATGGGGGTCGGTCAGTTGCATCGCGGGCGGCGCGGTCAGGCCCATCACCACTTCGACACCGGATTGCCCGAAGCTTTTTTCGTATTCATCAAGGCCGGGGCCGTCGTTGAAATCGCCCATCACGATCAGGTTGTCGCCGGCGGCCAGATGGGTTTCGGCTCTGGCCCGGAGCCAGTGGCATTCGGCCAGTTGCTTGCGGCGGTTTTCGAGGGAGATGCGTTTGAAGTCTTCGGGGGTGACATGACCATGCGGCGCTTTGGATTTGGCATGGACGCCGATCAGGTGAAGGGTCTGGCTGCCGGTTTCCACCGCAAGTTCGAGCGGCGGTTTGGAGAAGATCACCAGTTCGTCGGCGCCGTCGTCGTTGATATCGAGGCGCAGGCCGGAATCAAAACGGGGGGCGCCGGTGGCACCTTTGGCGGGTGCCGCGACGCCCTGCGGGTCGTGGCTGACCGTTAGCCGGGCGGGGTCGTAGAGAAAGGCGATTTCCTGTTCGGTATCGGAGGCAAAGCCGATGATGGCCTTGGTGGCGCGCAGCTGAAAATGCGCCGCGAAGGTTTCGAGGGCGCGGGTGGTGGACCGATGGGCACTTTGATCCGGGGCTTCGACGATCACGATGCCATCGGCATCAAGGGCGGTGAAAACCTGACCCAGCGCCGCAAGTTGCTGGGCGCGGGTGATCTGATGGCGGGCGGAGGGTTGATCGTCGGCCAGCAGGCGCCCGGCGTCGTCAAACAGGGCGTTCATCCATTCGACGTTGTAACTGGCCAAGCGGAGCGGGGCCATGTCAGGCGGCCCGGCGCGCAGAGATGTCGTCCCACGCCTGATTGATCGCCTGAATCCGGCTTTCGGCAAGTTTGATGGCTTCGGGCGGGACGCCGCGGGCGATCATCACATCGGGGTGGCTGGACTTGATGGCGCGCATCCAGGCCTTGCGGATGTCGTTCAGCGGGGTGTCGGGGGTCACGCCGAGCACGTCATACGGATCGCGGGGGGCACCGTCAACAAAGCGGGCGCGCAGCCGTTTGAACTCGCGATCTTCGAGCCCGAAGATGCTGGCGACCTGCATCAGGAATTCATTCTCGCGCGGGTGGTAGGTGCCATCGGCAAGGGCGATGTGGAACAGGCCTTCCATCAGGTCCACCAGCATGTCGCGGTCGTTGCCCTGAAACATCGCGCCGATCTTGGTGGCATAGCTGTCATAACCTGCCACATCCTGCCGGGCGAGGTTGAAGACCCGCGCCGCGTTCGCCTCTTCGGATTTGGGAATCGCGAACACGCGACGGAAGGCGGCCACCTCGTCCCGGGTCACGGTGCCGTCGGCTTTGGCCATTTTGGCCCCGAGTGCGATCACGGCGATCGTAAAGGCGACCGAGCGTTCCGGGGCGGGACTGGCCCGGAAATTGTCGAATATCGCCGTCAGCCCCTGACCATGGGCCAGGGATGACAGAGCGGCAGCGATGCGGGTCCAGATCGACATCAGGAGAGTGTAGCGGAGGCTTTGGCGAGAGTCAGGAGAGGAATTTCTGCATCAGCACAAGATCGATGAAGCGGTTGAATTTTCGACCAGCCGCGGGAATGCGGGCGATCTCGCGATAGGCGAGGGCGGCGTGGAAGCGCAGGCCCTCTGGATTTTCGGCGCTGATGCCGGCGATCATCTGGTGGGCCCCGGCGCGGGCCGCGTGGGTTTCGAGATCGTGCATCAGGGCGCGGCCCTGGCCTTTGCCGCGGGCCGCGGGCGAGAGGATGATCGTGTGTTCCATGCAGGTCGCATAGCCGTCACCGCCGCGGAACTGGGCATAGGTGGCAAAGCCGGTCAGGTCGGTGGTGACGAGAAAGGCATGGCCTGCGGTCTGACGGTCGGCGATCATCCGGGCGATGTCGGCGGGGGATTTGACCGTGGAAGCGAAGGTGATGGCGGTATCGCGGATCCACGGGTTCCACAGGGCGGCGATGGTGGCGGCGTCTGCGGCACGGGCGGGGCGGATCATGAGAGGCTGCGCGGTCCGTGCGGGGTGGAGAAGGTGGCGCGGAGGGCGGTGACCGGGCCTTGGGTGATCTGGATGCGGGGATCGGTCAGGCGGGTCGCGAGGGCCTGGGTGAGGGATTGCGCGTCGGGGTGGGCGATTTCCAGCCGGGTCAGGCGGGCCCCGGTGTCGGGCAGGGCTTGGGTTGGATGGTGGGGCGGCTGCCATTGGATCAGGGCAGGAAAGGCGCCATCGAAGGGCAGTTTGCCGTCGGGGGGGACGGCCATTTGCCAGCTGTAAACACCCCGGCTGAGGGCGACGGGGATGCCGACACCGGGCGGGCTGAGGGCGGCTTCGGTGGCGATGTCGTCACATTGGGCAACCCAGTTGGTCAGGCGGGGCGGGCCGCTGAAATTGTCGAGGTCGAACCAGCGGGGCCAGTGCGGTTTGGCGGCGGCAGGGTCGGTCGCGATGACTTCGAGGTAAAGATCGCCGAGACCGAGGAGGCGGTTGTGGCTGGCCATATGGCGGTGCTGACCGCCACCCGCGAGGGCGAGGCCAAGGGCGGCTTCGACGGCCTCGGTGCCTTCGGCGAGGGTCAGGGCAGACATCGCGATGTGGTCGAAGCGGAGCATGGCGGTCCTGTCGGGCGGGGGAGGCCAAATTTCTGCGCAGAAATTTGCAAATCTTTTCGAAAAGATTTGGCGGTTACGCGAACTCGATGATGCGGGTTTCGGCGCGCAGGGCAAGGGCAAGCGAGGCGAAACGGGCACGGGCCACCTCGCCAAAAAGGTCGTGGCCTTCGGCAGTCAGGGTAAGTTCCAGCAGGCGTTTCTTGGGGTGCCAGTTGAGTTTGCCGGCCTTGGACGGGTCTTCGACCGCGAACATCGCGCCAAAGCGCATGGCTTTGCCAAGCACTTCGGCGTCTTGCATTTCGTCATCGGTGAGCAGGCGGAACAACGGTTCAAGGCGCGAACCGGCGCGGGAGTTTTTGTAGCGGTGCAAGAGCGCGAGGCCCAGAAACACCCGGCCGGGATGGTCGAGGCCGCCCAGATTGGCGCGGGTGGCGTTGTCGAAACAGGCCTCGGCGCGGTAATCGGGGTGGGCACGCCAGGTGGTGTCGTGCAACAGACACGCGGCCTTGATCAGCCGCATGCGCTCGCGGGTGGCGTCGGGGAACAGCGGCATCAGGAATTCAAAGAGGGTCTTGCCGGTGCCGGGGATGCGGGAGGAGATCAGTTCGCTGATCCGGGCCGCCTCGATCAGCGGATCGCGGGCGCGGAGTTTCTCGGGCATGACCTCATACAGCAGGCCTTCGCGGATGCCATAGGCGGACACGTCGATTTCGGTGGGTTTCAGTTGCAAGATCAGTTCGCGCAGCACTTCGCAGGCCAGCGGCACCAGATCCATCCGTTCATTCGAGGTGCCGATGCGGGCCCGCAGCAAGGCGGGATCGGTGGCAAAGATCCACTGGATGGTGTCGAGCAGGTTCTTCGGTGTCATACGGTATTCGTGCAGCACGGTAAGCGGGTAGTTCCGGCGTTCCATGTCGAGGCGGGCAATGACACGCCATGAGCCGCCTACAAGGTAGATGCGTTCGCCTTCGGATTTGAGTTCGGATTGCAGGAGTTTGACCTGCCTGGCGATGTGTTCGGCGCGGACCTTGGGGTCGCCCTTGATCTGTTGCAGGCGGAAAGGGCCCAAGGGAGAGGTGGCACGGCGGGTCACTTTGCCGTCACCGATGCGGGCCAGTTCCATCGAATTGCCGCCGATGTCACAGACGACGCCTTTGGCATCGGGCCAGCCCAGAAGGACGCCCTGTGCGGACAGCCGCGCCTCTTCGTCGCCACTGATCACCCAAAGTTTCAGACCGGTCTGGGCAAGGACTTCGGCCTGAAATTCCGGGCCATCGGCGGCTTCCCGGGCGGCGGCGGTGGCGATGACGGTCAGGTTGTTGATGCCCATGCCGCGGGCAAGGATGGCAAAGCGTTTGAGCGCATTCAGCGCGCGGGTGCGGCCTTCGGGGTTGAGGCGGCCGGTTTCGGCAAGGCCCTTGCCGAGGCCACACATGATTTTCTCGTTGTAGAAATAGGCGGGCGAGCGGGCGGCACCGTCAAACACCACCATGCGGACCGAGTTGGAGCCGACATCGACGACGCCGACCCGACTGAGGGCGCGGGCGGACGGGTCGAGAAAGAGGGGTTTGCCGAACAGGCCCCAGCCTTCGCTGGAATCGAGCGCTTCGCGGGTGTCGTCGCCAGAAGCGGCTGCAAGTGTGTCGGCGTTCATGTCTGATTCCCCTTCAGCGTCCGATTGAGATTGCATGGCGGATGCGGGGCGAGTGGTCAATGCAGGCTGTCCTTGCTGGAAGCGCCGGGGGTGTCACGGGCCGCCTGCCGCTCGGGATTGCGCGGCATGCTTTGGGGGACATCTTGGTCCGGAAGATTTTCCGGGCGCCGCTTGCCCTGTGGGATATCGGGAGGCAGATGACGTGAAACTTTGGTTCAGTTTCAGGGGTATCGGTCATTCACCGGCGAGGCGGGGGCGTCTTTGACACCGGCTGTGCCGCGACCGGAGAGCGAGGGATTTTCCATGAAGAAGCGGTGGCAATTGAAAAGCGTGGCTCCGGCCGGGAGTTCGCGGCGGTAGGTGCCGTCGGGGCGCAACACCCAGGATTGCGCCTCGTCCGCGAGGTTGGCGGCCATGATCTGGCCCATGATCTGGCTGCGGACGGTGGGGTTGTGGATTTCCACCAGCGTTTCAACGCGGCGCGACAGGTTGCGGTCCATCCAGTCTGCGGAGGACAGGAACACCTGCGCGGCTTTGGACGGCAGGCCTTCGCCCGCGCCAAAGCACATGATGCGGGAGTGTTCGAGGAAGCGGCCGACGATGGATTTGACGCGGATGTTTTCGGACAGGCCCTTGATGCCGGGGCGCAGGCCGCAGATGCCGCGAATGACGAGGGAGATTTTCACACCCGCCTGCGACGCAGCGTAAAGGGCGTCGATCACGTCGGGCTCGAACAGCGAGTTGAGTTTGATCCAGATTTCGGCGGGACGCCCGGCGCGGGCGTGGTCTGCCTCTGCCGCGATCAGGGCCAGCAGGCGGGGTTTTAGGGTGGTGGGGGCGATCGCAAGGTTTTCGAGGCCCTCGGGCTGCACATAGCCGGAGAGGTAGTTGAAAACCTTGGTGGCATCGCGGCCGAGGGCGGCATCGCAGGTGAAGAACGACAGGTCGGTATAGATGCGGGCAGTGATCGGATGGTAATTGCCGGTGCCGTAATGGGTATAGGTGACGAGGTTGTCACCCTCCCGGCGCACCACGGTGGAGATTTTCGCGTGGGTTTTCAGGTGCATGAAGCCGTAGACGACATGGGCACCTGCGCGTTCGAGGCGCCTGCTTTGCAGGATGTTGGCGGCCTCGTCAAAGCGGGCTTTGAGTTCGACGAGGGCGGTGACGGATTTGCCCGCCTCTGCCGCCTCGCACAGGGCGGAGACGATGGGGGAGTTGGCGGAGGTGCGGTAGAGGGTTTGCTTGATGGCCAGCACGTTGGGGTCGCGCGCCGCCTGTTCGAGATAGCGGATCACCATATCGAAGGTCTCATACGGGTGATGCAGCAGCATGTCTTTCTGGCGGACGGCGGCGAAGAGGTCGCCGTCGTGATCCTGCACCCGTTCCGGCACGCGGGGGGTGAAGGGCGGCCACAGCAGGTCGGGGCGGGAGGACAGGACCAGTTCCTTGAGGTCGGCAACACCCAGGAGGCCGCGCACCTCGACCATTTCGTCCTTGGTGACGCCGAGTTCTTCCATGATCAGGGCGCGCAGGTCTTCGGGGGCACCGGCGGAGAGTTTCAGGCGGATCACCTCGCCCCGGCGGCGGCGTTTCAGGGCGGATTCAAATTCGCGTACCAGATCTTCGGCCTCGTCCTCGACTTCGAGATCGCTGTCGCGCAGAACGCGGAAGATGCAGTGGCCTTTGTCGGTATAGCCCGGGAACAGCATGTCGAGATGGAGGAGCAGGAGTTCCTCCAGTGGCAGGAAGCGCTGTTCGCCGGGCTTGCCGGGCAGCGGCACGAAACGGGCGATCTGCTGCGGGATCGGCAGTAGAGCCTTGAGCGAGCGGCGGTCGGTGACACGTTCCAGTTCCAGCGCGAGAGTAAAGCCGGTGTTGGGAATGAAGGGGAACGGATGGGCAGGGTCGATGGCGAGCGGCGAGAGAACCGGGAACACCTTGGACAGGAAGTTTTCTTCGAGAAACTTGAGGTCGCGCTGGGTCAGTTTGGAACGGGTGGCGATGGAGATGCCCTCCAGCTCCATCGCTTTGCGCAGTTTGTTGAACACCGCCTGCTGGGTCAGCATCAGGCGGCGGGCGTTGGCGTGGATCAGCGCGAGTTGTTCGGCGGGCGTGCGGCCATCGTCGGACATTGGCGCATTGCCGTTGCGCAGCTGGGCGCGCAGTCCTGCGACACGGACGGTGTAGAATTCATCCAGGTTGGTGGCCGAAATGGACAAAAAGCGCAGGCGTTCCAGCAAGGGCACGGCGGGGTTCGACGCCTCGTCCAGCACGCGCCAGTTGAAGGCGAGCCACGACATTTCGCGGTTGTAAAAGCGGCGGGGGCTGGTGCGTTCCGCATCGCTGATGGCGAGGGGTTCGACGAACGGGGCTTTGAGGAAATCGGCGTGGGTCATGGGCGGCTTATGGCTGGGGATTGTGACGGTTTGGTGAAGGGTGTCACCCGGCAGAGGTGATGTCCAGCGATGGGCGTCGGGGGTGGCGGGCTGTCGGAAAAAAGGGGGATGTTTTTGGCAGGGTACGGGCGAGCCGCGGTGTTGCGGGGAGCCGCGCAGTTTGGGCTGATGGAGAGGTCTGGGCCGCGATGGACGGCTGTGGTTCAGACGGCGGCGGCGGTGTCGCGGTCGAATATTTCGGCGGCAAGGCTGCGGCTGATTGGGCGGGCGAGGGCGAGGGCACGGGCGTCGAGTGTTGCGACAAGTGCGCGGGCAGTGGCGATGGACCGGGTCATGCGGGTGATGAGGTAGGCGATCAGGTTGGGCGGGACAACGATCTGGCGGTCGGCAAAAAGTTTGATCAGGACGGCGGACAGAAGAGCGTCGTCGGGCGGGGCGAGGAGGGCCGTGGGCATCGCTTGCAGGCGGCTGCGCAGGTCGGGAAGATGGGCCCAGTCGCGGGGCGGGGCAGTGGCCGTCAGCAAGAGCCTGCCCTGCGCCGCGAGCAGGTTGTGAAGGTGGAACAGCGCGGCCTCGTCGCGGCTGGCATGGTCGGCGGCGTCGATGGCGATGGCGGCGGTGGGGGCGAGATAGGGCAGAATGTCGCCAAGGTCGGTGACGGGCAGCAGATCGGCCTGATGGGTCGCAGCCCAGATATGGGCAAGATGGGTCTTGCCGGAGCCGGTGGGCCCGATCAGGAGAAGGCGCGGCGTCGTTTTGGCGGCGTGCAGGGCGGCGGCGTTTGCGGGGGAGGGAAAGAAATCCTCGGGGCGGTAGGTTTCCAGAAGGGGCAGGTCGAAGGCGAGCTGGGTGCTCACCGGTCTTGCTCTGGGCCGATGGTGCCTTTGTAGAGCAGGCTGTCGCGGTATTGGTCCAGACCAAAGCGGATCAGCACGCCCAGTGCGGCGGAAATCGGAACGGCAACCAGCAGGCCGGGGAAGCCGAAGATCGCGCCGAACACCGACAGGGCCAGCATCAGCCACACCGGATGCAGGCCGATCGACTTGCCGACCAGACGCGGGGTGATCACGTTGCCCTCCATGAACTGCCCGAAGCCGAAAATGGCGGCGATCAGGCCGATCGACACCCAGTCGCCCCAGAACTGGTAAAAGGCGAGGCCAAGGGCAAGCGCACCGCCGATCAGGGCGCCGATATAGGGAATGACGGTGATCGCGCCCGCGATGGCGCCGACGATCAGGCCGAATTGCAGGCCGGCGGCCATCAGCGCGGTGGCGTAATAGACCGCAAGTATCAGGCAGACCGACAGCTGGCCGCGCACGAAACCGGCCAAGACCAGGTCAATCTCGTGGGCGAGCTGGCGGATGGTCGGGGCGTGGTCGCGGGGCAAAAGGTCGTCGACGCGGGCGACCATGTGGTCCCAGTCAAGCAGCAGATAGAAGGCAACAACCGGCACGACGACGATGAACAAGAGCCAGCTTACGACGCTCAGCACCGAGGTGACGAGGGTTTGGGCCAGCGCCCCCCCGCGCGCCTGAATGGCGCCGGCGATTTCGGCCAGCGACTGGCGGACGACGGAGGTGCTGTCGTTCAGTTCTGGAAAGCGGGTGGTGAGAAAGACCTGCAGACGGGCGGCGATGGCGGGGGCGGCGTTGATCAGGGCAGACAGCTGGCTGACGAGTACCGGGATGACGGCGAGGACCAGAAGGACGATGATCAGGATGGCGGCAAGAGTGATGACGGTGGTGGCGGCGGTGCGGCTGAGACCCAGCCGTTCCAGCCGGTCCGCGACCGGGTCGAGGAAATAGGCGACCGCTGCCGCGACCATGAACGGCAGCATGACCGAGCCGAGGAACCAGAGGGCCACGAAAAACAACGCGGCGGCGATGCCCCAGGTGCGGCCTTGGATGTGGATCGGAAGGGGCATGAGCAGCTCCGGTGGGGTCAGGAGGGACATATCATGCGGGGGAGGGGTTGGCGCAAGGGGGGGATGGGGTTGTTGGGGTCAATCGCGGCGTGGCGCCGCGCTTGATGGTGGATTCGGGCATAAGCAGTTGCTTAGGACGGCAAAACGCACCTGTTGGCGCATGGTCGGGATGGCGGTGGAGGTGCAAGTGGGACGAGCCGGGATCATTCGCAGCCAATGCTGTGGATCGTCGGAAGGCCGCTTTTGCCGGACCATCGGCAGGGGTGAAACCAAACTCTGCCTGCTGTCGGACAGTGGGCTGTCAGACCATAGATCAACCTGAAGGACACCACATGACCCGTACCATTCTTCTTGCCCTGAGCTTACTGATCGCACCGCTGGCGGCCAGCGCCATGCCGGTTGTCGGCGATATTGTCGGCACCGGTTCCGCCCCCGCCAAGGCGGCTTTGGCAAAAGCCGGCTGCCCCGTCACCAGATTCGAAGCCGAGGGCGGCAAGGTCGAAGCGATTTGCACCGAGACCGTGACCAAGACGGCCTGGGATGTCAGCATCGACCCGAAGACCGGCGCGATCCTCGACATCAAGAAAAGCAATGACTGAGATGATCAAAACGGACTTGGGGGGCGCAAGCCCCCCGGCCCTGTGGGACCGGGTCGTCAGGGTCAGCCATTGGGGCATCGCTGCCGTCGTTTTTGGCAATGAGGTGATCACGCGCGGCGGGAGTGCTGCGCATGTCTGGATCGGTTGGGTCGGCATGATCCTGCTGGTGGTGCGGCTGATCTGGGGAGTGACCGGCCCGCGCGAGGCGCGGTTTTCGGCGTTTCCGCCTGATCCGAAAGCGGCAGTCGGCCATACGCGGGATTTGCTTGCGGGCCGGCCGCGGCTTTACGGCTCGCACAACCCGGCGGGGGCGATCATGGTATATGCGTTATGGGCGTCGATGGCGGTTATGACGGCAACGGGCTTTTACATGTCAGGGCCGAACCCGTTCGGTGCGGCCCAGCAGGAAGCTGCGGTGAATTCCGACGATTGGTCAACGCTTGGGACGACTGATTCCGAGTCAAGCGCTGGCGATCTGGTCAAAATGGTTCATGGTACTGTGGCGAACCTGATCCTGTTGCTGGTAAGTCTGCATGTCGGTGGCGTATTCATCGAAGGGCTGGTGATGCGGCGCAATCTGATCTTGCCGATGGTGTTTGGCGACCGCAAATCGGGGATTGCAGGATCGGTGACGGAGCGAAATGACAGCAACGCGTGAACCTGAGCGGCGGGGCGGCAGACCGGCTGTGTTGGCGTTGGTCTTGCTGATCGAAATTGCGGCGGCGCTGTTCTTTGTCGTCGATACCGTCACCGAGATGGATGAGAACGGCCCGTCGGGGCGGCCGTGGCAAGAGGCGCTGGTGACGCTGGCGCTGGCAATCGGGGTGGGTTTGGGGGCGGTCGAGTTGCGCCGCGCGATGATCCATCAAGGCAAGCAGGACAGTGCCCTAGCAACAGCCAGTGGCGAGATGAACCGGGTGATCCGAGACCAGTTCGAGGCGTGGCAGTTGACCCCGGCAGAGCGGGACGTGGCGTATCTGGCGCTGAAGGGTCTGGATATTGCCGAGATCGCGGCGCTGCGAAAAGCCGCAATGGGGACAGTAAGGGCGCAGTTATCCGGGATATATGCCAAGGCCGGCACCAGCAATCGCGCCCAGTTTGCGGCTTTCTTTGTGGAAGACTTGCTGGCCGAGGGGTTGCCGGAACAGGCGCGACCGGCGTCGGAGTAGCGGCGGCTTGCTTGGGGCGGTTTGACCCGTTAGGAACGGGAAAACCGTTTCAATGAGGCCATCCCATGCGTCTGACCCGTTATTTCCTGCCCGTTCTCAAGGAAAATCCTGCCGAGGCGCAGATTGTGTCGCATCGCTACATGCTGCGGGCGGGGATGATCAAGCAGCAGGCGGCGGGGATCTATTCGTGGTTGCCGTTGGGGTTGCGGGTGCTGCGGCGGATCGAGACGATCGTCAACGAAGAGCAGCAGCGGGCGGGGCATATCCCCTTGCTGATGCCGACTTTGCAGCCGGCAGATCTGTGGCGCGAGAGCGGGCGTTATGACGATTATGGCGACGAGATGCTGCGGATCAAGGACCGCGGCGGGCGCGATCTGCTGTTCGGGCCGACCAACGAGGAGATGATCACCGACATTTTCCGCAGCCATGTGACCAGTTACAAAAGCCTGCCTTTGACGCTGTACCACATTCAATGGAAGTTCCGCGACGAGTTGCGCCCGCGGTTTGGCGTGATGCGGGGGCGCGAGTTTCTGATGAAGGACGGCTATAACTTTGACATCGACAAGGACGCGGCCCTGCATGCCTACAACCGGCATATGGTCAGCTATTTGCGGACCTATGAGCGGATGGGCCTGACGGCGATCCCGATGCGGGCGGCTTCGGGGCCGATTGGCGGCGACAATACCCACGAATTCCTTGTGCTGGCCGCGACCGGCGAGTCGGAGGTGTTTTTCGACAGCGCCGTTACGGAATTGAAACTGGGGGCGCGGGCGGTGGATTATGACGACCGGGCCGCGGTGGCGGCGGTGTGTCAGGAGTTTACCACGCTGTATGCACGCACCGACGAGACCCATGATCCGGCGTTGTTTGACGCCATTCCCGAAGCGCGGCGCAAGGTCGCGCGGGGGATCGAGGTCGGGCAGATCTTCTACTTTGGCACCAAGTATTCGGAGGCAATGGGCGCGACGGTTGTTACCGCAGAAGGCACCCGGGTGCCGGTTGAGATGGGGTCACACGGGATTGGCGTGTCGCGGCTGCTGGGCGCGATCATCGAGGCGTCGCATGACGACAAGGGGATCATCTGGCCCGAGGGTGTCACGCCGTTCCCGGTGGGGATCGTGAACCTGAAGCAGGGCGATGCCGGGACGGATGCGGCCTGTGACGGGCTGTACAAGGCGCTTCAGTTGTTGGGGCTTGAGGCGCTGTATGATGACCGGGACGAGCGGGCGGGGGCGAAATTTGCGACGATGGACCTGATCGGGCTGCCGTGGCGGATCACCGTCGGGCCGCGCGGGCTGGCGAATGGCGTGGTCGAGGTAACATCGCGGCGGACCGGGGTTTCGGAAGAGATGACGGCGGAAGCGGCGGTGGCCAAGATCGCGGCGATCTACGACGGGGTATGAGGCGTGGCGGGGTGTGGAGCGGGGCGCGTAGAATCCCGCCTTGCCCGGCGACCGCGGCAGGATCGGGGTCGGCCCTTCTGTGCTTTGCGCGCAAAGCCAAGGGTAGCCAGGTTTTTGCCTACTGACGGCGGGACTTGCGGGTGGAACCCGGTCTGGTCCTGACGGCTGGCCCGGCGTTGGCGGGAGGTGACGCTCGATCGGGCGGGGCCGCGAAAGTCGGATGGGTCGGTGGCCTTGGGGTTTTCCGGCGATCACGTCGCGGGGAAGCCGGGCATTTGGCCGCAGGACATTGCGGGTCTCTTTGACCAGACGCCGATGACCCTGTTCGGCCCGGGTTGCGGTTGGCGTGGACAGAGCGGCGGGCTTCGGGCCGGGCCGGATCTTGCCGCGGCCCAGCCTTGCACCTCGGTATTGTATAGGGTGCTCCACGACGGTTCGGGGGCATGGATCGCTAGTTAAAACAGGACTTGCAAAGACGTTTTCGCGGGCCTTTTAGCACCAGCCGGAGCAACGCAGGGCTTGATGTCGTTTTTTGGCGTTGTATGGTAACTGTGGCAATATTTTGTTGTAATTATGATCAACCATAAGTTGACGCAAGGTTGATTGGAAGGCAAGGTCGCCGCGGGGGTGTCATTTTGATGGAGAATGTAATGAAAACGCTATATGTTGCTGCTGCATTTGCGCTTTTTGCGCAGGGTGCAGTCGCAGGGACGATCTCGTTCGTTGACACGATCAACGACGGAACCCGGACGAATTTCAACGGTTTCGAAGGGGCATCGGACACCGGTGGTAGTAACGCACCGAGCTATACCGAGGGCGGAATTGCGGTCAATCAGATCAATGGCGAAGGCAATGACATCTGGACCAATCCCCCGATCAACGGGCGGGAAGGCGGGCGGTCGTGGTACCCGAACGGCGGCGACTACGGCTATACCTCGATCATGCTGGATTCTGGTGCCAATTTTGATTCGGTTGGCATGCTGATCGGCAATGGCTGGTACGGCAATCCCGTAACTGTTTTGTGGCAATTGCTGGACAATGGTTCGGTGGTTAGTTCCGGCTCTTACCTCGCAGAAGCACTTACGTATGCGTATGCCGCGTTTTCGGGTGGGGATTTCGACGAAGTCCAGCTGAAGGCCATTCAGGCGACGTCTGGTGAGTTTTCCAATGCGGACTATCAGGCTCTGGCCGTTGACAGCATTGAAACTGGGCCATCAGGCGCTGTGCCGCTGCCTGCAGGCTTTCCGCTGCTGGCGGGCGGGCTGGCGATGCTGGGCATGGTCAAGCGCCGCAAGCGGGGCTGAGACAAGCTTCGCCGGACCCGGCAACGGGCGGCGAGATTGCTTTGGAAAAGGGGGGCTCTGGCCTCCCTTTTTTTCAATGCGGCAGGAGCCAGCCGTCGTAGGTGACAACTGGGCCGATCACCGGCAGGTCGATTTCGACATGGAAGCGGAATTTGCCGTCGCGCTCTGTCTCGTAGCTGTTGCCGCGTGGCATCAGGGCTTTGGGCAGCGGCAGGCCGAACAGGGTCCAGCGCCGGGGGGTGATGTTCAGGCGGTTGTCTTGCAGGACCAATGCAAGGCCGAAGGCGAAAGGGCCGAAGCGTTCGGTGATCAGGTGGGTGTTGCGGCCCCGGCCTGCGGCCTGGGTCGACCGCATCAGACGGCCCGCGAAGTTGCGCCCCCAGGTTTCAGTGCCATCGGCGGCGGTCCGGAAGGTGACTGTCACCGGAATGTCAGAGCCAGCCCTCGGGAAGCCGAACAGGCGGGCGACCAGGATTGCCAGGCGCGAGGTGCCGGTTTGGACGGTGGCACGGCCCGACCATTGCGATTTGGGGCCGGGCTGATGAAGGCGTTGCAGGCTGGGTGGCAGATGGTCAAAAGCGGATCCAAGGATCTGTCGGTAGGCGGGCCCGGCGGCGGTGTCGCGCCAGCCGGTGGTGATAGCGCGGTCGCGGAACAGATGTTCGTAATCTGCGAGGCTGAGCGCGTCGATAGCTGTGCGGGCACCGGGCGCGGGTGGGGTGCCTGCAAGGGCTTTGCGGATGATCGCCTCGCAGGCCATCGACGGGATGAGGGGGCCGTCGTCGCCTTCCGCCAACATGTGCCAGCATCGAGTTGCCGGAGCGCCGTTCCGGGTGCCATCGGCCTGAATGAACATGCCGCCACGGTGTTCGCCGATACGAGCGGCGTTGAGGATGGCGTGGCACAGCGGGGCCAGCGGTTCCAGGGACGGCAGGCGAAGGGCGGCGCGGGCGCGGGCAAGCAGGATCAGGATGCGGTGCAGCGGCTCTGGGATCGGGCCGGCCCCCATCCACAGGGATCGGATTTCGGGCATGGCGGCCGGAATGGCGCGCAGGTCCGGGACATCGACCAGCGAGAACAGCGTGTTGCGCAGCGGCAGTGTGCCGGGCGGGGCGATGGTGTGGCGCGTGGTCTCGCCCAGGCCGGTGGCGGTGGTGGGGTGGCCATTGCGGACAAGGCGCACCGGGGCACCGGCATAACCGAGAACGGCGCGCAGCACGTTCAGGCCGACTCCGGCATAGGGGGAGGGGGCAATGCCGCCGGTGACGGTGTGAAGGGTCATGCTGCGGGACATCTCTTGCAGCACGGCGGCGGTGAGGACCGGGAAGCTGGAAACGCCGGAGAGAGCGAAGATTTGGGCCGCTTTGGCCGCCGCGTCGCATTGGGCGATGCCATTCACGAAATCCGCGCCATCGGCAAAGTCGAGGTAGTTTGTGTGGGTGTCGATGCAGGCCTGCACCACGGCATAGGGGGTAAGGCCATAGTCCTGAAACGGGCCGGAAGCGTCGATCAGGATGTCCGGGCGGTAGGCTGCAAGCGTCTGGGCGATGGTGGCACGACTGGCCGTCAGGGGTTCGGTTGTCGCGTTGCCGTTGTAGGCGGCGCAAAAGGCCTGCGCTTTGGTCAGGTCGCGGCCTGCGATGAGGATATGCAGGTCGGTGTCGGCGAGGAGCTGGGCGAGGCGGCCGCCGAACACGCCATAGCCGCCGAGGATCAGGATTTTCATGGCGGAAGCGTCGGGGAAAGCGGCGCGCAGGTCAATGCGATGTGATGGCACGGGCCGGTTGGGAAACCGTTTTCCGGTGGCGCTCGGGTTGCGGGGGGGGCATGGTCAGGGCGTCAAATTGGAGGATTCGTCATGGACTATCGTCGTCTTGGAAAATCAGGGCTGAAAGTTTCGGAGTTTTCGTTTGGGTCGTGGGTGACATTTGCCAAACAGGTTGATGTGAACCCTGCCAAAGAGATCATGGCGGCGGCCTATGATGCCGGGATCAACTTTTTCGACAATGCCGAGGGCTATGAGCAGGGGCGGTCGGAGCTGGTGATGGGACAGGCCATTGCCGAACTGGGCTGGGCGCGGGACAGTTTTGTGGTGTCGTCCAAGGTGTTTTTCGGCGGGTCAAAGCCCAACACACGCGGGCTGTCGGCCAAGCATGTGACCGAGGCCTGCCATGCGGCGCTAAAGCGGCTGCGGGTGGATCATCTGGACCTTTATTTCTGTCACCGGCCCGATGTGGATACGCCAATCGAGGAAACCGTGCGGGCGATGCACAATCTGATCTTGCAGGGCAAGATCATTTACTGGGGCACGTCGGAATGGTCGGCCGCGGCGATCATCGAGGCGCATGCGATTGCACGGCAATGGGGGCTGACGCCGCCGGTGATGGAGCAGCCGCAGTACAACCTGTTCGAACGGCAGAAGGTCGAGGCGGATTATGCGCCGATCTATGACACATTCGGCTTGGGCACCACGATCTGGTCGCCGCTGGCGTCGGGGATTCTGACGGGCAAGTACAACGACAGCATCCCGCAGGATAGCCGGATGAATCTACCTGGTTACGAATGGCTGAAAGAGCGTCTGGCCAAGCCCGAGGGGCAGGCACAATTGGCCAAGGTCCGGGCTTTGGCGGTGCTGGCGGCGCGGATCGGCCTGCCGTTGCATCATCTGGCGCTGCTGTGGTGTCTGGCCAATCCGCGGGTGTCGACGGTCATCCTGGGGGCGTCACGGGTCGGTCAGGTCACGGACAACATCGCGGCGCTGGATCACAAGGCGAAGATGACGCCGGAGGTTCTGGCCGAGATCGAGGTGATCATGGACAACAAACCGGCGGCTGCACCGCGTTACTGAACAACGACGTCGATCTGGCGGCGCAGGCGCTGAATAAGGGCGGGTTGCGGCTCGCGGCAGCCCTGCGCAAGCCAGACCTCGAGCGCGGCAAAAAGGCCACCGACGGCAAAGGTCAGGTTTTCGTCACTGACAGGCACGCCCGCGCGGACCAGATCGCGGCGGATCAACTCTGTCGTCATGGTGCGAAACCGGGACATGATGGCGTGGCCGGCGGCGGAGCCCTGCAACCGGCGGCGAAAGCCTTGGGAACCGGCAAGGTGGTCCACCAGCCAGGCGAGGGTCGGCATCGCGGAGCCGTCCCCTTGCAGCCTTTGGCCCAATTGTTCGATTTCCACCAGACCGAAGCCAAATCCACGGTCCAATAAATCCTGTTTGGTAGGAAAATGCGCATAGAACGTAGACCGCGCAACATCGGCGCGGTCGCAGATCATCTGCACATTGATGGCTGCCCAGTCATGGTCTTGCAGCAAGGCAAACAACGCCTCCCATAACAGGCGGCGGGATCGCAGGGCGCGGCGGTCTGGGCTGTCGGACATCGTTGCTTTGATCTGTTGGATAGCGGGCAAAAGGGGCGGTCGGTGCACTCGACTTGGCAAACATATGTCCGATAACGGACGCGTGTTCAATAAGATTGGAGTTTGCCATGCGGGGATACCACGAAACAATGATCCGAAAGATCGTCCGTTGGGGATTATACCCGGCAAGCTGGGGCGTGCTGATCTGGGGATTTTACCTGATACTGGTGTTGGGGGCGGAACCGGCCGGGGTGTGGACGATGACCACGGGCATTTTGATGCCGGTCTATCTGCTTTTGGAATTCACCCTGCCTTATGAAAAGCGCTGGGCGATGACCTGGGCTTCGGCCTGGGCCGATTTCAAATTCTTGCTGGTCAATGGCAGCTCGATTGCCGCAATCTCGGCGGGGCTGGCGTATGTCACGATCTCTACCTCCGGCTTGCATCAGGGCCCCGCGAGCGGTTGGCCGGTGGCGGCGCAAGTCATTGCGGCGTTGTTGATTTTTGAGACGATAAACTATGCGGTCCATCGCGCAATGCACGAAATGCGCGGGCCTTTGGGACGGTTCTTGTGGCACACGCATGCGGCGCATCACCTGCCGCCGCGGCTGTATCTGGTGATGCATGCGGTGTTTCACCCGATCAATGCCTTTATCATTCAGGTTGGGGCAATTGTGCTGCCGATCTGGGTGATGGGCTATGGCCCGCAAGCGGCGGCAATATTTCTGATGATCAACGGGATGCACGGGCTGATCAGCCATTTCAATGTTGATGTGCGGGCGGGATGGCTGAACTATGTCTTTGTCGGCACCGAACTGCATCGCTATCACCATTCCGCCGTGGTCGCGGATGCCGGGAATTTCGGCGCGACCCTGTCGGTGTTTGACCAGATTTTTGGGACATTCGTTTATCATCCGGGGGTGCCACCTCTGGATCTGGGAGTGGACCCGGCCAGCGGGTTGCCAGCCTACGAGCGGTTTGGCGCGGTCATGGCGCTACCGTTCCGCCCTTGACCTTGTCGCGGGGGGGGCGCCATCAATGCGCACCTACGCAACGAGGATGGGCTATGGCAAAGAAGGCATTGATCACTTGGGGCGGCTGGGACGGGCATGAGCCGGACAAGGTGGCGGCGCTGTTTGCCGGCGCGTTGCGCGGCGCCGGGTTCGAGGTCGAGGTGACGGACACACTTTCCTGTTTTGACGATGCTGGGCGGCTGGCTGACCTGTCGCTGATCGTGCCGGTTTGGACGATGAGCGCAATTGCCAAGGAGCAGTCGCAGAACGTGGCCGATGCGGTCGCGGCGGGTGTGGGTCTTGCCGGCTGTCATGGCGGGATGTGCGACGCCTTCCGCAATGACAACCTGTGGCAGTTCATGACTGGCGCGCAATGGGTCGCGCATCCGGGCAATGACGGGGTCAAGTACCGGGTGCGCATGGTGTCGGATGACCCGCTGGTGGCGGGGATCGGCGATTTCGATGTGCTAACGGAGCAATACTATCTGCATGTCGATCCGGTGGTGAAGGTTCTCGCGGTATGTGACTTTCCAGTGGTGGACGGGCCGCATGCCGCGAACGGGCCGGTGGCGATGCCCGTCGGGTTCACCAAGATGTGGGGGCGCGGGCGGGTCTATTACAATGCGCTGGGCCACCATGCCGATGTCATCGACCATGGCGCCCCTCGCGAGATGATCCGGCGCGGATTGCTCTGGGCGGCACGCTAGCGGCGGCTGATTGCGCAGCGGTTGCAATGGCGTATGGTGTCGGCAGCGGAGGGCGGCGCATGTGGCGGATACTGGCGATTTTGGGCGGGGTAAGTGGCGCGGTTGGTCTGTCGCAGTTTCCCGAATTTTCGCAGCAGTACCTGCAACGGCTGGCGGGCAAGGTGGATGCGCTGACCCAGATTGCCGCCGATTTTGATGCAACCGCCGCGCGGAACGGCCTGACCCGGGACGTTGCCCTGTTACAGATGACCGGCACGCCGCTGCTGGTGGACCAGCAATCCGATCAGCGCATGATCTTTGCGCGGGGGGCGGTGCTGGCTGACAATCTTGCGACATTGCGGGCGGCGAACCCACTGGCGCGGCTGACCATGCCGCAACGCTTTGGTGATACCGAAACGCTGGCCGCCACCTATGCCGATTTCCGGCCAGCCATCCCCGCAACCGCGGATGGCGCGATCACGGCGGGGATCGGGTATGTCGCAGGCTGGAGCGTGATCGCCGTATTGTGGCGGGTGATCAGTTTCCCGTTCCGCAAGCGACGCTATGCCTGACGGGATCGTGGGTTGACGGTCGCGCCTGCTGCCCGCATGGTCGGAAAAAAACGAAAGAGCAGTCATGGCGACCACCGCCCCGTTTTCCCGGTTTGAGTTCATGATCGCCTGGCGCTATTTGCGGGCGCGCCGGGCCGAGGGCGGCGTTTCGGTGATGACCTGGATCAGCCTGGTCGGGATCACCCTGGCGGTGTTTGCCCTGATTGCAACTTTGGCGGTGCGCGCCGGATTTCGGGCAGAGTTTGTCGATACGATATTGGGCGCCAACGCCCATGTGAGCGTTTATTCCGCCGGACATCAGGATGCAGCGGGCAATCTGGTGCGCGACTTTAGCGGCTATGATGCCATTGAAAAGAACCTGCTGGCTGTTCCCGGTGTTATGCGTGCAGCGCCGTTGATCAAAGGTCAGGTCATGGTGACGGCAGGCGACGCGACGCTGGGTGCCGAGGTCTATGGCATGCGCGAAGAGGATTTGCGGACCATTCCGCGCATCGGCATCGGGTCGGCCGCAATCGGCGATATCGCAGATTATAACAACGGCATTGCGATGGGGTCGCAATTGGCCAATGAACTGGGCGTGACATTGGGCGACAAGGTGCGGCTGATTGCGCCCTCGGGGGTTAAAACCGCCTTTGGAATCAGCCCGCGGGTCAATGCCTATGCCGTGGTGTATATTTTCACCGCTGGCCGCTACGACATCGACAAAACGCGGATCTATATGCCCTTTGCCGAAGCGCAAAGCTATTTCAACAAGGAAGATCTGGCGGACGAGTTCGAGGTCATGGTGAAAGACCCCGAACTTATCGACACTTACGCGGCTGCTTTGACGCGGGCCGGCGGATCCGAGGCGCTGTTGTGGACCTGGCGGCAAAGCTCTGGCACATTTCTGCGGGCGTTGACGATTGAGGATAATGTGATGTTCATCATCATGGCCATTCTGGTGCTGATTGCGGCGATGAACATTGTCTCCGGCCTGATCATGCTGGTGAAGAACAAGGGCCGCGATATTGGGATATTGCGGACGATGGGGCTGACGGAAGGGTCGATCTTGCGGATATTCTTTTTGTGTGGTGCGTTTACCGGGGTGTTGGGGACGTTGTTCGGGGTTATCCTGGGGTGTCTGTTTGCGGTTTATATCGATCCGATCTTTTCGCTGGTCAATTACATCTCGGGTGGTGGGGTCTGGGACCCTTCCATCCGCGGGATATACAATCTGCCGGCCAAGCTGGTGCCGCATGATGTGCTGTCGGCGGTCGGGTTGTCGCTGGGGCTGTCGTTTGTCGTCACGATTTTTCCGGCGCGGCGGGCGGCGCGGATGAACCCGGTCGAGGCGCTGCGGTATGAGTGAGGCCCTGGCGCTGGAGGGGATCGAAAAGGCCTATTCGCGGGGCAGACCAGCGGAGGTGGTGGTCTTGCGCGGGGCGTCCATTTCGGTGGCACATGGCGAAGTCGTGGCTTTGGTGGCCCCGTCCGGTGCCGGAAAGTCCACGCTTTTGCATATCGCGGGGCTGCTGGACACGGCGGATTCCGGTGCGGTGCGGCTGGACGGGCGGGATATGGTCGGCTTGGGGGATAAGGCGCGGACCGAGGCGCGGCGGGGGGCGGTAGGTTTCATTTATCAGTTCCACCATCTGTTGCCGGAGTTTTCGGCGCTGGAGAATATCGTGGTGCCGCAGCTGGCGGCCGGTGTTTCTCAGAAGGCTGCGGAGGCGCGGGCGCGGGAGTTGCTGGGGCAGGTGGGGGTTCTGGAGCGGGCGGCGCACCGGCCTGCGGCGCTGTCGGGGGGGGAGCAGCAGCGGGTGGCGTTCTGCCGGGCGCTGGCGAATGGGCCGGGGTTGCTGCTGGCGGATGAGCCGACTGGCAACCTGGACCCCGCGACATCGGACCGGGTGTTTTCGGTGTTGATGGAACTGGTCCGGTCCACGGGGATGGCGGCGCTGATTGCGACGCATAATATGGAGCTGGCGGGGCGGATGGACCGGGTGGTGCGGCTGGATGGGGGGCGGGTTGTGTAGCGTCCACATGTGGACGGTTTGGAAAAGTGATTGGGTTCAGCTGGTTGCGGTTTTTTGTTAACTACATTTTAGAGCCGGATGGGTTTAGGTAGAACCATATCCTGAGTTTCGGAGGTAGTTTTCGCATTCTTGTGGTGAGAACTGGTCGAGGAGGGAGCCGATCCTGCGCCAGACGGTTTCCTTACTACGCTCGGCGGCTTTGCGCAGG
>JANYFE010000065.1 GCA_025362795.1 Rhodobacterales bacterium | reverse complement strand
CGCTTGAAGACTCGCCCCGCGCCGATGCTCCGCCAAAATCACGCCACGTTCCTCGCCGTTGAGGTGCTTGTACCGTTTGTCCATCGCAACATCCTATGCCCCATGGGCGCTGGGTGTTGCACTTGATGTTTGAGTCTAAGGAGGTCAACGCCTCGGGTCGGGCCATGCTGGGGGATGTGCCGGTAACCTTTTCGACGGTTGGCACCTGAACGGCGCGGTCCATGGGCGTCAATGCACCCTTGTCGCTTGGCATGTTCAACTTTGCTTCGAAGGCCGCAGGTAGCAGCGTAAGTGATGCCCAAAGGGCGGCAGAAGCGCGCCGGCGGGGAGTCGGAGTGGCATCGGCCAAAAGCATCCTTGGCCCTTCAGTTTATGTGAACAAGGCCGGCAGACTCGCAATGTGCACCATGGACGCCATTGAAATGGGGTTGTGCGGCAAACCAAAGACGCTGTCTTTGGAGCAGCGGGCCGCGGCGGCGCAGGCGATCCTGGAACAATCGGGAAAGTGCCGGTGAGAAGGCTTTGACGCGAGCCTGCATCAGAGGCTTGCACAGCAGCTTGGCGCCGAGCCCTTCACGCTGTGGGTCGCGGCGGATTGTCGATAGAGGGCCGCACAGCAAGCAGGCTGCGACGGCAGTATTGGTCAAGTCTGGTGGGGGCGTGCTGTCACCACGCCGCTGGTTGACGCCGACGGTAAAACCCGCCGGTCGGGCCATCTTCGGGGAGGAGGGCGAGCCAGATCGGGGTGTCGGCACCTTCTTCGGGCGTCAGGGGCGCAGACGCGCCGCCCATACGGGTGTTGACCCAGCCGGGGTCGCAGGCGTTGATCTTGACGCCCTGCGGCAGATCGCGGGGCAAAGCGTGGGTCAGCGCGTTGAGGGCGGCTTTGGCCACGCCATAAGCACCGGGGCCGCCGAGGCCTTGGGCATGGGAACCCCAGCCAGAGGACAGGTTGACGATGCGGCCCCATTGGGTGTCGCGCCAATGCGGGGTGCAAAGGCGGATCAGATCGAGAGGGGCGTTCACCATCACCTCCATCGCGGTGGTGAAGTCGCTGTCTTTCGACAGGAGCGATGTGTGGTGCAGGCTGCCCGCGTTGTTGATGAGGATGTCAAAGCCGCCCGCGCGGGTGCAGGCGTCGAAGTAGGTGTCAGGGTCGAGCAGGTCCAGCTTGGCGTAGTTGGCACCGAGCGATTGGGCAGTCTGGCGGCCATCGGCCTCGTCGCGGCTACCGACGGTCACGTTGCAGCCTTTGGCGATCAGGCCGGCAGCGATGGCGCGGCCGATGCCGCGGTTGCCGCCCGTCACCAGAGCGGTGGGATGCAGGGGGCGGGGCATCAGGGGGTGTCGGTGAGGTGGGCTTCGATGATCGCATCAAAGCTGGCATCGGCCGCAAAGCCCAGAGCGCGGGCGCGGGTGGCGGTGAATTCCAGTGCCCAGCCTGCGACGATCCTTTCGACCGCCGGGTCGGGGTTGCGGGTGATGAGTTTCAGGGCGGCGGGACCGGCGGCGCGGCTGAGCGCGGCAAGTTGGTCGGCGACGGTCGCGGTCAGGCCGGGAACGGTTATGGCGCGGTCGGTGGCGAGGGGGCCGGTGTCCATCTGCGCGGCGTGGCGAAAGAAGCCGATGGCGGCGCGGGGCGAGGCGAACCAGTGGCGGGTGCCTTCGGGGACCGGCAGGTTGGCGGTTTTGCCCGCCAGAGGTTCGCGCAGGATGTTCGAGAAGAAGCTGGAGGCGGCGCGGTTCGGGGTGCCCGGGCGGATGCAGATCGTCGGCAGGCGAAGCGAGACGCCGTCGATGATGCCACGGCGGGAGTAGTCGTTGATCAGAAGTTCAGCGATGGCCTTTTGCGTCCCGTAGCTGGTCAGCGGCACGGTGTGGAAATCATCGGGGATGCAGTCGGGGAACGGGCGGCCGAACACGGCGGCGGAGGAGGCATAGACGATCCGGGGGTGATAGTTGGGGGTGGCTCTGATCGCTTCCAGCAGGGCACGGGTGGCGTCAAGGTTGACGGCGTAGCCCTTGTCGAAGTCGGCCTCTGCCTCGCCGGACACGATGGCAGCGAGGTGGTAGATGGTTTCCGGCCTTTGGGCGATCAGGCGGGCCGGGGTGTCGGGGGCGGCAAGATCGACGGTCAGCTGGGTGGAATTGGGCAGGTCGGGCGGGGCCACCACGTCGGCCAGGATCAGATCGTGATTGGTGTGTGCTGCGGCCAGTTTGCGGCCGATCATGCCGGCGGCGCCGATGATCAGGATTTTCATGTGGTTCCCCCATGGATTGCGGCGAAGATGACGGATTGAGCGGGAGGCGGCAAGGGTGCGATTTGGCGGCGTCCGGGTCTGGACATTTTTCAGAATCGTTTGGCATCAAGGGGTTGGTTTTTGAAAATTCCGGAAGCGTTAACCATTGTCCGCCGGGAGGGGTCAGCGGTGCAGCGTAAGAAGGCGCAGGACGCAGGTCAGAGCCAATAAGGCGAACAGGCAGATCACCGGCCACGCAGTGCTGCCAAGGCGCACGGCCAGCACCAGGGCAAGCGCGGCAAAGACCACGGCCGCAATCGTCAAAAGCGCGGGTTTCAGGCGGGGCATGCAAATGTTCCGGGTCAGAGGTCGAGGGACAGGGTCTGCGACAGCCAGCCGATGCGATCCGCAACACTGGCCTTGGGTGTGATGGTAACGGGATAACCCAAGGCATGATAGCCCGCGTGAAGGGCGTCATACTCGGCAATGGCCTGCGCCGTGTCGTGGCGGCGTTCGCGGTCGGTCGTGTGGATTTCGGGCCAAGGGGCCAGCAGGACGACCCGGGTGTAGGGCGTGATGCGGGCCGCGGCGGGGATGGGCAGGCCAAGGCTTGGCAGGACGATGGCGGTGTCACGCAGGGCGCGGTCGAAGGACACCGGGCCGGGGTGGCGGGCCGATGTGGTGGGCCGGGGTGGTGGCGCGCGGCGGGTTACTGGCTGGGGATGTGCGCGAGGCGATCTGCCACCAGATCTTGCAGCCGCCACAGATAGCGGTCGTGGATGCCGCGTTGTTCCAGGTGCGTCACGGTGGAATGCAGGTATTCGGCCATCGAGCCGCGCTCGCCCGCAGCGGTGACGAGTGCATGGACCACCTGTTCCTCGGTCAGGCCGGGCAGATAGGCGGGGTTGGAGCGGCTGATCGGGAAGGCAATGGCGCGGACGGGCCCCTCGGCGGTGCGGACGTTCAGCCAGCGGGCCGGGATCGTGTCCCGCTTGATCGGCATTTCACGGCGCAAGAGGGGGATCAGGCTGTCCTCGACGGCGTCCGGCGGCAGACGGAAGGCGACGCCGCGACAGGAGCCGCCGCGGTCCATCGCCAGCATGATGCCGGGGCGGTCGGGCGTTCCGCGATAGATGCGGACCCAGCCCAGACAGAACGAGCGGTGCCAGCCCTGAACCATGCCGAGGCGTTCCTCGACAAAGGCGAATTCGGGGTTCCAGATCAGCGATCCATAGGCGAACACCCAGACCTCGCCCGAGGCGGGCCGGTCTGCAAGCAGCTGCGCGGCGGCGGCCTGATAGTCGGCGTCGGTCGGGCGGTCGGTGCGGGTGGTGACAAGGCCGGTGGTGCCATCATGCGGCGGGACACGGGCCACAAGGTCGGCGGTCAGACGCATGATACGGGGTGGCATGGGCATGGTCCTGCGGGAGTGATGCCAGACCTTTATGGCACAAATCCGCCCATGCGCCTAGTGCCGGGTCAACGGGCCGTCAGCGCAGGTGGCGGCGCACCTGATCGGGGTCAACATGCTGGCGGCGTTGTTTCAGTGCGCCGATCCAGCGGTCGCGCAGCACCTGATACTGCTGGCCCCGCGCCGCGCAGATGCCGCGTTGCAGGGCAAGCGACCAACCCAGCGCCTGCACCTTTTCTATCGAGCGGGAGTAAAGTGACCAATGCAGGGCCGAGCCGTTTTCGCCGGCCAGAACCGAAGCAGCGGTGATGCGGGCGACCTGTTCGGGCACTGCCAGTTGTTCGGGGTGCAAGATCGTATAGCCGGCGGAAGCGAAGATCTGTTCAATCTGGGCGATGTTCACCACGCGCGAGGACGCGCTGGCAAGCCGGCCGCGCGACAGAAAGATCCGCTCGCCCGAGGTATGGGCCGCGGACAGGCCGTAGTGGTCGATCAGCGCGGTGACGCCGGGCCGGTAGCTGTAGCGCCCGGCAAAGGGCGACGGTGGCACGATCAGCTGCGAGATGCGGGTGGGTTGGGTGATGACGTCGATGCGTTGCGGGTCGATGCCGGCCTTTCCCAGAAACCACGCCATGCCGGACAGGTCGGTCCGTGCGACACCGGGTGCGCCAAAGCCAAGGATTCGCAGGTTGGGATCGGCATCAAGACTGGCGCGGACCGACAGCAGGCGCGGCAGGGTCTCGGCGATGAAATGGCCGAAATGGCCATAGATCATGCCAGCCCAGACATGTCCGCCGGTCAGAACATTGACCGGATCGCCGACAATGGCCCGGCGCTGAATGGCAAAATGGGCGCGCGACGACATCATCAGCGGCCCGAGCGGCACATGGGTACCGGCACCGTCGACCGCGCCATAGCTGGTCAGGTTCAGAAAGCCCGGCCGGGACGGCGGGGCGATGACCACATCCTGAGCGGTCCGCGGCAGGACCGTCATGCCGGCCTGCCATTCGGGTCCGCTGCGGGAGGCACGCTAGCCCTCTGAAATGTCATCGCCGCTGATCACCAGTGTCACGGTGCCACCGCTGCGGCCCGCGACCTTTTTGATCTCTTTCTTCTGGGCATCGCTGCACGAGCTGTCGAGGTGGAAATCCAGAGTCCCCAGCACGATCTTCTTGCCGGGTTGGAACAAGAGGTTGTACTTGGCGTTGCCGCCGATGTGGATGTGGTTGTATTCCTTGGTATCCTTGTCCGCCGGACCGGCGCGGCCCTTGGTGCCGTCTGCGACCATTTTCAACGCCTGCGCCATCTTTTTGTCCTTGATCAGGCATTCGGATTTGGCGGCGCTGATCACTTTGACGGTGACGGCTTTTTTGGCGGCCTCTTGTTCCGCGGCCACGACTTTTGCGGTCTTGGCGACCCCGGCCATCGTGGCGGTCAGCAGTTTGCGGACGAGGGTATAGGCGGCCTCGTCGGCGAAAATCGGCGGCTTCAGCAGGATTTCCTTGGCGAATTTGTCAATGCGCGGGCTGAACAGCTTGAACTGGGCGGCCAGCTTTTCGATGGCGTCCTTGCTGGGCGGATCGCCAGCCTTGGCAAGATAATCCTGCATCTTGTCCAGTGCGGTTGTGACGACCTTGCCGTCGGCTGCAAGTTTATCGATCATCTGGCCAGACGCTGTCGGCATTGGTTTTCCCTGAGTGCTGAGGCGGGGGTCAGAGGCGCACCAGTCCGCCCGCCGCGTTGAATGGCGAAAGGCTAGACCCGGCGCGGGTTTGAAACAAGGGATTCGAAGGGATCAGCGCACCTTGAGGGTAGCCAGACCGACCATCGCGAGGATCAGGCTGATGATCCAGAAGCGGATCACGATTTGCGGTTCGGCCCAGCCGCGTTTCTCGAAATGGTGGTGGATGGGCGCCATCAGGAAAATGCGTTTCTGGGTGCGTTTGTAATACAGCACCTGAATGATGACGGACATCGCCTCGACCACGAACAGGCCACCGACGATGGCGAGGACGATCTCGTGCTTGATGCAGACGGCGATGGCACCGAGGGCACCGCCCAGGGCAAGCGAGCCGGTATCGCCCATGAAAACGGCGGCGGGGGGGGCGTTGTACCACAGGAAACCAAGGCCCGCACCGAACAGGGCAGAGGCGAAGATCAACAGCTCGCCGGTGCCGGGGACAAAGTGCACGCCCAGATATTCGGCCATGTTGAAGTTGCCGACAACATAGGAAATGACGCCCAGCGTGGCACCGGCAATCATCACGGGCATGATCGCCAGACCGTCAAGACCATCGGTCAGGTTCACCGCATTGGCAGAGCCTACGATCACGATCATGCCGAAGGGGACATAGAAGTAGCCAAGGCTGATCAACGCGTTCTTGAACACCGGCAAGGCGAGTTGGCCGGTCAGCGCATCGGGGTGAAACCGGGCGGCGGCGTAGGTGGCCATGGCGGCGATCAGAAGGCCAAGGCCAAAGCGAATGCGCGACGAGACGCCCTTGGAGTTCTGTTTGGTGACTTTGGCATAGTCATCGGCAAACCCGATCAAGCCGAACGCCAGCGTGACCAGCAGAACGATCCAGATGTAGGGATTGTCCAGACGCGCCCAGGCCAGGGTTGACACCAAAAGCGCCGACAGGATCAGCAGGCCGCCCATCGTCGGGGTTCCGGCCTTGACGAAATGGCTTTGCGGGCCGTCGTCGCGGATCGGCTGGCCCTTGCCCTGCTTGCGACGCAACAGGTTGATCAGCGGCTGGCCAAAGATGAAACCAAAGATCAGCGCGGTGGCAAAGGCGGCACCGGCGCGGAAGGTGATATAGCGAAAGAGGTTGAAAAAGTCGCCCCCATGCGAAAACTCGGTCAGCCAATACAACATTCATCTCACTCCCATCGCTTTGGAGGACTGCCCTTGACCCAGTTTGCGCAGGGCGTCAACGACCAGCGACACTTTGATGCCCTTGGAGCCTTTGACCAGAACCACGTCGCCGGCATCGACCAGGCCGCGCACGTGCAGGCCGAGTTCGGGTGCGGTCGCCGTCCACAGGCCGCGTTGAAGCCGTGGCAGGACGCGCCACAGCGCCTGCATACGGGGGCCGACGCAGTGGATGGTGCTGATTTGCGAAAGGCCGGGGTGCTGCGCGACGGCAAGGTGCAGGGCGTCCTCGGTCGGGCCCAGTTCCAGCATATCGCCCAGAATGGCGATGCGGCGGCCATTGGCGATGCGGCCCACCCGGTTTTGCGGCTGGGTGGCAATCAGCACGTCAAGGGCAGCGGCAAGCGACGCCGGATTCGAGTTGAAAGCGTCGTCGATCAGGTCGAAGCCGTGGCTTTCAACCGGGTCGAGCATGATGCGTTCGCGGGTGCCACGGCCCTGGGGCGGGGTCCAGCGGCCAAGGTCATTGACGGCGACGACAGGGTCAAGGTTGAGCGCGTCGGCCACGGCAAGTGCCGCAAGGCCATTGGCGGCGAAGTGGCGGCCCGGCGCCATGACCTTGTAAAGGAACGGCTGGCTGTGGCGGCTGGCGCGGATCACGGTGCAGGTGTCGGACAGGGTGGCGTGGGTCAGGTGGTAGTCGGACGTGGGGTCAGCGCCAAACGTGACGACTGTTCCGGCGGTGGCACGGGCCTTTGCCAGCAGGCGTTCGGCGGTGGGGGTGTCGAGGGGGACGATGGCGGTGCCGCCCGGTTCCAGCCCGTCGAAGATGGCGGCTTTTTCGGTGGCGATGCCGTCAAGACTGTCGAACGCCTGTAGATGCGCCGGGGCGATGGTGGTGATCAGGGCGACATGCAGGCGGGACAATCTGGCAAGCGGGGCGATTTCGCCGGGGTGGTTCATGCCGATCTCGACCACCGCGAAATCGGTATCTTGCGGCATGCGGGCCAGGGTCAGCGGCACGCCCCAGTGGTTGTTGTAGCTGGCCTCGGCGGCATGGGTCTTGCCTTGGCCGGACAGGATGGCGCGCAGCATTTCCTTGGTGGAGGTTTTGCCGACAGAGCCGGTCACGCCGATGATGCGGGCAGCGGAGCGGTTGCGGGCGAAGGTGGCAAGGTCTTGCAGCGCCGTCAGCACGTCCTTGACGATCAAGAGCGGCGCTTCGGGTGGCACGCCGTCGGGGATGCGGGTGACAAGGGCGGCGGCGGCACCCTTTGACAGGGCCTGGGCCACGAAATCATGGCCGTCGCGGGCGTCGGTCAGCGCGACGAACAGATCGCCGGGCTGGATGGTGCGGGTGTCGATCGAGACGCCGCGGGCCACCCAATCGGCGGTGGAGGTGCCGTGGGTGGCGGCAGCCGCGTCGGCAGAGGTCCAGAGGGTCATGGCAAACTCTGCCGGGGGCAACTGGGCGGGGCGGGTCATATCACGCCGTCCAGTGCGGCCACGGCCACCGAAGCTTGTTCAACATCGTCAAAGGGATAGACCTGACCCTGAATGGTCTGGCCGCTTTCGTGGCCTTTGCCCGCGATCAAAAGCGCGTCGCCGGGCAAAAGGGCATCCACCCCGCGCAGGATCGCCTCCGCCCGGTCGCCCACCTCGCGGGCTTGTGGACAGGCGGCGAGGATGGCGGCGCGGATCGTGGCGGGGTCTTCGGAGCGGGGGTTGTCGTCGGTGACATACAGCAGGTCGGCATGGGCGGCGGCAGCCTGCCCCATCAGCGGGCGCTTGCCGCGGTCGCGGTCGCCACCGGCCCCGAACACGATGATCAGGCGGCCCATGACATGCGGCCGAAGCGCCTTGAGGGCCGTCGCGATGGCGTCGGGGGTGTGGGCATAGTCGACGAACACCGAAGCACCGTTCTTGCGGGTGGCGGCAAGTTGCATGCGGCCTCTGACGCCGGTCAGATGTGGCAGGGCGGCCAGCACATCGCCGGCCACTTCGCCGGCGGCGATGACCAGACCGGCGGCAAGGGTGACGTTTTCGGCCTGAAAACCGCCGATCAGGTTGAGACGGATCTGGTGCGGCTGACCTTTCCACGACAGGCGGAGATCCTGACCTGTCGCATCGAAACGCTGGGCGAGGATGCGCAAGTCGCATTCCGGGTCATGGCCCACGGTGATCAGATCCTGGCCCCTCTCCTGCGCCAGATCGGCGAGTTCGACGCCTTTGGGGTCGTTCAGGTTGATGACGGCGACACCTTCGGGCGGCAGGACGCGGGTGAAGAGGGCGGCCTTGGCCGCGAAATAGGCGTCGAAGGTTTTGTGGTAATCAAGATGATCCTGGGAAAAATTGGTAAAACCGGCGGCTTTCAGGCGGACGCCATCCATGCGGCGCTGGTCGAGGCCGTGGCTGGACGCCTCCATCGCGGCATGGGTGACACCGGCGGCGGCGGCCTGCGCCAGCATGCGGTGCAGGGTGATCGGATCGGGGGTGGTATGGGCAGAAGGGGCGGCCCAGGCGCCTTCGACCCCGGTGGTGCCGATGTTGATGGCGGCGTGGCCAAGTTGCGTCCAGATTTGCCGGGCGAAGGTGGCAACCGAGGTTTTGCCGTTGGTACCGGTGACAGCGACCATGGTTTCAGGTTGTGCGCCGAACCACAGGGCGGCGGCGCTGGCGAGCGCCTCGCGCGGGTCCTGGGCGATAATCAGGGCGGCGGTGGAGGTGGAAAGCGCCGCCGCCGCCAGTTTGGCCCCGGCGGCGTCGGTCAGGATGGCGGCGGCCCCGGCGTCAAGCGCGGTGGCGATAAAGCTGGCACCATGGACGCTGACACCCGGCAGGGCGGCAAACAGATAGCCGGGCCGGACGGCGCGGCTGTCGGTGGTAAGGCCCGCAAGCGGTGGATCGCGCCCGGCCCGCCCGGTCAAACCAAGATCGGAAAGCGTCTTTGCACGGTCGGCCATTGTCACTCTGCCACCAGGGGTTCCTTGACCGCAGTTAGCCCGTCAAGCGAGGTGGATTCAACCTGTGGCCTGAGGCCCATCAGGGGGGCGATGCGGCGGATGATCTCTGCCGCGACCGGGACCGAGGTCCAGCCGGCGGTGCGGCGTGGCACCGGGCCGGAGGTTTCGACCGGTTCATCCAGTATGACGACCAGCACATATTTCGGATCATTGGCGGGGAACATCGCGGCGAAGGTGTTGATCACCTTGTTGCTGTCGTAACCGCCACCCTTGCGCGGCTTTTCGGCGGTGCCGGTCTTGCCTGCCACCGCATAGCCCGGCACGTTGGCCAGCGTCGCGGTGCCTTCGGTCACGACGCGGCGCAGCATGGCCACGCAGGCCTTGGCGGTTTCGGCGGTGATCACCCGCACCCCCGGCTCGCGGTGGGTGGCGTGCAGCAGGGTCGGCGTTACCTTGATGCCGCCATTGGCGATGGTGGCATAGGCGGCGGCCAGATTGAGCGGGCTGGAGGCGATGCCGTGGCCATAGGACGCGGTGATCGTGACAATTTCCGACCAGCGGTCGGGTACCAGTGCCTTGGCCCCCGGCGCCTCGATCAGCTCTGCCTGCGGCGGGTCCAGCAGGCCCATTGCTTTCAGGAAGGCGCGCTGGCGTTCGCCGCCGATCATCAGGCCGATACGGGCGGCCCCGACGTTTGACGATTTGGCAATGACATCGGTGACCGACAAGAGCGGGCCGTAGTTGTGATTGCTCCATTCCTTGATGGTGAACTTGCCCCAGTGCATCGGCGCATTGGCGTCCACCAGCGTCTCGGGGTTCACGAGGCCCAGGTCCATCGCCTGCGCCACCGCGAAGATCTTGAAGGTCGAGCCCAGTTCGTAGACGCCCTGCACCGCGCGGTCGAACAAGGGGCTGTCGGAGGGATCACCTTTGGTGGCAACGGCGGGGCGGTCGTTGGGGTCGAAGCTGGGCAGGCTGGCCAGCGACAGAACCTCGCCCGAATGCACGTCCATCAGGATGGCCGCGGCCCCCTTGGCGTTCATCATGCGCATGCCGGTAGCCAGGACTTCTTCGATATTGGCCTGCAAAGTCAGGTCAATCGACAGGGTCAGGGGCGTGCCGGACTGGGCCGGGTCGCGCAGGCGGGCGTCGAGGTCTTTTTCGATGCCGGCGGTGCCGATGACTTCGGCGGAGGCCACACCTTCAGCCCCAAAGGCAGCACCCCCAAGGACGTGGGAGGCCAGATTGCCATTGGGATAAAGCCGCATCTCGCGCGGGCCGAAATACAGGCCGGGGTCGCCGATTTCGTGGACCTTTTGCATCTGTTCGGGGCTTAGGACTTTGCGAACCCACAGGAAAGACCGGCCGTCGGTGAAGCGGCGCTCCAAAGCCTTGGCGTCGAGTTCGGGGAAGATCGCGGCCAGTTCGGTGGCGGCGTGGACCGGGTCCACCATGTCATGCGGCTGGGCGTACAGCGAATAGGTCAGCATGTTGGTGGCAAGGATGCGACCCCGGCGGTCGAGAATATCTGCGCGCTGCGCGGTGATTTCGGTACCACCGGCCGAGGTGCGGGGCTCGACCGGCACCGAGTCGGCCAGAATTCCCATGCGCACGCCGATCACCGTGAAGGCCATGAAAAAGCCTATCCCCAGCAACAGCAGCCGCTTTTCGGCGCGGCCACGGGCTTTGTCGCGCATCACTTCGTGGCGGGCGTTGATGTTTTCGCGTTCGATCACATCGGGGTTTTCGCCCTTGGCGCGGGCGTCGAGGATGCGGGCCAAGGGGCGCAGCGGGGTGCGGATCATGGCGTCTGTTCCTGCGGCGCATTGGGGTCAAGCGAGCCTTGGGTTTCAATCGTGCCGGTGATCACCAGCACCGGCGCTGCCGGATAGGCGACTTGCGCCGAGGCGCCGAGTTGTTCCGGCTCCATCGGCAAGAGGCCGAGCCGGTCAAAGTTCAGCGTAGCCAAATCGCGCAGGCGTTCAGGGCGGTTCAGATAGGCCCATTCGGCGCGTTGCAGCCCGATTTCCTCGTGCAGGGCGGCGATTTCATCCTGGACGACGGCCATTTGCTTTAACTGATGCTGGGTCGCGTAATTCTCGCGGTAGGCCCAGAAGGCGGTGGCAAGCATGGCCATGAAGCTGAGAACATAGAGAACCGGGCGCATTCAGCGGCGTCCTTTTTGCGAGAGTTGCGGCACGTCGATCTGGGCGGGGTCAAGCGTCAGGGCCGGGGCTTGGGTGCGGCGGGCCACGCGCAGCTTGGCAGAGCGGGCGCGGGGGTTTTGGGCGAGTTCGGCGTCGTCTGCCGCGATGGCCTTGGTGGTTTGGGTAAAGCGGGCGACGGCCTGGGTCGTGGCGGGGGCGTATCGGTTGGCGTTGGAATCGGCCCCCGAAGCAAGTTGCAGGAAGCGTTTGACGATGCGGTCTTCGGTGGAATGAAAGGTGACGACGGCCAGCATGCCACCGGGTTTCAAGGCGCGTTCGGCGGCGGCGAGACCTTGGGCGAGTTCGCTGTATTCTTCATTGACCGCGATGCGCAGGGCCTGGAAGCTGCGGGTTGCCGGATGGGACTGCCCGGGTTTCGGGCGCGGCAGGCATTTGGCGACGATCTCGGCAAGGCGCAGGGTGGTCAGGATCGGTTCGCGGGCGCGCTGTTCCACGATGGCACGGGCGATGCGGCGCGAGGCGCGTTCCTCGCCATAAAGATACAGGATGTCGGCCAAGGTGGCTTCTGACGCGCGGTTGACGATATCGGCAGCACTTTCGCCAGACTGGCTCATCCGCATGTCCAACGGGCCGTCCTTTTGAAAGGAAAAGCCGCGTTCGGGCTGGTCGATCTGCATCGAGGAGACGCCAAGGTCCAGCACCACACCGTCGAGGGGTTCGGCGGCAATCGTGTCAAGATCGGAGAAGGTGCCGGCAATCAGCTGCAGGCGGGAGCCGTAGTCTGCGGTCCAATGTGACGCCATTTCAAGCGCCTGCGGGTCGCGGTCAATGCCGATTACTTTATCTGCGCCGGCCGCCAGCAGGCCTTTGGCATAGCCGCCCGCGCCAAAGGTGCCGTCCAGCCAGACACCCTGCACGGGGGCAACTGCGGCCAGCAACGGGCGCAACAGGACCGGGATATGAGGTTGGCGACCGGGCAGCGGATCGCTGTCTTGCACGGCTAGCCCCCCGATACGGTGTTCTTCAGCAGGATCAATGGATCCTGACCGCCCAGGATATCATCGCCATCCTCGTCCGCAGCCACGACCAGAGCGTCGTAAGTGTCGCCCTTCCACAGCTGAAACCGTTCCAGACGACCGGCAAAGGCGGCCTGAAAGCCGGCGGCCAGATCCTCTGCGGTGACGCCGATCTTGGCGCGGACCTTGGCGGGCAGAACCAGACGGCCATCCTCGTCGATGTCAACATCGACGGACCGGGTGATGAAGGTCAGTTCGGCCTTTTCGCGCTGCGGGCTGCCCATCGGCAGCTGCGCGATGCGGTGGTTGAGGTCGCGGGCGCCGTTCATCGAATAGCATTCGACGAAATTCCGCCCTGCCCCGCCATAGACCATGTTGACGCGGGCGCGCTGGGAGGTGCTGGCACCGGGGTCTTCGGCTTCAAGGATACGGCGCAGAGAAGCCGGGATCGAGACCCGCGCCTTGCTGTCTACCTTCTGGTAGAACTCGCCTCTGAACGCCTCGGTTGCCACGTAAGCGGCCCTTCCCGTGTGGTCCTGTCCCAGAACCTGAAATGAAATAGGCGGACCCTGCTGCTGCCACTGCCGGGTCCGCCTTCTGTCCCATCGCTGGGCGTCCAGTTGCGCTTGCCATCTTGGGGGAGATGTCTGCTCGCTCGCGCTCCGGATCTCTTTGTTTGATGAAACGTTGGCCTGTATGAAGCCTGCCGTTTATTGTCGCCTATATTCGGGGTCTTGAGCCGCCCCTGCTTTGTTTGTCGTTCCATCTTCGTGAGAACAGGGATGACATGGGATTTCATGGGAGGCAAAGGAAAAAATCGCGAAAAACAGCGAAGATCTTGTGTGTGGCGCGGTTGCAACGCAGGATTTAGGGGTATGAAACGGTGAGTTTGCGCAACAGGTAGCGAAATTTTGGAACATCTCCGCTATATTTAGATCAAATTTACCAGATAGGTTTGTTCCATGAAATCCCAAGTTATATTTCAGCGTCCGTGACACAGCGCAGAAGCCGTGGCTTGGGGTTGCTGCAAAGGGGGAAATCGGGGTGAGTTTTGAGGTAAATCACGGCGAATCACGGGCGAGTGATTCGGATTCGGGCACGTTCGGGTGATTCGGCGGCGGCGGGTGTGGGGTTTCCCATGCCATCCCGACAACGCAGGCGGCAGCGGTGGAAGCGACCGGCGGGGTATTCAGAGACAGAAAGCGGCGGGGTCAGGCCATGCCGCCAGCGATCAGCCTTGCGGCCAGACGCAGATAGGGGTCGGCCAGCGGGCTGTCAGTGGCCGCGATCGGGGTGCCGCTGTCGCCGGCGACGCGGACTTCGAGGTTGAGGGGCAGTTCGCCGAGGAACGGCAGGTCCAGCTTGTCAGCCTCTGCCGCCACACCACCATGGCCGAAGATATGCGCCTCGTGGCCGCAGTTGGGGCAGATGTATGTAGACATGTTTTCGATCAGGCCCAGAACCGGGGTCTTGAGCTTGACGAACATGTCCAGCGCCTTGCGGGCGTCCAGCAGCGCCACATCCTGCGGGGTGGAGACGACGATCGCGCCAGTAAGGTGGGTGCGTTGGCACAGGGTCAGTTGAATGTCGCCGGTGCCGGGGGGCAGGTCGATGATCAGGATGTCGAGTTTGCCCCACGCAACCTGCGAGATCAGCTGTTGCAACGCGCCCATGATCATCGGGCCGCGCCAAATTACCGCCTCGTCGTCCTTCAGCATCAGGCCAATCGACATCAGGGTGACGCCGTGCGCGGTCAGAGGTTCGATGATCTTGCCATCGGGCGAGGCGGGGCGTTTGGAGACGCCCATCATGCGAGGTTGTGAGGGGCCGTATATATCTGCATCCAGCAGGCCGACTTTGCGACCCTGCCGGGCGAGGGCCACCGCGAGGTTCGAGGCGACAGTGGACTTTCCGACGCCGCCCTTGCCGGAGGCGATGGCGATGATGCGGTCAACGCCGCTGACGCGTTGCGGGCCGCCCTGTTGCGGGGTGGGATGCTGGCCCAGTTTGAAAGAGGGCGGTGCGGCGGGCGCTGCGGTTGGCAAGGGGCGGGCGGCGGGGCCATGGGCCGTCATCACCACCTGCACCGAGGTCACGCCGGGCAGCGCCTTGAGCGCCAGTTCGGCGGCAATCTGCGCCGGGGCCAGTGCGCGGGCCTCGTCTGCGGTGGGGGCTTCGATGATGAATCGCACCTGACCGTTTTCGACCGATAAGGCGCGAATCAAGTCGCGGCTGACAAAAGATCCGCCATCCGGGGTGGAAATCCGCGCCAGCAGCGCTAGCACTTCGTCGCGTGACGGGGGCATCGGTTTCTCCTGTGCCGAAAGGTGCAACAAGCCTGTTCTGCTTTGCGGCAAAGGGCAAGGCCGTGTTGACCAAATGCTCAAAAATTCAGCGAAACGCCTGTTAATCATGAACTTTTCGTGACATTCAGCCATGCGTTTGCTGCATGGCGGCATTGATTCACCGAGCTATTGTGCATGTGCAGCAATTGGCCCATGTTTGCCCTAACAGCACGACAGGATCGGTTCGGTAAGCGGAACGATGCGGTGCCAAGGTAAAAGAATGTGAGGCTAAAAATGGCATATGTGAATTCCCGCTCGGCGTCTCTGAGCTTTTCTGACCGGATCGCCGCGTTTGTGAAAGTGGCTGCGGACACGCGGCAGCGTCGCAAGGTCTACAGCCAGACGCTGTTCGAACTGAACGCGCTGAGCGACCGTGATCTGTCGGATCTGGGCCTGTCGCGTGGCATGATCAGCGAAGTGGCCCGCGAGGCGGCTTACGCAAAGTAATTCGTCGCAGCCCCGGCTGCGACGGCAAGAACCTGAACCTGGGGCCTCAACCTCCTCCCTGAGGGCCTATGGTCACGTGCGGCGGCGCCAACCTCCCCTCTGGTGCCGTCGCCATTTTACCCGGCAGATCCGTCTGCCAGCGATGTGCGACAGGCCTTCACCTCCTCCCGAGGGCCATCGGACCAGCGGCAACCCCTACCTCCTCCCAGAGGTTGCCGCGCCATTCCGCCCTGCGCATGTTGCGTGCGGGGCACAGTAGATCAGGCCTGATGTGGTCTGATCTGGAACAAGCGGCCGGGTGACACCATGTCAGCGGTCAGAGTTTGCAAGGGCCCAACCTCCTCCCTGGGTTCCGGCAAAATGCGGCGGTGCCAACCTCCTCCCTGGCACCGTCGCCCCTCTTTCGGCAGGTTCGCCTGCCCACGATGTGCGACAGGCCCTCACCTCCTCCCGAGGGCCATCGGACCGGCGGCAACCCCTACCTCCTCCCAGGGGTTGCCGCGCCCTCCCCCTTGCAAAGCTGCCGACCCGCCCCGATAAGTGGAGCGGGTTTTTTGGGGTTTTCATGCGGATTTCCATGATTTCGGCGGCCCTTGTGGCGGCGCTGGTCGGTTATGGCAGCACGATTGCGCTGGTGCTGGCGGCAGCGGCGGCGGTGGGGGCAACCCAGGCGCAGACCGCGAGCTGGCTGCTGGCGATCTGTTTGGCCAAGGCGGTCGGGGCGGCGGGTCTGAGTTACTTCAGCCGCGTGCCGGTGGTGCTGGCATGGTCGACGCCGGGGGCGGCCCTGATTGCGGCGACCAGCGGCATTTCGATGAACGAGGCGGTGGGGGCCTTTGTGCTGGCGGGGGTGCTGATCGCGCTGACCGGGGCGATCAAGCCGTTGGAGCGGGTCGTGGCGCTGATCCCGGATGGGGTGGCGGCGGGAATGCTGGCGGGGGTGTTGCTGCCGTTTTGTCTGAAAGGCCCGGCGGCGGCGCAGGGATTGGGCTGGATCGCGGTGGCGATGGGGGCGGTGTTTGTGCTGGTGCGGTTGAAGAACCCGGCGCTGGCAGTGCTGGCCACGCTGGCGGTGGGCGGGATCACGGCGTTCGGGTTTGGCGGCGCCGCGTGGCCGGCGCTGGCGTTGCCCCTGCCCCGGTTGACGTTCATTGCGCCAAGCTTCCGACTGGAAGTGCTGATCGGGTTGGGGGTACCGTTGTATCTGGTGACGATGGCGTCCCAGAACCTGCCGGGGTTTGCGACGATCCGGGCGGCGGGGTATGAACCGCCGGTTGGTCCGGCGCTGATCACCACGGGGGGTCTGTCGGCGCTGGCGGGGCTGTTCGGGGCGCATACGATCAGCGTGGCGGCGATCACGGCGGCGATCTGTCTTGGCGATGACGTCCATCCCGACAGAACGCAACGCTGGAAGGTCGGGTTGGCTTATGCGGTGGCCTGGGTTGGGCTGGGGTTGCTGGGGCCGGCGGTTCTGCTGCTGCTGGGGGCTTTGCCGCAAAATGTGATGAGTCTGCTGGTGGCGCTGGCGCTGCTCGGGCCGTTGACGGGGGCACTGGCGGGGGCCTACGGGCCGGTGCCGACCCGGTTTGCCGCAACCATCACGCTGGCGGTGACGGCATCGGGGGTGGCGGCCTTTGGGATTGGCGCGGCGTTCTGGGGGTTGGCGGCGGGGTTGGCGGTGGTGGCGTTGGACCGAGCGAAGGCGGCGGTTGCCTGAAGTCCGGTATGACACCGTTGAATGGGTTGATGAATGCAGTCTTTGTGCCCAAGCGGGGGCACTACAGCGCGAAAAGTCTTTGCTTCCCGCAGTCTTTGCCATATACTGAACTATATGGTTCAGTATAACAATGACACCCTGGACGCTGCGTTTGCCGCATTGTCGGATGGCACTCGGCGCGGGGTGCTGGAGCAGCTTGGGCGTGCTGACGCGTCCATCACGGCTCTGGCCCGGAAATTCCAGATGACGCTTACCGGCATGAAAAAGCATGTCGGCGTGCTGGAGCATGCGGGGTTTGTGACGACGCAGAAGATCGGGCGCGTGCGGACTTGCAAGCTGGGCCTGCGCAGGTTGGAGGAAGAAGCAGTGTGGATCGAACGGTACCGCCTGCTTTGGGATGCGCGATTTGACGCGTTGGAGATGATTGTCGAGGAATTGAAACAAAAGGAGAAGGCCAATGACCGCGACTGAGCCCCAGAACAGCCGCACGACGGTGGAACGGAAGTCTGACCGCGAACTGGTCGTGACGCGAACCGTGGGCGGCCCCGCGCGGCTGGTGTTCGATGCCTGGACCAGACCGGACCTGATGCGGCGCTGGTGGATGCCCAAGTCAGTCGGCATACCCTTTTTGTCCTGCGAAATGGATGCCCGCACCGGGGGCAGCTATCGCTTTGTGTTCAGCCATCCTGCCACAGAACAGCCGATGGCTTTCTTCGGGCGCTATCTTGAAGTCACGCCGCACAGTCGCATCGTCTGGACCAACGAGGAAAGTGGTGCAGACGGGTCCGTGACTACTGTGACATTCGAAGAGCGCGGTGAGGCGACGTCGCTGGTCCTGCACGACCTGTATCCCACGAAGGCTGCGCTGGATGAGGCCATTGCCTCTGGCAGCACCGGCGGGTTTGGCGAGCAGTTCGAACAGCTGGATGCGCTTCTGGTCACGCTGGCTGCGGAAGCGGGCGGGTCGTGAAACCGACGTTCTTGTGATGGGCCGCATGCCGGTAGGTGTGCGGCAGCGTATTCCGTTGAGGTCGCCGCTTGCGACGACGTCCCCCGGGGGCAACCGGGAGCCTGACACAGCGCCTTAGAACGGCACGTCGTCGACCTGTTGGGCGGGGACGACGAAGCGGGCGACGATTTTCTTGGATCCGGCGTGATCAAATTCGATGTCCAGCTTGTCACCCTCGATCTGGATGATCTCGCCATAGCCGAATTTCTGGTGAAACACCCGGTCGCCGGCGCTGTAGGCAGAGACGGCGCTGGCGTCGATCACCATGTTGCGCGCCTCGGTCGGCTGGCTGGTGGGGCGGGTGGCGGCGCGGGTTTCCATCCGGCGCCAGCCGGGGGAGTTGTAGACATCGGATTTGGCCACGCGATCTTCAAGCGCGCTGCCAAAGCTGGTGGCCGCCGCACCATAACCGCCGCCATAGAGACCGGGCGGGGTCAGCACTTCGACATGGGCGGGTGGCAGTTCGTCGATGAAACGTGACGGAAGCTGACTTTGCCACTGGCCATAGACCCGGCGGTTGGAGGCGAAGCTGATGGTGCACAACTCCTCCGCCCGGGTGATCCCGACATAGGCAAGGCGGCGTTCCTCCTCCAGCCCTTTCAGGCCCGATTCGTCCATGCTGCGCTGGCTGGGGAACAGGCCGTCTTCCCAGCCGGGCAGGAAGATGGCGGGAAATTCCAGACCCTTGGCGGCGTGCAGGGTCATGATCGACACCTTTTCAACCGCCTCTTCGGTGTCATTGTCCATGATCAGCGAGACGTGTTCGAGGAACCCTTGCAGGTTTTCAAACTGTTCCAGCGCCTTGACCAGTTCCTTGAGGTTTTCCAGACGGCCCGGTGCCTCCGGCGTCTTGTCGGTCTGCCACATCCCGGTATAGCCGCTTTCGTCGAGGATCATTTCGGCGAGTTCGATGTGGTTGTGCGGGCGCAGGGTGATCTGGTGCCAGCGGTCTACGCCGTCGACAAAGCTGCGCAACTGACCCGCGCCTTTGCCGCCGATGGCCGCTTTGGCAAGGAGTTCGCGGGAGCCGTCGAGCAGGGAATTGCCACTGGCGCGGGCGTTGCGCTGAATGTCGGTCTGGGCTTTGTCACCAAGGCCGCGTTTGGGCGTGTTGATGACGCGTTCAAAGGCAAGATCGTCATCGGGCGACACGGCGAGGCGGAAATAGGCCATCGCGTCGCGGATTTCCTGCCGTTCGTAGAACCGCGGGCCGCCGATGACGCGGTATGGCAGGCCGATGGTCAGGAAACGATCCTCGAACGCGCGCATTTGGTGGCTGGCGCGGACGAGGATGGCGATTTCGTTCAGAGACACCGGGCGGATGCCACGGGCACCGCGTTGCAGAGCCTCCAGCTCGTCACCGATCCAGCGCGCCTCCTCCTCACCGTCCCAATGGCCGATCAGGCGCAGTTTTTCGCCCTTGGTTGCCTCGGTCCACAACGTCTTGCCAAGGCGGTCCCGATTTGCGGCAATCACGCCGGATGCGGCGGCGAGGATGTGGGGGGTTGAGCGGTAGTTCTGTTCCAGCCGGATCACCTTGGCGCCGGGGAAGTCTTTCTCGAACCGCAGGATATTACCGACCTCTGCACCGCGCCAGCCGTAGATCGACTGGTCGTCGTCCCCGACGCAGCAGATGTTGTGGTGGCTTTGGGCCAAGAGGCGCAGCCACAGGTATTGGGCGACGTTGGTATCCTGGTATTCGTCAACGAGGATGTATTTGAACCAGCGCTGATACTGGGCGAGGATGTCGGCGTGGGTCTGGAAGATCACGACGCAATGCAGCAGAAGGTCGCCAAAATCGGTGGCGTTCAGGGATTTGAGGCGCTGCTGATAGGCCTCATACAGTTCAGTGCCGCGATTGTTATAACCGCTCGCCTCGGATGACGGCACGCGGTCGGGGGTCAGGGCACGGTTTTTCCATGAATCGATCATCGAGGCCAGCATGCGGGCGGGCCAGCGTTTTTCATCAATGTTGGCGGCGGCGATCAGCTGCTTCAACAGGCGCAGCTGATCGTCGGTGTCTAGGATAGTGAAGTTGGATTTCAGGCCGACGAGTTCGGCGTGACGGCGCAGGATTTTCACCGACAGGGAATGGAAGGTGCCCATCCAGGCCATGCCTTCGGCGGCATCGCCCAACAGGCGACCGACCCGCAGTTTCATCTCGCGCGCGGCTTTGTTGGTGAAGGTGACGGCGAGGATTTCATTGGGTCGGGCGCGGCCCATCGCCATCAGATGCACAACGCGGGCGATCAGGGCCTTGGTTTTGCCGGTCCCTGCCCCGGCCAGCATCAGGACCGGGCCATCCAGCGCCTCGACCGCCTGACGTTGCGCGGGGTTCAGATCGTCAAGATAGGGCATGGGACGGGCGGCCACCGCGCGCTGTGACAGCGGCATGGCGGCCTCGAATGCTTCGGATTCGTCAAAGCCCATCATGGTGAAATGCTAGCACCCCATCGTGCAGAGGGGAAGTGTTGTTCTGCTTGTGTTCCGTTCACGGTTCAAGATGAAGTGTGGTGCGTGATATCATGCACCCCAGCTAGGGATTTGCAGCATCCCGCGCCGGATAGGCGGTGCGCATGTCGTCGGAATAGCGCGCGAACAGGCGGGCGAAGGCCAGGATGTCATCCTGTGGCCAGTCTTTGAACACGGCCATCGTCTTTTGCCATTTGCGCATCCGGAACGCCTCGAACAGCTTTGTCGCGGCTTGCGTCAGGGTCAGGATCGAGCGGCGGCCGTCTTTCTGACTGGCACCGCGTTCCAGATAGCCGCGGTCCACGAGGTCGGCCACGATGCGGCTGGCGCGGGAGGGGTCGACATTCAGCTCTTCCGCCAGAAGGCCGACCGTGGCTTCGGTGGCACCGTCGCGGCCAATGCCGCATTGAATGCGGGTGATGGCGGTCAGGGCGTGAAACTGGGTCGCCTCCAGCCCGGAATCCAGTTCGCGCATCAGCATGGCCGGGATATCGCCTTTCATCACGCGGCGCATATAGTGGAACTGGTCGAGGTCGAGCGACAAGAGCGCGATCGCGGCATCTGGCGAAAAGCCAGCGTCCAAGAGGCTGGCATGCACGCGTTCCTGATAGCGGGGCGGGGATTTTCCGAAGCGGTTCGGTTTGTCTTCGGTCATCGGATCGGCGGAACCTGTGCTGGGGGCATTTGCTTGCGATTGGCATATATGTGCTATTGACATGTATTGCAACCGCCTTTAAGCGTGCCGCCCTTACCCGTGTTGCAGGAGTTTATCATGGCTGATCCACACACCGCAAATTCACCAGCGGCACCGGCGCGAGAGGCGGGGTCGATGCGCATGGTGTTGCTGTCGGTCGGGCTGCTTTTGCTGCTGGCGTCGCTGGACCAAAGCATTGTGTCCACCGCGCTGCCGACCATCGTGGCCGATCTGGGCGGCGTCGATCACTTAAGCTGGGTGGTGACGGCCTATATCCTGACTTCGACCATCGTGGCACCGCTGTATGGCAAGCTGGGCGATCTGTATGGGCGGCGAAACACGATTTTCGTGTCGGTCGGGGTTTTCATTGCCGGGTCGGTCCTGTGCGGCGTGGCGACCTCGATGACGTTTCTGATCGTGGCGCGGGCCATTCAGGGCATGGGCGGCGGCGGGTTGTTCGTGCTGGCGTTGTCTGTTGTCGGCGATGTGGTGCCGGCCCGCGAGCGCGGCAAGATTCAGGGCGTCTTTGCCGCCGTATTCTCGGTGTCGTCGGTACTGGGGCCTTTGGCGGGCGGCTGGCTGACGCAACATGCCGACTGGCACTGGATTTTCTTCATCAACATACCGCTTGGCCTGATTGCGTTGTTCGGCTTCGCTGCCAGCTTCAAGCCGCGAGGCATTCGCACCAGCCACCGGATCGACTGGTGGGGGGCAATCGCGCTGACGCTGGGCCTCGGCGCACTCACTCTGGTGACATCGCTTGGCGGGCGCAGCTTTGCCTGGGACTCGTCCACGGCGCTGGCTTTGGCCGCGCTGACCGTGGTGTCATTCGCGGCGTTTGTGATGATCGAGGCGCGGGCAGCAGAGCCGATCCTGCCCCTGTGGTTGTTCAAGATGAACGTATTCTGGGTGACGTCGGTGCTGGGCTTTGTGGTGGGGGCGGCGATGTTTGGCGCGATCACCTTTGTGCCGTTGTATCTGCAGATCGCCAAGGGTGCGACGCCGACCGGATCGGGGTTGCAGTTGATCCCGCTGACGGTGGGCATTCTGATCGCCTCGACTTTGGCGGGACGCTATATGGGCAAGACCGGACGCTATTGGTATTTGCCGGTGATCGGGATGAGCCTGCTGACGTTTGGCATGCTGGCGCTGACGCAGTTGAGCCGGGACACCGGGATTGCGGTGTTCAGCCTGTCGATTGTCGTTGTGGGTCTGGGCATGGGCTGCATTTTCCCGGTGGTGACAACCGCCGTGCAGAATGCGGTGCCGCGCGAGACGATGGGCACGGCGACGGCGGCGGGCATCATGGTGCGGCAGACCGGGGGCGCTTTGGGCGTGGCGGCGTTTGGGGCGCTGTTCTCGGCCCGGCTGATGGCGGGCGATGCGGCGACGGCCTTGGGCGGCAATGTGCAGATCGGGCCGCAGACCATGGCCAAGTTGTCGCCGGAATTGCAGACCACGGTGGCCAATGCGGTGGTGGATGCGATCCATCCGATCTTCTGGATTGCGGCGGCGATGTCGATTGTGGGGTTGGCGTTCTGCTTTGTGCTGAAAGAGATTCCGCTGGTGAACCGGATGGTGCCAAAGGGCGAATGAAGCGCGGGGCTGGGTGACTATGGTCGCCCGGCCCTATTGGCGCATTTCGGCCCAACTTACGACGACATGGCGGGCAAAGGCTGACGCGAGGGTGGGGTTGCCATCCACCCAAGCGGAGCCGTGATGAAAGTAGCGTTTTTCGTCTTGTATTGGGTGCTATGTGCCGTGGTCTGCACGGCGATGATCTTTGTGGCGCTGTCGGTTCTGGCACCGTTACACGGCCCGAATGCAGCGTCACTTGCGATGCCGGTGGTCTCAGATGCGCCGGTCGCGGGCAGCTATACCGAGGTTGTGGCCACGGGGTTTCGCGTGGTGAACAAGGTGGCGTACCAGTTCGAGCCGTCGCAAGCGACGCGCGATCTGGCGGTTCGGCACATTGGCGCGGCGGGCGACACACCGCGCATCTGGTATGATTATGTGCCGGCCCCTGACACCAGGAAGATGCCGCTGATCATTTTGCTGCACGGTGCCAATCGGGATGGTCTGTCGATGATCGAGATGTGGCGGCAGACCGCAGCCAAGTATCAGCTTGCCCTGGTCGCCCCCAGTTCGGTCGGGAAAACCTGGGATTTTGACAGGCCCGATCCGCAATTTCTGGTGGATCTGGTGGCGGAGATGGCGGGCAAATATGACATTGACCCGGATCAGATCCTTCTATTCGGCCATTCGGATGGGGCGACTTATGCCGAATGGCTGTTGAACCGGACCAGCGGGCCGTGGCGGGCCGCAGTGTTACATGGCGGTTTCGCACCGGCCGACTGGTTGAAGCCGCCTCTGGTTGCCAAGCCGGTGCGGCTGTATCTGGGCGATCGGGATGCGGGTAATCCGCTGGCCACGGCCCGCGCGGTTGGGCAGGCTTTGGCGCGGATGGGGCACCAAAGCGAGATTGTCGTTATTCCGGGGCATGACCATTGGTTTTACGACATCGGCCCGCAGATCGCCGAGGACAGCTGGCAGTGGTTGATGCGCTTGCCGAAGCCGCACTGACGAGACGGGAAAGTGGGCGGCTTTGGCATGTGCCTCATTTTCGGGCATCTTGACCGGAGGTGCGGCATTGTTGCGCAGTGCAGTGCCGCCGCCCCTTGCGCTGCACCGCAGCACTCCTAGACTGCGACCCGTTCAGCCTGCGCCCGGAGTGCCGCCCATGACCGACTTCAAGAAAATCCTGATTGCCAACCGTGGCGAGATCGCCATTCGGGTCATGCGGGCGGCAAACGAGCTGGGCAAGCGGACGGTCGCCGTCTACGCCGAGGAAGACAAGCTGTCGCTGCACCGGTTCAAGGCGGACGAGGCCTATCTGATCGGCGAGGGGCTGTCGCCGGTGGGTGCCTATCTGTCGATTGCGGAAATCATCCGGGTCGCCAAGGAATGCGGCGCCGATGCGATCCATCCGGGCTATGGGCTTTTGTCGGAAAACCCTGACTTTGTCGATGCTTGCGATCAGGCGGGGATCACGTTCATCGGGCCAAAGGCCGAAACGATGCGCGCCTTGGGCGACAAGGCCAGTGCGCGGCGCGTGGCGATGGCGGCGGGCGTTCCGGTCATTCCCGCGACCGAAGTTCTGGGCGATGATTTCGACGCGATCAAGGTCGAGGCGGCTGCGGTCGGCTATCCGCTGATGCTCAAGGCGTCGTGGGGTGGTGGCGGGCGGGGCATGCGGCCAATCTACGGGCCAGAGGAACTGGCCGACAAAGTGCGCGAGGGACGGCGCGAGGCGGAGGCGGCGTTTGGCAATGGCGAGGGTTATCTGGAGAAGATGATTCTGCGGGCGCGACATGTCGAAGTTCAGATTTTGGGCGACAAGCACGGGGCGATTTACCACCTGTACGAACGGGACTGCACCGTGCAGCGCCGTAACCAAAAGGTGGTTGAACGCGCCCCTGCCCCGTACCTCACCGCCGAACAGCGCGCCGAGGTCTGCGACCTGGGTCGCCGGATTTGTGCCCATGTCGGTTATGAATGCGCGGGCACCGTGGAATTCCTGATGGATATGGACACTGGCAAGTTCCACTTCATCGAGGTGAACCCAAGGGTGCAGGTCGAACATACCGTCACCGAACAGGTGACCGGCATCGACATCGTGCAGGCGCAGATCAAGATAGCCGAGGGCAAGACCCTGGCCGAGGCGACCGGGGTTGCCAGCCAAGGGGACATCCGGTTGAACGGCCACGCGCTGCAATGCCGGGTGACCACGGAAGACCCGCAGAACAACTTCATCCCGGATTACGGGCGGCTGACGGCTTACCGGTCGGCCACGGGCAACGGCATCCGGCTGGACGGCGGCACCGCTTACGCGGGGTCGGTGATCACCCGGTATTACGACTCGCTGTTGGTCAAGGTCACCGCCTGGGCGCAGACCCCACAGGCCGCGATCACCCGGATGGACCGGGCGCTGCGGGAGTTTCGTATTCGCGGTGTCAGCACCAACATCGAATTTGTCATCAACCTGCTGCAACATCCGACGTTTCTGGACGACACCTACACCACCAAATTCATCGACACGACGCCAGAGCTGTTCACTTTCAAGAAACGGCAGGACCGGGCGACCAAGATCCTGACCTATATCGCGGATATCACGGTCAACGGGCACCCCGAGACGGCGGGTCGGCCGAAGCCCCATGCCGAGGCGCGGGCACCGAAGCCGCCAAAGCCGGTGGGTGCGCCCCAGATGGGCACGCGCAACCTGTTGGAACAGAAGGGGCCGCAGGCGGTTGCCGACTGGATGAAGGCGCAGCAAAAGGTGCTGATCACCGACACCACGATGCGCGACGGGCACCAGTCCCTGCTCGCTACACGGATGCGGTCGATCGACATGATCAGGGTGGCACCGACTTATGCGGCCAATCTGGGCGGGTTGTTCAGTGTCGAATGCTGGGGCGGGGCGACTTTTGACGTGGCCTACCGGTTCTTGCAGGAATGCCCGTGGCAACGCCTGCGCGACCTGCGCGCCGCCATGCCGAACCTGATGACCCAGATGCTGCTGCGCGCGTCAAATGGGGTGGGTTACACGAATTACCCCGACAACGTGGTGCAGGCGTTTGTCAAACAGGCGGCGATCACCGGCGTCGATGTGTTCCGGGTGTTCGACTCGCTCAACTGGGTCGAAAACATGCGGGTGGCGATGGATGCGGTGGTCGAGGCAGGCAAGGTCTGCGAAGGCACCGTTTGCTACACCGGCGACATGCTGGACCCCAACCGCGCGAAATACGACCTGAAATACTACGTCGCACGCGGCCGCGAACTCAAAGACGCGGGCGCACATGTGCTGGGGCTGAAGGATATGGCCGGGCTGATGAAACCCGCCGCCGCCCGGATGCTGATCAAGACGCTGAAACAGGAACTGGGTCTGCCGATCCATTTCCATACGCATGATACGTCGGGCGCGGCTGCGGCCACGGTTCTTGCGGCCTGCGATGCGGGCGTCGATGCGGTGGACGCGGCGATGGATGCGTTCTCTGGCGGCACCTCGCAGCCCTGCCTTGGCTCCATTGTCGAGGCCCTGCGCCACACCGACCGCGATACCGGCCTCGACATTGCCGCGATCCGGCAGATTTCCAACTACTGGGAAGGCGTGCGCGGGCAATATGCGGCGTTCGAGTCCGGCCTGCCCTCCCCCGCTTCCGAGGTTTACCTGCACGAAATGCCCGGCGGACAGTTCACCAACCTCAAGGCGCAGGCGCGCAGTCTGGGGCTGGAGGAACGCTGGCACGAGGTGGCGCAGGCCTATGCCGATGCCAACCAGATGTTCGGCGATATCGTGAAGGTCACGCCGTCGTCCAAGGTTGTTGGCGATATGGCGCTGATGATGGTGGCGCAGAATCTGTCGCGCAAACAGGTCGAAGACCCGGCGGTTGACGTGGCGTTTCCCGAGTCGGTGGTCGACATGCTGAAGGGCAATCTGGGCCAGCCCGAGGGCGGGTGGCCTGTGGCAATCCAGAAGAAGGTGCTGAAGGGCGACCTGCCGGTGACCACCCGCCCCGGCGCGGGCATGGTGCCGGTCGATCTGGAGGCGGTGCGCGCCAAGGTTTCGGCGGAACTTGACGGCATGACGGTCGATGACGAGGATCTGAACGGCTATCTCATGTATCCTAAGGTGTTCCTCGACTACATGGGCCGCCATAAGGCATATGGCCCGGTGCGCAGCCTGCCGACCCGGACATTCTTTTACGGGATGGAACCGGGGGAAGAAATCACCGTCGAACTTGACCCCGGCAAGACCATCGAACTGCGGCTGCAGGCGGTGGGGGAGACGACCGATGATGGTGAAGTGCGGGTGTTCTTTGAACTGAACGGTCAGCCCCGCGTGATCCGGGTGCCCAACCGCGCGATCAAGGCCAAGACAGCGGCCAAACCCAAGGCGGCAGAGGGCAATCCAAACCATATCGGCGCACCGATGCCGGGGTCGATTGCCACTGTCGGAGTGGTGGCGGGGCAGAAGGTGAATGCGGGCGATCTGCTTTTGACCATCGAGGCGATGAAGATGGAGACCGGGATCCACGCCGACCGCAGCGCTGTCATCAAGGCGCTGCATGTGCATGCCGGGAGCCAGATCGAGGCGAAAGATTTGCTGATCGAGCTGGACTGAGGCCTGTCGCGACGGTCTGCGACAGGTCCGACTGTTTGCGAAAATGGCGACGGGTTGCCCTGCTTGGGCCGCGGACGTTGCAGAATGGTTGCCTGTTTGATTTTTCGCAGAAAAATCGGGATGCGCGGTGTTTGGGGTTGCGTTGCCGTCGCAGCTTGCCTAAATCACCGCCATCCGAACGGTGCGGGCGTAGCTCAGGGGTAGAGCATAACCTTGCCAAGGTTAGGGTCGAGGGTTCGAATCCCTTCGCCCGCTCCAATCGGACTGCACGAAAAATGGGCCGCGTTGTGACGGCCCATTTTCATGTCACGCAGGCTTAGCCGAACAACAGGTTGTCGGTGATATGGCCGTTGCCGTCGGTATCGCTGACCCCAAGCAGCCGGATCACGTCACCGTCGCCTTTCAGGGTCAGATTCCACACCCCGCCATGCAGCGCCTCTGACGCCACGGCTTGCGCCCCGCCGGGGAGATAAAGGACGTCAACCTCGTCAAACCGGAAATCGGTGATCGTGTCGATATCGGCATGTCCGTCGCCAAGGTTGCGGAATACGAAAACATCGCCGCCCGCGCCGCCGGTCAGCGTATCGGACCCCGCACCGCCGTTCATCCGGTCATAGCCGTCGCCGCCGAACAGCAGATCGCTGCCGCCGCCGCCCGCCATCGTGTCATTGCCCGCCAGAGCAAGCAGCGTATCCTGCCCGCCCTGCCCGTGCAGATAGTCGCCCCCGGCATAGCCCAGAACCTGATCGGCCGCGGCGGTGCCGGTGACGATGACGCGGGTCAGCGCCTCGAAATCGCCGTCGGGCGAGGTGGTCAGGACGTGGCCGAGGCCCGGCACATAGTATTTGTGCTCGACGCCCGGTATCAGGGGCGAGGTGTCTGCCGTCTGCAGCGCGCCGTCGAAGTTGCCGTAGACCACGCTGACCGTTTCAGCCAGCGACAGGACGGCACCGCGATCCTCGGCGATACCGGGGGCATGTTCCTGCGCATAGTGGTTGCCGACCTGCGGGGCGGCTTTCATCGCGATGCCGGCCGTGGCACCGTTTACGCCAGCCTGCCACGAGCCTACACTGCCGATGGGATCAGGATTGCCGGGTTCGTATTGGTGGGTGTCTTCGCCAAAGTACCAGACATTGCCTTTGGCATCCTGAGCGAACCAGTCGATGGTGTCTTCTTTCAGCTGACCATTGATGCTGGCGCTGTCATGCACCGCGACGCAGGTCACGCCGTCGATCACCTTGGTTTCGGCGGTGACGACGAAGGTGTCGACCTCGCCGGACGCCTTGTTTTCGTAGATGAAAGTTGTGCCGGGACGCAGGGTCATGAATGGGTTGTCGATTGTGGTTGAAAAGCTGCCGGCGTCCGGAACGGATGTGGTGGCCATGATGTTGCTCCTTGCAAAGGTGGTGGTGGTCCGGGTGTTTCGCCCGGAGGCCCCGAGTCGCGTCGGGTGGCATCAGGTTGCGCTGTGACGCCGGGCGGACCATCCGACCTTGGGCGGATCAGGCGGAACCGCGGCATTTCTGGCAGAATCCGTCACAAAGCGGATGGCCGCAGACGGCGATTTCCCGCAAGATCAGGGCGGAAATGGTGGAGGAGTTGCCGGATGGACGGCAAGCTGCCGGTGGTTCTGATGGGCGCCGCATTGATTGGTTTGGCTGCGGCCATGACCACGCTGGATGCGGTAGTCGATGCGAGTGGCGATCTGTTGTCGGACCGGGCAGTGGATTTCTGCGACCGGCTCTTGAACGTCGGCACGATCTTTGCCGCGTTCTTCGTGATCACGCGGCTGAACGATCTGAAAAACCGGGCGCGTGACATGGACGGTGCCATCCAGCGGGCGGCTGATGAGGGCCGGGTCTGGCGCAAGCAAAGCCGTCGGTATCTGGATGGTTTATCGCGGTCGATTGATGCGCAGTTCGACCTGTGGCACCTGACCTCTGCCGAGGCCGATGTCGCGGGCTTGTTGCTGAAAGGCGCCAGTTTGCGCGAGGTCGCCGTGCTGCGCCGCACCTCGGAAGCGACGATCCGCCAGCAGGCGCAAAACGTTTACCGCAAATCGGGGCTGGCCAGCCGGGCCGAGCTTTCGGCTTATTTCCTGGAAGACCTGTTCACATTCAGCGAGGCAACGCTGTCCGCCGCCCCGCCGCAGGATGACCGTTACAACGCCTGATCCGGCCGGTCAGGCCAGACTGGCCGAACGCAGCGGCCCGCGCCGCAGGTAGAATTCGACCGCCGCCAGATTGATCAGCCAGCTGGCCCAGGCGGTGACGTTGTAGGTTTCGAGCAGGCTCCAGCCCGAAGCCATGAGAACCGGCATGATCAGCCGCAGGGTCACGGCGGCACAGGTGAGGGCCACCGAGCGCAGCATCCAGACGCGGTGGCGGGCGGTGTCGCCGCGGATCGCACAGCGGATCCCACTGGCGGTGGCCGCGATCCAAAGCAGCGCCAGCACCGCAAAACCCGTCAGCGCCCAGAGTGTGCCCTGGAATTGCGGCAGCATCGCGAGGCTTGCCACGGCGGCAAGCAGGACCGACCCCGCATAGGTATAGCCGGTGAGGCGATGCAGGCGGGGATAGGTTCTGCGCAGGCGGGTGGCCAGTTGCGCCGGAGCCAGCATCAGCGCCAGGGGGGCAAAGACCAGATGGCCCCACATCGGCAAAGGCACCGAGGTCAGATAATGCAGCATATGCGGCATGCCGGCCGCAAAGGGCAGCACAAAGGCACGGGCCGACACCAACGCGGTCAGAACGGACAACAAGGCAAACGTCGCATACCACAGGCGGGAAAGTGTCATGGCGGCATCCTTGACAGTGTAAAGATTGCCTCTGAATGCCCCGTTATCTTGACACTGTCAACATTATTCTACACAGCAGACAGATGGATCAGCCCGCCCCCTATCACCAAGGCAACCTGCGCGAAGCTTTGATTTTGGCCGGGATGGACCTGCTGACCGAAGGCGGTGTCGCCGGTCTGACCCTGCGCCGCGCTGCCGCCCGTGCCGGGGTGTCGCATGCCGCCCCGGCCCATCATTTCAACGGGCTGCCGGGGCTGCTGACTGCCATCGCCAGCCGCGCATTCCAGCACTTCTCGGCGGCGATGGACGCCGCGCGGGACGCCGCCGGTCCCGACCCGTTTGCCCGGTTGAACGGCATTTGCAGCGGCTATCTTAATTTCGCGCAGGATCACGCGGGTTTTTTCCATCTGATGTTTGTCAGTGCCGAGGTGGACCGCGCCGACCCTGATCTGCGGCAGGCCTCGTCCACGGCATATCTGATCCTGCGCGGTGCCTGCCTGCCCTTCGCGGCCCGGGGTGCCACCGAGGACGAACCGCTGGAGGTTGGCGTCTGGTCGCTGGTGCATGGCTATGCGCTGTTGGGGTTCAACCTGCCAAACGGCCAAAACCGCCGTTTCAACACCCTGCCTGCGTTCACCGACCTGCTGGCCCGGCTGATTGCGGACGGCCCAAAGCCCTGAAACGCGCTTGCCCTCTGCTGCGACATGCGCTAGTCACCGCATCGGAGTGCGGGCGTAGCTCAGGGGTAGAGCATAACCTTGCCAAGGTTAGGGTCGAGGGTTCGAATCCCTTCGCCCGCTCCAATTTCCAGAATGCACATCGGGTCTGCCGCGGCGCATGGTGCCGGGCATTGTGATGCGCGACGGACATGCCTATTTCCGGGCAACATCGTTCGTGAAAGCCCCGTTCCATGAAAAAGCTAGGTTTCCTGTCCTTCGGCCATTGGTCGCCCTCGCCGCAGTCCGGCACGCGTTCGGCGGGTGATGCGCTGCTGCAAAGCATCGACCTTGCCGTCGCCGCCGAGGAATTGGGCGCGGATGGTGCCTATTTCCGGGTCCATCATTTCGCCCGCCAGCTGGCCTCGCCGTTTCCGCTGCTGGCGGCGGTCGGGGCCCGAACCAAGCGCATCGAGATCGGTACTGCCGTCATCGACATGCGCTATGAAAACCCGCTGTACATGGCAGAAGATGCGGGGGCTGCCGACCTGATCTCTGGCGGCAGATTGCAGTTGGGGCTGAGCCGCGGCTCGCCCGAACAGGTGATCGACGGTTGGCGGCACTTTGGCTATCAGCCCGGCGAGGGCGAGGATGAAGCTTCGATGGCGCGGCGTCATGCGCAGGTGTTCAACGATGTGCTGCGCGGCGAGGGCTTTGCCAAGCCCAACCCGCGCCCGATGTTCCCGAACCCGCCGGGGCTGCAACGTGTGGAGCCACATTCTGAAGGCTTGCGCGACCGGATCTGGTGGGGGGCTGCGTCAAATGCCACCGCGATCTGGGCGGCGGAACAGGGGATGAACCTGCAAAGTTCGACCCTGAAATGGGACGAGAGCGGCGAGCCCTTGCACATCCAGCAGGCCAAGCAGATCCGGGCCTACCGCGAGGCGTGGAAGGTGGCAGGGCACAAGCGGGAGCCGCGGGTGTCGGTGAGCCGGTCGATCTTTGCCCTGATGAACGACCGCGACCGGATGTATTTCGGTGATGGGCGACCAGAAGAGGACCAGATCGGCATGATCGACGACACCCGGGCGGTTTTTGGCCGCAGCTATGCCGCAGAGCCGGACAAGCTGGTTGCCGCGTTGCAGAAAGACGAGGCGATTGCCGAGGCGGATACGCTGCTGCTGACCGTGCCGAACCAGTTGGGTGTCGACTACAATGTCCATGTGATCGAGGCGATCCTGACTCATGTCGCCCCGGCGATGGGCTGGCGTTAAAGCGCCGACAGCCAGTCCAGTTGTCGCCTCTCTTGAAACGGGCCGCCGCCTTCGTGGTCGTTATAGGTGTAGGACGCGATCTCTTTGGCTCCGGCATAGGCATTGAACGCGGCATAGACTGACGATGGCGGGCAGATCGTGTCCATCAGTGCGACAGAGAACAGGGCCGGTGCCGTGGCGCGGGCGGCAAAGTGGACGCCGTCAAAGTAGGACAGCGTTTGCAGCGTGCTGGCCTCTTTGTCGCGGTGGACCGAGAGGTAGCGGGCGATTTCCAGATAGGGATCGCGGGACGCCACCACGATCGATCGGGCGAAATCGCACAGATAGGGCACGTCTGGCATGACCGCCAAAAGATCGGGCACGAGCCCGGCCACCGCCAAGGCTATCCCGCCGCCCTGCGAGCCGCCACAGACCGACACCCGCGCCGGGTTCACGCCGGAAAAACTGCGGGCCGCTTCAACGGCGCGGAGGGCATCGCTGAACACGCGGCGGTAAAAATAGGTCTCTTTCGCGGCGATACCTTTGGTCATGAAACCGGCCTGAGACGGTGCCGACCCCACCGGATCGGTGGTGGCCCCCACCGCCCAACCCGCGCCTTGCCCGCGCGTGTCCATCACCAGCACCGACCGCCCGGTGGCGGGCCAGAACAGATGATCATGCGCAAAACCCCGGCCGCCGTTGTAGCCGATGAACTTGACCACGCAGTCCGCCGCCCCGCCCTTGGGCGCGATGAACCACCCTTTGACGTCATGCCCGTCAAAGCCTGCAAAACTGACGTCATGGACATCGAACACCGGCAAGCCGGCATCCACCGGGGTAAAACGGGCGTTCAACGGACGGCTGCGCAGGTCCGCCAGCGTCTGCGCCCAGAACGCATCGAAATCGGCGGGCGCTGTGGCAGTTGAACGATAGCGGGCCACCTGATCGGGCCACAGGTCGGGAAAGGGCATGGAATCCTCCGGTTTGGCGCAGTTAACCCCGTGCGACGCTGGTTTGCCACCGCTTTCCATATTGTCGCGCCGCCTCTATAAGGCAGCAGCAATCACGGAGAGCCCGATGCGCGAGGCGACCATCAGCCGCAAGACCGCAGAGACAGAAATCCTGGTCACGGTCAATCTGGACGGAAGCGGCCAGTCCCGGGCTGCAACCGGCGTGGGTTTTTTTGACCATATGCTCGACCAGTTGGCCAAGCATTCGCTGATCGACATGACAGTTTCTGCCAAGGGCGATCTGCACATCGACGATCACCACACGGTTGAAGACTGCGGTATTGCGCTGGGCCAGGCGCTGGCCAAGGCGCTTGGCGACAAGCGCGGCATCCGGCGGTATGGCCATTTCACGCTCGCGATGGATGATGCGCAGGTCGGCTGTGCGCTGGACCTGTCGGCGCGGCCTTACCTCATCTGCAATCTGGCCTTTCCGACAGCCAAGATTGGCACGTTCGACACCGAACTGGTGCGCGAGTTCTTTCAGGCGCTGGCGACGCATGGTGGCATCACGCTGCACATTGACCTGAACCACGGGGTGAACAGCCACCACATCGCCGAGGCCGCCTTCAAGGCGGTCGCCAAGTCGCTGCGGATGGCGGTGGAAAAAGACCCCCGCAATGACGCCTTGCCATCGACCAAAGGCGCACTCTAGCCCTGTCATTCGGGCAAAAATATCGGCACCGGACACTCTGGCGCCGCCCCAAGCACAAAGGCCCGCCAGATGCTGACCGTCCTCGTCGATTACGACAGTGGCAACCTGCACTCCGCTGAAAAGGCGTTTCAGCGCATGGCAGTTGAGGCGGATGCCGGGGACATTCTGGTGTCGTCAAAGCCCGAAGATGTCGCCCGCGCCGACCGGATCGTGCTGCCGGGCGATGGCGCGTTCCCGGCGTGCCGCAGAGCTTTGGGCGCCCATGGCGGGCTGTTCGAGGCGATCGAGGAGGCCGTCACCACCCGTGCGCGGCCCTTTCTGGGCATCTGCGTCGGCATGCAGATGATGGCCGGCTGGGGCCGGGAATATCAGGACACCGCAGGCTTTGGCTGGATCCCGGGCGAGGTCGTCAGGATCGCGCCGGAAGATGCGGCGCTGAAAGTGCCGCATATGGGGTGGAACGATCTGGTGCTGGACCACCCGCATCCGGTGCTGGCGGGGCTGGACACCGGCGATCACGCCTATTTCGTGCATTCCTATCAGTTCAAGGTGGCGGACCCGGCGCACCGGCTGGCGCATGTGGACTACGCGGGCGATGTCACCGCGATCATTGGCCGCGACACGCTCGTAGGCACCCAGTTCCACCCGGAAAAATCGCAAGCTGCCGGGTTGCGGTTGATCGGCAATTTCCTGCGCTGGACGCCATGACCGACCTTGCTGCACTTTTGCAAGACATCGCGGGGCAGATGCGAAGCGCCGAGGATCGCGGCAAGGTCGCGGATTACATCCCGCAACTGGCCCGCGTCGATCCCGGCAAGTTCGGCATCGCCGTGGCGCTTGCCGACGGCACCACACATCACGCGGGTGATGCGCTGGAACCGTTTTCGATCCAGAGCATTTCCAAGGTTTTCACGCTTGCCATCGCTTTGGGCCGGTTGGGCGACAGTTTGTGGAACCGGGTCGGGCGCGAACCTTCGGGGCTGGCGTTCAACTCTATCGTTCAGCTGGAATATGAACAGGGCCGGCCGCGCAATCCGTTCATCAATGCGGGAGCGATAGCAGTTACCGATGCGATCTTGTCCGGCCATCAGCCGCGCGAGGTGCTGGGCGAAATTCTGCATTTCATCCGCGTGGCGGCGGACGACCCGGACATTCACATCGACGAGGCGGTGGCGCGGTCGGAACAGGCGACCGGGCATCGCAACTTTGCGCTGGCGCATTTCATGGCGGCCGCTGGCAATCTGCGCAACGCGCCGGACCTGACGCTTGGCACCTATTTCCACCAATGCGCCATTCGGATGACTTGTATGCAACTGGCCCGCGCCGGGCGGTTCCTGATGACCGCGGCGGGCGGTGCGCGGATGGTGTCGGCGGATAGGGTGCGGCGGATCAACGCGCTGATGCTGACCTGCGGCCATTACGACGGTTCGGGCGAGTTTGCCTACCGCGTCGGTCTGCCGGGCAAAAGCGGTGTGGGCGGCGGCATTCTGGTCATCGCACCGGGGCGCGCCAGTATCGCCGTCTGGTCGCCGGGGCTGAACGCGCAGGGCAATTCAAAACTGGGCCGCGAGGCGGTGGAGTTGCTTGCCCGAAAGATGGGCTGGTCGGTGTTTGGTTGACGCTTCGCTTGATTTTTCGCAGAAAAATCGAGGCCAGTCAGACAGACCCCCGCAACCGCAGCGCTGCCGCCAGCGCCAGAGCCGCCAGCGCAGCCGAGGTCAGGAACACCACCACCATTACCTGCCGCAGCGCATCGCCCGTGGCACCCACAAAGCCCGCGCCATTGGCGATCAGCCCGAGCAGCGCCGCACCAATCCCGTAGCCCGCTGACAAAACCACCGGCAACAGCCCAGACGTCACATCGCGGTCAGCATCGGGCGCTGCTGCCATCACCACCTGGCTCACGGCACCCCAGGCGGCGCCAAACGCCGCCCCCACCACCGCCTGCGACACAAACAACAGCGCCGCACTGTCGCTGGCAAAGGCCAGCACCACCATGCCCTGGCCTGCGACCAGCAGCGCCGCCCCCGCCACGATCAGCCGCCGTTTGGCAAAGCCGCGATGCGCGGTCCAAGTCTGCACCGCGCTCCACGACAGCGCCAGCACCATGCTGGCCACACCAGATGCGAGCGGCGTATACTGCCACAGCCGTTGCAGCGCATAGGTCACGAACACGCCCTGCCCCGCCTCGGACAGCGGCATCAGCAGCGCCACCCACAGGCCAAGGCCCACCGGATTGCTGATCCCGAACGCCGTGCGCGGCAACAGCCGCAAGCTGGCCTGCCGGTCCGCCCTGACCACCACCCCGAACAGCGCAAACCCCATCAGCACGCCCAGAACCCGGCCCCGGCCGCCAAACTGGTCCGACACCAGCACCAGCGTCATCCCCGCCGTGATGCCCAAAAGCGCCAGAACCGGCAACCGCTTGACCTCTCCCTCCCCACCCCCCGCAGGCACCACACGCGGCACCAAGGCAAGGAAGATCAGCGCCAGTGGAATCGACACCGCCAGCGCCACCCGCCACGAAAACGCCTGCGCCAAAAGACCCGCCAGCGCCGGCCCGCCAAAGGCCGCAACGGCCCAGGCCACCGCCTCGATCCCGAACACCTTGGCGATCAACTGGGGCGGAAACAGGCGCGGGATCAGCACATAGCACCCCGCCTCGATCGCCCCCGCCCCCAGCCCCTGCAAGGCACGGCCCGCCAGCAGCACCTTCATGTCCGGGGCCAGCACACCCAAAGTCGTGCCGCCCAGAAACACCAGCCCCGCCAGCACGAACAGCCGCCGCGCCCCCAGCCGCTGCATCAGCAAGGCCGCAGCAGCGCCCGACAGGATCGACAGGATGATGTAAAGGCTGGTCGCCCAGGCAAGAAAACCGCCGCCGCCAAACTCTGCCACCGCCATCGGCAGCGCAATCGCCACCACAAAGGCGTTGAAAGCGAACAGCACCACGCCCAATGAAATCGTGACCGTCGCGAACAGCATGTCCGGTGCTGTCAGATCAGCCCAAGCGGCCTTGTCTGCCATGATCCCCTCCGCGTAGCGCCGCTCATGGAACGCCGCAGGGCGGCAGGGTCAATCCTTATTTCACCCGTGTCCAGTCCTGCGCCCGGCAGATCAACCCGCCCAAGACGCAGCCCGACACCGACAGCGCATCGCCCGACAGCTGCATCGAGGCGGAATAGGTCTTGTCGCGGTCGGGTGCCCAGACCTGACCGTTTTCATAAGCGCCACTGCCGGCGGCCTGCATATCCCAGACGATCTGCTTGCCGACATTGTCGCTTTGCATCACCGCGCCGCTGCCGTTGAACGACTGGATCAGTGTGCCGCAATACGCCGGGCCGCAGGGCTTGATTTGGATCAGCCCGAAATTGCCGTTGTCGTCCGGTCTGGTTTTCCACATCCCTTCGACCGGGTCTGCGGCCAGTGCCGCCCCAGCCCACAGCATCAGCGCTGTCGCCAAAATCACCTTCATCCCCTGCCCTCCTCGTAGCTTTTTCCGATCATCCCTGACAAAACCCCGATCCGGCAAGCGTGACGTCGGGTGCGGGTCTTGGCAATTCGCACTGTCGCCCCTAAGAAGCGGACCAACCCGGAGGCTGTGCATGATCCTATACCCCGCCATCGACCTGAAGGATGGCCAATGCGTGCGGCTGTTGCGTGGCGAGATGGCGGCGGCGACGGTGTTTGGCGATGATCCTGCGGCGCAGGCGGCACTGTTTCAGGCTGCGGGTTGCGCATGGTTGCATCTGGTCGATCTGAACGGCGCTTTCGCGGGCGTGCCCGTCAATGCGGCGGCGGTGGAGGCGATTCTGGCCCGGGTCACGGTGCCCTGTCAGTTGGGTGGCGGTATCCGTGACATGGCGACGATTGAACGCTGGCTGGACAAGGGGCTGGCGCGGGTGATCCTGGGCACAGTCGCGGTGGAAAACCCCGCGCTGGTGCGGCAGGCGGCCCGCGCGTTTCCGGGTCAGGTCGCGGTCGGGATTGACGCGCGCAAGGGGCTGGTTGCCACCAAGGGTTGGGCCACCGAAACCGACATTCAGGCGAGTGATCTGGCGCGCAGTTTCGAGGATGCCGGGGTTGCGGCGCTGATCTACACCGACATCGACCGCGACGGCGCGATGGGCGGGCCGAATATTGCGGCGACCGAGGCTTTGGCGCGGGCCGTATCTATTCCGGTGATCGCGTCGGGCGGGGTCTCCAGCATGGCGGACCTGATCGCGCTGCGTGACACCGGGGTGATTGCCGGGGCGATTTCGGGCCGGGCGTTGTATGACGGGGCGATGGATCTGGGTGCCGCGTTAGGGGCGCTGCGCAGCTGAGCGCCGCAGGCCGCGCCACAGCGCCCAGAGCCAAAACGCCAATCCCAGCGGCACGGTCGTGATCGCCAGCAGTTGGTTGCCGGGAAGCCCGGCGGTGCCCCCCGTGCCAGAGTGGCCGCGATTGCGGCGGTCAGCGGGGCCAGCAGGAACAGGGCGTGGCGCAGCGGCGGGGTTGCCGGGCCAAAGCTTAGCGGGCTCTGCAAACCGCGCATCGCCCACAGTGTCAGCCCGGTCATCAGCGGCAAGGCCAGCCGCTGCGGTCTGGGGTCGGCGGCGCTTTGGATCAGCCACAAAACCAGCGCCAGTGCGGGCATGACCCACAAGACCCAGACGCGGGGCCGTGGCAGGGTGGCCAGCCGGTCGAGGGCCATGTGACCGACCACGGCCAAAGTGCCGAACCCCAGCAGATAGGCGAAAATTGCCGCCGTATCGGGCAGGTCGGTGCGTTCTATCGGCCAATAGACCGCCATCAACCCGCCAACGGCACCCAAAGCGACCATGGCCAGCGCGTGCTGCCACGCAGCCCGCTGCGCCATGACGCGGGGCAGAACCACCACGCCCAGCCCGGTGATCAGCGCGTGCCAGGCGAGCGGTGTCCAGACCAGTTGGAACGGAAAGGCGTCATACATGGTGTTGACGATCACGCCCTCGATCAGGAAGCCCAAGAGCGCCCCGGCCAGAAAGAGCCCGGCCAGTCCGCCGGCCCCCGTCAGGATCAGCGCGGACACCACGCAGGCCGAGGCAAGCGCATAGGCCAGCACGGTTGCCGCCAGTTCCGCAGGTGTGGCACCGGCAGGGGGGAAGACCCAGAACAGCGCTTCGGACCCGAAATAGGTGATCACCCCCAGGACCGCCGCCGCCATGACATATCGCAAAACCTCAGGCATGGGCGCTGTCCTGCACTTTTGTGTCAGCCATGATAGACTGCCGCGACAAACACCGCATCGGTCAGATCGCCCAGCTGCAGCCCCGTCAGATACATGGTCAGCGCCCCTTCGGTGATCCGCAGACTACTTGCCTCGGCACCGATACTGTCAAGGTCGCTGACACGGGCCACGCCGATGAGGCCCAGATGATCCTGCGCGACGTTCAGGCCGGTGATGGTGCTGGGCCCGGCTTTGGGAAACATGAATGTGTCAGACCCCGCGCCGCCCTTGTTGGTGCCGGTAAAGGCGGCGTTCAGGTAGACATTCACCCTGTCATTGCCCGCGCCAAAGTCGATGCTGCCGCCAGGACGGTAAGCCCAGATCAGATCATCACCATTGCCGGTCAGGATCACGCTGCCGGTCAGATCGGCCGTGGTGTCGCTCAGCGTGATCTGATCGTGGCTGTTGCCGGTATCGACGAGGGCTTGGGCGATCAGCGAGACATAGTCATTGCCCGCCTCGCCCTGAATATTGGCACCTGCCGCAAAAACTGAAAAAGAATCCATGCCTGTGCCGCCCCAGAAGGTGACGTTCGCGGCATAGGCGTTGGCGGTGTCATTGCCCTCGCCCAGAAGATAGGTGGTGCCCGCGACTTCGGCCCGCAATCCGTCGTTCCCCGCGCCGAGATCAAGGCCCGCGATGTCGACGAAGGCCAGAGGTGTGATTTGCACATCCGCGACCAGCGAATGAGCCCCCCGGCCCAGAATGATCGGATCCTCGCCCCCACCGCCTGCGGCATAGGTGCCGTGGGCCTTGGTCGTGTTGGAATAAGTCTCGACATCATTGCCGTCACCGCCGTCGGCCCAACCGATTTGGCTGACCAGTAGCACATCATCGCCAATGCCGCCGATGCCAGAGCCTGTCACCACCGACACCGTGTCATTGCCAAGCCCGCCATCCGCCATGCCCAAATGCAGCGACATGCGGTCGTCGCCGTCATACCCTCTGACGTTTGCGCGGCGGCGCTGGCCATATAGGTCAGAGCGTCAGTTCCGATGCCCAGCCAGATTTGGCCGCCCGAGGCGGCCGTGACCGTGTCATTGCCCAGACCGCCATCCACCGTCTTGTAGCCGGTATCGCTGGCGCCTTCAGCGCCGCCAAAGATCACATCGCCCAAGGCGCCGCCATAGATCGTGTCGTCGCCCAGAACGCCAGTGATCGTATCGGGTCCGTGATTGCCGGTCAGGCTGTCGTTGCCAACTCCGCCGTCGATCTGGCCGCCACCCGGGCCCGAGGTGATCGTGTCACTGGCGCTGCCGCCAAACAGGGCGTCAAAGTCCGAACCGCCATCCAGCAGGTCATTGCCGTGGCCGCCCGATAAGATGTCGGCCCCCGGACCGCCAAACAGACTGTCATCGCCGCCCTGCCCGGTCATCACATCGGCCAGATTGCCGCCGGTGAAATTATTGGCAAAATCGTCGCCGGACAGGGAATTGGCGGCGACCAAAGTGCCCTTCACATCCTCGAATTCATGGATCTCGCTGCCGAATGCCCCGAGATTTGCGGCAAAATCCACCGTGACCGGGGCCGTTGCCGCATTGTAATCCAACGGGTCACGCCCGGTGCCGCCGTAAGCCAGCGAAAAGCCCGGCAGGCCGGAGAACGTGTCGCGTTCGGCAACGCCAAAGATTACGGTATGTGGGTCAAATCCAGAACGGCAGAATTGGCGCGGCCGCCGTAGTGCAGCCAGTCGTCGCCGTCGCCGCCCTGAATGTCATCATTGCCCTGACCGAAATTATAGGTCTGGCCGACGACAAAACTTGCAGTGTCAAAGCCGCCCCTGGTCTTGATCCCCTCCATAAAGATGTCATCACCGGCGCCGCCGATCAGCATGTCATTGCCGGTATTGCCGCTCAGACCATCATCACCTGTGGTGCCCAGCACGGTGGTGGTGCGGAAATCGGGAGTTTGGGTAAACGTGACCACGAGGCAAACCGTATCTGCCACTGCGTTTTGCAGGCTTAGGCGATTGATTGATCTTTAGAGCCGGATGGGTTTAGGTAGAACCATATCCTGAGTTTCGGAGGTAGTTTTCGCATTCTTGTGGTGAGAACTGGTCGAGGAGGGAGCCGATCCTGCGCCAGACGGTTTCCTTACTACGCTCGGCGGCTTTGCGCAGG
>JANYFE010000042.1 GCA_025362795.1 Rhodobacterales bacterium | reverse complement strand
ACACATCCTCGCCACCGCCTGCGCCGGACCGTTCGACGCCGGTCAACTCTATGACGAAGTCATCACCGCTGGCCCCTATGCCTCTCTAACCAAAAAGGAATTTGACGACTGCCTTGATTTCTGCGCTACTGGCGGCTATGCGCTGAAAGCCTACGACCGTTGGCAACGCCTGATGATCCGTGACGGAAAATGGACCCTGCGTGACCCCCGTGCCGCCGCTGTGATCCGCCAGAACCTTGGCACGATCATCGATATTGAGACCCTGAAAGTCCGCCTGCGAGGCCGCGCCGCCCTGCTGGGTGAAATCGAGGAAACCTTCGCCGCCACCCTCACCCCCGGCGACACATTCCTGATCGGCGGTGAAATCGTCCGCTTCGACGGGCTCCGCGAAATGACCGTCGAGGTGTCCCGCGCCCCCGGCCGTGCCCCCAAAATCGCGGTCTTCTCGGGCACCAAATTCGCCACTTCCACCCAACTCAGCCACCGCATCCTGCAATATTTCCAACAACCTTCCTGGCCAGACCTCCCCCACCACACCGCCGAATGGCTCACCCTGCAACGCGAGGTCTCGCACCTCCCCGAACCCTCCCGCCTGCTTATAGAATCCTTCCCCCAAGACGGCCATGAACACCTCTGCATTTACGGTTTCGCCGGTCGTAACGCGCAGCAAACCCTGGGCCTCTTGATCACCAAAGCGATGGAAGATCAGGGACTTGCTCCCCTTGGCTTCGTCGCCACCGACTACGCAACGCTGATCTGGGGCCTCGAACCCGTCACCAACGCCGCCGCTTTGTTGGACCTGAACACCCTCAGACAAGGCGTCGAAACCTGGCTCGCCGGCAACGCCGTGATGAAGCGCTCATTCCGCAACGTCGCCCTGATCGCGGGCCTCATCGAACGCGCCAACCAGGGCCGTCGCAAATCGGGCCGTCAGGCCACCTTCTCCAGCGACATCCTCTACGACACCCTGCGCCGCTACGACCCCGGCCACCTCTTGCTGAAAATCACTCACGAAGAAGCCATGCGTGGCCTTGTCGACTTCTCCCGCATAGAAGAACTCCTGGCCCGGATCGGCCCCCGCATCGACCTTATCCGCCGCCCCCACGTCACGCCCTTCGCCGCCCCGCTGTTCTTTGAACCCGGCATCATCCCGATCCATGGCAAAGCCCGCGACCGCCTTGCCGAAAACGCCGCCCGCCAGCTGCTGCGCGAAGCAGGTCTGACCTGACCCATTCACAGCGGCGCAAATACTCCCCCCGGCGGCACCTTGATAACCGCCCGCAACTGGCGCAAACGCGGCTCATGCATGCTTTCACCCTCGCCCATGCCCACCTTCAAGCCTTGCCCTCCGGTGGCGTGTATTGGCCGGACCAAAGCCTGCTGACTGTCTCCGACCTGCATTTCGGCAAATCTGAACGACTTGCCCGCCGCGGTGGCACCCTGCTGCCGCCTTATGAAAACCGCGCAACCTTGCAAAAGCTTGATGCTGACATCGAAAGCACCAAACCAGCCCGCGTCCTGTGCCTTGGCGACAGTTTCGACGACCTCACCGCCGCCGATCATATCGAGGACCAGGACTACCTCTGGCTCACCCGCCTGATGGCTGGGCGCCAGTGGACCTGGATCGCAGGCAACCATGATGCCGGTCCGGTCGAACTCGGCGGCAGCCATCTTGCCGAAACCCATATCGCAGGCCTCGCCTTCCGTCACATCGCGACGGCGCAAACCCCTGAAATTTCAGGCCATTACCACCCCAAGGCGCGTCTGCCCGGCCGCAGCGCCCCGGCCTTCCTGATCGACGGGCACCGCGCGATCCTGCCCGCCTACGGGGCCTATACCGGCGGGTTGTGGTGCGATCACCCCGATTTGACAGCCCTCATGCAGCCCAAAGCCCTTGCGGTTCTGACCGGAGCGCGCTGCCTCGCCATTCCGATGCGCGTGTAATCACGCCCAATTTTCTTCGAAGAAAATTGCAAAATCCTTGAAAGGATTTTCGCTCATGCGGTCAACCCCTCTGGCTCTGCCAGCCCATTCGCCCGGCAACACGCCGTTACGGTATTGGCCAACAGGCAGGCAATTGTCATGGGCCCGACCCCGCCCGGCACCGGCGTAATCGCCCCCGCAACTTCAACCGCCGATGCATAGTGCACGTCGCCCACCAGCCGCGACTTGCCGTCCCGCTCTACCCGGTTGATCCCCACGTCGATCACAGTCGCCCCCGATTTGACCATATCACCGGTGATCATTTCGGGCCGGCCAACTGCCGCCACCAGAATATCCGCGCTCCGGCACACGCTTGCCAGATCCTTGGTCCGCGAATGGGCAATCGTCACCGTGCAACTGTCACCCAGCAGCAGCTGCGCCATCGGCTTGCCGACGATGTTCGACCGCCCGACCACCACAGCATTCAGCCCCGCCAGCTTGCCATGATGATCCCGCAGCATCATCAGGCACCCCAGCGGCGTGCACGGCACCATGCTCTTTTGCCCGGTCCCCAATAGACCAACGTTCGAAATGTGAAAGCCATCTACGTCCTTGGACGGGTCAATCGTGTTGATAATCAGTTCAGAGTTTAGATGAGAGGGCAGCGGCAACTGCACCAGAATGCCATGAACTTTCGGATCAGCATTCAGACTTTCGACCAGTGCCAACAGATCAGCCTCGGAAGTGTCAATTTGCAGCTTATGTTCAAACGACGCCATGCCCACCTCTATGGTCGAGGCATGCTTGTTGCGGACATAAACCTGACTGGCGGGATCTTCGCCCACCAGCACAACCGCCAGCCCGGGCGTCAACCCTTTGGCCTTTAACGCTGCCACATGGTGCGCGACTTTGGCCCGCACTGTGGCCGCAAAGGCCTTGCCGTCGATCACTTTGGCCGTCATTCGTCGCCCCTTCCCAACACAAGCTCTTCCCGCGCAATCGACCATTCGATCAGTTTGCGCCATAGTTTTTCGATCTGATCCGGCGGCAGACCCTGCGCCACGGCATGCCGTCGCACGTTTGCCACAACTTCTTCCACCCGCGAGCCAATCCGCGCAGGCATGCCGATCACGGTTTTGATCTCGGCGGCCCGGTCGATGAAACTTGTGCGCTGCGCGAACAACGCCACCAGTTCTTCATCGACCCGGTCGATTTCCAACCGCAGTTCGGCCATTGTCGTGCAATCCGCTGCCTTCATCGCACCCTCCAGAATGGAGCCTTCATAGCGGGTGGCTGGCGCAAGAACAACGCGACCAAGTGTCAGAACAGCCCTTCGACATTGCCATCCGCATTCAGCCTGATCACCTCCGCAGACGGCACCCTCGGCAGGCCCGGCATCGTCATGATCTCACCGCAGATCGCCACGACAAACCCGGCCCCCGCCGACAGCCGCACTTCGCGCACCGGAACCGAGTGGCCAACCGGCGCGCCACGGACTGCGGGATCTGTCGTAAAACTGTACTGCGTCTTGGCAATGCAGATCGGCAAATGGCCATAGCCCGCCGCTTCCCACGCCTTCAACTGATCCCGCACCGATTTATCCGCAAGCACTTCATCGGCATGATAGATGCGCTTGGCAATCGTCTCGATCTTCTGGAACAGCGGCATCTCGTCGGGATACAGCGGCGCGAAATTGGACGGGGCCTCAGCCATCGCCACGATCTTATGCGCCAGCTCTTCGATCCCTGCGCCGCCCAACGCCCAGTGCTTGCACAGGATAGCCTCTGCGCCCTGCGCGGCAACATAGGCTTTCACCGCAGCAATTTCGGCATCGGTGTCGCTGTAGAAATGGTTGATTGCCACCACAACTGGCACGCCGAACGACTTCACATTGCCGATATGACGGCCCAGATTCGGGCAGCCCTTTTTCACGGCTTCCACATTCTCGGCCCCAAGGTCCGCCTTCGCCACTCCACCGTTCATCTTCATCGCCCGCACCGTGGCGACGATCACCGCTGCCGACGGCTTCAACCCGGCCTTGCGACACTTGATGTCAAAGAACTTCTCGGCCCCCAGATCGGCGCCGAAACCCGCTTCCGTCACCACATACTCACCCAGCTTCAGCGCGGTCTTGGTGGCGATGACAGAATTGCAGCCATGCGCAATATTGGCAAACGGGCCGCCATGCACGAAGGCCGGGTTGTTCTCCAGCGTCTGCACCAGATTGGGCTGCATCGCGTCTTTCAGCAGCACTGTCATCGCGCCATCAGCTTTAATATCGCGGCAATAAATCGCCTTCTTGTCGCGAGTATAAGCCACGACGATATTGCCCAAACGGCTCTGCAAATCTTCCAGATCGTTGGACAGGCACAGGATCGCCATGACTTCAGACGCCACCGTAATGTCAAACCCGGTCTGGCGCGGAAAACCGTTCGACACGCCGCCCAAAGACACCACGATATCGCGCAGCGCCCGGTCGTTCATGTCCATCACCCGCCGCCACATCACCCTGCGCTGGTCGATATCCAAGGCATTGCCCCAATAGACATGGTTGTCGATCATCGCGGACAACAGGTTATGGGCGCTGGTGATAGCGTGGAAATCGCCGGTGAAATGCAGGTTCATCTCTTCCATCGGAATGACCTGAGAATATCCGCCACCTGCCGCGCCACCCTTCATCCCGAAGTTCGGCCCCAGACTGGCTTCGCGGATACACACCACTGCCTTCTTGCCGATCCGGTTCAGGCCGTCGCCCAGACCCACCGTTGTCGTGGTCTTGCCCTCGCCCGCAGGCGTCGGGTTGATCGCCGTGACCAGGATCAGCTTACCATCGGGCCTGCCCGCCAAAGACTTGATGAACGCCTGACTGACCTTGGCCTTGTCATGGCCATAAGGCAGCAGATGTTCAGCCGGAATGCCCAGCCTGGCTCCGATTTCCATAATTGGCTTTTTGGTGGCTTCGCGTGCAATCTCGATATCGGTCTTGAAGGCCATGTTCGTCTCCCAAAGGGTCGCGGTGATCCCGTTGGCGCTGTGTTAGCCGATAAACGACCGGCCCCAAGTCGTTTTTCCGACTTCCGCCCCACCAAATTCGCCAGCCGGGGTTTCCGATGGGAAATTTTGGAACGTAGACGGAAAATATGCCGCATTCGGAATTTTCGTTCCGAAATCGTTCTATTCCGCAAGCGCCGCCGGCAGATGGTTCCACGGGCGTTGGTCGGGCACATGCAGCCGCACCTCGTCGCCCAAGGCCAAGCGGCCCTCGCGCTCGACCCAGGCCACCACGCCACGCCGCTCCTCCGCGGCGGGCTTGAACTTGGCGCCAAACCCCGGATGCGCCGCTTCGATGGCACGGGACGGGAAAGTGCACGGCCCATTGTAAAGATTGACCACCAGCGTCGCGCCGGACGCCCCCTGCAGCCGCGACCCCGGTGGGATATGGCTGAAATCAGGGATCCCGCTCAGAACCATTGTTGCACCCAGCAAGCTTGGCGACAGCGCCTCAAGCCCCATCCGCGCCGCAATATCGGCCAACTCCTCTGCACTCAGCACTGAAAACTGCCGGGTGTTGCGAATTTCGGTGCCCTGTTTGTACTGGCTGGTCATCCGGCTGCACGACGGCGCGGTCAGCCCGGCATGCACTTCACCTGCCACGCCGGAAAATGCCGCGAACACCTCTCCCACAGGCTCGGACCACAGCAACGCCGACTGCCTCGTGGTGCGCCCCAACCATTTGATACGGGCAACATATTGCGTCGGCTTCAAAATTGGCATGTCAGACCTTGAGTGTGAAAAAGACCCGGCGGAACGGCATCAGCACCGCGCCATCCGTCAGCCCTGGATAGGCCGAGGCCAGCGCCTTGTCATAGGCAGAACCGTAGACCTCCGCCTCTGCCGCCGTCAGCTTTTCGACAAAAGGCCGCATGGCCGTTGATTGGGTAAAGGCGCGTACTGGATGCAAGCCGGCGCTGGCGTCCAGCCGTTGCACATAGTCCGTCTCCCACGCCTCCACCCAGCCCAAGGGTGACAACATCTCCCAATACCACGCGGCAGGCTGCACCGGCGCTTCGTACTGCGCGAAATCGAACCGGTCGGGGAACAAAGCCGCCGCAATGTCGCGCAGGAACCGGTGTGACGGTGCCATGAACTGCCGCGGCATCTGCACCGCCAGCACCCCCCCCGGGGCCAACTGCCCCGCCAACCTTGCCAACAAAACCGCATGATCCGGCAACCAATGCAACGCCGCATTGGAAAAGATCAGCGCCGCAGGCTCAGTTGCCGACCATTGCGCAATATCCGCCTGATCCAGCCGGTCATAGACCTGCAGCGCCTCCGCTTCCGCCAGCATGGCCGCCGACTGATCGACGCCGACGACACGTCGCCCGCCAAACCGCAGCCGGAGATCGGCGGCGACCGCACCATCGCCACAGCCAAGATCTACCACATCACCGCCCGGCAATCCACCAACCTGCGCCAGCAGATCCAGCGCCGGCCGCAAACGCAAACCCCGAAACCTGGCATAGGTTTCGGGGTTCCAATCAGGTTTCGCGGTTTCGCTCACGCAGACGGCTCCGGTTCCAGCCCCGTCTTGGGGGCTTTGCTTTTGGTCTTGGGGATCGTCAGGACCGACGCGGTGCTGCCGCCCGACGGCGGCGCCGATTTGTCGTCATCGCCCCCCAGCGCTTCACCCCGGATCACTTTGCGGATTTCTTCCCCGGTAAGCGTTTCATACTCCAGCAGACCCTGCGCCAATGCCTCAAAATCCGCCGACTTGTCCAGCAAGACCGCCCGCGCCACTTCATAGCCTTCGTCAATCAGGCGTTTGACCTCATCCTCGATTTTCACCTTGGTATCGGCAGAAACCGAAAACCCGCCGGTCGCGCCGTTGTAACCTTCATGCGCCTCGGCATAGTCGATGTTGCCGATCACGTCCGACATGCCCCAGCGCATCACCATAGCGCGGGCCAGCGAAGAGGCCTGTTGAATGTCGCCCGCCGGACCAGACGAGACGCCTTCCTCACCATACTTGATGATCTCGGCAGCCTTGCCCGCCATAGTCATGGCAATCTTCTGCTTGCCCTCGTCCTTGTGCATGTTCAGCCGGTCCATTTCCGGCAAGCTGACCACCATACCTAGGGCACCGCCCCGCGGAATGATCGTCGCTTTATAGACAGGATCACACTTCGGCATGTTCATACCCACAATGGCGTGACCGGCCTCGTGATATGCCGTCTTTTCCTTCTGATCGGCTGTCAGCACCATCGACCGGCGCTCGGCCCCCATCATCACCTTGTCCTTGGCGCTTTCAAAATCTTCCATGACCACGAACCGCCGCCCCATCCGCGCCGCCGTCAGCGCGGCTTCGTTGACAAGGTTCGCCAGATCAGCGCCCGAAAAGCCCGGGCAGCCGCGCGCGATGATCCGAAGGTCAACATCCGGCCCCACCGGCACCTTGCGGGCATGCACGGTCAGGATCTTCTCACGCCCCTTGATATCCGGGTTCGGCACATGGATCTGGCGGTCAAACCGTCCCGGGCGCAGCAAGGCCGGGTCCAGCACGTCCTTGCGGTTGGTAGCGGCCACGATGATCACACCCTCGTTCGCCTCGAACCCGTCCATCTCGACCAGCAACTGGTTCAGCGTCTGTTCACGCTCGTCATTGCCACCGCCGATGCCCACGCCACGCGATCGGCCCACGGCGTCAATCTCGTCGATGAACACGATGCAGGGCGCATTCTTTTTCGCCTGCTCGAACATGTCGCGCACGCGCGAAGCCCCGACGCCGACAAACATCTCGACAAAGTCGGAACCAGAGATCGTGAAGAACGGCACCCCTGCCTCGCCGGCAATCGCCCGCGCCAGCAGCGTCTTACCCGTACCCGGAGGGCCAACCAGCAGCGCGCCCTTTGGAATCTTGCCACCGAGGCGAGAAAACTTCTGCGGGTTCCGCAGGAATTCCACAATCTCCTCAAGCTCTTCCTTGGCCTCGTCGATGCCGGCTACGTCGTCAAACGTCACCCGCCCCTGCTTTTCTGTCAGCAACTTGGCCCGCGACTTGCCAAAGCCCATCGCGCCGCCACGCCCGCCGCCCTGCATCCGGTTCATGAAATAGATCCACACGCCGATCAGCAGCACGAAAGGCAACCAGGCCGACAGAAGCGTCAGAATGCTCGACTGCTCCTGCGGCTTGGCCTGAACGCTGATGCCCTTGTCCAAAAGCTTGTCAGTGACCTGCTCGCCAGCAGGACGGATCGTGACGTAGTGGCTGCCATCGGCGGCCGTCACCTTGACCTGCTCACCGTCCAGTTCAACTGCTTTCACCTCGCCTGCGTTAACCTTGGCGATGAATTCAGAATAGGCCACTGTCTGCGCTGCAAAACTGTTAGAGTTGTTGAACATATTGAACAACGCCAGAACCAGCAGCAGCAAAACAACCCAGAATGCGATGTTGCGAGCATTACCCACGAACAAACTCCTTGATGCGCCGCGCGCTTCGCAGGCGCGATGGCTTTGGATCACAAGATAGACTTTCGTAAGGCCTGTTCAATGCTCTATCGCCGAATGGTGCAAAGCTGCCGCACCCGGCAGCGGAATAAAGCTGAATTCCGGGGCCAGTCCGGCCAGAGGTGCGGCGATCAGCCGCCCTTCCAGCCACAACGCCGGGGCCGCCATTAGTGCGGCGCGCGGCAAACCCGCCTTACGCCATTCTGGGCACAGCGCAATCCCCGCCCCCAGCATCCGCACTTGGGCGCCGTGGGGCACAGGCCCGCTCACGCGCCACCGGCTATCCCACAGCTGGTCCGCTGCTCCGACCAGTCCTGCCACCGCTTTGGCCTCGCGGAACGCCACCGACTCGCCCCTGCCCGTCACAAAGCGACAGCCTGCCAAAACGCCCGGCTTGCCAGCCAGAAGCCGCACAAGCAATGCCGCCACCGCAGCGCCACGAGGTCCATACCCTGCCCCGGCGATCCAGCCAATCACCCGCAACACCAACCGCCGCTGTACCTCCGCCGGTTGCTCCGCCAAGGCCGGTAGCGCGATCCGCACCACCCCCGCCTCGGCCCGCAGCACATGCGCGGCCGCGTGATCCGTCACAGCATCCAACGCAGCCCGCGCTTCGGCCAGATGGCCTGCCACCTCCGCCAACCGCTGCGCCGTCACCCCCAACGGCGCAAGCACCGCCAACGCCCGCCGGACTTTGACCCGATCAAAGCGCGCGTTGTCATTGGACGGGTCATCAACCCATCCCACCCCCAATCCGCGCAAATAGTCGCGCAACCCGTCCCGGGACATCTCCAGCAAGGGCCGAATCCAGGTCAGGCCGCCGTCATCCCACCGCGCCACCATCGCCGACAGGCCGTCCACCCCGGCCCCCCGCGCCAGCCGCATCACGAATGTTTCGGCCAGATCATCCCGCGTATGGCCCAGCGCCACCGCCGCCAGCCCCGCAGTCCGCGCCCAGTCGCCGATCAGCCGCCGCCGCCCGCGCCGTGCCGCATCCTGCAAGTTGCCCCGGCCGTCCCACTGCCAGCGCAACACGTCATGCGGCACATCCAGCCCGGCACAGATCCGCGCCACCTCCGCCGCCTCCGCCGCGGCCTCCGCCCTAAGCCCATGATCCACCGTCACCACCCGCACCGGCAAACCCGCCGCCACTGCAAGATGCAGCATGGCCAAGCTGTCGCCACCGCCCGAAACGGCCAGCCCAAGCGCCTGATCCGTAAGGTTTTTCTCCAGTTTCGCTTCACGTTGAAGAAATACACCAGCGGGGCCCGGGGCTGGGAAACACCCGGCGCTGTCAGCCAGCCCCAGCCCACGCAGAAATCGCGCGATCAGCTCGGCGCTCAACTACAGCCCAAAGCCTGCGCCGCCAACCGCGCGTTGGTGTCATCCACCGACCCCGGGAACCGTCTGCCAACCTCGGCCAACGTCACGCAAGCTTCCGGCTTCTGGCCCAGCTTGCCCAGCGACTGCCCCAGCTTCATCAAGGCCTGCCCGGCCATGTTACCCTCGGGTGCGCCCGAAAACGCATCCAGATAGGCACGCGCCGCCTTGGCGGTATCGCCGGTCTGACCCAGCGCGTCGCCCCGCAATACTCCGGCTTCCTGCGCTAGCGCCCCGCCCGGATAGGAGAGGGCATAGGTCGCAAAGAGGTCCGCAGCCCCACGAAAGTCACCGGAAGCGAGCACCGCCCGGGCCCGGTCAAAATCGGATTGCTCGTTCACCGCCATCTCTGCACCGGGTGGCGCAGTTGCAGTCGTGTCCGTGGCGGGCGCGGTGGTGCCCGTAGCCGGTGCCGTCGAGCCCGTGGCGGGTGCCGTGGTTGTCGCGGGCTCCGCCGCCGGCGCAGCCCCCGCCGCCATCGCCCCGAGATCGGGGGTAGCGGGCAGGCTGGCGGGATCGCAACCGGTTGTCACTTCACACAACCGGAACTCGATGTCGCCAATCCGGTTGGTGCCATCCGTCACCACCGCATTGACCTTCTGCTCCACCGCTTCGGTCTTCGCGGTCAACTGGGTCAGCTGCGCCTCGATCGCGTCCATCCGCTGCAATGCGTCACCACCCGCAGCCCCGCTTGCAGCGGCACCGCTGGTCACCAGTTCCTTTTTAAGCGCGTTGAACTGGCCAGCCAAAGTGGCCAGTTCCGCTTTCACATCAGCCAGCGTCTGCGCACGGTCCTGCGCAAGGGCCGCTCCCGGCAACAGCATAAGGGTCAGAAGCAGCCAGCGCATGTCAGGTGCCCGCGCCCACTGACAGCACCGTGACAGCGCGGCGATTCTGGCTGTAGCAGGTCTCATCCGAACAAATCGCGATCGGGCGTTCCTTGCCATAGCTCACGGTCTGCATCCGGTTGCCTGCAATGCCTTGCGCGATCAGGAAGTTGCGCACTGAATCGGCGCGGCGGGCACCCAAGGCGATATTGTATTCCCGCGTGCCCTGCTCGTCAGCATGGCCCTCGATGATGATGGCGTAATCTGGGTTGGTCTTGAGCCAGCCCGCCTGCCCGGCCAGGATGCCGCGCGCCTGATCGGTCAGGGTCGATTGGTCCACCACGAACAACACCCGGTCGCCAACCGTCTGGTTGAAATAGGCGACCGATGCCGGATTGGACGGATCGCCCAGCCCAGTGGTATCCACACCCGACCCGTTCACACCACCAGCACCATTGGCACCACCCGCACCATCGGCACCAGAGCCAGAGCCATAGCGGTTGGGGTTGTTACAGGCGGCCAAACCAAGCGCCGCAATCAGCAGAAGGGCTTTCAGTACAATGCTCATAAGTGACTTTCCTTTTCTTGTTGTGCTCGATTGGGCGAACCATATCAGCTTTGCCGCCATCTGTTAACAGCCCGTGGCGTGGCGTTTCATTGCAACAGCGGCGACCATGCCGGGTCCGATGCAGCGCCCTCTGTCGGCACCGGATGCGGGTTGCGCCCCGAAATATCCACCGAATACAGCGACGCGGCCCCCGCGGCCCCCTCGGTTTCACGGGTGAACATGATCACCCGGCCATTCGGTGCCCAGGTCGGCCCTTCGTCCAGAAAGGACGTGGTCAGCAGCCGTTCCTCGCTGCCATCGGTGCGGATCACACCAATGTGGAACCGGCTGTCGACAATCTTGGTGAAGGCGATCAGATCGCCGCGCGGCGACCACACCGGCGTGCCATACTTGCCCTTGCCGTTGGAAATCCGCACCGGCTCGCCGCCGCCCGCCGGCATCACATAAATCTGCTGACTGCCCGACCGGTCGCTTTCAAACACGATCTGGCTGCCATCCGGGCTGAAACTCGGCGCGGTCTCAATTGACGGCGCATCGGTCAATTGACGCGTCGTACCACTTTCGGTGTCCAGTGCGTAGAGATCGGCATTGCCGTCCTTTTCCAGCGAAAACACCACGGTCCGGCCATCTGGCGCGAACCTGGGCGCGAATGTCATCGTGCCCGGCTGCTCGTCCAGCACCCGCGTCGACAGGTTTGCAGTGTTCATCAGGTAGATCCGCGGGAAGCCGGTGGCATAAGACGTGAACAGAATGCGGTCCCCAGTAGGCGAGAACCTCGGTGCAAGCACAATCGACTTGCTGTCCGTCAGATAGGCCACGTTGGCCCCGTCATAATCCATCACCGCCAGCCGCTTGGCCCTGGCATCCTTCGGCCCGCTTTCCGCGACATAGACCACCCGGCTGTCGAAATAGCCGCCTTCGCCGGTGATCCGGCTATAGGCTGCATCTGCCACCTTGTGGGCCATGCGCCGCCAGCTTTTCGCCGAACCGGCAAACTGCAACCCCTCGCCCATCTGTTGACCCGAGAAGATGTCGTATAGCCGGAACTTCACCACCACCCGGTCGCCCGATGCACTGACCGATCCGGTGATCAGCGCCTGCGCGTTGATCGCCTGCCAATCGCCATAGGCGACCGGCGCATCAAAACTGGTCACTTTGCTGATATAGGCGTCGGGCGGCAGTTCGCGGAACAACCCGGTTCCCGTCAGATCATCCGCCACCACCCGCGCCAGATCATGCGCCAGCTTGTTCGCCCCGCCGTTTTCCGCAATGAAATCCGGCGCAGCATAGGGCATCGGCTCGATCACCCCGCCGTCAATCACGATGTGCAGTGGTTCGGCAGTTACAACCGGGACAAAGCCTGCAAGGCCAAGCCCCAGGGTCAGCATGAAGTAAATCGGGCGCATCATATCCTCGCTCTCGTCAGAATCCGCACCGGGGCGGCAAATGGGGTGGGGGCTGCGTCATCTCAACCGCATCCCGCTGGGGTCAAAAACCAGTTCCAGATCTTTCCAGGTGTCGTATTTGTCGGCAGGCAATGGGAAACCGCTTTTGCCGCAGCGCAGGATTGCGCGGTAGGCGGCCTCGTACAACGGCTTGGCATCGGCTTCCGTTCCACCGGTAAAGCTTGTCATGTGGACCGAAGCACCGTCCGGCGTGCCGTCTTGCAACACATTCAGCCGTACCGTCACCGTGGTGTTCATCGCTGCAGAGGAAACCGTGCTCAGGTTCCAGCACTTCTTGATCGCCACCCGCAGTCCGTCAATTTCGCCAGAGGTCATTGGTGGACCGTTCGGGGCGCTGTCGGTGCCTTGCGCCGCCGCGGCCACCGCCGCATCAATCGCCGCCTGATCCGCCGCCGCCTGATCCGCCGCAATCTTGGCCGCCTTGGCCGCCGCCGCTTTGTCAGCCTTGGCCTGCGCCGCAGCCTTGTCAGCCGCCGCCTGATCAGTTGCGGTCGTGTCCGGTGCAGGCACATCCGCAGGCTTGACCGCCGCCACATTGGGCCGGCCTTGCGGCCGCTTGCTGGCCGTCGGGGCCAGTTGCGGCGCATTGCCGGTGACCGGCGGCGCATCCGGCGTCACCGTCGGGGCAGCGGCCTCGGGGGCGGCTTCCGGTTTGGGCGGCGTCACCGGCGCAGCGGGCGCGGGCGTGTCGGTCACTTTCGGCGTCGGCGTGTCGGCTACCTTGGGCGTGTCCGGCACCTGATCAACCGGCACATCGGCAATCTTGGTCACCGGGCGCGGCTTGGGTGCATCGGGCACCTTCGGCTGTGGCACCGGCTGCGGCAGATCGGCGGGCGGAGCCACTGGCGGCGGCGTGGGGTCAGGCTGCGGCGCGTCGGTCACCGGCAATGTGTCGGGCAAAGGCGCAGGTTGCGCGGCAGGCTTTGGCGCAGGTTGCGGCTTAGGCGCGGGTGCATCTGGCTGTGCGGTCGGCGGAGCATCCGGCTTCGGTGCCACCGCGTCAACCTTGGGCACCTGCGACGCCTGCGCATCCAGTTCCGCGCCGGAAATGATGCTCACATCCATCACCTGAATCTCTGGCACCTTCTGCGCTGAAAACAGCCAGCCGCCCAACAAGGCCCACAGAACCAGGCCCAGATGTCCGGCGCCAGAAAAGATGTACCCCTTGTTCATCACGCCCGGCCTAGTTGCCGCCGCCGAAATCCGGCCCGCCAGTGTCCGTCACCAGCCCGATATTGTTGAATCCGCCTGCGTTCAGCGCCCCCATCAGCTGCGCCACCCGCTCATAGGCCACCGCACCATCGGCCCTGACAAACACCTTGTCCGACTTGCGTTCTGCCGCAATCGCTTTGAGCTTGGGGATCAACTCGCCGTCACCCACCTCGGTCGACTGGATCAGCACCAAGCCATCCGCCGTCAGTGTAATGGTCAGCGGCGGCTCAGTCTCGGTCGGCATCGCGTTTGCCGCGGTTTCCGGCAATTTCACCGGCACCCCAACTGTCAACAGCGGCGCGGCGACCATGAAGATGATCAGCAGCACCAGCATCACATCGACAAACGGCGTCACGTTGATCTCTGACATCGCGGCGGCCTTGCCCCGGTGCCGCCTGCGCCGCCCGCCGCCGCCCGATTTTTGAATGACCCCGCCCGCCATCGCCTAAGCGTCCAGCTGGCGCGACAGTATCGTCGCAAATTCGTCTGCAAACGCCTCATACCCGCCCAGGATATGCTCGCTGTCGCTGTTCAGCTTGTTGTAAAACACCACCGCCGGAATAGCCGCAACCAGCCCGATCCCTGTGGCCAGCAAAGCCTCGGCAATCCCCGGTGCCACCACCGCCAAATTGGTATTCTGACTGATCGCAATCTGTTCAAAACTGTGCTTGATGCCCCAGATCGTGCCAAACAACCCGATGAACGGCGCGGTGGACCCCGTGGTCGCCAGAAACGACAACCCCTTGTTAAGCCTTTCGGATTCCCGCGAAATCGCCACATCCATCGCCCGGTCGATCCGCGCCTGCGCCCCTGCGATCAACCCACCATCCTGCCGGTGACTGCGCCGCCATTCCAGCATGCCGGACGCGAAAATCTTCTCTGACGCTCCTTCCGGTGCAGAGCCGATCTTCTCGAACAACTCGTCCAACGGCTCGCCCGACCAGAACGCCCGGTCAAAAACCGAAGCTTCCTTGCGGCTGATCCGGAACAGGATGTGTTTCTGGATGATGACCGACCATGACCAGAACGACATCAGCATTAGCCCGACCATGACAATCTGCACGGTCAGCGTCGCGCGCGCGAAAAGGCTTAGCAAAGAGAAATCAATCTCCTGCGCTGCCGCAAGTGTGTTGGTGTCCATTACGCCTGCTCTTGTTATCGGGCTTCTTTGGCCCCTGTTGAGCCAATTCTATCTGGATTTGAAGCGGAATGCCAACACAACTCCGTCAGATGGCGCATTGTTGCTGAAACCGACGCAATTTTTGATCGCCTGCCCTCCAAACCGGTAGGGTGCGTCCTCTGACGCAGCTTCCTTTATGGCGCGGGTTTCAATGAACTGCCGGAACCAGCCGCAACCGCATCTCGGCAGGTAAACGCGCCGGATGGCCCGCCTCGCTCAGACAGACCAGCACAACCTGCGCTGCGAACAGCTTTTCCAGACCGCGGAAAATCTCCTGCTCCAGCACGATCCGCGCCCCCGTCACCGCGATCACCACGGTTTCCACCCGCAACTCATCGTCAAACTTGGCAGGCCGCAGGTAATCCGCCTCGATGCGCCGCACCGCAAAGACCAGCCCCGCCTCGGCCCGAAGCCGCCCCTGATCAACGCCCAGCCCGCGCACCCATTCGGTTCGCGCCCGTTCGATGAATTTCAGGTAATTGGCATAGTAGACGATCCCGGCCAGATCGGTGTCCTCGTAATACACCCGCAGGGCAAAGACATGGCTCATCTCAGATCAGCGGCACAAACGGCACGCCACAGCCCGCCAGCGCCAGTATCACGCCCAACACCATCCACCGCATCATGCCACCCCCCGCATTATCCTGCCAAACCGTCGCGCGAAACCCGCGCCGCCAGCCGCATCGCATGGGTCACATCCCCTGCCACCGCAGGCATCACCCGATCATACCCCGCCCGGATCACCGCAGCTATTTCCGGGCGCAGCACAGCATGTCCCCTAACCCGCACCAGAGGCGAGCCACCGACAAACGCCCGGTCCGACCACAGCACGATGACCTGCACCGCCTGCGCCAGCGCCAGATCTTCGGCCGGCACCGCCGCCAGCGCCGCATCCATCCGCAAAAACACAAACGCCGCCTTGATCTCGCCGCCCGCTTCAAAACGGAACAGCCGGTACTGGTTCGCCGCCCGCGCCTGCAACCTTGCACACAGCGGGGTTAGTTCTGGCACCAAATGGTCCAGCCCCGGCACCACCAACAATTCCGCCCAGTCCCGTAGGAAAAACACCATCAGATTGGCGCCCAGTTCGGGGTCTGTCTCCGCCATACGGTGGCCCGCCAGCATCACGACGGCCTCGATGGCGCCCTTGACCACCATCAAGGTCGCGTCCTCGACGCCGAACACCACCGGCACGATCGGCCGGCCCCAACGCGCGAACAGATAGGAACCGTCATTGCGCGTGAACAACGCGGCTATTGCCTCTGCATCCATCTTATTTCAACCCGCAGATACCTCTGCCAGAACCTCGTCGGCAGACATGATCCTGGCGAATTCACCGTCCAGATTGGCCAAGACCACCGCCAGCACATCTGTGGCAGGCAGCACCCGGCCGTCGCGCAACGTCTTTTGAAAATTGATCAACGCGTCTGCCACGACCCTGGTGTCAAACCCCAGATTGCCCGCCATCCGTGCCGTGCTTTCCACGCAATAATTGGCAGCAACACCGCACAGCACCAGCGGGCCATGGCCGCCGTCGCGCAGCATGGCTTCCAACCCGGTGCCGATAAACGCCGACGAGCCGTGTTTGATCACCACCGCCTCCCCGGCGGCTGGCCGGGCAACCGCCATCGGGGCCGACAGCAGGTTGTCGGCGTGAAAACGGTCCGCCGGGTCCAGGCCATGGTGATGTACATGCACCACAGGCAGGCCCGCCGCTCGAAACGCCGCGATCAACCCGCCAATCCGCAGATCGGCCTCGGGATTGGCCCAGGGGTAACCTGCGTCGCGATCCGCAACGAAGGCTTCCTGGGTATCGATGACGATCAATGTTGGCTGCACGGCTCAGAACCCGATGAAATCGCCCTTGCCGACCGGCACGCCATTGGCCCGCAAAATGTCATGCGCCGTCGTCATGTGGAAATAGAAGTTCGGGATGGCCACTCCGTAGAAATAGTCCGAGGCATCCAGCACGCGGTCTTGCCCGCCTTGCTTGATCGTTACCGTGCGGCCTTCCGCCCCGTCAAACGCCGTGGCCGGAACCGAAGCCATGAAGGCGATCGTTTTGGCGATCCGCTCTTTCAACTCGCCCAGCGTCGTCTCGACATCCGCCATCGACGGGTTTTCAACTTGCCCCAGCCGCGCCGCAGCGCCCTTGGCATGATCGCAGGCGATGGTCACTTGCCGCCAGAGCGGCAGCATGTCCGCGATCAACCGCAGTTGCGGGATGACATCGGGCTTCATCTTGTGTGCCTCGGCATGGGCCTCGGCCTTTTCAAGAATTTTGGTCAGTGCCGTCAGCGAACGGGTAAAGCCGGGTACCGGATTAAGCATGTAAACCTCGTGGGTAAGAGAAGGCCGCAGATGGCGCGTTTTTCGCGGCAAAGGCAAGCACCCTTACCCCGTTTGCAACAACCGCCCCCAGCGCAGCACCTCTGCGACCAGCAAGTCCAGATCGGCCCGCCGCGTGCGGTGGTTGACGATGGCCGCCCGCAGCGCATGCCGCCCGGCCAACGTGGTATCGGTCTGCACCGCCACCCCGCTTTCCTGCATCCGCAGCATGATTTCAGCGTTCAGCAACTTGATCTCCGCCTCGCTGCCGCCGTGCCCGCGATAGCGGAAACAGACAATGTTGATCGCCACCGGGGCCATCAGCTCCAAAGCGGGTTCCGCGCCGATCCGCGCCGCCAGATAGTGGCCCAGCGCTATCTGCTGATCAATCAACTGGCCAAACCGCGCAACCCCATGTTCTTTCAGCGACATCCACAGCTTCAGCGCCTTGAATCCGCGCGACAGGTCATAGCCGTAATCCGCCAGAAACCTGCCGGCCGCCAGACCGCGCGGCTGCTCCTCCAGATAGGCCGGGTGCAGGTTGAACGCCGCGAAATGCTGTGTGCCGTCCCGCACCAAAGCACAGCCGCATTCGAACGGGGTCTGCAACCATTTGTGCGGGTCCAGAGCCAGCGAATCCGCGGCCTCGATCCCCGCCACCAGATCCCGGTTCTGCGGTGCCAGCCGGACAAAAGCGCCGATGCAGCCATCGACATGGAACCACAGGCCTTCGGCGCGGCACAGCGCCCCGATCGCCTGCAAATCATCGATTGCACCGGTGTTCGTGGTGCCCGCCGTGGCGATCACGCAGGCAGGTTTCCGCCCACCGGCCCGATCTTCCGCCACCATGCGCGCCAATGCCGCCACTTCCATCCGGAAATCCGCGCCGCTGGGCACCAACCGCAAACTGCGACTGCCCAGTCCAAGACCCTCCAACGCCTTTTGATGCGCCGAATGCGCCTGATCGGACGTATAAAACCGCAATGGTTGCGGCAGATTGGTGACACCCTCGACCCGCACATCGACGCCCGCCATCGCATTGCGCGCCACGGTCAGGCCCACCATGTTCGCCATCGACCCGCCCGCTGTCAGTGTGCCGCTCGCCCCCGCGGGAAACCCCATCAATTCTGTAAGCCAGCCCACCACCTGCCGGTCGGTCGCCGCAGCACCGGTATCGCCACCGCCCAAATTCGACCCGTCAATCGCCGCGATAAAATCCGCCAGCGCCCCGGTGAAATTGCTGCCCCCCATATACCACCCGAAAAACCGCGGATGGATATTGCCCGTCGGATAGGGCATCAGGTCGGCCTTTACCGCGTCATACACCTCTGCCAGCGGCGTCGGATCCACCGGCACGGCAGACCCATAGCCCGCCCGCACTGCCGGCGGCATCTGCTGCCAGACCGCGCGATCGCGCACCCCCGTCAGATGGTCCACCGCATCATCCACGATCTTATGCGCAAGGGCCCGCGCCTGCGCCCAATCATCAGGATCAAGGCTTATTTCGGGTTTGCTGTGCATGATGCCCCCGGAAAATGATGTGCAATCGGACAAAGTTGCGCTTGGCTTGGGGCCAAGTCAATTCCGGCGTCACTTTAAAATAGCGCATGCCCCCACAGCGCGCCGTCCGCCGCCACAACCAGCGCTCCCACCCGGTGTTGCACCTCGTAAGTCCGCAGCGCGATGGTGCGCTGCCAACTGCCGGCAGGGTCATTCACCAACCGCGAGGGCCGATAGAACCGTGGGAAACTGCGGGAAATCAACGGGCGGTCGCCGCACAGCCCCCCCCCGTAGGCCTGCAAATCCTGCGCCATAAGAACAGGCGCGAACAACGCACAGGTCCGCACGACGATCCCGGCGGCCAATCTGTTGATTTTCACGCCGTCAGACGGCTGGGTGCCGCTGTGCAACTTCCTGAATGTCCCCATCCCTGAAACACCCTGTCCGCGCCCTACTGCCCGTGACGCATTCTGGACCCATTTCAGCGAAGACCGGCAGACGCAGTCGCCTGACCCAAATCTGCGGTTGTGTGCCCCGTCATCCCGGTGCAACAGCGCCGGGCGGTTGGCAGAGCCGCGTTACAACCCCAGACACCAGCGCATCACCGCCTTTTGCGCGTGCAGCCGGTTTTCCGCCTCGTCGAACACCACCGAATGCGGCCCGTCCATCACGGCGCTGGTCACCTCGTCGTTGCGGTGCGCCGGCAGACAGTGCATGAACAGGGCGTCCGGTTTGGCATGGGCCATCAGCGCATCATTGACCTGATAAGGCGACAACTGGTTGTGCCGCCGTTCCTTGGCGCTTTCGGGGTCATGCATGCTGACCCAGGTGTCCGTCACCACCAGATCAGCGCCGCCGACCGCCCGCGTCGGATCGCGTTCGACCACGATCCGGCGGCCCTTCTCGCGTGCGAACTTCAGGAATTTATCCTCTGGATCAAGGGTTTCCGGCCCTGTGAAGGTGAAATCAAAGCCGAATTGCCCGGCGGCATGAATGAAACTGGCGCAGACATTGTTGCCGTCGCCCGCCCAGACCACCTGTTTGCCCGCAATCGGCCCGCGATGTTCTTCGTAGGTCATCACATCCGCCATGATCTGGCAGGGATGCGTCCGGTTGGTCAGCCCGTTGATCACCGGTACCGTCGCATGTTCGGCCATCTCCAAAAGGGTCTGCTCCTCGAAGGTGCGGATCATGATCAGATCGACATAGCGCGACAGTACCCGCGCCGTATCGGCAATCGTCTCGCCATGCCCCAACTGCATTTCCTTGCCCGACAGCACCATCGTCTGCCCACCCATCTGGCGCACGCCCACATCAAAACTGACGCGCGTCCGCGTCGAGGGCTTCTCGAAGATCAACGCCACCATCCGCCCAGCCAAAGGCTGCACGTCATCCGGCTCGCCCTTCGGTCGCCCGAGACGTGCAGTTTTCATCGCCTGTGCCGAATTTATCATGCCCCGCAACTCGGCGGCGTCTGTGGTGTGGATGTCGAGGAAATGTTTCATCGGTTTCTCTTTTTAACCATCAAGCCGGGGGCCGGCCCCCGGACCCCCGGGATATTTCTAGACAGATGATAGGGGAGAATAGCGCATCACAAGCGTCATCTCGCCATCGCCATCAGGTCGCAAAGCCACATCACGGAACCCGGCTCGTCGGTACGCCCGCACCGCGCGCTCGTTGTCCGGATCAGGATCAATCACCACCGCTGCCGCACCCTGCGCCAACAGCGCATCGGCATAAAGCCGCAGCATCGCCGAGCCATGCCCGCGGCCCCGCAGGGCGGTCGGCCCGACAAAGCAATCCACCGCCACCGTGCCGTACGGGAAATCCGCCAGATGCGGCGCAGGCCAGGCCTCCGCCGGATAGCTTTGCAGATAGCCAAAGGCTTCGCCACCGCGCAGGGCGATCCGCTGATCCATCAGCGGGTTGTCCAGATCCTCGGTCACCAGCGCGAGCTGCTCCGCGGGATCTCCCCACCAACGCACCAGTTCAGGTGTCGCCAGCCACCCGGCCAGCATCGGCAAGTCCGCCGCCACCATTGCCCTCAGGCCATAGTCAGCCAGCATGGGTTTCCACCGCCACCGCCGCCCGGTCCAGCCGCGCCAGCGCCTCGACAATATCGACGTCGGGAATGTTCAGCGCGGGCAACAGCCGGATCACATTGTCCGCCGCAGGCACGCATAGCAGATGTTCGCCATACCCGGCCTTGACCACATCGGTGTTCATCGCCAGGCATTTCAGCCCCAGGATCAACCCAAGGCCACGCACGCCCTCGAACACCGTGGGATGCGCGGCGACCAGCCCCTCCAGCCCCTGCCGGAACCGCGCGGCCTTTGCTGATACCTGATCCAGGAACGCCGGATCCGAGACAATCTCCATCACCTTTGCGCCCACCGCACAGCCCAAAGGATTACCGCCATAGGTCGAACCATGCGACCCCGCGACCATGCCGTTCGCAGCTCCTTCCGTCGCCAGCACAGCACCCAACGGAAAGCCGCCGCCTATGCCCTTGGCGACCATCATGATGTCCGGGTAAACGCCCGCCCATTCATGCGCAAACAGCCGCCCGGTCCGGCCCATGCCGCATTGCACCTCGTCAAAGATCAACAGCGTGCCGGTGCCGTCACACAAATCACGCAGGGCTTTCAGGCACTGATCCGGCACCACCCGGATGCCACCCTCGCCCTGAATGGGCTCTAGGATGACCGCACAGGTCTGATCCGTGATCGCGGCCCGCAACGCATCATGATCGCCCCATTTCAGATGGGTAAACCCCGGCATCAGCGGGCCAAAGCCCTTTACCATCTTCTCCGACCCCGCCGCCGCAATGGCCCCGGTCGACCGCCCGTGAAACGCGCCGTCAAAGGCAATGATCCCGGTCCGCTCGGGCTGGCCCAAAGCATAAAAATGCTTCCGCGCCATTTTGATCGCCAGCTCAGCCGCCTCGGTCCCCGAATTGGTGAAAAACACCGTGTCGGCAAAGGTCGCCTCGACCAGCATGTCGGCCAGCCGTTCCTGCTCAGGGATGCGGTACAGGTTCGACACATGCCACAGCTTGCCCGCCTGGTCGGCCAATGTGGCGACCAGCGCCGGATTGGCATGGCCCAAAGAATTCACCGCAATCCCGCCGCCAAGGTCAAGGTATCGGCTGCCATCCTCCGCTGTCAGCCACGAGCCTTCGCCAGAGACGAATGCCAAGGGAGCCCGGTTATAGGTCGGCAAAACAGCAGAAATCATGGCGATATCCTTCAGGTGCGCCCAAGGGGTGACAAAGTGCGGCGCAAAGGTCAACGGGTTTGGCGGGTCAGTGGTGCAAGACCACGGCAGATCGGGCGCTTACGCGTGAAGGCGTCGGCGTCGGGGCAAGGTCAAAAAGGTGCCAAGGATGATCATGATCGGCGTGATAGCGGCCCACGACCAACCTGTAAAGCCCGCCGTCCGCAAAACCACGCCATTCGCCAGACGCCTCACCTCCCCCGCCGTGGAGAGGGGCTGGGGGCCGCGCTGCCCCTAGTGACCCAACACCTTGATCCGCCCTTCGACCGTGGGCTTCACCGTGCCCAGCTTCTCGACATAGGCCATCACATCATTGGCGACCAAAGCGCCCGCCCCGCTGTCATTGATCAGTCTGCCACCACCCAGTGCCGCATAGCCATCGCCGCCGCCCAGAATATAGTCGTTGACCGCCACCTTATACAGCTTGTTCGCCTCCAGCGCATCGCCGCCGATCTTCACCTCGGACACTCGCTTGCCGACCTCCGCCGTCGGATCATAGACCAGCGTCATTCCTGACACTTGCGGGAAACGCCCGGCACCCTTGTCAACCTGCGACACGCCATTCTCCAGCGCCGCCAGCAGTTGCGACCCCGGAATCTCGGTCAGCTGGGTCACATTGCCGAACGGCAGTTCTGTCAGGATGTCCCGCCGCGTCAGCTTGGTCCCGGCATCATAGGTCCGGTCCGCCCGAATGCCGCCGCCGTTCATGATCGCCACATCAGCCCCGGTCGCCGCCCGCATCGCATCCGCGATCAGATCGCCCATCGTCGACTCCTCGCCGCGCACCACGTTCCGCCGCGAATCCATCGCCGTCGCCGCGCTGCCGATCTCGCCATTCAGCGTGGTGTCCAGCTGTGCCTGATAGGCGTCGACCCTGGCCTGAGTCTCCGGGTCCGGCGTCACGCCCGCGGTGTCGATGAACCGGAACGACGGCACCCATTTCAGCGTTTTCTTGCCGTCCTTAACCGTCACATCGATCGTCAGATCGACCGGCGCCAAATACCGCGCATCGACCGAGGTTTCGACATAGGCGGTGATCCCGTCGTAATAGGTCGCATAAATATGGTCGTCACCCGACAGGATCACGTCAAACGCCCGACTGTGAACCAGCTTCAGATCGTTGTAGATGTCGGTCTGCACCACGCCCACCACCAGATCGGCCCCCGCCGCCCGCGCGGCCTTGGCCGCCGCAATTCCGGTTTCCACCGAGGGCAAAAACACCAGATCGCCAGTGCTGGCCACGTCCGGTGTGGTGTCCTGCGCAATCGGGATCAAGGCAATATTCAGCCCCGCCACCTCCTTGACCAGCACGCCACCCAAACCCGGTAGCGCGCTGCCGTCCCTGGCCGTGATGTTCACCGCCGCCCAGGGGTATTTCGACGCCTTGAGCTTTTCGGCGAAATTCGCCGGGCCAAAGTCAAACTCGTGGTTGCCCGGCACGGCCAGATCGAACGGCACCAGATTGGTCAGATCCACCGTGTTCTGCCCCTTGTCGAACCCAGACAACAGCGACGGTGACAGCATGTCGCCGTCAAACAGATACAGGGTGTTCGGGTTTGCCGCCCGTTCCGCCTTTGCCACCGCATTCAGCCGCGCAAAACCGCCCTGCGTGCCGTTGCCGGCAAAGTTATAGACATCGCCCACCCCCAACAGGGTCAGCTTGATGGTATCGGCACCGACCGGACCGGCCAGACAGCTGGCCCCCATCAAAACGACAATCAAACGCATTGAAAAAGACATGGCACGATTCCTCTACTGGTTGATCAGTTCAGACTGCGCTCCCCACGCGCACCTGTCAAAGCCTCGCCCCGCCGCACGACAGGCTGATGACAGACTACCGCCGCCCCGGCTGGCCGATCCGTGATTGCCCGATCCCTGATTGACCGAAGCCGCCCCATCAGGCATCACCCTGCAAACCCGATGGAGCCGCCCATGATCGTTGTCACCCTGAATGACCTGCCCGGTTATCGCATCACCAAGGTCCACGGCGTCGCCCGTGGCCTGACCGTCCGTTCCCGTTCCGCGCTGGGCAACATCGGCGGCGCGATCCAGTCGCTGTTTGGTGGCAACCTGTCGGTCTACACCAACCTCGCAGAGGCGGCGCGGCAAGAGGCCTATGACATCCTGATCCGCCATGCCGAGGAGATGGGGGCCAACGCCATCATCGCCATGCGCTACGATGCGAATGAAATCATGGATGGCATTACCGAAGTCCTCGCTTATGGCACCGCCGTCACCGTTCAAGTTCAGACCGGGCAGGCCGCCTGAAATGCTGATCTACAAGATCTTCCGCCGCGCCGAATGGAACGCCTTCCGCAATGCCGCTGAAACAATGGGTGCACCGATCGACCTGACCGACGGCTACATTCACTTCTCGACCGCCGCCCAGGTCGCCCAGACCGCCGCCAAATACTTCGCCACCGAAAGCGACCTCGTCTTGCTCGCGCTGGACAGTGAGCGGCTTGGCCCCGCGCTCAAATGGGAACCGGCCCGCGGCGGCGCCCTGTTTCCCCATCTCTACCGCAACCTGATCTTGCAAGACGTGCTGTGGGACAAATCCCTCCCGCTCGGCGCCACCGGCCACATCTTCCCCGAGGGCGTGTTTTGACCGGGGCCGCCCTCTGGACTGAACGCGCCGCCCTGTCCCTGCTGCACCGCCTGGACCCGGAATTTGCCCACAGCCTGTCGATCAAAGCCGTGCAATGGGGACTGACCGCAAAACCCGGCCCTTTCAGCACGGCTCGGCTCGCCACCCAGATCGCTGGCCTCCAACTCCCCAACCCGATCGGCCTCGCCGCCGGGTTTGACAAGAACGCCACTGCGATAGGCCCTCTGTCCCAAGCCGGCTTCGGCTTCGTCGAGGTCGGTGCCGCCACGCCACGCCCGCAAGACGGCAACCCCAAACCCCGGCTTTACCGGCTGACCGCCGATCGCGCTGCGATCAACCGTTTCGGCTTCAACAATCAGGGGATGACGGCCATCGCCGCCCGCTTGTCCGCCCGCACTCGCACCACGGTCCCGGTCGGCCTGAATCTCGGTGCCAACAAGGACAGCGCTGACCGCGCCAAAGACTTCGCCGCCGTCCTCGCCCTGTGCGGCCCGCATATCGACTTTGCCACCGTCAACGTCTCCTCCCCCAACACCGAGAAACTCCGCGACCTACAAGGCCGCGCCGCGCTGACGGCCCTTCTGACAAATGTGATGGAGGTTCGCGCCACCCTGCCCAACCCCATCCCGATTTTCCTGAAAATCGCCCCCGACCTGACCGATACCGATCTGGCCGAAATTGCCGAGGTTGCCCGGATCACCGGCATTTCCGGCATCATCGCGACCAACACCACCACCAGCCGCACCGGCCTGACTGACCGCCACCGCAGCCAGTCCGGCGGACTGTCCGGCGCACCCTTGTTCGAAAAATCAACCCGCACCCTCGCCCGCCTGTCGCACCTGACAGGCGCAAAGCTGCCCCTGATCGGGGTCGGCGGCGTCTCGACCCCCGACGAGGCCTATGCGAAAATCCGCGCCGGCGCCTCCGCCGTGCAGCTCTACACTGCGATGGTCTATCAGGGCCTGTCGCTGTCAACCCACCTCGCTCGGGCCCTCGACGCCCTGCTGCAACGCGACGGCCACGCCAACGTCAGCACCGCTGTAGCCACCCGGTGCCACGACTGGCTGTGATCCCCAAACCCCTTCGCACAGACCTCTGCGAAACTGGGGGATTCTCTGATGAATTGATAAGTCGTGTGATTTGTCAGGTGCCACGGCGCAGGCGGTCATCCGTTGAGCGCGGTGGGCCATGCCTGGGACCTGCAAAATCGGCGCGACGCGCGCCGGGGCGAACGCATCTTCGGCGATATCAAACGACACTGCGGGATGTGGCGAACGCCGATCGCCGGACTGGCCAGACACCGAACTTGTGCCGCATCGCCGCCTTCTGCTGAAACCTTTGAAAAGCAGCGATGCTCCAGAACCGCTAAGGCCGTATCTGCCCCCCTACTCCCTCAACTAGCCCCGGTACAATCCCGAAAATCTCCCAAACCTGCCGCGAACCGCCCGGTCCGCCACGCAAAATCGCACCCTGCAGAAAACAATCCATTCGCAGCGGCGTCTTGGAGGAAAATTATCGCACTCCAACCTACCCGATCAATTCCAGATACTCGTCCTCGTCCATGAAATCGTCCAGGACGCTCAGATCATCCAGCTTCATCTTGAATATCCACGCCATGCCGGTCGGGTCCTCATTGATCAAGGCCGGGTTGTCGACCAAAGCCTCGTTGACCTCGACAATCTCGCCCGCCGTGGGGGCCAGAATGTCCGACGCCGCCTTGACGCTTTCGATCACCACGACCTCGTCGCCCTCGGCCACCACCGTCTCGATCTCCGGCAGTTCCACGAACACCACATCGCCCAGCTGGGTCGCCGCATGTTCGGTGATGCCGACCGTGACCAGATCGCCATCCACGCGAAGCCATTCGTGATCCTTGGTATATTTCATTTTGTTCCTCAGCGTTTGTAGGTTGTGGGATGAAAGGGCATGCCGCAAACGGTAACGGGCAACCGCTTGCCGCGCAATTCCGCCATAAGCTCGGTGCCGGTTTTCGCAAAAGGTGCGGCGACATAGCCCATCGCAATCGGCGCCTGCACCGAAGGCCCGAACCCGCCAGAGGCGATGGCCCCAACGGCCTCATCCCCCGCAAACAGCAACGTCCCCTCCCGCATCGGCGCGCGCCCCTCGGGCCGCAATCCCACCCGCAGCCGCGCGGGCCCATGCGCCAGTTCCTGCATCACGCGGTCGGACCCCGGATAGCCGCCCTCACGCTCGCCGCCCGCCCTGCGCGCCTTCTGCAAAGCCCAGGTCAGCCCCGCCTCAACCGGGCTGGTCGTGGGGTCCAGATCATGCCCATACAGGCACAAACCAGCTTCCAGCCGCAGCGAATCCCGCGCGCCCAGACCAATCGGCATCACCTCCGGTTCCGCCAGCAGCGCCTCGGCAAAGCCCTGCAAGGCCGCATCCGGCACCGAAATCTCATAGCCATCCTCACCGGTGTAGCCAGAGCGTGACACCCACAACTCCACCCCGCCCCAGTCGAGATAAGCCACATCCATGAACCGCATGGCAGCAGCCCCCGACACCAGCCGCTCCAGCACCGCTTCCGCCAAAGGCCCCTGCAACGCCAGCAGCCCCCGGTTCAGCACCGGCACCACATCACAAGCCCCCGCCAGCATCGCCTTCATATGGGCGATGTCCGCCACCTTGCAGCCCGCATTCACCACGACAAGGAAATGATCCCCCCGGTTCGCGAACATCAGGTCATCCAGCACCCCGCCCGTCGCATCGGTGAACAGCCCATACCGCTGCCGCCCCACCGCCAGCCCCAGCACATCGACCGGCATCAAAGCCTCGAACGCCAGCGCCGCCTCGCGCAATGTGCCGCGCGGTCGCAGCAGCACCTGCCCCATGTGGCTGACGTCAAACAACCCGGCAGCCGTGCGCGTGTGCAGATGCTCTTTCAGCACCCCCGCCGGATACTGCACCGGCATCTCATAGCCGGCAAAAGGCACCATCTTGCCACCCAAGGCCGTGTGCAGATCATGCAACCCAAGTCTCAGCATAACGCCCCCAATGCACCGTAATGCGGGCCGAAACCCGCCTCCCGTTGCCCCCTCTGTCCATACCCCTTGGTATTGGGGCGCCTGAGATCGTTATCCCTTCGGCGGGTGCATCCGCACCACTCTCCAGAGTCTCGCTGTCAGAACGGTCCTTTTGCCTGAGAGTTTACCGGGGCGGTTGCTCCTTCGGCCCTGAGGTCACCCCCAGCTTCTCCCGATCTGACCCGGCAAGGCTAGCCCGCCAACGACCGCACTGGCAAGCCCAAACCGCCGCCGTCCCGGGGTTGGCTTTTTCCCCATTCACTTGTTCACAAATATCCCACGGGGGGTCCGGGGGGCGTGAAGCCCTCCGGGGGTGAAACCCACACAGCGGTGCAGTCCGGCGCGGGCACCACGGCAAAACCCACGCGACGCCAACGCGCCGCCTTGCTGAAACCTCAGACCACCGGCAAAGTCTGCAACAGCGGCATCACATCCGCCATTTCCGGCTCCACCCGCTGGTCAAACCCAGCCAACCGGCCCAACCCGCGCCGCTACCGCCCCCGATTCACATTGGCACAAGTACGCCACGGGGTCCGGGGGTGTGAACGCCCCGGCAGCGTCACCCGCACCACGCCGCAGCCCGGCGCGGGCACCATAGCGAAACCCGCGCGACGTGTCCGCGCCGCCTTGCTGAAACCTCAGACCACCGGCAAAGTCTGCAACAACGGCATCACATCCGCCATCTCCGGCCCCGCGTCCCGCCCGGTCAGCGCACGGCGCAACGGCCGGTACAGACCCTTGCCCTTGCGCCCGGTCGCGGCCTTCACCACCTCGGTCCAGGCGTGCCAGGTGTCATGCGTCCATGGCTTTGCGGGCAGCATCGCCACCGCCGCCTTGACGAAATCGACATCCTCGGCATCCACCAATGGCGCGGCACCATCACGGAACAGCGTCCACCAGCCTTCCAGATCGGCCAATATCGTGATGTTGCCCTTGGCCACCGACCAAAACAGCTCCGCCTTGTCCGCAGGCACGCCCAGTGCCGCCACCCGGTCGGCCACCGCCACGAACGGCAGCGCACTAACATAGTGCCGGGTCAACGGGAACAGGTCGGCGTCGTCAAACTTGGTCGGTGCCGCGCCAAACGACCCCACGTCGAACCCGTCGATCAACTCTTCCATCGACCCGAACAACTCGACGGGCTTGGACGACCCCAGCCGCGCCATCAGCGACAGCAGCGCCATCGGCTCCACCCCCCGCGCCCGCAGATCACGCAGGGCCAGAACCCCCAGCCGCTTCGACAATTCCTCGCCCTGCGGCCCGGTCAGCAGGCTGTGGTGCGCGAAATTTGGCGGCACCCCGCCCATCGCCTCCATGATCTGAATCTGCGTCGCCGTGTTCGTCACATGATCCGACCCGCGCACGATGAAACTGACGCCCATGTCGATATCATCGACCGAGGAGGCGAACGTATACAAAACCTGCCCGTCCGCCCGGATCAAAACCGGGTCCGACAGGCTGGCGGCGTCAATCGACAAATCCCCCAGAATCCCGTCCGGCCACTCGATCCGCGTCTGGTTCAGCAGGAACCGCCAGTACCCCTCGCGCCCCTCGGCCCGTTTCGCAGCCTTCTCGGCCTCGGACAGATGCAGCGACGACCGGTCATAAACCGGCGGACGCCCCATGTTCAGCTGCTTCTTCCGCTTCAGATCCAGCTCGACCGGCGTCTCGAAACACTCGTAAAACCGCCCCGCCGCGCGCAACTGGTCCGCCGCCTCGCGGTAACGGTCCATCCGCAGCGACTGCTTTTCCACCCGGTCCCAGTGCAGCCCCAGCCAGGTCAGGTCCTCCTTGATCCCGTCAGCATATTCCTGCTTCGACCGCTCCTGATCCGTATCATCCAGCCGCAGAATGAACTGGCCGCCCGATTTGCGCGCGATCAGATAGTTCATCAAAGCAGTGCGCAGATTGCCGACATGGATATATCCAGTCGGCGAAGGTGCAAAACGGGTGACAACAGCGCGGGTCATGGCGGCTCTCCTCAGAAGGCCCTTTCCCTGTCACGCCCGCGCGAATTTGTCCAGTTGGACCACCACCGCATTGCGGCCCCCGCCCCAATCGCTAGACTGGTGCCATGACCCAGACCCCGGCCTCCGCCATTGCCCCCGACAACGAACTCATCCGCCAGTTGGCGCAGGATGCCGTAGCCACCCTGCCCGACCCGTTTCGCACCGCCGCCGCCATGGTCGCCCTGCGCGTCGAAGACTTCGCCGACCCCGAAATCCTCGCAGCCTTGGAAATCGACGACCCTTACGAGTTGACCGGCCTTTATGACGGCACCCCGATCCCGGAAAAATCGGTGACCGACCAGCCCACCCAACCCGACCAGATCTTCTTGTTCCGCCTCCCCATCCTGACAGAATGGATCGAACGCGGCGACGTTTCGCTGGGCGAACTTGTCACCCATGTTTTCATCCACGAACTTGCCCATCACTTCGGCTGGACAGACGACGACATCGCCAAAATCGACCCGTGGTGGGAATGATCGCCGCCGCATTGGACTTCGCACCGCATGTTGATTATGCCTATGAAAAGTCCGCGCAACAGGAGGCCCCTTTGATCCGACCCGTGCTCCTTGTCGCCCTCCTGCTTGCCACGCCGCTTCAAGCCAGCCCGATCACCGATGCCGCTGCCGCGATAGATGCAAAACTTGTGGCCAAGGACGTCGACGGCGCCCTGAATGCCGCCCGCGATCTTTTGGCCCAGGTCTGGGATCAAAGCCTGAGCCTTGGTTTTACTCAGTCTCTGCTGGTTGCCGAAAACGCCACTGGCTTTGGCGTCTACAACCCGCGTGCCAACAATATCTTCAAAAAGGGTGACCCGATCCTGATCTATTGCGAACCCTATGGCTTTGGCTACGGTGCTCCCGGCGAAGGGTTGTTTTCGGTCAACTTCATTGTGGATTTGCAGGTGCTGGATGCATCCGGCAACCAGTTGGCCAATGCGCCCGACGCCACCGAATACAACATGACCTCCCGCCATCAGAACCGCGAGGTGCAGGCCAACATCACCTACAGCCTCGACGGCATTCCAGTTGGCCATTACACCCTTGTCACCACCTTGCGGGACAAGAATTCCACCAAATCCGGCAGTTTTCAGACCGCCATAGAAATCGCCGAATAGACTGAAAGCCCAAACGTGCAGATACCCGCCCCGTTGCAGACCCCCATCGTCACCCTGACCCTGAACCCGGCGCTGGACATGTCCAGCGAAGTGGCCTCTCTGGTCCCGGATCAGAAACTGCGCTGCTCTGAACCGCTGCTCGATCCGGGTGGCGGCGGCCTCAATGTCTCGCGCGCCATCGACGCTCTTGGGGGTGAAAGCCTCGCATTGGTGGCCTTGGGTGGGCTGACCGGCGACCGCCTCGCTGGCCTGATCCGCACCGAAGGCGTGCCCTTCCTCGCGCTGACCGCCCCCGGCGAAACCCGGCAAAGCCTGACGGTGACAGAGGCCAGTACCGGCCGCCAATACCGCTTCATGCTGCCCGGCCCGATCTGGTCCGAACGCGATCAGGAACGGGTTTTCACCCTGCTGCGCGCCTCGGCGCGCCCCGGCGCGTTTGGCGTCATCTCGGGCAGCCAGCCACCCGGCGTGCCGCTGGATTTTCCTGCCCGGCTAGCGCGCGCCATGCCCGGCCTGAATGTCGTGCTGGACACGTCCGGACCCGCGTTGAAAGAAGCAGTCGCCCACCCGATCCCAGGCCTCGCAGTCCTACGGATGGACGGAGACGAGGCCGAAACCCTGGCCGGTGGTGCCCTGATTTCTCGCAGCGATTCTGCTGATTTTGCGCAAAGCCTGGTTGATCGCGGCGTGGCACTTCAGGTTATCGTGGCGCGGGGCGCCGATGGTTCGGTCTTGGTCGACAAGGATCACCGCATCTTCGCCAAAGCCGCCAAGGTCAAAGTCAAAAGCACGGTCGGTGCCGGTGACAGCTTTGTGGCCGGTCTGGTTCTGGCACGGGCACGCGGCGAAACGCCAGAGGCTGCGCTCGCCCTTGGCACCGCCGCCGCTTGCGCGGCCGTCATGACCGACGCAACCCAACTTTGCCGGCGCGAAGACGTGCTTCGCCTGCTGCCGGAATGTCTGATCAGTCAGGTTTAGGAAACGGAGCCGCGACTTCATTCTGCAGCCAACCGCTAACGCCTGCCGAAATCATGGTTAACGAAATCCGAACAAAATTTCACAGTTTGTTTAATTTCAATAGCTTAGCACGATGTCCACATGCGGACATCTCCTCAAGCCGCCAGATGCCGCAATCCTTGTGTCACATCGGTGCGCACCGCCAGCCGCAATCCCGGCTCGTCCCCCGCCCGCAACGCCGCCAAAATCATCCGGTGATGCTGCGGCATATCCCGCCGCCGCAGCTTGTCATACAAAGCCCGCATCGTCGGTCCCAGTTGCAGCCAGACCGTCTCGCAAATCGCCAGCATCGCCGGCGCCTGCGCCCGCAAATACAACGCGCGGTGAAACTCCAGATTGGTGCGCACATAGGCCACCGCATCGTGCCGTACCACAGCGTCCTGATTCATGGCGTTGATCGCGGCCAGCCGGTCAATCAGGGCGAAATGCGCCCGCGGCAAGGCCCGCGACGCCATCTCTGGCTCGATCAATGCCCTTATGGAAGCCAGTTCCTCAATCCGCTCCGGTGTTAGTTCCGGTGTGGAAATCCGCCCGGACGACGACATGGTCAACGCCCCCTCCGCCGCCAGCCGCCGCACCGCCTCCCGCGCCGGGGTCATGGAAACACCATACTGTGCGGCCAGTCCCCTGATCGTGATCGCCTGCCCCGGCAACACCTCGCCATGCATGACCTGCTGGCGCAAACTGCGATACAACCGTTCATGCGCAGGGGCGTTCGGGTCGGCAAGGCGGGGTATGATCGGCATGGGCGCACCCAATCAGCAAGCAGTCAGCCGGTCAATCCACATCCGATCTGGACGAGGAAAACTGATAGGAATGCAGATGTTTTCCCTGTTCTTGCAACCAGCGCCTCTGCCCCTGCCAACCAGGATAAAGCCGTGAAACAACAGCCCAATACGCCTTGGAATGGTTCATTTCGACCATGTGGGCCACTTCATGTGCCGCCACATAAGACAAGATGGCCGGCGGTGCCATGATCAGCCGCCACGAATACATCAACGCGCCCAGATGACTGCACGACCCCCACCGCGACCGGGTATCGCGCAAAGTCACCCGGGAAATCTTGCGCCCCACCAGCCCGGCGTAATGATCCGACGCCGCCAGCAACCGCTCTCGCGCCAACACCTTCAGAAATGCCTGCACCCGCACCCCGGCCATCTCCGGATCGCCCGGCACCAGCATTGCATCCCCCTCGATCTGCACCGACCGGCCACCGCCGGGGGCCAGCGTCAGCAGCCGCCCCTCTACCGGCAGACGGTCGCCCATCCCGACCATCGCCTGCACCGGCCGGAACGCCAGCGCCGCCCGCAGCCAACCCTCCTGTGCGCGTGCAAAGGCCATCGCCTCCGCCTCCCGCGCCCGCAGCGGCACGGACAGCGTCACTCGTCCATCCAGTTGTGACACACGCAATGAAAACCGCCGCGACCGGGCAGATCGGCGCAGTGTAATCTCGACAGGCGGGTGGCCAGGCAGAACGGGCATGATGCCTCTTGAATGCAGTGTCCAGAATACCCAGCTTCCCGTCGACCGCAACCTTGCATCCTTCAGGCAAGTTCCGCGCGAAACAACGCTCAAAAGCCTTTGACACCCGCCACCGCCTGTGGCAAGCGGGCGGCTTACTGGCAAACAGCCTAAAAGGATTCCCATGCCCAAACTCGAATGGGGCACGAAGCGCACCTGCCCGACCACTGGCAAACGCTTCTACGACCTGAACAAATCGCCGATCATTAGCCCCTACACCGGCGAAGTCGTCGATATCGAAAGTGCACGTCGCAAAATGGCCGCCTCGGTCATCGCGCGGGTTGCGCCTGAAAAAGATGATGACGTTTTGGTGGACGACCTGGACACAGATGATGATCTGCTGACGCCCGGCGTTGCCGACGATGCAGAACTGGATGACGAATTGCTGGAAGAAGATGCCGACGACAATGTCTCGCTTGACGACCTGACGGAAGTTGCCGGCGACGAAGAGGAAGTCTGATTTCAGGGCAGTTTAAAGAGGCGCATTTTCTGCTTGCGCCCCTGACATGCTGCCCCTAAATAGCGGCAACGATGCGCCCAGCATTGTGTCGGTTATCGGGGTCATAGCTCAGATGGGAGAGCGCTTGAATGGCATTCAAGAGGTCGACGGTTCGATCCCGTCTGGCTCCACCAACCACCTAGATCAATGCATAGGATAGTAGCGAGCAAAGCTTTAACAATGCGGGACAAGCAAGCTCCTGCAAGCACTCATCGCATGGGTCGCAATCCGAGCTTCCTATCGTAAGGGGCCGGGTACGCGGATCCTATCTTCAACCCCATGGACTGGGTCGTCTGCCAACGAGTCCCCTTATCGCCCATACTGTCCAGCACCAGCCGCACCGTGCGGTCCTGCCTTTCAGGAGAAAACTTGGTTCGTAGTTTTGCGCCTGACGATCCTACTTGTCAGGGGTTTCAGCTTCTAACCAACACGGTGCACTTTACGCTTCATCGGGCCCGTTCCGATAAAGACGCGGCCTTAAACCTATTCGTTTGCTCACCTGCAACATGATGCCGAAACCGCACCAGTGCGAGGATTACACCGGCGCAACGCGGCAGCTTGATGGGTCTTTCCAACCGGGTTGCCAGTCATCGCCCGGCGCAAAGACATTGCCTGCTCCCAGTGCCGGGACTATACTGGACAACCCAGACGCGGCGTTCTGTCTGTCGCGGTGCCAGACCGAGCGAGGAAGTTCAGGGTATTGCCTTTCTCACGACCCAGCATCAAACTCTGACTTGTTCTCCAAAGTCAAAGGTCTGCCTCTTGACCCATTCTGTCGTCGCAGCCGGAAACACCGCCGTCATTACCGGTGGCGGAACGTGTCAACGACTTTGAGACATCGGGGTTTTGAGTTTAGGCTTGGATTGCCTCCGTGTTCTTCGGTGGGTTGATCCAGACGGCGGTCGGGACCTGTGGCGGTTTTGGCGGTTGGCGGACGAACCGCTCGGGTGT
>JANYFE010000106.1 GCA_025362795.1 Rhodobacterales bacterium | reverse complement strand
CGCATTCATCGCTTGACGGTAGAACCCCCGATCAGGCCTACTTCAACCTGCCGCCGCCTGTAACGCTGGCGGCGTAATCGAGGCGGAAAACCACTTAGAAAACGCCCAGAACCTGTTCAGATAAACCGAACCACCTCTCGGATCTGGACGCCCTCAGTGCGCGAAAACGCTAGACAGTTCAGGAAAACCCTTGATCTCGATGGGATTTCCCGACGGATCGCGGAAAACATCGTCCATTGCTCGCCCGGCCCGCCCTGAAACCGCACCGGCGGCTCCCGCACGAACACCCTGCCCGCCGCCTGCAACCGCGCCGCCAGGGCCTGCCATTCGGCCAGCATCCGATTCCACATTGCCCGAAATCGCACGCGGGCCTAGCCTGCCGCCACATTTCTCAGGGAGGATTCCATGACACAGGGCTTCGATACGCTTGCCATACACGCCGGCACTGCACCTGACACCGCCACGGGCGCACGGCAGGTGCCGATCTATCAGACCACCGCCTATGTATTTCGCGACAGCGACCACGCGGCGAAATTGTTCAACCTGCAAGAGGTCGGCTATATCTATTCCCGCCTGACCAACCCGACCGTCTCGGCGCTGGCCAACCGGATCGTGGCGCTGGAAGGCGGTGCCGGTGGCATCTGCTGTTCCTCGGGCCATGCTGCACAACTGATGGCGCTGTTTCCGCTGATGCAGCCCGGCACCAATGTCGTGGCCTCGACCCGCCTTTACGGCGGCACGATCCAGCAATTCACCAACACGATCCGCAAATTCGGCTGGTCGGCCAAGCTGGTCGATTTCGACGATCCCAAAGCCATCGCGGCGGCAATCGACGACAACACCCGCGCCCTGTTTTGCGAAACTATCTGCAACCCCGGCGGCGCGATTTCCGATCTGGACGCCATCGCCCGTGTGGCTGACCGCCATGGCATTCCGCTGATCGTCGACAACACCACCGCCACGCCCTATCTCTGCCGCCCCATCGAACATGGCGCGACCATCGTGGTCCATTCCACGACCAAATACCTGACCGGCAACGGCACCGTCACCGGCGGCGCGGTGGTCGATTCGGGCAAGTTCGACTGGTCCAAGGTGCCGGGGCGTTTCCCCTCGCTCAGCGAACCGGAACCTGCCTATCATGGCCTGACCTTCCACGCCGCCCTCGGCGCGATGGCCTACACCTTCCACTCCATCGCGGTCGGCCTGCGCGATCTTGGCATGACGATGAACCCGCAAGGGGCGCATTACACCCTGATGGGCATCGAAACCCTGTCGCTGCGCATGCAGCGCCATGTCGAGAATGCCCAGATAGTCGCGGAATGGCTGGAACAGGATCCAAGGGTCGAGTATGTCACCTACCCCGGCCTGAAATCCTCTGCCTACCACAACCTGGCCAAGATGATCACGCCCAAGGGGGCCGGGGCGCTTTTCACCTTTGCCATGAAGGGCGGCTATGACAGCTGCGTCAAGTTCGTCGATAACCTGAAACTGTTCAGCCATGTCGCCAACCTGGGCGATACGCGGTCGCTGGTGATCCACTCCGCTTCAACCACCCACCGTCAGTTGTCTGACGAACAGCGTGCCGCAGCGGGCGCCCTGCCCAACGTGGTCCGTCTGTCAATCGGGATCGAGGATGTGCGCGACATCATCGCGGATCTTGATCAGGCACTGGCAATCGCCACGGCCTGACGCCACTGCTTGTCACCCCTTCGGGCAATCTGCGCGCCCACCTGCGCGGAATGCCCGAAGGATGTGACCCGCGGCAATCGTAGCTTATTGCGCGATCTGGAACACGATCGTCACCGAGGCGGTCACACCCACCTCACCCGCTGCCACCGGAACGGCGGCGGCATCGACCATCTTGTACATCGGCTGCGGACCCTGCTGCACGGCGCTGTCTTCACTGATCGACAGGATTGTGCCCAGCTTGGCCCCGGCCGCCTCTGACAACAGCTTGGCCCGGGCCAGCGCGTCCGTGACCGCCGCCCTGCGCGCCGCGTCCTCCGTCGGGCGCTGGTTTTGCAGACTGAAGGTCAGGCTGTTCAGCGTGTTGGCCCCGTCCGCAATTGCCGCATCCAGAACGGCCCCGGTGGTGTCCATCGCCTTGACCTGCACGCTCAGCATGTTCGACGCGACATAGCCCTTAATCTCGTTGGCCGTCCCGCTGGCATTGCTGACCCAGTTCGGGTTCAGCGACAGGTTCGACGTCTGCATGTCGCGCTCGCCGATCCCGGCGGCCTTCAGCCGGTCGATCACGGCAGACAAAGCCGCCGAATTGGCCGTCATGGCGGCGGCAGCAGTGTCGCCATTGGTGGTGACACCCAGTGAAATCGTGGCAAGGTCGGGCACGACATTGATGGTAGCAGAGCCGGTCACGGTGATCGTGCCGGGCACGGCCTCCGCAAAGGCGGCTGCAGACAGCGGCAGCGTCAGAAACGCGGACAACAGCAGGCGGGAAAGACTTCGCATGGGGGTACCTCCGGTAAATGCGTATGACTTCATCCCTTAAGACGCCCGGCACAAGCCGATCCTTGGCCAGAACCGGGCTTTTTCTTTCATTCGGCAAAAACCTGCTGTAGGAAGACGCCAATCTTCGGGGCGACGTTCCCGCCGCTCAAACAGCTGTGCTAGACCTGACCCATGAAACCATCATTCGCACTGGATTTCCGTGACGGCGTCATTGCCCTGCTGCACCGCACCTCGCGGGGCTGGCAGCAGGTGGGCACGACGCCGCTGGATGCGCCCGACCTGCCCGAAGCGCTGAACTATCTGCGCGCCACCGCCCTTGGCCTGTCGCCGCGCGGGATGACCACGAAACTGGTCATTCCGAACGAACAGGTCATGTACACCAAGGTCTATGCGCCGGGGCCAGAAGCGGCCAAACGGCGGCGGCAGGTCCGGGCGGCGATCGACGGTCTGACGCCCTATGCGCTGGACGACGTGGTGTTCGATTTCTGGGGCACCGGCCCGGAAGTCCAGGTTGCCATCGTCGCCAAAGAGACTTTGGCCGAGGCAGAGGCCTTTGCCGCCGAACATCGTCTGAACCCGGTCGCCTTTGTCGCCGTGCCCGACAATGACGCCTATCAGGGCGAGCCGTTCTTCGGCCCCTCGACCCTTGCCGCCACACTGCTGGCGCAAGGCGAAAAAGTTGAACGCGATCAGGATCCGATTTCGGTGGTGGCGCGCGAATTCCCCTACCGCGAAGCGCCGGCACCGGTTGCTGAACCCGAACCCGCCGCAGAACCCGAACCGGCTGCCGAGGTTCCGCCACCCGAACCCGTGATGCCGCAACCTGCCGTCGCAGACCCTGCAACACCCGAGGCCAGCCCCCCTTCAATGGCAGCGGATGCCATACCAGAGCCCGAAACCACGCTGGACCGCCTGTCGGTGGCCCTCAGCGCCGGATCTGTGGTTGCGGACCTGCCTGACCCTGCAAACGGCACACTGCCCGACTTCCGCGCCGCCACGCTGCCGCCAGCCGGTGCCACCGCCTTCGACCCCGGCCGTATGGCGGTCGAACTGGTGGACGAGGCCCCGATGGCCGTCGATGTCAGCGATGACCTGCCCCCCGCCCGGCCGGTGCCGTCAAATGGCGAACCCTCCGTGGTCAATCCGGGCCTTGTGGCGCAGGCCGAAGACGACCTGCCCGCCAGCCCCGCAGCCGAGATCATCGCGGCCTTTGCCAGCCGCCGTTCTGCGGTCATCGCCGCAGGTGGTGCCAAGACCACAGCGCCCGACGCCGCAAACAGGCCCCCCAGCGCCGGTGCCGCCCCGGCCCAGCGCCCGTCTGTGCCACGCCCGACACTGGCCCGCCCGGTGGCCGCGCCGCCGGTTGTGACCCGGTCCACCCTGCCGTTCCCGAGCAAGGCCGCCGCCGCCAAACCGGGCAGCGCGGCCAAACCCGGCAAAGGCAATGGCAGCGCCGTCACGGCTGCGGGGATTGCCGGTCCCAGCATGGCCGGGGCGCGCCGCGAACGCAACGTGGTGCCGATGCTACCAACCGCAGCCTCCGCGCCGCCCGACAACCTGCCGCCGAAACCTGCCGCCAAACCGGCGTCCAAAACGCAGACCGGCTTGGACGGCCGGCCGATGGCCTCGCACAAAAAGCCGCGCTACCTCGGCCTGATCCTGACCGGCATCCTTCTGGTGTTGCTGGCGCTGGTCGCCGCCTGGTCCACCTATCTTACCGCGAACAACGTCGACCCGACTGCCACGCCCGCGACCGCAAGCACCGCCGCGCTGGCCCCCGCCGCACTCCCGGCGTCCGACCCTGCGCCACTCGTGGCCGGCGACGGCGCTGCGGTAGACGCCTCTGTTGCGGCCCCTGCCGTAGGTTCCGATCCGTCAACCGCCGCCGAAGACCCGCAATCCGGCGACCTGCCCACCGCCGCGGACGAGGCGCTGGCCGACGGTCAGGATCCCAGCGCCACCGACACCGCACCACCGGCCGCCACCCTGACCGATACCCCCGCGCTTGACCAGTCCGCCGCCGACACCGCCGCCGCCGCACAGGCTGCGACAGATCGGGCCGCGACAGATCAGGCGGCGACAGATCAGGCGGCCATAGACCAAGCCGCAGCCGACCTGATCGCAACCCAACAGGCCGCGGCGGACAAGATTGCCGCCGACCAAGCCGCCACCGACCAAGCCGCGGCCGACAAACTCGCCGCCGACAAAGCCGCCGCCGATCTGGCCGCAGCCGAGGCCGCAAAGCCTGAACCCGCCCCCGCGACCCAGGTGTCAACCGATGTGGCCGCAGCCGGCACCCCCGGCACCGACCCGCAGGACGAGATTTTCCTTGCCGCCGCCGATACGCCACCCGACACCACCGATCCGCTTGCGCTGCCGCAAGTCGTGGCGACCGGCGACCCCGCCCCTGTCGCGGCAGCGCCACCGCCACCCTTTGGCACGGTTTACCAGTTCGACGCCGATGGACGCATCATACCAACGCCCGAGGGGATCATCACTCCCGAGGGCGTTCTGCTTATTGCGGGCAAGCCCAAACTGGTGCCCCCGACCCGGCCAGCCGCAGTGCCTGCGGTTGCGGTTGCGCCTGCCGTCCAAACCCTGCCCAACGTGACCGCGACCCTGCCCGCTGCCAACCCTGCGGCAACCGTCGAGGCCGTGGCTCCCATCGTCAACGACCCGGCGCTGGTCGGCAAGAAACCCAAGGCCCGCCCGGCCGGACTTGTTACGCCGACCGTCACGGTGAAACAGGGCGAAGACCGCGCCACCGCGCCCGGCAGTCGCTTTGCCTCGCTGCGCCCGCAGGCCCGCCCGCAGGCGCTGACGCGGGTTGCCGATGCCAGTGCGGCTGCGGCCGCCGCATCGCTTGCCGCAAACGGCGTACAGCCCGCCACAGCCAGCCAGAGTGCCGACAGCCAGTCGGCGGCCATCCAGACCGCCGTCAGTCAGGTTGCCATCAGCCAGCTTGCCGTGTCCACCTCGCTCAAACCTGCCGCGCGGCCCAGTGGTCTGGATCAGGCGGTGAACGCCGCCGTCGCAGCCGCCATTCGCGCCCCCACGCCGGAACCGCAGGTGCAGCTCGCCTCCAACGCCACCCCCGAAGTCCGCGCCCAGCCCAGCGCCGAAAGCCCCGCTCCGCGCCTGCCGACCAATGCCTCGGTGGCCAAACAAGCCACCGACCGCCGCGCCATCAACACCAGCAAGATCGCCCTGATCGGCGTGTTCGGCAGCGCCTCGCAGCGCTATGCTATGGTCCGCCAACCCGGTGGCGGCGTCAAAAAAGTTCAGGTCGGCGATACAATCGACGGCGGCCGCATCGCCGCGATCACCGCCACCGCGGTCCAGTATCAAAAGGGCGGCCGCATGCTGACCCTGTCCCTGCCCACCGGCTGACTGACCCGCACCGCCAGCCCGCGCCCCGGGGCTTTTTCTGCCACCCCGATCTTTAAGTTTCCCTCCGGCAATGTGATATTTGCAGCGGCCCGTTTTCCCGGCCACGACTCGCCGCGCTTGCCGACCATCCCCGCCGCCCGCACCGGACCGCCGGTCTGCCACGCCATATTTGAAAGGCCACGATGGAAAGTTTCCTGCTGCAAGCCTCGATTTACCTCGGGGCCGCCGTGCTGGTGGTGCCGCTCTCCGTGCGGCTCGGCCTCGGCTCGGTGCTGGGCTATATCGCTGCGGGCATCCTGATGGGGCCGGTCCTGGGCCTCGCCGGGGCCGAAACCGCCGACTTGCAGCAATTTGCCGAATTCGGCGTCGTCCTGATGCTGTTCCTGATCGGACTGGAGCTCGAGCCGAAAGCGCTGTGGGAAATGCGTGCCAAGCTGATCGGCATGGGCGGCTTGCAGGTCAGCCTGACCATTCTGGCGGTGGCGGGGGCGCTGTTGGCGCTGGGCCAGCCGTGGCAGGTCGCGGTGATTCTTGGCATGCTGGGGGCCCTGTCCTCGACCGCAATCGTGTTGCAGACCCTGAACGAGAAAAACCTGATGCGCACGCCCGGCGGCCGCTCGGTGTTTTCGGTGCTGCTGACCCAGGATCTGGCCGTGGTGCCGATGCTGTCGGTGATGCCGCTGCTGGCCTTGCCCGCGCTTCAGGCCACAGCCACCACCGCACCTGCCTCGACCGGCGTCGCGGCCCCGCTGATCGACCTGATCCAGACCCTGCCCGCCTGGGGCGTCACCGCGCTGACGCTGGTCATCGTGGCGGCGATCATCCTGGCCGGCCACTACCTCAGCCGCCCGATCTTCCGCTTTGTCCACGCGGCCCGCCTGCCGGAAATGTCGACGTTCATCTCGCTGCTCATGGTGCTGGGCATCGCGTTCCTGATGATGGTTGTCGGTCTGTCGCCGGCCTTGGGCACCTTTGTCGCCGGTGTCGTTCTGGCCAACTCCGAATTCCGCCACCAGCTCGAGGCCGATTTGCAGCCGTTCAAAGGCCTGCTGATGGGCCTGTTCTTCATGACCGTCGGCGTCGGCATCAACTTCGCGGTGCTGGTGCAGGATCCCCTGAAGGTCGTCGCATTGGTGGCCGGCCTGATCCTGATCAAGATCATAGTCCTGAACATCGTTGCCCGGATTTTCCGGCTGAAAACCCGCGACCGCACGCTGTTCGCCCTTGGTCTGGCGCAAGGCGGCGAGTTTGGCTTTCTGATCATCACCGTTGCCCGCACCGAAGGGGCGCTGCCGACCTCTGCCGCCCAGATGGCGCAGCTGGTCATCAGCCTGTCCATGTTGCTGACCCCGCTGCTGTTTCTGGGTTACGACGCCGTTTCGCGCAAACTGGCCGCGCGCCAGCCCGAACTGCCGGCCGATGACATCAACGAAACCGGCGCGGTTATCATCGCCGGCATTGGCCGCTTTGGTCAGGTGATCAACCGGCTCGTGCGCCATTCCGGCCTGAAGACCGTGGTGCTGGACAGTGACATGGCGATGATCGAAACGATGCGCCGCTTTGGGGTAAAGGGCTTTTTCGGCGATCCGACCCGCCCCGAACTGCTGGAGGCGGCGGGCCTGATGCACGCGCAGGTTCTGGTCGTGGCGGTGGATGACGCCGCCAAGGCGGTTCAGATGGTGCGCTTTGTCCGCAGCAAACGGCCTGACATCCACATCGTCGCCCGCGCCCGTGACCGCATCCATGTCTACGAACTGTATCAGGCCGGGGCCAATGACATCGTGCGCGAAACCTTCGACTCGTCTCTCAGGGCCGGGCGATATGTTCTTGAAAACATGGGGTTTAGCGAATACGAGGCCGCGACCTTGTCCAAGACCTATTTCCGGCTTGACCGCTCTGCCATGCGCGATCTGGCGGAACTTTGGGTGCCCGGCGAACGGGTCGATTTGAACCCCGCCTATATCGAACGCGCCAAACAGTTGGACCGCGACATGGAAACCGCACTGATCGAGGATCTGTATGACGTCCGCCCGATGAAGATTTCTGCGGAATAAGCGATCATCCGGCGCTGACGCGGACAGATTGGAAAGTTTGGCCTGTTCCACCACCCCCAATTGCCCAAGCCTTGCGGCTTCGGGCAACGCAACCGGTGAGCCGCCCACCGGACGCCCCATCCGGCGGTTTCAATACGCCGTCCGGGTTGGCGGGCCGCAAACCGTCTCAGCCGTCGGCCACGCCCGCCTCGGCAAATGTTGCCATGCCGGAATGACAGGCCGCCGCCGCCTTGATCACGCCAATCGCCAGCGCCCCGCCCGACGCTTCGCCCAACCGCAGGCCCAGACCCAGCAGGGGCACCAGCCCCAGTTCCGCCAGCAACCGACCATGCGCCGCCTCGGCACTGACATGACCCGCAATACAATGGTCCAGCGCCGCCGGGTTGGCCTTGAACAGCACCGCCGCCGCCGCACAAGCGATAAACCCATCCAGCACCACCGGAATCCGCAAGTCCCGCGCCCGCAGCATCGCCCCTGCCATTGCCGCAATCTCGCGCCCGCCCAGACAGCGCAGCACCTCCAGCGGGTCACGGCTCCCATGCAACGCCACCCCCGCCGCCACCGCTGCCGCCTTGCGAGCCAGCCCCGCATCATCTACCCCGGTGCCGCGCCCCACCCAATCGCCCGGTGCCCCGCCAAACAGCGCACACGCCATCGCCGCCGCCGCGGTGGTGTTGCCAATCCCCATCTCGCCCGGCACCAAGAGATCAGTCTTGGCGTCCACCGCCGCCCAGCCCACCCCCAGCGCCTGCGTCAGATCAGCCTCGGACATCGCCGGACCTTGGGTGAAATCCCCCGTCGGGCGGTCCAGATCAATCGCCGCAACCGTCATCGTCGCCCCAAAACACTTGGCCAACTGGTTGATCGCTGCGCCACCGGCCTGAAAGTTGCCCACCATCTGCGCGGTGACTTCTGCGGGAAAGGCCGACACACCCTGCGCCACAACCCCATGATTTCCCGCGAAAATCGCCACCTGAGGCCGCGCGATCACCGGCAGCGCCGTGCCCTGCCAGCCCGCCAGCCAGATCGCGATCCCCTCCAACTGCCCCAACGCCCCCTGCGGCTTGGTCAGCACCGCATTCCGCGCCTGCGCCGCCGCAATGGCACTGGCATCCGGGCCGGGCAGCGCCGCCAGAACGTTACGGAAATCGGCAAGTCTCGTGGCGGTCGTGTTCATCGGGCCTCCCGGAGTATTGACGCCCCGTGCTAGGCGCTCTGCCCGGTTTTGACCAGACACGGCAGACCTGTCCTGTGCCGTTCCCGACACGCCAAATGCAAACGGCGGCCCCAAGGGACCACCGTTGCGTCATCGTCAGATGTTCAGGCCGCGCGGCTGATCAGCACATCCCCGACCTTCTTCTGCGCGCCCGCCTCATCGGTGCCCGCCACCGCCGCCACTTCGCGCGTCAGCCGCTCCAGCGCCGCTTCATACAGTTGGCGTTCGGAATAGCTTTGCTCGCGCTGGTCATCGGTGCGGTGCAGGTCGCGCACGACCTCCGCAATCGCCATCAGATCGCCAGAGTTGATCTTTTGTTCATATTCCTGCGCCCGCCGCGACCACATCGCCCGCTTGACCCGCGCCTTGCCCTTCAAAGTGTCCAGCGCCTTGGTCACAACATCGGGCGACGACAGGCCGCGCATGCCGATCTCGGTCGCCTTGTGGGTCGGAACCCGCAGCGTCATCTTGTCCTTTTCGAACGAGATCACGAACAGTTCCAGGCGCATGCCCGCGATCTCCTGCTCTTCGATCGAAATGATCCGGCCCACGCCATGCGCAGGATAAACCACAAATTCGTCCGGGTGGAATTCGGGCTTCTTGTTCTTGGTCATTCAGTCGTTCCCCAACGGCCAGGCCCGATCAGGCGAAAATTTCCACGACCGCAGCTTGCACCACGCCCTTTAGCCGGAAATTTTCGTCGGAAAAACCTCACTCAGGCGAGCGGCACTGAGCGGGGTTTCGGGCGTCCTTCATTGATTGTTACAAACGTATAACACAAAAAAGGCCTGATTCCAATCGCCCCAAGCACAAGATTCGCGCCAAGGCCCGTTGAAACCCAAACAAATTCACACCTTTGCGTGCGCAGCCCGCCGGATGCACCGAATCGGCTGGACAGTGACTTTCGCGATCAGCCGCCGGTCCCGGCGGTTTCAGAGAAGTATTTGGCCAGCTTCTCCGTCTCGCCATCGCGCGATTCCGCGTCCGGCATCTGGTCCTTTTTGGTCACGATCACCGGCCACATCTCGGCATATTTCCGGTTGAACGTCACCCAGGCCTCCAGGTTCGGCTCGGTGTCGGGTTTGATCGCATCCGCCGGGCATTCCGGTTCGCACACGCCGCAGTCGATGCATTCATCCGGATGGATGACCAGCATGTTTTCGCCCTCGTAGAAACAATCTACCGGGCAGACTTCGACACAGTCGGTGTATTTGCAGGCGATGCAGTTATCGACCACCACATACGTCATGGCTGGGCGTCCTTTTGGTTCCGACGCATGACTAATTCAGCCGTGCGGATCATTCAAGGTCGGAAGCAGGTTCCAGATCGGCATACAGCGTTTGCGCCGCATGCGCCGGTCCCCGCCGTTCGGCCAGTGCCAGCACCCGCACCACCCGGATGCGTTCGCCCTGCACGAAGGTCAGCACGTCCCCAACCGCCACACCATGCCCCGGTTTGCCGCAGCGCTGGCCATTGATGCGGCAATGGCCTTCCGCGACCACCTCGGCCGCCACCGACCGTGCCCGGAAGAACCTGGCCTGAAACAGGAATTTGTCCAGCCGGAGTTTCGGCTGGACCCCGACTTCCGGCCTGGCGCCGGGACCGGACAATCAGGTGCGCAGCCGCAAAGCCGCCAGAACCGCAAACGGATTGTCGGGGTCGATCGGTTTTTCGACACGCGGCGGGCGCGCCTCATAGGTTTTCTTGCCCTCGTCGCGGTCCTTGCGGGGCGGCCCCCCCTTGCCACGATCACCGCGCTCGCCACGCGGCTCATCGCCCTTGGGCTTGCCCTTGTAGCCCTCGCGCCGTTCGCCATCCTTGCGCCGATCGCGCTGGCCTTCCGGCCGCGGCGGCCTTGGCGCTTCGACGGCACCTTCAACCACAGGTGCCCCTTCGACCGGGGCCACCGGGGTCGCATCACGGCGCGGCCGGTCCGGCCGCGGGCTGCGTTCGGGCCGTGCGGGCCGCTCCACGCGCGCCGGGCGCGGTTTGGGCGCCCAGGTGAAGGTATAGAACGCCTCCATCTCGGGGGCCGCGTCTTCAACCACCTCCGCCTCAACCACCGGCGCATCCTCGACCACCGGATGGATCAGCGACACTTCTTCCGGCACCGGGTTCAGCGAGACCGGTTCTTCAACAACCGGCGCGAGCACAACCACGGGTGCAGCCTTGACCTTGATCCGCTCGGCCTTTTCGCCCTTATAGCCCAGCCCGGCCATCAGGCCGACAAACTGTTCCAGCGTCATGCCGGTGATCGACAGCATCTCTGGCGCGGCCTCGAACCCCACCCGGCTGTCCTTGGCGCGCAAAAGATCCGCAAGCCGTTCCAGCATGTCGATGCGGATCGCCCGTGCCCCGGCAGGGTGATACCCCGCCAGCGTGTAATGACTGCGCGGCACGTCGGGCAGGTTCGGGATCGTCACCAGACCCGGCGGCGGGCTTTCAGGAAAATCCTGCAAGCCGTTCCACAATGACCACAGCACCAGCCGCAACCGCGTCGCGGCGGGCTTCAACAGCAACGGCAGGAAAATCGTGAACTGGCCAAACCGCACGCCATGCTTGCGCAAGGCCGACCGCGCCTCCTGATCCAGCTCCTTGACCTCGGCAGTCACTTGATCGCGCGCCAGAACCCCCATCGCCTCGACCAGCCGGAACGCAAAGCCGCGCGCCAACCCGGTCAGCGCCTCGTCCCGCGCCATCGCCATCAGCGGCTCGAACTGTGCCGCCACCTTGCGGTCGATGAAATGCTGCGCCCGGCGGCGCACCTTGTCGGCGACATCCGGCCCGGCTTCTTCCTCGACAAACACCTCGACCTGCGGACGGGCAGCCTCGCCACCCTTGACCAGCTTGCCAATCGCCGAATTGCCCCACATCAGGCCGCCCTGCGTGGTGAAATCCATCTCGGTATCGGGGGCGTTATAGAAACGATCCGCCCGCAGATGAAACTCCGGCTTCAGCGCCGCCATCGCGGCCTGCCGCAACGTCGCCCCTTCCGATCCGGTTCCATCCTGTTGAAAGCGGAACCCTTCAAGACGCCCGACGAACTCGCCTTCGACCGTCACTTCGCCCTTGTCATTCACCTCGGCCACGAGGGTCTCCTTCTGCTTCAACCGCCGCAACAACACCGAAGTGCGCCGGTCAACAAATCTTTGCGTCAGCGCGGCATGCAGCGCATCTGACAAACGGTCTTCTACAGCGCGGGTTTCGCCGCGCCAATGGCTTTCGTCTTCGACCCAGCCTTTACGCTGTGCAACATAGGTCCAGGTGCGGATATAGGCCAGCCGTTTCGAGATGGCGTCGATATCACCGCCTGTCACATCAATCCGCTGCAGCGCCTTTGCCAGCCAGTCACTGGGGATGCGCGTCTGCGCCAATCCCCGCCCGGTCAGAAAGTCGAATATCCGCGCCAGCAGCGTCAGATGCTCCTGTTCGGACACCGATCTGAAATCCGGCACCCGGCAGACGTCCCACAACAGCCGCACCCGGTCCGGCCCGGTCAACTTGTCACGCACCTCCGGCATCGCACTCAACGCCTTCAGCGCCAGCACATCATCCGCATCCCTGGCCCGCGACAGCCACGGGTCAGAGGTCGGATATTCCAAACTGCGCACCAGCCGCTCGACATTGCCAAATTCCAGCGCGGCGTTGCGCCACTGCAATTTCCGCACCGGATCAAACTTGTGGCCTTCAATCGCGGCGATCTCGTCCTCGTCAAACGGCCGCGCCTCGCCGGTCACGCCGAACGTGCCGTTCTCAGTATGCCGCCCGGCCCGCCCGGCGATCTGGCCCAACTCCTGCGGATACAACGCCCGCATCCGCCGCCCGTCAAACTTGGCCATCGACGAAAACGCGACATGCCTGATGTCCAGATTCAACCCCATGCCAATCGCATCGGTCGCCACCAGATAATCCACGTCGCCGTTCTGGTATAGCGCGACCTGCGCATTGCGGGTTCGCGGCGACAACGCCCCCATCACCACCGCGCAGCCACCCTTGGTCCGCCGGATCAGCTCCGCAATCGCATAGACATTATCAACCGAAAACCCGACAATTGCCGACCTTTCCGGCATCCGGCTTATCTTTTTCGAACCTGAATAGGTCAAAGTCGAAAACCGCTCGCGCCGCACGAACTGCACGCCGGGGATCAGCCCGGCAATCGCCGGACGCATCGTGTCAGACCCCAGAAACAGCGTCTCCAACAGCCCCCGCGCCCGCAGCAAACGATCCGTAAACACATGCCCCCGCTCCGGGTCTCCGCACAGCTGAATCTCGTCCACCGCCACGAAGTCAGCGCCAATCTCCAGTGGCATCGCCTCGACCGTGCAGACCCAATAGGCGGCGCGGTCCGGCACGATCCGTTCCTCGCCCGTCACCAGCGCCACCACCGACGGCCCGCGCTGTGCCACGACGCGGTCATAGACCTCGCGCGCCAGCAGCCGCAACGGCAGGCCGATCACGCCCGTCCGATGCGACAGCATCCGCTCGATGGCATAATGGGTCTTGCCGGTGTTGGTCGGCCCCAGCATCGCTGTGATCCGCCCCGGATCGCGCGTCAATCCGTCCATGCTGCTGCCTTAAAGATCCTGCCCGGCCAGTTTCGCTTCCAGCCGTTTCACCGCGTCCTTTACATCCGCCATATGCGGATTGATAGCCAGCGCGGCCTTGTAAACCTCCAGCGCCTGGTCCGGTTTGTCCAACTGCTCAAAAATCATGCCTAGTCCCGACAGCGCCCCGAAATGCCTGGGGTTCAGCGTCAGGGTTTTCGCAATGTCGGCCACCGAAGGCCCCAGGTCACCAGCCTGAAAATATGCCGTCGCCCGCGCATTGTAGCCTTCGGCGAAATCCGGCGCATGGTCGATCAGCGCGGTCAGATGCTCGATCGCCTCCTGCGGCTTGCCAGCATCCAGCGCATCACGCCCGCGTTTCAGCAGCAAATCCATCGCAGGCGAGCCGCTTTTCGACCATTCCAGCCAGATGTTCTGGGTGATCTGGCCCGATTCTTCATCCGTTGCGCTCTGCAACTGCTGAAACAGGTCATCCAGCCGCGCGGTCTGCGCCGCAACCGGGCTCCAGCCCCACAAAAGCAGCACGAGTGTCGCGAGGATACAGTTGTGGAAGGCGAATTTGGCTTTCATAAGCGAAAGGTAACGCAATGGCTGCAAAACGCCAGTGGTGCCGGATCACGAAAGGATTAGCGATGAGCAAGGTGATTGACGCAGCGGTTGTAGAACTGTCTGCCAAACTGAGCGGCGGTTTTGACGGGGTCGCGAAATTCGTCATTCCCGGCGAAGGGGCCATCATGCTGGACGCCGCCGGTGCACGCGCCGGGGATGACGACGCCGATGTGACCCTGACCGCCAGCACAGAGGTGTTTGAAAGCCTGCTGTCAGGCGATTTGTCCGCCGCCGCCGCCTTCATGACCGGCAAGCTGACGGTTGACGGCAACATGGCGCTGGCGATGAAACTTGGTTCGGTGCTGGGTTGACCACGGCCCCGCTGTTTGCCGAAGTGGCCGACGGCCCTGCCGATGGCCGCGCGGTCTGGCTGAAAACACCCGACGGCACCCGCATCCGGGCCGCCGTTTGGAACCCCAAGGCGCCCAGAGGCACCGTGTTCCTGCTGCCCGGCCGCACCGAATATGTCGAGAAGTATGGCCGCGCCGCCGGTGAACTCGCAAACCAGGGCTATGCGACCTTGTGTGTGGACTGGCGCGGTCAGGGCATGGCCGACCGCGTCCTGCCCGACAAGATGATCGGACATGTCGGCGACTTTGCCGAATATCAGGCCGATCTCGACGCACTTTTGGCCTTTGCCAAAGCGCAGAACCTGCCGCACCCCTACTATCTTGTCGCCCATTCGATGGGCGGATGCATCGGCCTGCGCGCGCTGATGCGGGGCGTCGATTTCAAAGCCGCCGCTTTTTCCGCGCCGATGTGGGGCATCCTGATCGCCGCCTGGATGAAACCGCTGGCGGGTATTCTGTCCACCGCCGCACGGCTGTTTTCGTTCGACAACCGGTATGCGCCGGGCACCAACGGCAAAACCTATGTGATCGAGCAGCCCTTCACCGGCAACAGCCTGACCACCGACCCGGAAATGTGGGACTACATGCGCCAGCAGGCTTTGGCCCATCCCGACCTGTCGCTGGGTGGCCCGTCCTATGCCTGGGTTCGCGCCGCCCTGACCGAATGCCACGCCCTCAGCCTGCTGCCCTCGCCCACCACGCCGACCACCTGCGCGCTGGGTCTGCAAGAACGGGTCGTCGACACCGGCCCGATCCACGCCCGCATGGCCCTCTGGCCCACCGGCCGGCTGGATCTTTATCCCGGCTCGGAACACGAAGTGATGATGGAACGCCCGCAAACCCGCGACACGTTCCTGCGCCGCGCGGCAGAATTGTTCGACGCAAATCGCTGAGTGTGGACTGCACCTGTAGATTGCGGGGATTGGACTGATGGCGATCAAACGGATGGATAACGTGGGAATCGTCGTCGATGATCTCGACGCGGCGATCGATTTCTTTCGCGACCTCGGCCTCGAACTCGAAGGGCGGGCGATCATCGAAGGGGAATGGGCCGGGCGTGTCACCGGGCTGGGCGATCAGCAGGTCGAGATTGCCATGATGCGCACGCCCGACGGTCAGAGCCGGCTCGAGCTTTCGCGCTTCCTCAGCCCGCCCGTCGTCGCGGATCACCGCAATGCCCCGGTGAACGCCCTCGGCTACCTCCGCGTCATGTTCGCCGTGGATGACATCGACGCGACGCTCGAAAAGCTTTATAAACGCGGCGCACACCTCGCGGGCGAAGTCGTCGAGTATAAAGCCGTGTATCGCCTCTGCTACATCCGCGGGCCCGGCGGACTTCTCATCGGTCTCGCCCAGGAACTCGGCTAAGCGCCTTGCGAAAACAGTGACGTCATCAGCCGGTTTCGCATCGGGGACGGCGCAGCCGGGACAAAGCGATGCGATCCGACCGCACGCCGCGTTAAACCTCACTGCGTTTGCGTCGAAACTGTTTCTGTTTCTTGGCGGATTTGCCCCACGCAAATCTGCCCGCGCCTGCCTGCCCCCGGCAGGCGCGAAGCCGCGCCAGCCCAGGCAGACGCGGGCAGATTGGAAAGGTCGACCGGCGGCACCACGCCCCTTGCCCCGCCTTGCGGCTTTGGCAACGAAACCGATGAGCCGTCCTTGGGGACGCTGCATCGGCCGGTTTCGCATAGGGGACGGCGCAGCTGGGGCATAACGATGCGATCTGACCGCACGCCGCATTAACCCGCCGAATCCTCCCAAACGTATAGACGCCGGCAAGACGCGTTCAAGACGGCTTCAAGACGCGGAAAATTCAGCCATTCCGGCCCGTTAACCCCTGATTCGCCTCACAATTTGATCTGGGTGAACCCGTCGCGCAACGTTCGGCCCCATGCGTCGCTCATGTTGCGGAAACTTTCGTCCCCCGCCTCGATCCGCCGCCGCATCGTCACCTTGCAGGCATCTTTTTCGATGACGCACAGATCCAGCGGCATCCCCACCGACAGGTTCGACCGCAGCGTCGAATCCATCGACAGCAGCACCGCCTTCTGCGCATCCGAAAGCGAGGTGGTCCGCTTGACCACCCGGTCCAGAATCGGCTTACCGTACTTATGCTCGCCGATCTGCAAAAACGGTGTGTCTTCCGTGGCTTCGATGAAATTGCCCTCGGGATAAATCAGGAAAAGCCGCATCTCGCCGCCCACCCGCTGCCCCGCCACGATCATGCTGGCGGTGGCACCCTGCTTCATCGTCGCCAGCTTTTCATCAATTTCTTCCCGCACCTTGCACAGGGTTTCACCAATGATCGACGCCACTTCCAGCATGGTCGGCGCCAGCATGATAGAGGTTTTGGCGGTCGCCTCGGGGTTTTTCATCGCATCGCGCAACCGTGCCAAAGTGGTCTGGCTGACCGACAACGACCCCGCCGTCATCACCGCAATGACCCGCTCACCCGGCTCTTCGAAAAAGAACATCTTGCGATAGGTCGCAATGTTGTCCAACCCGGCATTGGTCCGGGTGTCCGACAGCAGCACCATGCCCTCGTTCAACAAAAGGCCCACGCAATATGTCATCGCAACTCCCCGAAATCCCTGCGCAATACCCTATTGCTGCGTGGCCAGAACCGCAACCGTGACATCCAGTCTTTCTTCACCCACGGTGCGCGCAGAACCGCGGATCGGGGCCGCCTCCTGCGCATCCAGACCCGATCCCAGCCGCACATAGCGGTCGTCCGGGCAGCATTCGTTGGCCGGATCAAAGCCGACCCAGCCCAGACCTTCCAGATGCAATTCGGCCCAGGCATGCGCCGCCTCATGCGCCTGCCCCTCGGCATCGGCCAAAAGATAGCCCGAGACATAGCGCGCCGGCATCCCGCGTGCCCGGGCGATGGTGCACAAAACCTGCGCGTGGTCCTGACAGACGCCCTCGCCCTGCGCCAAAGCCTCCGCCGCCGTGGTCTTGGCATTGGTGCTGCCGGGCCGATATGCCACCGCTTGCGACACCGCCAAAGCCAGCGCATGCGCCAGTGCCAATGACCCGTCCGCCTCTGTCGCGCGCGTCGCCAGGTCCAGCAGCTCCGGCGTCAAGGATGTGGCAGGCGTTTGCCGCAGATAGGCCAGCGGCGGCGTAGATTCCCGGTGGCCGCGCAGTACCCCGGCAAGGTCGGTGGTCGACACTTTGCCCTGTACCCGCACCTCGATTTCGTCCACCGGGCCTTTGATCGTCCAGCCTTGCACCCAGTCACCCGCGCCATCCCGGAACGCGCCACCTGGCGTGCCGCCCGAAACCGTGACGTTCCATTCCACAACCTGTTGTCCGTCAAACCGCGAGGGCGTCAATCTATGGCTTTGCACCACCCCACGCACCGGATGGCCATAGCGATAACGCGTCACGTGGTCGATCAAAAGCAGCATTACAGCATGTCTCCGCTGAGGTAGGTATCAACCACTGTGCCCGCCAGACTGGCGGTTTCGCGGATGAACCGCGACAGGAATTCGTGCAGACCTTCCTCGAAAATCCGCTCAGGCGTTTCGCTCTCCAGCATCGCCTGCAAGGCTGCCGCCTTGTCCTGCGCCTCTGACTGGCGGCCATACAGCTTGGCAATCCGCGACAAATGGTTGTTGGCCCCTGCCACACAGGTGATCAGCGATCGCGGGCACTGCGGATTCAAAATCAGAAAATGCGCGATTTTTCCGGCCGTGACTTCACCGCCATAGGCCCAGTGAAACGCCCGGTGCGCCGACAAGGCCCGCAGCAGCATGATCCATTGGTCGTTGTCCAGACCCGACCCGACATAGTCGGCACGTGGCAAAAGGACGTAGTATTTCACATCCATTAACCTTGCCGTGGCATCACCACGTTCAAGATAATAGCCAAGGTTCAGAAAGTTATAGCCGTCGTTCCGCAGCAGCGTTGCATCAATCGCCCCCCGCACCATCGCGGCGTGGCGCATCGTCCAGTCGGTCAGCCGCGACAATTCCAACTCGCTGCGCGGCGTGGCTTCGATGTTGCGCAGTTCCTGAAACGCGGTGTTCAGTGCGTCCCACACCTGCGTCGTCAGCGCAGTTCGCACGATCCGGCCGTTTTCACGCGCCGAAGTGATGCAACTGGCGACAGAAGATGGGTTATCGCGGTCAAAGAACAGAAAACTTTCAATATCCCGCTGCCCCGGCTCGCCATATTTTGCCGCAAACGCCCCGGTCGCGCCGATCGAGCGCAGCAGACTGTCCCATTCATTGCGATACCCCTGCGCGGTTGGCAGCAGCGATATCCGCGCCCCTACCTCCAGTAGTCGCGCGGCGGTCTCTGCACGCTCCATATAGCGGGCAATCCAGTACAAATTGGCAGCAGTCCTTGAAAGCATTCTCTACTCCGCCAATACCCAGGTGTCCTTGACCCCACCGCCCTGCGACGAGTTCACCACCAGACTGCCCTCCTTCAAAGCCACTCTGGTAAGCCCCCCCGGCACCAGCTCGATCCGCTCCCCTACCAGACAATAGGGCCGCAAATCCACATGGCGTGGCGCTATGCCTTCCTCGACAAAGGTTGGCGTGGCCGACAAGGCCAGCGTCGGTTGGGCGATGTAATTGCCGGGGTCCGCCACGATCTTCAACCGGAACGCCTCGACCTCGGCCTTGGTGCATTTCGGCCCGACCAGCATGCCATAGCCACCCGATCCGTGAACCTCTTTGACCACCAGTTCGGCCAGGTGTTCCAGCACGTATTTCAGATCATCGGCCTTGCCACATTGCCAGGTCGGCACGTTGTTCAGGATCGGCTCCTCACCCAGATAAAACCGCACCATTTCCGGCACATAGGTGTAAACCGCCTTGTCATCCGCCACTCCCGCCCCCGGTGCCGAACAGATCGAGACGCCGCCAGACCGGTAAACATCCATCAGGCCCGGCACCCCCAGCATCGAGTCCGGCCGGTAACACAACGGGTCGATGAACGCATCATCCAGCCGCCGGTAAATCACATCGACCCGCTTTGGCCCTTCGGTCGTGCGCATATAGACAAACGCGCCATCGACGAACAAATCGGCACCCTCAACCAGTTCGACCCCCATCAGATCCGCCAGAAAAGAGTGTTCGTAATAGGCCGAATTGTAATGCCCCGGCGTCAGGATCACCACGGTCGGTTCGCGGTCGCATTTGACAGGGGCGACCGAATTCAGCGTCCGGCGCAGCAGTTCGTGATAGCGGTCGACCGGCTCGATCCGGTTCTCGCGGAACAGGTCGGGGAACATCCGCATCATCATCTCGCGGCTTTCCAGCATGTAGGACACCCCCGAAGGTGTCCGGCAATTGTCCTCCAGCACAAAGAAATCATTCGGGCCAGTGCGGACAATGTCGACGCCAACGATATGGGAATACACGCCTTTTGGTGGAATGAAGCCCACCACAGTTTTCTCATAGGCCTCGTTCTGATAGACCAGCGCCGCTGGAATCCGCCCGGCCCGCACAATCTCGCCTCGCCCGTAAACGTCGACCAGAAACGCATTCAAGGCCCGCGCCCGCTGCTTGATCCCCCGCTCCAGCCGGGCCCATTCGCTGGCAGTAAAGACCCGCGGAAACATGTCGAACGGGATCAGCCGGTCCGGATCGCCACCCTCGCCGTAAACCGCAAAGGTGATCCCGATCCGCCGGAACAGCGCCTCGGCCTCGGCCTGTTTCTGGATGCGCAATTCGGCTGGCATCGACCTGGTCCAGTCCTCCAACCGTGCATAGGGGCTACGCACTTCGCCGTTCAGATACATCTCGTTGAAATGCGTGGTCATAACACCGCCCCTCACCTGCACTGGCGCCCAGTTAATCCGCAGTCATAGCGCATCGGAAGGGGCTGGCCTCGGAAAAGTGCATTCCATCGAATTTTCGCTCAAAAAACGGGCAAAAACCCCCGCTGTAACCCGCAATCCACCTGCGCTATCCTGCGTGACATGATCCGCACGCCGCTTTTGACCTTCACCCCCAGGGGCATCTACTGCCCGGACGGCGACTTTTACATCGACCCGCACCGCGCCGTTCCCCGCGCTTTGGTGACGCATGGCCATTCCGACCATGCCTATCGCGGCCATGACAGCTATCTCTGCACCCAAGCCGCCCTGCCCGTGATCCGCCACCGTCTTGGCCGAATCGCCGCCGAAGGCCTCCCCTATGGCCAATCCCGTCAGATCGGCGCCGTCGCCGTCAGTTTCCATCCCGCCGGCCACGTTCCCGGATCGGCCCAAATTCGGGTAGAGCGTGCCGGCGAAGTCTGGGTCGTCTCCGGCGATTACAAGACCGAAGCCGACGGGTTGTGCGAAGCCTTCATCCCGATCCGCTGCCACACGTTCATCACCGAATGCACTTTCGGCCTGCCGATCTTTCAATGGCAACCTGAGGCGGAAATCCTGCAACGCATCGCCGGTTGGTGGGCCAGAAATGCCGCCCAGGGCCGCATCTCCATCCTGGCCGCTTACTCCTTTGGCAAGGCGCAGCGCCTGATGGCCGGTATACCGCCGCAAGGCCCGATCCATACTCACCCGGCGGTCGAAGATGTCACGGAAATCCTGCGCGCACAGGGCTACCAACTGCCCCCGACCCACCGCATCTCCGGCCAACCCGTTCCCCGCGACGCGCTGGTCATCGCTCCGCCCAATGTCCTCGGCAACGATTGGGCGCATCCACTGACGCCCTATTCCAGCGGCTTTGCCTCGGGCTGGATGGCGCTGACTGCCCGCCGCAAGGGTCTCGAAGCCGTGTTTACCCTGTCCGACCATGCCGATTGGCCCGGTCTCAATGCCGCCATCCGCGCCACAGAAGCCACGCGTGTCTTTGTGACCCACGGCTACACCCAACCCTTCCGCCGCTGGCTCGAATCTCAGGGCTATGACGCGGGTATCGTTCAATGATCCGCTTCACCGCCTTGATCGCCGCACTGCCGCGCGACCCGAACGCCTTGCCGGTCTACCTGCAAACAATCTCCGAAGCCGACCGAACCGCCTGCCTTGCTTTGCTGTCCGGCCAGCGCCCCAAACGCATCGCCAGCCTCGCCACCCTGACGCAATGGGCCGCCGAACAGGCCGGCATCCCTGACTGGCTTCTTGCCGCCGCCATCGAAGCCTCAGGCGACCGCGCAGAGACTGCCGCCCTGATCTTGCCCCCGCCAACGGGGGCCCCGCCCAGCCTCGCTGAAACCCTGCACGCCCTCACTACGCCGATCACCGCCCACGCCACCCTCATCGCCCTGTGGGCCCGCCTGCCTGCCGACGCCCGCCTGATCCTCAACCGCCTTGCCACCGGCACCTTCCGTGCCACTTTGCCCGTCGAAAAACCGGCCCCATCCCCAACGCCACGCACCCTGTGCGCCGTCATGATCCTCGTGCAGCCCGCTGTTTCCGAAATCACCGTTGCGCTCTGGCACGACGGCGGCCCTGTCCCCATCGCCCGGTTGGCCCTAACCCTGCCAGACGCCGCAGACATCCTAGCATGGGCCCGCAGCCATACCACCGCCCGTTTCGGCCCGGCAGCCCAAGTCACCCCCGAACTGGTTTTTGAAATCGCTTTTGACGGCACCACCCCGAACCGCCGGCGCAAAAGCGGGGTGGAACTGCTGAACCCACGACTTCTCAGGTTTCTGCCGGGCGCTGCGGCCGATACGCTGGACACGCTTGACACCTGAATTGCCTTTGCGCCGGGCCAAAATCATGCAACCTTCCGGATCAGTTCAACAATCCAGCACCGGTTGCCCAGTTGTTCCATGCCGTCCGCTTCCTTGCGCTTGCCTGTGCTGTGGTTTGGGCCGGGGCGCAAACCGCCATGGCAGAACGGGTTGCGCTGGTGATCGGCAATTCCGACTACGTGAACGTCCCCACCCTGCCCAACGCCGCCAATGATGCCGCCGACATGGCGGCGCGCCTGACCGAAATGGGCTTCGCCGTTCACTCCGGCGAAAACCTGAACCAGGCGCAAACCCTTGCTTTGGTAGAAGAGTTTGGCAAGTCCCTGCATCCCCAAGACGTTGCCCTGTTCTTCTACTCGGGCCACGGCGTTCAGATCGGCACCGAAAACTACATCATCCCGGTGGATGCCGATGCGACAGATGAACCGACCCTGATCACAGCGTCGGTCAAACTGCAGGCCTTCCTGCGCACGATGGAACTGCGGGCCGATCGGCGCATCGTTATCCTCGACGCCTGTCGCAACAACCCGTTCACCGCCAAGCTCGCGTCGCGCGGCATTGCCGATGGCGGCGTGTCGCGCGGTCTTGCCAAAGTCGAAGCCGGCGTTGGCAGCTTCATAGTGTTTTCAACCCAGCCCGGCAATGTCGCGCTGGATGGCACGGGCCGCAACAGTCCCTTCACCACCGCCCTTTTGCGCCACATCGGCGTCGCGGGCGAAGACATCCACGGCATGATGCTCAAGGTCCGCGCCGATGTGGTGGCGGCCACCGGCGAAACTCAGGTGCCATGGGAGAATTCGTCGTTGGTGGACGAGGTCTATCTCGCGGGGAGCAACGCGGCACAGCCCACACCTCAACTGCCACCAGAGCCTGAAACGAACACCGCTCAACGTGTTGTCGCAGAACCAAAATACTATTTCGTCGACGGGCTCGACCCGAATGGCGATGGGTTCCTCGCGCTGCGGGCCGGCATCTCTGGCGATGCGCCGCGGCTGTTGAAGATGCCAGAGGGCACCAGGCTGGAACTGCTCGGCACCGCCGGCGTCTGGTATCACGTCCGCCTGTTGGACGGACAGGAAGGCTGGGCGCATTCGCGCTGGATCGCCTGCTGCACCACGAATGCCGAACAACCCGCTGCAAATCCCGCCGACGGGGGAAGTTGCGACGATCTTTGGACCATGCGCAATGCCATCTGGGCACAATACGGTTATTGCTTCACCTCGGCGCGGGGCAAGTCCACCTTCGGAAATGCCGGGTGCAGCCGCAATCAGGCGCAGGTGCAGGCCGCCATGTCTCCGCAGGATCGCGCACGGGTTGACCGGTTGCGCGCCGCGGAAGCAAACCAAGGCTGCCCCTAAGCCTTGCAACCGACCAGTCCACAGCCTTAATAAAGGGCTTGTCCTGACCGGAGTTTGCCATGCTGCCTTTGCCCCGCCCACTCTTCGACGCCAATGCCGCCTCCGGGTCTTTGGGCAACCTGCCCGAATGGGATCTGACCGACCTCTACCCCGCGCCCGACAGCCCCGAATTCGCCCGTGACATGGGCTGGCTGAAACAAACCTGCACCGGGTTCGCCGCCAGTTACGAAGGCAAACTCGCCAGCCTGTCCGCCGACGCCATGCTGGATTGCGTGCAATCCTACGAGAAAATCGACACCGTGGCTGGCCGCGTCATGTCCTATGCCGGTCTGCGCTATTACCAAAACACGATGGACAGCGACCGCGCCAAATTCATGGCCGACGCGCAGGATCAGGTGACGGATTTCACCACCGCACTGGTGTTTTTCACCCTTGAATTCAATCGCATCGACAATGCCCATCTCGACAAACTTCTGGCCGAAAATGCCGCCCTCGCGCGGTACAAACCGGTTTTCGACCGCATGCGTGCCATGCGCCCCTACCAGTTGTCGGACGAACTCGAGAAATTCATCCACGACGAATCCGTTGTAGGTGCCTCCGCCTGGAACCGCCTGTTTGACGAAACGATGGCCGGGCTGATGTTCAGGGTCGATGGCGAGGCGGACGAGTTGAACCTCGAAGCCACGCTGAACCTGCTCACCGACAATGTTCGCGCCAAACGCGAGGCTGCCGCCCACGCCCTCGCATCGGTTTTTGACAAGAACATCAAACTCTTCGCCCGCGTCCACAACACCCTCGCGAAGGAAAAAGAAATCCACGACCGCTGGCGCAAGATGCCGACGCCGCAGACCGGTCGCCACTTGTCCAACCACGTGGAGCCGGAAGTGGTGGAGGCGCTGCGCAACGCGGTCGTCGCCGCCTATCCCAAACTCAGCCACCGCTACTATCGGCTGAAAGCCAAATGGATGGGTCTGGACAAGCTGCAAGTCTGGGACCGCAACGCCCCCCTGCCGATTGAAACGCCTCGCCTTGTCGACTGGGAAGAGGCCAGGAAAACCGTGCAAGACGCCTATCGCGGCTTCGACCCGCGTATGGCCGAAATCGCCGAACCCTTCTACACCAAGGGCTGGATCGACGCGGGCGTGAAACCCGGCAAGGCCCCCGGTGCCTTCGCCCACCCCACCGTCACCACCGTCCACCCCTATGTGATGCTGAACTACCTGGGCAAACCGCGCGACGTGATGACTCTCGCGCACGAACTCGGCCACGGCGTCCATCAGGTGCTGGCCGCTGGCCAAGGCGAACTCCTGTCCTCCACCCCCCTGACCCTCGCCGAAACCGCATCGGTCTTCGGCGAAATGCTGACCTTCCGCAAACTGCTGGACGGGGCGAAAACTCAAGCCGAACGCAAGACCCTGCTCGCGGGCAAGGTCGAAGACATGATCAACACCGTCGTCCGCCAGATCGCCTTCTACGACTTCGAATGCAAACTCCACGCCGCCCGCGCCAAGGGCGAACTGACGCCGGACGACATCAACGCGCTGTGGATGAGCATTCAGGCGCAAAGCCTTGGCGACGCTTTCGAATTCATGGATGGCTACGAGACGTTCTGGGCCTATATTCCCCACTTCGTCCACTCGCCGTTCTATGTCTACGCCTATGCTTTCGGCGACGGTCTGGTGAACGCCCTTTACGCCGCCTACGCCGCCGGTCTGCCGGGCTTCGAAGAGAAATACTTCGACATGCTGAAAGCGGGCGGTTCCAAACACCACAAGGACTTGCTCGCCCCGTTCGGGCTCGATGCATCCGATCCCAAATTCTGGGACAAGGGTCTCAACATGATCGCCGGCTTCATCGACGAATTGGAGGCGATGGAGGGATGACGCGCCCTGACCCGGACGAGGCGCATCGACAAGAGATGCTGCTGACAAACCGGGTTCAACGCGACTATTACGACCACACCGATGGCGGCGCGGTTTCCAAGGTGAACGGGCACGGCACCAACCTGTGGCGCGCCCTGCGGCAACGGGCGCTCAAATCGGTGTCCGAAGGGCAGCGTGCCCGCGTCTATGAGGTGCATCGCCGCTGGATCGGCGATCTTTCGCGGCTGAAAGTGCTTGACCTCGGTTCTGGCAACGGTTCGCCTCTCAGCGGGTTTCTCGCCGAACATGCCCGCGAATACCACGCGCTTGACCTTAGCCCGGTGCAGATATCACAATTGCGCGACCGCATCGGGACCGCCCCGAACCGCTTTTTTGCGGCGGGGGATTTTCTGTCTCCGGACTATGCCGAAACTGCATTCGATCTGATTTACGCCCATTCGGTATTTCATCATTTCCGGCATATCGATGTCATGCTGGACCGCGCCTTGGCCAAACTTGCGCCGGGCGGCCGCGTGATCGCCTATGACCCGTTGCAGATCTGGCTGCCAATCCGGCTGTTGCGCACGCTGTATCGGCCCTTTCAGACCGACGCCGAATGGGAATTTCCGTTTGATCGCGCAAGCCTGAACCAGATCACCCGGCGATTTGCGGTGCTGGACCGGCTTGGGGTGTTCGGCCGCGGCAAGTGGGCGCTGGTCCTTGGCATCCTAAGCCCGACGCTGGCTGCGCGGTGGGGCGACAAGCTTTTCGCCACAGATTTTGACCGCCCGCAGACCGAGCGTACCTTGCGGTCCAGCCTGCACATCAGCCTGCATTTGCAGCCGAAAGATCATGCAACTGAACCGCCCGCTGGCGATTAGGACCAGTAAGGCTTGTATCCGCCTCCAATCCCCGAACGACCTGCATAACCAGCAATCTCCAGATCCGGTGCACCAGTGCAGGTTGGTATCACGTTGAACCGAACACCGCTGGGCCGGACCCTTTTTGGTCAAATCACCGGAATATCGCCAAAGTGCGACGGCAAATCCTGCAGCGGCACCTTGAACAGGTCTTAGAGCCGGATGGGTTTAGGTAGAACCATATCCTGAGTTTCGGAGGTAGTTTTCGCATTCTTGTGGTGAGAACTGGTCGAGGAGGGAGCCGATCCTGCGCCAGACGGTTTCCTTACTACGCTCGGCGGCTTTGCGCAGGA
>JANYFE010000105.1 GCA_025362795.1 Rhodobacterales bacterium | reverse complement strand
AGACCAACGGCATGGTCGGACGCTTCAACGGACGGATCGAAAAGGTGCCGCAATCGCACCACTTCCATTCCGGCGAGGAACTCGAAGCCACGCTGCACCGCTAGGTGGCTCTCTGCAATCAGCAGCTTCCGCAATCAGCCTCGGGCACCAAGACCCCCTTGCAGGCGCTGAAGGACTGGCACAAACGCAAGCCGGACCTGTTCACGAAACAGCCATACGACCTTCCGGGATGTGGCAGGTAGTCAAATGGTGTTGCACTATAACAATTTTCTTGGACAGGCGTTCCTTACGTAATTTTCCTACATTTGCATTGGATGGCGTTTTGTCTGTGGGTAAACTTCTTTTCGCTGTCAAAAGGGATGCCGCGCGTGGATGACCGGCACGAGTTCAGCGGGATTGTCTTCATCAATTGCAATAGGTTGCGTCAGCGGGAGGCACTTGTAGCTTAGGGTGCGCCCAAGTCACCATGCAACAAATGCCACGACCGATGCGTGGCCTGTTTTTCGGGGCAAAGCGAAAAGCTGTCGCGCTTGACCCACATGGATTGTCGGGCAATTGCCAAAGGCAGACTCAACGCATTGGTATGTTTTCGCGCAAGACGATCCGCGGCTCGATGTCTTTCAGCGCCAGCAGTGGTGTTTGTGCAGCGATTGCGCCAAGCAGACGGATTACCGCCTGCTCGGCAACAAGGCGCGCATTCTGGTCGATCACAACGTCGATTTGATCCTCGGCCAGCCAGGCACGGGTGCTGTCGGTCAGATCATGCATGATGACAAAGGGCCGCCGGACCGGGCGAGCCTCGCGCAGGGCACGCACGATACCGGTTCGGCCCGCACCGATGCAGTAGATGCCCACAAGATTGGGCGTCGCGCGCAGCAATGTGGTCATCGCCGCGCGTGAGCGTTCGCTGTCCTCTCCGGTCTCAACGGCGGGCAGAAGGGTCAGGTCAGGAAAGTCATGTTCCAACAAAGTGCAAAATCCGTGTTCACGCGCCTGATGCCCGTGGTAGGCCCGCGAACCCAGAAACAGCCCGACCGCCCCGCGTGTCAGGCCTGCCATCCGCCCCATGATCAGGGCCGCCGTGCGTCCCGCAATGGTATTGTCCACGCCGACATAGGCCGATCGAGGCGTTGCCAGCACATCCGAAGCGATGGTGACGACCCGCACCCCGGCGTCGCAGATCCGCCGGATCGCCTCGCGCGATTTCGGATGGTCAACGGTCACAAGGCCGACGCCACTGGTCTTGAGGGAGAGCCGTTCCAAAGCTGGCAAAAGCGTGTCGGGGCCAAAGCCATCGAGGACACGCACATTGCACGAAGCCACCAGCGGCAGATTGGCGGAAAACCTGCGGATGCTTTCTGCCATTTCGCCCATGAATCCATTGTGCAGAAACGGGATAAAAAACTCCAGATGCACCGGGCGCGACGGCAGGGGCACCATGCCTTCGAATGGCAGATACCCAAGATCACCTGCCGCCTGCAAGACACGCTGCCGGTTCGCCGCCGAGACGCCTGCACGTCCGTTCAGCGCCCTGTCCACCGTGGCGGTCGAAACACCGGCGTTGCGGGCGATGTCGATGATCGTGGTCTTGCCCATAGTCCCTCGCGCCTGATTCCGCTTGTGCCCAGCATGGGCAAATGGCCCTGCCAATACCAGCCATACATCAGCTGCGCTGATGTGATCTGATGCAAAACGCAGTTGTGACACGGGGGCAGATGATCGAAGATCAGGGGATAAGCCAAGGGTAAATGCACGCGGGCAAAGATCGGCGCCGACCCTTGAGACTCTCCATTGGAGGACGGAATGCAGCGCCGGACCGGCGGCGAAAGTCGCGCAACATGAGTGCAACAGAAACCGATCTTGCCCCGGTGCGCAATTATACTTGGACTGCTGCGCCGGCCAAAGCGTCTTTCGCCATCGGGCATCTCGGTGATGTGTCGTTTGTATCTGACGTTCCGCAAAAGATCAGAAAAGCGACCGTGCAGTCGCGCGATTTCGGCTACCCAACCAACGCGGTCGCCGGTTAGAAATAGAATTACACCTGTCAGGCATCCTGCGTGACAGACATTAAGGGAGGAGAACCAAATGCTGAAACGTTCACTTTTGGGCGCCGTGGCACTGCTGGCGCTGTGTACGGGAATGGCCGGCGCGGAAGGCAAGAAAACCTTCTATTGGATATCGCATGGCGGACCTGCGGACCCGGTCTGGACTTACTTTCTGCAGGGCGCGGATGCATGGGCGAAAGAGACCGGCAACACGGTTAAGACCTCTTTCTTCTCGGGTGACGTGCCGTCGCAACAGGAGGCGGTCCGTTCAGCCATCGCCGCCAAGGCCGATGGCATCTGCTCGACCAGCCCTGATCCGGGCTCGATGGTCGATGTCGTGAAAGAGGCGCGCGCTGCCGGAATTCCGATCGTCAACTTCAACACCCCCGACAGTGCACCGAATTGGAATGCCTATGTCGGCGGCGATCTGTTGCACGTCGGCCGCGCTTGGGCGCAGTACCTTGTGGACCACAAGATGGTGAAAGAGGGCGACTTTGTCTGGATGCCGGTCGAAGTGCCGGGCGCGTCCTACGGGGTCGAGGAAGAGAAGGGCATTTCCGAAGTCTTCAAGCCTTTGAACATCACCTGGGAGGTCACGGATGCCACGTTGGATCAGGCAGAGGTGATCAACCGCATGACTGACTATGTCACCGCCAACCGTACCAAGATCAAGGCAATGATCGGTCTGGGCGACATGGTAACTGGGTCGGTCAAGCGGGTCTGGGACCAAGCGGGCGTGAAGGCAGGCGAGATCCCGGTGGTGGGTTGGGGCAATTCGCTCGACACCACGTCAGAGGTGACGGATGGCTACGTCGCGGCGGGCATGTGGCAAGACCCGCAGGCAACGTCCTACATGTGTCTTTCTGCGCTTTTGATGGAAACCAACGGTATCCCGGTCGGATTCAACATCATCACCGGCGCGTTGTATGAAAAAGACAAGGCGCCTTTGTATGCCAAGATCATGGGCGGAAAATAGCGCTTCAGTCCTTGTGATGGCGCCGTTGCCATAACTGCAGTCGTCCCGACGGGTCTGTCGTTTTGACTGAGCGGTCCTGGCACCGGACCCGTAACTTTTCCGCCTGCGGGACACCGCAGGCGGACCCTTTCCCGATTCGCGCAGGATTGACCATGACCGACCAAGGCACCACCTCCGAACCCCACACCCCAGAGCTTGGCATCGTCAGACGTTGGATTGCCAAACCCGAGTTTGGGCCGCTTGTGCTTCTGGTGCTGATGATCGTCGTGTTCAGCTGGATCAACCCGGCATTTGCCTCGATCACCAACATTGGCAATGCGCTTACCTTCACGGTCGAGTTGGGGCTAATCGCGCTGGCGATGACTTTGCTGATGACGGCAGGGGAGTTTGACCTGTCGGTCGGCTCGGTCTTTGGCTTTGCGCCGGTGATGATGTGGGCGTTCTTCAATGCGGGCGTGCTTTCGCTGCCCTTGGCCTTCATCGTGGCGCTGGTCATCGCCTTGGCCATCGGGCTCGTCTCGGGCCTGTTCGTGACGCGGCTGGGCATTCCATCCTTTCTCGTAACACTCGGCATGTTGCTGGTGGTCCGCGGTACAGCGCTTTGGCTAACCTCTGGTTTTCCGCAACGCACATGGGACGCGCACGACCAATGGCTGTCGAGCGTGCTGGTTGGCGATTTTTATGTCGGAGGCCTGCGCATCTATATGAGCCTGATCTGGTTCATTCTGTTGGCCTTCGCCTGCCATTATCTTTTGACCCGAACCCGGTTTGGCAACTGGATACAAGCAACCGGCGGCAATGTTGGAGCCGCCCGCAATCGCGGTGTGCCGACCCAGAGGGTCAAGGTCATCTTGTTCATGATGTCGGCTGCAATGGCGGCCTTTGCCGGGATCATCTCTTCGATCCGGGTGTCGGCGGCGAACCCGAACTCTGGCAGCGGCTATGAACTGGAGGTGATCGCGATGGTTGTGATCGGCGGCACCGTCCTGACCGGCGGGCGCGGTACCATCGCGGGTACTGTGCTGGGTGTGTTGATCCTGCGATTGATGCGCAATGGCATCGTGCTGATCGGCGTGCCTGGTCTGGCCTATAACATCTTCATCGGCGCAATCATTCTTGGCATGATGGCGCTGCACGCCGGGCTGGAACGCCGCCACAACACGGGGACATGATGATGAACGCTGCAACCCCTCAAGCCTTTGCTGACGCCCCGCTTGTCGAAATGCGCCATATCGAGAAGTATTATGGCCGTGTTCATGCGCTGCGTGATGTGAACCTTACGATCCGCAAGGGCGAAATCGTCGGCCTTCTGGGCGATAACGGCGCTGGAAAATCAACCCTGATAAAGGTTCTTTCGGGGGCCGTGCCCTATACCTCGGGTGAGATCCGCATCAAAGGCAAGCCGGTCGTGATGACGTCGACCAACGACGCCATCAACGCGGGGATCGAGACGATCTATCAGGACTCGGCCCTTGTTCCCATGCTGTCCATTGCGCGCAATCTTTTCCTAGGGCGCGAACTTTGCGCCGGCCCCGGGTTTCTCGGCAGGCTGGATCAGGACCGGATGAACGCGGTCGCCGCCGATCTTTTGCGCCGGGTCGGCATATCAAAAAACATCCCGCCCACCACGCCGATCGGATCGCTTTCGGGGGGCGAACGGCAGGCGGTGGCGATTGCCCGCGCGATGTATTTCGACAGTGACCTCATCATTCTGGACGAACCCACCAACAATCTTGGCGTTGCTGAAACGCAAGGCGTCTTGCGCTTTGTCCGCGAGGCGCGCGACACCGGCCATTCCTGCATTTTCATCGCTCACAACATCCATCATGTGTTTCAGGTGGTGGACCGCATGGTTGTGATGCGGCGCGGCACCGTGGTGGCAGATGACCTCAGCCCCAAGACCTCAACGATTCAGGACGTCGAGGACGTGATAACCGGCGAACATTTGGTGATCTGATGACGATTTCGGCCAAGCGGATCGGTTGCACTTTTGTGCGGCTATTCGGTGGAGCGGGCGAGCAACCGCTTACACTGCCGCAATGTCTGGCGTGGCGAGCGGCCCGGCCCTCTCTTCACAGTCGGCGGCATGTGAGTTTCAGTGTGCATTCAGCTTAGGAAGGACGGATGATGCGCCTGCTCTATGACCCAGAACCCCGGTCGAGCGATGAAATCTTTTCGGCGACCGAACTGTCAGTCTTGCGGGCCACCCATACCGTCGTCGAATGGCAAGGAGAGGACCGCGAGGCGTTTTACGCCCGGCATTTGCCAGAGACCGAGATTCTGATCTCGCAGCAGGCGATGAGCGCGGAACGGCTGGCCATCGCACCAAAGCTGCGCGCCATCTTCAATGTAGAAACCAACTTCCTGCCGAACATCGACTATGAGACGTGCTTTCGCCGCGGCATCCATGTGCTTGCGCCCGGTGCGGTCTTTGCGGCCCCGGTGGCAGAGATGGCGCTTGGAATGGCGCTTAGCCTTGCCCGGAACATCCACGGCGAACACGCGGCGTTTTTGCGAGGTGATGAGAAGTGGTTGTTCGACGGTAATCGGCAGTCTGAGCTTCTGGCGGGCTCGACCGTGGGGATAATCGGGTTCGGCGATCTTGGCCGCGCGCTCTTTCAACTGCTGCAACCGTTCTCAGCGCGGGTGCAGGTTTTTGACCCCTGGTTGCCCGAGGGCCATCTGCGACGGATTGGGGTGGAGCCGGTCAGTTTTGACCAGCTGATGGCCAATAACCGCTTTGTCTTTGTGATGGCCACGATCACGACTGACAACACTGGCATGATCGATGCCCGGGCATTGTCCCTCATGCAACCGGGCGCGATGCTGTTGCTGATGAGCCGGGCCGCAGCGGCCGACTTCCCGGCCCTGACCGAAGCGGCACGGTCCGGACGCATCAGGGTCGCGACCGATGTTTTTCCGGTAGAGCCGCTACCTTCGGGCGATCCGATCCGCACAGTGCCCAATATGCTGTTCTCGCCACACCGCGCCGGAGCGCTGGCCTTCGCGCTGCGCGAGATCGGGACGCGGGTTCTGGAGGACGTTGACCTGATAGCGCAGGGGTTACCACCTGTCGCCTGCCGCCGGGCCGAGCGTGAAACGGTCGCGCGGATGAGATCGAAACCGGTGGACAAGGGCGCGGACCCGACGTCGCCCGGCTGACGAAACGCCGGCAGGAATTTGTGTTAGCACTGCGGCAAGTCAGAGTGGCGGCCGGGGCCTTAGTTCTGAACGAGGCCGCTGAGATGTGGCAGTTGGACGAGATGAAAGACCTGCACGCCGGTGATCCGAAAGCAAGATCAAGGGCCGGCGTCGCCCGAACCTTGGCCCAGGCCGGGCCTTGGGGACGTTCCTGGTACAAAACCGCCTTTGCGGTCGGTGTGGCCATACACCGCGGGGCCACAGGGCTTGATCGGTCTCTCTGTGCAAGCCCAGCAACGGCAGAAACTGCGGTGTTTGTGATGGGGGTATCAAAGATTTCGCCGTCTGACACGTGAAAAGGCCCCGCGTTGACGGGGCCAGTTCGCAGCATTCCGTTTCGCGGTTATTCTGCGGCCATGCCGATCTGGTTGACCTCTTCCGCGAGGGTCGAAAGGGCTTCGTCAGCCATCTTTTCCTGATCAAGGTTCTGCTGCAGCAGCGGAACCACGGCAGTATAACCCAACAGGGTCGCCCAGGCGCAAAGGGTGCCATACCGAGAGGTGGTTCGGTTTATCTGAACAGGTTCTGGGCGTTTTCTAAGTGGTTTTCCGCCTCGATTACGCCGCCAGCGTTACAGGCGGCGGCAGGTTGAAGTAGGCCTGATCGGGGGTTCTACCGTCAAGCGATGAATGCG
>JANYFE010000104.1 GCA_025362795.1 Rhodobacterales bacterium | reverse complement strand
CGCATTCATCGCTTGACGGTAGAACCCCCGATCAGGCCTACTTCAACCTGCCGCCGCCTGTAACGCTGGCGGCGTAATCGAGGCGGAAAACCACTTAGAAAACGCCCAGAACCTGTTCAGATAAACCGAACCACCTCTCTGCGCACGGCCCTGAAACTGGGGCTGGACGACTTCTTGGCGTTGCGGACCGATGTGATATTCATCGTGGTGATCTATCCGAACATCGGCATTGCGCTTGCTGGATTCGCGCTGAACCGCGGAATGCTGCCCATGCTGTTTCCGATGGTGTCGGGCTTTGCCCTGCTGGGGCCGGTTGCTGCCATCGGGCTTTACGAGATGAGTCGCAGGCGGGAACTGGGGCTTAAGACGACATGGGGCGATGCGTTCGGGATCGTCGAATCGCCGTCGCTGTTTCCGATCCTGACGCTGGGATTCTACCTGTTCGCAATCTTCCTAGCATGGCTGATTACCGCGAATTCGATCTACAGTTTGACGCTTGGACCGGAACCGCCGGTATCGGCGTCGGCTTTCCTGCGCGATGTGTTCACCACGACGGCGGGCTGGGTCATGCTGGTTGTCGGCTGCGCGGTGGGCTTCCTGTTTGCCTGTGTGGTTCTGGCGATGAGTCTGGTCTCGTTTCCGCTGCTGGTGGACCGCCATGTCGGGGTGGTCAGGGCGGTTGTGACCTCGATCAGCATAGCACGGCGTGATCTGGTTGCGGTCGCCGCTTGGGGTGTCATTGTGGTTGTTGCCCTGGGGATAGGTGTCGTCACGCTGTTTGTCGGGCTGATTTTCGTGCTGCCGGTTCTTGGCCATGCCAGCTGGCATTTGTATCGCCGCGCCGTGGCCGCGCCCGTCGGCCAAGTGGCACAGCAACAAGCGTAAACAATCCGATCATCTGCGTTCAGGTCAGGATTTTCCGCAAAGCCTGCTTGCGGGCTTCTGTTCAATGCCCGGAAAGTTGGCTGGGGCGGGAGGGATCGAACCTCCGAATGTCGGTACCAAAAACCGATGCCTTACCGCTTGGCGACGCCCCAACTGGCGCGGTGTTTAGCTTCTGGTTATCCGGGCTGCAAGGGGGGAATGCGGGGAAAATCAACGGGTCGGTTGAAGCGGAGGTCGGCGCGGGTTAAGGCGTCGCATGGACAGGTTTGATGTTGTGATCCTTGGGGCCGGGGCCGCCGGCATGTTCGCTGCGATCGAGGCTGGGCGGCGAGGGCGGCGGGTTTTGCTGATCGACCATGCCAAGGCCGCCGGCGAAAAGATTCGCATATCTGGCGGCGGCCGCTGCAATTTCACCAATCTGGGCATCAGCCCTGAGCGATTCCTGTCAAGAAATCCGCGGTTCGCCTTGTCAGCTTTGAAGCGGTACACCCAATGGGATTTCATCGCGCGGCTCGATGCGGCGGGGATTGGCTGGCACGAAAAAACACTGGGGCAGTTGTTCTGCGATGGATCGGCGGCGCAGGTGGTGGCGATGCTGCTGGCGGACATGAGCCGTGCAGGTGTCGAAGTTTGGCTAGGCTGCGATGTGTCGGCGGTGCGGGCCGGGTTCGAGGTCGAGACCGCGCGGGGCGTGGTGCGGACGGCGAAGGTTGTGGTCGCTACCGGCGGCAAGTCGATCCCGAAGATGGGGGGGTCGGGTTTTGGCTACCGGATCGCGGAGCACTTTGGGCTGCCCTTGGTCGAGACACGGCCGGGCTTGGTGCCGCTGACCTTTGCCCAGCAGGAGTTGGAATGGATGGTGCCGCTGGCGGGGGTTGCGCTGCCGGGGCGGGTCAGTTGTGGGCGGGTCGGGTTCGAAGAGGCGGTTTTGTTCACGCACCGAGGGTTGTCTGGACCGGCGGTGTTGCAGATTTCCAGCTATTGGCGCGAGGGGCAGTCGTTGCGCTTGAATCTGGCACCCGGGCTGGACGTGACGGGGTTTTTGAAGCGGGCAAAGGTCGCACAGGGTCGACAGGCAGTGCGGACTGTTTTGGCCGAGGTGTTGCCGGACAGGCTGGCGCGGCATCTGGGGGGCGACGTGGGGCCGCTGGCAGAGATGTCGGCGGCGGCTTTGGAACGCATTGCCGGGAAGGTCACGGAGTGGGAGCTGGTGCCGGTCGGGTCAGAGGGTTACAGGACGGCGGAGGTGACGTTGGGCGGGGTGGATACCGATGCCCTAGATGCCCGCACGATGGAGGCCAAGGCGGTGCCGGGGTTGCATTTTGTGGGCGAAGTGGTGGACGTGACGGGGTGGCTCGGAGGGTATAACTTCCAGTGGGCCTGGTCTTCTGGATGGGCCGCAGGACAGGCTTTGTGATCGCCCGGTCATGAACGCGCTATAGCTTTGATTGAAATGTTTAAGGGCTCCAACCTGGGCGTTGGGCCTCGGCGAGTTTGCGCGGTGTGATGTGCGGGCTCTCCGCAAATCCTACCAATTTTCCGCCGGCACGAAGATCCGATTGCCGGTTCGCCAGGAACTGGAATCCCGGCGGTGCGTTGATCGACTTTTCGAACAGTTTCACACATTTTCAGGAGCGAAAACTATGGACCAATTCAACAACGTGGTGCCGAACGCAGTCGATTTCGCGCCGGACACTTTGGCCGCTGCGGTGGTTTACGGAGCAGATGATGCGAAAATCGGCACTGTGTCGAATGTGCACGGCATGGGCAGTTCCAGTCAGGTGGTGGTCGACGTCGGCGGCTTTCTGGGAATCGGTGCATAGCCGGTCATGCTGGCGGTGAAAGATCTGACGTTCATGCGCGATCTGGACGGCACGGTTCATGCGATGACGGGGCGGACCAAGGAACAGGTCACGGCCATGCCGGAGCATATGGATCACTAGTTACTACAGCCTTGCGTAGATGGTGTCTGCGCTATGCTGGCCCAGCCCTATGTGATGTCAAAGGGGCTTATTTCACCGTGGTGAAGGGGGCCCATCCTGCTTGGATGGTTGATGTGCCTTGCACCTGCCCAAAGTTCGGTGTTGATTTAACCGCATGGCGTCTATGGTTTGCAGCACATTGATCTTGCGCGGGTGGGTCTCCTACCTTTCGCCGCTGTCAGCCTCGCAAAAAGTTGCGACAGAGTAACGTCATTGGGCCCGGCTTCTGATTGGACTGCGGCTGTTAGCAGCTTTCTGGTCGGCAACCTGCCGCCGCGCGACGGGCCCGGCGAGGTTCATAACTACTCGACTGCGCATCAGCTTGGTTGCAAGGCGTTGGCGCGCTGGGCTGGGCCGAGCAGACCTTTTGGGGGGCAGGGCCGTGCCAAAACCCGCAGCTGCCGAACCCGCTTCCGCGCTGGGACGACGTCTGTGTTGCGGTCTTGTCGCTTGCCGAGCGGCAAAACATGCTTTCTTACCGCCAGTGGGATGGCAGTGTGTCCCCGGCCAAATCGGGCGGGACCCTTGTGGGTGGGCGGCCATCCACTTTTCTGAACATCGCGGCTGCATACGGCCTTTGCCCCGCCTTTGCCGCGCACGATGTTGTAAGCGTACTGAGAGCATCGTGATTGGTCGCGCAAGATTGTTGGGCAGGCGCCGCTGAACTGGTGTCATGGCGCAGTCAGCCCAGAACATGGGGGCTCAAGGTTGCGGCCGAACCGCGCTTTGTCGCCGGCATTGAACGGGCATCGGGCACGTTGCCCGGTGATGTTCAGGCCGAGCCGGGCAGGTTGGCCACGATCACCGAAGCCGATCTCGCAACTGCGGTGGCGCAAATCGGGCATCTTAGCAGGGAGCGCGCACCAAATCGGGACCGAGCCCGCGTCGGTGCGGCAGCTTATTCCAAGCAAGACCACAGAATGCTGGTGTCGATGCGAAAAGACAGCGTGGACTGGTTGGCTTTCGGTGCTGGCGCTGTGAGGATGGTTAGCTGTCAGCCTTGGAGGCAGAGCGGGCAGTGCCAATTTTCCATGACCGGCTGACAATCGCGATGCGACAGGCGGTGGTAGCACGGCTTTATCCGGGCAACCCGCACTTGGCATATGGATAGTCAGAAGTGGTTGCCAAAATCGTCAAGTCGCGCCGGTTCAAGCGGCAAATTCGGAATATGGGGCACGTCACGTCAATCTGCATACACTGATCCGGGCCGGATGCATGCCGGCCACTTTTCAGGATTGACATTGCTGCCCCGGAGGGAATCCAAAGCACATCGACAGCCAAAAAACTTCACGATTTCAGAATGTTGAAATAGTATGTATTTTTAAAACTCCAGAACTGGACGCCTCATTTGCCTCGCCAGACCCAGCCCCCGCCAAACACACGCGACCCTTCAGCAGCGTAAAAAACGCATGCCTGGCCCGCCGATACACCATCTTCGGGTTCGAGCAATTCGACTTCTGCCTCGGTCGCCGATAACGGCCGCACGATCGCCGCGCGGGGCGGGCGGGTCGAGCGGACTTTGACGTCCAGATGCCATTCCTCGCGCGCCAGGAATGGCTCATCCCCCAGCCAGTTGATCTCGCGCACCGGAATGACTCGGGTGGCCAGCGCGGCCTTGGGCCCGACAATCACCCGTCGCAGAACAGGGTCGAGTTTCACCACATAAAGCGGGTCCTCCAGCCCCCCGATCCCCAGCCCGCGCCGCTGTCCAACCGTGTAATGAATGATCCCGTGATGCTGCCCCAGCACCCTTCCCTCCAGGTCCACAATGTCGCCCGGATCGGAAGCCCCTGGTCGCAGTTTCTCAATCACCGCTGCGTAGTTTCCGTTCGGTACGAAACAAATGTCCTGACTGTCGGGCTTGTCCGCGACCGCAAGCCCATAACGCGCGGCAAGCGCCCGCGTTTCCGCTTTGGATCCCAGATGCCCCAAGGGGAAGCGCAGGTAATCCAGTTGGTCCGGGGTGGTCGAGAACAGGAAATAGCTTTGATCCCGGTTCGCATCTGTCGCCCGGTGCAGTTCTGGCCCGACCCCAAATTTGCGCTGGATATAATGTCCGGTCGCCATACAATCGGCGCTAAGATCCTTGGCCGTCGCCAGCAGATCCTTGAATTTGACCCGCTCATTGCAACGGATGCAGGGCACCGGGGTTGCGCCAGACAGATAGGCGTCGGCGAATTCCTCCATCACCGCAGAGCGGAAGGTGTTTTCATAGTCTAGTACGTAGTGCGGAAACCCCATCGCCTCTGCCACACGTCGCGCGTCGTGGATATCGCGGCCTGCACAGCAGGCGCCCTTTTTGGCCAGGGCAGCACCGTGGTCGTAAAGTTGCAAAGTGACCCCCACGACATCGTAACCTTGCTCTGCCAGCATCGCAGCGACGACCGAACTGTCTACCCCGCCCGACATCGCCACGACGACCCGAGTTTGTGCGGGCGGTTTGGGCAGGCCCAAAGAATTGAGGGGTTGGTCGAGCATGATTGCGGCTTTCCGGGGGATTTCACGCTGCAATATAGGAAAATGCCCGCTACTCTCAACCCCCCCACACCCATTCAGCTTCACCCTTGCTTAAGGCCGATACCGCATTTTGGCGGCACAAGACGAGGAGCCGCACATGTATCTCAAAAAAGTTGACGGACCGCGGCGCGTGACCCTACCGGATGGCAGCATCCTGTCACGCGCCGATTTGCCGCCTCCTGATACCCGACGCTGGGTCGCCAGCCGCAAGGCTGTTGTGGTCATGGCGGTGATGCACGGCCTGATTACCCAGACTGAGGCGCAAGAGCGCTATGCCTTGTCTGAAGAAGAATTCACTCTGTGGCGTCAGGCCGTCGAACAGCATGGCGTCAAAGCCCTGCGCGTCACTTCAATTCAAAAATATAGACAACTTTAGGTTGTTTTTTTTACATGTTCTGGCAGAGTAACCCTCCGTTAACCATTGATTGCCAAAGTCGTTAACGAACAAGGGCTGTGACGGAGCATTCAGCGATGCGTATACTTCTGGTGGAAGACGACCCAACGACCTCTCGCAGCATCGAATTGATGCTGACTCATGCCAATCTGAACGTTTACTGCACGGATCTTGGTGAAGATGGCGTCGATCTGGCGAAGTTATATGATTACGATCTGATCCTTCTGGATCTTAACCTGCCTGATATGTCCGGGCACGAAGTGCTGCGCCAACTGCGTCAGGCCAGAATCGAAACGCCAATCCTGATTCTTTCAGGCTCGGACGACACAGAAAGCAAAATCAAAGGATTTGGATTTGGTGCGGATGACTACCTGACCAAACCGTTCCATCGCGAGGAACTGGTGGCGCGTATTCATGCAATTATCCGGCGGTCCAAGGGCCATTCACAGTCGGTCATCCGGACTGGGCGGTTCAGCGTCAATCTCGATGCCAAAACTGTGGATGTCGATGGTGCCTCGGTGCATCTGACCGGTAAGGAATACCAGATGCTGGAACTGCTAAGCCTGCGGAAAGGAACAACGTTGACCAAAGAGATGTTTTTAAACCATCTTTATGGCGGAATGGACGAGCCAGAGTTGAAAATCATCGATGTTTTCATCTGCAAGCTGCGCAAAAAGCTGGCGGAGGCGACGGGTGGGCAGAACTATATTGAAACCGTGTGGGGCCGCGGCTACGTCCTGCGGGAACCGGCCGCCGCATCGGAACCGCGTTTGGTCGCCAGCGCCTGAGGCTGGACCTTAGATCATTCCGCCCGTACCCTCGTGACAAAACGGGGGGGCGCGATGATTTTTGCAGGGCAAGAGGTCGATCTTCTGACCGAAGACGAGGCAAGGTCTGAACTGATGCGGCTGGCCCTGGCGCTGGACAAAGCCAACACGGCCTACCACACGCTGGACGAGCCTGAGATTTCGGATGCAGACTATGATGCGCTGAAACTGCGCAACGCCGCAATCGAGGCGCGGTATCCGGGGTTGAAACGGGACGACAGCCCGTCTGATCATGTTGGGGCCGCAGTGGCGCCGGGCTTTGGCAAAATTCCGCACAAAGTGCGAATGCTGAGCCTTGAAAATGCATTTTCTGATGAAGATGTCACCGACTTCGACGACCGGGTCCGCAAGTTTCTAAACCTTGAAGGCGCAGTTGCCTACACGGCAGAGCCCAAAATAGACGGCTTGTCGCTATCGCTGCGTTACGAGTCGGGGCAATTGGTGCAGGCGGCGACGCGTGGCGATGGCGAGGTTGGCGAGAATGTTACCGAAAACGCGCTGACCATTGCTGACATCCCCCGGAAGTTGGCGGGCGCGCCAGCGGTGCTGGAAGTGCGCGGTGAGGTTTACATGAGCCATGCTGACTTTGCCGCCCTGAACGCGCGCCAGTCAGAGCGGGGCGACAAGGCCTTTGCCAACCCACGCAATGCGGCTGCCGGATCATTGCGCCAACTGGACGCGTCGATCACTGCCGCCCGACCCCTACGATTTTTTGCCTACGCCTGGGGGGAATTGTCAGATCCTTTGGCCGAGACTCAGAAAGCGGCCATAGAACGGCTGGGGGTGATGGGGTTTCAGGTCAACCCGCTGACGGAGCTGTGCTTCAGCCCAACTGAAATGTTGGCCCTGTATCGCCGGATCGAGGGGCAGCGGGCAAACCTTGGCTATGATATTGATGGCGTGGTTTACAAGGTTGATGACCTTGCGTTGCAAGGCCGGTTGGGATTCAGATCGACAACACCGCGTTGGGCGATTGCTCATAAGTTTCCGGCAGAGCTTGCCTGGACGCGGCTCTTGGCCATTGATGTTCAGGTTGGACGCACAGGCGCATTGTCACCGGTGGCGCGGTTGCAGCCGGTGACGGTTGGCGGCGTTGTGGTTTCAAACGCGACGTTGCACAATGAGGATTACATCGCAGGGCGCGGGGCCAAGGGCATTCCGATACGAGATGGCAAAGACATAAGAGTTGGTGATTGGGTGCAGGTCTATCGTGCCGGCGATGTGATTCCTAAAATTGCCGATGTGGACTTGTCTCAACGCAAGAACGACGCGCAACCTTATGTTTTTCTGCAAATTTGCAGGGAATGCGGTTCTCCGGCAATTCGGGAGGCGGGGGATGTGGTGCGGCGCTGCAGCGGGGGGCTGATTTGCCCGGCACAGGCGGTTGAGCGACTGAAGCATTTCGTGTCGCGCGGGGCTTTTGACATTGAAGGGTTGGGGGCCAAGCAGATCGAGATGTTCTTCAGGGACGCGGACCTGCCGGTACGAACGCCGGCCGACATCTTTACGCTTGCCGCAAGAGACGCCGCCAACCCGCTTAAAAAATTGAAGAATCGAGAAGGCCTTGGCGAAAGGTCAGTGACGAACCTGTTCGGCGCGATTGAAGCGAAGCGAATCATTCCGCTGGATCGGCTGATCTTTTCGCTGGGAATACGGCATGTCGGCGAGGCAGCAGCGGGGTTGCTGGCACGTCACTATTCGTCCTGGTCGGCGTTTGAAGCGGCGATCAGTGCAGCAGTGCCAGGCTCGCCAGAGTGGGAAGCACTGACAGCGATCGATGGGGTAGGTGACGTGCTGGCCGGAAGTCTGACCGCCGCCCTGCGCAATCGGGCCGAACGGCAAGCGATCGATGCACTGGTTGCGCAATTGCAGGTCAAACCGGTGGTCACGCGGGCTCCGGTGCATTCAGAAGTGGCGGGCAAGACATTGGTTTTCACCGGCACCCTAGAAAAGATGAGCCGCGCGGAGGCCAAGGCGCGGGCAGAGGCATTGGGAGCAAAAGTTGCAGGGTCGGTCAGTGCCAAGACGGATCTTGTTGTCTCGGGACCGGGGGCCGGGTCCAAAGCCAAGGCGGCGGAGGCTCTTGGAATCAAGGTCATCGACGAGGCCGCTTGGCTGGTGCTTGCGGGTTCGGCATGAGCCGACCCGAAGCTTTGTTTCCACTGTTTGCCGGACTTGAAACACTGGAGGGGATCGGGCCGAAAACGGCCAGATCCTTTGTTGCGTTGGGAGTGGAGCGACCCAAGGATTTGCTGTTTTTGCTTCCGCATTCGGGGGTTGACCGGGCGCGTAAATCCTCGGTCCGTGAGGTGACGCTGCCTGCGACGGTGACGGTCGAAGTCGAAGTTGGCGGGCATTTTCCGCCCCGCGCCAAAGGGAAGCCTTACCGAGTGATGGTGCGGGATGCAGGGCTGGAGTTTCAACTGGTGTTCTTTCACGCCCGGGGTGACTTTTTGCAAGGATTGCTGCCCACCGGCCAGCGTCGGTTGGTTTCTGGCCGCATCGAATTGTTCGATGGTATCGCGCAGATGGTGCATCCCGATCATGTCCTACGTCCGGAAGACGCCGCCGAACTGCCTGAATATGAACCGGTCTATCCCTTGGCTGCCGGGGTAACTCAGAAGCTAGTGATCAAAGGCGTGGCGGGGGCGTTGGCGCGGTGTCCCGCGATGCCAGAATGGATCGATCCCGCGCTGAAGGCACGTGAGGGCTGGCCGGACTGGCGCGGTGCGGTTGAAGCGGCCCATGCTCCGGAGGGTCCGGCGGCCATCGCTTTGACAAACCCGGCACGGCAAAGGCTGGCGTATGACGAATTGTTTGCGCATCAGTTGACGCTTTCATTGGCACGGGCGGCGCTGCGACGGGGCAAAGGAATGTCTTCGCGCGGCACGGGCGTGATGCAGGGTAAAGTCCTGCAAACTCTACCTTACACGCAGACCGCAGCGCAGGCCCGTGCGGTGACAGAGATTGCCGGCGACATGGCATCACCGTTGCGCATGAACCGGTTGCTGCAGGGCGATGTTGGGTCCGGCAAGACTTTGGTTGCCTTTCTTGCCCTGTTGATCGCGGTAGAGGCGGGTGGGCAGGGGGTGATGATGGCACCAACCGAGATCCTGTCTCGACAGCATTATGACGGGTTGCAACCTTTGGCGGCGGCGGCTGGCGTGCGGCTGGAACTGCTGACCGGACGGGATAAAGGCGCGGACCGGCAGGCAAAACTTCATGATCTTGCGGCGGGGCAGATTGCAATTCTGGTCGGCACCCATGCGGTGTTTCAAAAGGATGTTGCCTTCAAGGACTTGCGACTGGCGGTGGTGGACGAACAACACCGTTTCGGGGTGGCGCAGCGGATGGAGTTGGGGGCCAAAGGGGCGGCAGCAGATGTCCTGGTGATGACAGCAACGCCGATCCCGCGCTCACTGGCACTGGCGTCCTATGGCGACATGGATGTTTCGGTGCTGGATGAAAAGCCCGCAGGTCGCAAGGCCATTCGCACCGCGTTGATTGCTTCCTCACGGATGGACGAGGTGATTGCGCATTTGCAAAAAGCGGTGGCGGCCGGGGCACAGGCCTATTGGGTTTGCCCGCTGGTTGAGGATTCAGAGGTGCTTGACTACGCCAGCGCGGAGGCTCGATTTGCGGTGATGCGTGCCGCGATGGGGGAAGGGGTCGTGGGTCTAGTGCATGGCCAACTGCCCCCTGGTGAAAAGGATGCGGCGATGGCTGCATTCGTCGCGGGGCAGACCAAGCTTTTGGTGGCGACGACGGTGATAGAAGTCGGGGTGAATGTGCCCAATGCGACAATCATGGTGATAGAACGGGCCGAGACGTTCGGGCTGGCGCAGTTGCATCAGTTGCGGGGCCGGGTCGGGCGGGGGTCGGCGGAATCGACCTGTTTGCTATTGTATCAGGCGCCGCTTTCGGAAAGCGGTGAGCGCCGGTTGAGAGTGATCCGCGACACGGAGGATGGTTTTCGGATTGCCGAAGAAGACCTGTCAATGCGCGGGGCGGGTGACCTGATCGGCACCGCCCAGTCCGGGTTGCCGCAGTTTCGGGTGGCGGATCTGGAGCGGCAGGCGGGGTTGATGGCGGTGGCGCAAAGTGATGCACGCAGGCTGTTAAATGACGATCCGACGCTGGAATCCGCCCGCGGCAAAGCGGCCCGATTGCTTCTGTGGCTGTTGGATCAGGATCGGGCGATCAGGCTGCTGTCGGTGGGTTAGTTTTTATTTTGTTCTCGGCAGTTCTTAAAAAGTTCTTTACAGCGGGCGCCGCGCGTGAGAACAATATAGCAACAAACCAGCGAGGTCGCCATGATTTCCGAAATTAAAGCCATCCTGTCGCGTTCTACCCCAACGTTGCTTGAGGATGCTTTTGGTGTCGCCTCTTTGTTTATTTTGCTGTTCGTCGGACTGACCCTGTCCGGCGCGGCCTGATACTGCCTGCGTTCTGAACTCTGCGGGCCTGCGATTGCACCTTTCCCAAGTTGCCTGTCCCCTCGCCGCCCGTTTCGGATACGCCACTTGCCGCCGCACATTCCTTTGAATGTGCGGCGGTTTTTTTATGCGGCAGCTTCGGCTTGGGCCACCGCTTCACAGGCGGCATCAAGGGCCAACAGGATCGAGGCGTGACGGTTTTTGTAATCGCGGGCCGGGATCAGGGCTTGGTAGCCCTGAAACGGCGCGGTGGGGATTGGGCCACCGGACGTCAGCATCGCGGCCACTGCTGCGCGGGCAGCTTCTAGTTCGGCGCGGTTGCGGCCAAGCACCGCCTCTCCCAGAATGGCAGCAGAGGCCTGCCCCAAGGCGCAGGCTTTCACATCCTGGGCGAATTGGGTGACGCGACCCTTGTCCACAACCACGTCGACTGTGACCGTTGATCCGCACAGAGGCGAGCGTTTGCGCGATGAACCGGCGGGCGAAGCCAGACGACCCAGGTGCGGAATGTCCGCGGCCAGCGCGAGTATCCGACCGGAATACAGTTTGACGAGGTCACTATCGCTCATACCGTGGCTTTCTGACTTATCTTTGCTAGATAGGCTCGGCCAGGTGCCGCGCCAAGGAGAAGAATATGGTCTTTGACCCCGCGAGTTTGAAATTTGATGTCACGGGCCTGATCCCCTGCATAGCGCAAGATCATTCCAGCGGCGAGGTGCTGATGTTCGCCTGGATGAGTGAACAATCGGTGAAGCGATCGTTGGACAGTGGGCAAGTTACCTACTGGTCGCGGTCGCGCAGTGCATTCTGGGTCAAGGGCGAAACCTCGGGCCACGTGCAAAAGCTGGTGGAGATGCGGATCGACTGTGACCGCGACTGTCTGCTGCTGCTGGTCGAGCAGCAGGGACCGGCTTGTCACACCAACCGTCGGTCATGTTTTTTCGCGGCTGTCCGTAATGGCGAAGAGGTCGAGGTTCTGGAGCCAATGGCGTGACCGATACAGCAAAAGACATGATCCCGTCCTGGGTCGCGGGTCATCTGCAACAGGTTGAAAAGCTGGAGGTACATCAGCGCGGCCTGCGGCACAAAGCTGTGTCGGTTTTCGTCACGGCGGGCGACCACATATTGATGCAACAGCGGGCCTTGGGGAAGTACCACACGCCGGGGCTGTGGGCGAACAGCTGCTGCACCCATCCGAAGTGGAATGAGGCCGCCGACATCTGTGCGCGGCGCAGGTTGCAGGAAGAATTGGGTATCTCTGGCCTGTCGATGGTTCCGGTGGGTCAGGTCGAATACCGTGCCAAGGTTGGGCGCGGCTTGATCGAACACGAGGTGGTGGATGTCTTTTTGGCGGTGGCCGGCTCGCGCCCCCCTGTCCGACCTGACGTTGCGGAAATCGCCGATACTTGCTGGATGACGCTGGCCGAACTCGATGCCGCCGTTCTGGCCGCGCCGGAACGCTTCACCCCTTGGCTGCGAATCTACCTGACTGAACACCGGGCGCGAATCTTTGGAGCAATGGCAAAATAGCACAATGAAATGTGCGGACTGGCGGGGCGGGGGCAGTGTATCGCCCGTTGCTCCCCTCTGCCATCTGTGGCAAGACGAAGCGGCAACGCATCAGATCCAAGAGAAGCTGAATGAGCGAATTCTCCACCCGCCGCGTGATGATGGTCGACACTCAGGTTCGGCCTTCGGATGTGACCAAGTTTCCGATCATCGCCGCCATGCTGGCCGTTCCACGTGAAAGCTTTGTGCCGCAGGTGATGCGCGAGGCGGCTTATGTTGGGCAAAATATCGAAATTGCGCATCGCCGCGTAGTTCTTGAGGCGCGGAGTCTGGCCAAACTGCTGGATATGCTGGATATTCAACCGGGCGAACGGGTGTTGGACCTTGGCTGCGGGCTTGGTTATTCCACGGCGGTGATGGCAGAGATGGGCTGTGATGTAGTGGCCGTCGAAGAGGATGCCGCGATGGCCGCGGCGGCAAAGGCGGCTTTGGCAGGACGCGCCACGGTGGTTGCAGGAGCGTTGGCGGCTGGCGCTAAGAGCGACGGCCCCTTCGATATCATCATCGCACAGGGTGCGGTGGAAGTGGTGCCTGATGCCGTGTTGAACCAGTTGAAAGAGGGCGGTCGGATCGCGGCGATATTCATGTCGGGGGCCCTTGGAACTGCGAGGATCGGTTACAAGCTTGACGGCGTGGTGAGCTGGCGTTCCATATTCAACGCGACGGCGCCCATCTTGCCGGGTTTTGAGGCTGAACGCGGCTTTGTTCTTTGAATCTCTATCGGTTTTGACCGATAGCTATAGTGGCCCGACGCAAGTGCATCGTGGCCCGTCCAGATGTAGAGGTGAATGATGCGGAAACTTTGGGCAGTCGTGGCCGTTGGCGTTTTGGGTTTCGGCCCCCCGGCCTTGCAGGCCGAAACGCTGTCGGATGCGCTGATCTCGGCCTATCGGGCGTCGCATCTTTTGGATCAGAACCAGGCAATTCTGCGTGCGGCAGATGAAGATGTGGCCGATGCAGTCGGGGCCTTGCGGCCAACATTGCAGTTCAGCGCTGATGCAGCGCTCAACCGCACGGATCCGTCGCATAGCGACCTGAACTTTGTGCAGATACCGCTTTCAATGTCGTTGTCTGCGTCAATGCCCCTGTTTGATTTCGGCCGGGGAGCGCTGAACATCGACATCAAGAATGAGCTGGTGTTTGCATCACAGCAATCCTTGATAAATATCGAACAGCAGGTGCTGCTTGATGCCGTTTCGGCTTATGTTAACATGGGGTTGCAGACTGAACTGGTTGCGGCGCAACAATCCAACGTCCGGCTGATCACCCAAGATTTGCGGGCGGCCAGAGACCGTTTTGACGTGGGCGAAGTTACCCGCACCGATGTCGCGCTGGCTGAAGCGCAACTGGCATCCGCCAATGCGGCACTGGCGTCGTCGCAGGGTTCCTATAACCTGGCACGCGAACGCTATAATGCCGCGATAGGGCATTATCCGGGCAAATTGTCGGGTCTTCCGAAGTCCCCTGTAACGGCAAGGACTGTTGAAGCGGCCCGCGCGGTGGCATTGCGCACTCACCCCGTGATCTTGCAGGTCCAGCATCAGGTCAAAGCGGCTGACATCGGTGTGCAGTTGGCCAAGGCTCAGATGAAGCCAAATGTGACCGGGTCGGCAGGCGTTAAGCAGGCGGTCAATTCGGACAATTTCAACCTTGGGACGATGACGGAATCGATTGGGGTGGGGCTTACCCAAACCCTTTATGCCGGTGGCAGGCTATCGTCGGGCTATCGTCAGGCGATCATGCAGCAGCAGGCAGCGCATGCCGGGTTGATGCAGACTGGCGTGAATGTCAGCGAAGCGGTCGGCAAGGCCTGGTCGAACATTTTGGTTGCCAATGCCTCGATCGCGGCGGGAGATGAACAGATCCGGGCCGCGCAGGCGGCTTATGACGGCGTCAAGGAGGAAGCCTCTCTGGGGTCGCGCACCACATTGGATGTGTTGGACGCGGAGCAAAAGCTGCTGTCCGCCAAGGCGTCGCGGTTGCAGGCGACAGCGAATTTCTACATCGGGCAGTATCAACTGCTGTCGGCAATGGGGCTTTTGACCGTCAGCCATCTGCATCTGGGCATCCCGACCTTTGACCCGCAAGCCTATTACAATGCGGTCAAACATGCCCCCGCAACCAGCGCACAAGGTGCCAAGCTGGACCGAATACTGAAGACACTTGGCAAGTAGACTGGCCAGTTTCTGCCAATTTGGTTGAGGTAAAGACAGTTCGATACGTCAATTTGTTGTGTACCCGTAGGGACTGTTCTACACTCTGTGCCATCAGCCTGACTTTAGGAGCCTGTTCCGTCCCATGTCTGATGCGATGAGTTCCGTCGAGATTGAAGATGTCCTGTCCTCCATTCGCCGCCTTGTGTCGGAGGATTTTCGACCCATTCCGCGGCAGGCCCCCCCAGTTCTGGTCGATGACAAGCTTATCTTGACGCCGGCCCTGCGTGTCGTTGTTGACCAGGGCGCCCGCGCGCCCGCTGCCGCTGTGGTGCAGCCCAAGCCATTGCCGCGCTTGCACCTTGGGGCAGAACCGGTGGCTGACGGTCTGGTCGCATCACTGGAGCAGGCCGTCGAGGCGCAGGGGTTGGATTGGGAATCTGAGGTTGGCGATCCGGGCCCGGCCAGCGTGGCGTTTGAATGGACAAGCGGCGCCTGGTCTGCGCAACCCCATGTTGACGAAGCTTCTGATGCAGAGATCATCGCAGAAGAAGTTGAGCCTGAACCGGTACCGGCCTGGGCACAGGAAGGTGAGATGACCGCCGACGAGAGCGCAGAGACAGAAGCGCCGCGTGACGACATCGAGCCTGATCTGCTTTGGGCCGATCAGGCGGAAGCAGAGGTTGTGGCTGGTCTGTCAGATGCGGCAGAAGACCGGATGGGAGCTTTGGGGTCAGAGATGACCTTTGACGAAGTAGTGCTGCGCGATCTGGTGCGCGACCTGATCCGCGAGGAATTGCAGGGTGGTTTGGGGGAACGGATTACCCGCAACGTCCGCAAGCTGGTGCGGGCCGAGATTGCCCGGGCTTTGGCCACCCGCGAATTCGACTGACATTCCAACGACTTCAAATGAAAACGCGCCCCTGACAGGCGCGTTGTTTGGCAATGTCCGGGCGGATCAGGCGGCTTCGGCTTGATCCAGTTCCAGTGCGTGGCGGCGTTCGCTTTCTTCGCGCGACAGGGCAACCGAAGTGCGAACACCTTTGGAGACAAATTCCATCAGGCCCTTGACCACACGTTCATTGGGATCGATCCCGGCGCAAGACAGCACTTCACGCCCGTCGCGCGACCGCGCCCAGCGCGCGATCTGGTCGGGACCGTTGCCATATTTCTTGTCATCCGCAATGGCGTCATCCAACGCGGCCAGCACCACAGCGGCGAACAGTTTGCGTGCCCGCTGTCCCTGTTCGAAGTTGAAGGCTGTGCTGTCTATGAAATCGGCCATCGTGCGTCCTACTTCTTGCTCTTGTCTTTTTTGTTCCATCGCGCTTGTAACGGCTCGATGACGATTCGTCATGTCATCTTTTGAATAACAGCCATGCATGGGCTGCATATCGCGCAGAGGATCGCCCTGTATGTAGTTGGCTTGCCAGCCAGATACCGACCAGATATAGCGTCCTGCGAATGAAGTTCAAGGTTTTGACAAGGTTTCGACACAATGGCGAAGGTAAACGGAAACGAGATTCGACCCGGCTTCATTATTGAGCATGACGGTGGCCTTTGGGCGGCGGTCAAGGTCAATCATGTCAAGCCGGGCAAAGGCGGGGCCTTTGCACAGGTTGAGCTGAAGAACCTGCGCGACGGTCGCAAGTTGAACGAACGGTTCCGGTCGGAAGACAAGGTTGATCAGGTCGAGCTGGAGTATCGGGAGCAACAGTTTCTGTATGAAACCGATGGTCGCCTGGTGTTCATGGATTCGGAAACCTATGAGCAGACCGAGATTGACGCGGAATTGCTGGGCGACCGGCGACCGTTCTTGCAGGATGGCATGACCGCGAAGTTGCAGTATTTTGGCGAAGAGGCGCTGAACGTGACCTTGCCGCAAAAGGTGCGCTGCAAAGTGGTGGATACCGAACCTGTGCAGAAGGGGCAGACTGCTGCCAACAGCTTCAAACCGGCGATCCTGGACAACGGCGTGCGGATCATGATTCCGCCGTTCATCGGGCCGGACGAGGATATCATCGTGCATACTGAATTGATGGAATATTCCGAGCGCGCGTGACTATTGTTAAGGATCAATGACTTGCGTGGCGATGCTTATCATGGCGTCGCCAGCCTTCATTTCGGAAGTGACCCGGTCAAACCTTAAATAGGCGATGCCCCGGCGGCCTGACTGGGTGTAGAGCGTGCCAACCGCTTTGCCTTCGGCCAGAATTGCGGTGCCGACAGGAGCCGCGCCGGAGACTTGCACAAGCGCCAGGCCTTTGCGGAGTTCGGTCTTGTGTTTCATCCGCGCAGTAACTTCCTGCCCGACGTAACAACCCTTGCGAAAGTCGACGCCGCGTAGACGCTCGAATCCGGTTTCCAGCGGATAACTGTCGTCGGGCAGCAGTTCGATCCCGGTTTCGGGGATGACGTGGGCGACACGGATCGCATCCCAGTCGACGACCGGAGTGCCGCCCGCGGCACCGTAAAGTCGCCAGCCCAAATCGGGGTGGCGCGGATCGTTCAGTGCTGCCGCCGGACCTGCGCCGATGCCGCGCGACACCGCCAAATCCGAAGCCACCATTTGCACATCGGCGCGCAGGCGGTACATGGTCAGGCGCCGCAGCGTCGCGTCGGCCAGTATTTCCGGAAGGTCCAAAAACAAACCGTCACCGGTATTCACAACAAAAAAGTCTGCCAGATATTTTCCCTGCGGCGTCAGAAGTGCGGTCCAGACAATGCCTTTTCCGTTTTTCAGTGCGAGGACATCATTAGTGACCAGCCCTTGCAGAAAGGTTAAAGCATCGTTGCCCGACAATGCGACGACCCGTCTGCCTGTTGCGATTTCGCCTGCCATGAGCGCCTCCTGTGGCCGCTGATATAGGGAGCCTAATCCTTGAACTGCAAGCGATGCAGATCGGCGTAAAGCCCGCCCCGGGCCAACAACTCGTCATGGGTGCCCTGATCCACCACACGACCCTGGTTCATCACCACGATCTTGTCGGCCTGTCGGACCGTCGCCAGGCGGTGGGCGATGACCAAGGTGGTGCGGCCGCGCCCGAGCCGCGCCAAAGCCTCTGTCACCAACATTTCCGAACGCGCGTCGAGCGCCGAGGTCGCCTCATCCAGCAGCAGAATGGGGGCGTTGTGCAAGACAGCACGGGCAATGGCGATGCGCTGGCGCTGACCACCGGACAGGGCAGAGCCGCGCGGCCCGGCGGGGGTGTCGATGCCAAGCGGCATGTCCGCCACGAAGTCTGTGGCATTGGCATCAGCCAGTGCGCGGGCAAGCGCCGCGTCGGATTGGTCGGTTGCCCCCATGCGGATGTTGACGGACAGCGGCTCGTCAAACAGCGCGGAATCCTGACTGACCACGGAGAATTGCTGGCGAAGGTCACGCAGATCAAGATCGCGCAGGTCCGTGCCGCCCAGGGTCACCCGGCCGGAATTGGGGTCAGACATCCGGGTAAGCAGTTGAAATACAGTTGTCTTGCCGGCACCGGACGGCCCGACCAGCGCGGTAGTCTGGCCGGGCTCTGCCACCAGGTTGATGCCGTTCAGCACGGGAGCGTCGCCGTAGGTGAAACTGACATCCTGCAGTTCCAGCCGTAGTCCTGCGACCGCTTTGGGCATGGGTCTGGGTTGGGCGGGCGAGGTCAGCTGCGGCTTTTCATCCAGCAGGTGGCGCATCCGTTCAAGGCTGGCGCGGGCCTGCGCCCATGTCCCGGAGACGGACCCCAAACGGCGCAGCGGTTCAAAGACCAGGGCCATTGCGGTGAAAAAACTCATAAACGCGCCAAGGGTCTTGGTGCCCGCGATAATCTGGCTGCCGCCGTACAGCATCACGCCGGCGAAGCCCAGTGCAGCCACAAGGTCGATCAGTGTGGGGATGGCGGAGGCAGCGGTTTCGGAACGGATCTGGGCCTTGAGGTAGGTGTCGAGCGCGCGGCGATAGCGGGCGGCTTCTTGCGGCTCAGCGCCGGTCAGTTGCAGGGTGCGAATGCCGTGGAACGTTTCGTCCAGACGGGTCGACAGGACAGCCGCCGCCGCGCGGGATTGGCGGGCCGTTTTGCGCACGCGGGCTTGGAGCAGGGCCAGTGGCAGCACGATGACCGGCACGCCGATGACAGCAACCAAAGTCCAGCGCCAGTCGATCAGCACCGCAACCGTCAACAGCGAAACAAGAGAAATCACATCACGGCCAAGTGCTTGCACGATGGGAGGCCATAGGCTGCGCAGGGCGGCATTGTCGCCGCGCAACCGTTCGATCAGGCTGCCGGGCGGGTTGGATTGATAGAAGCCAAGGTCAAGCCGCATGACATGGGTCAGCAGGTTCTGCTGCAGCTCTGTCGAGACGCCCTCGGCTTGCCGCGCCATCAGAACGCGGTGGGTGAAACCGGCAATGGCGCGGACCACAAACACCAGCGCAACCGAGGCTGCCACCCAGATCACGATAGAGATATCTGCACCCTGATGGATGCCATCGAACATCGGGCGGACGAGATAGGACAGGGCACCGACTGCGCCGCCTTCCAAGGCCATGAACAAGATCGCGATCAGCAGGATGGGCGAACGCCGGCGCAGATGGTCGCGCCAGACCCAGGCCAGTATCTTGCGGACGGGGACGGGGTCCGTCACAGCGCAAGGCTCCGTTCGCCGGCTTGCCAGCGTTGGAACGAGGCGGTGACTTTGGCGGGGTCATAGGATTGCGCAAGCCAGTCGGGGAAGGTTGCGCCGGTCTTTTCAAAGGCGTCGGCATAGAGGCGCAACAGGTGGTCCTGAATGCCAGCGTCCGAGTTTTCGACATGCAGGTAGCGCCAGCTGAGTTGGCGTTGCGCCTCTGCAATCGGGCGGTTTTCGATCAGCAGCAGGTAGAGCGCGGCAGCGAGACCGGTGCGGTCGGCCCCCGATTTGCAGTGGATGAGGAAGGGTTTTTCCATCGTGTCAAACAGGGTAATCAAGGCTTCCAGCTTTTCGCGGGTCGGCGCCTGTTTGGCCGACATCTGCAAATCAACCAAGGTAAGCCCGAGTTGTTGGCAGGCTTCCGTTTCGAACAGATAAAAGCCTTGGGCGGTTTTGCCGCGTAAATTCAAGACTGTACGCAGAGAAAGTGATCTGGCCCAACGGTGCAGACGGCGGGCCGAGGGTTGGTTGGACCGGTATACGCCCGGGGCGATCTGGTGCAGATTGGTCCAGAAAAACCGCAAGAAGGCGTGGTCCATCAGCTGGAAATGCCACCAGGCGGCGCGGCGGGCCTCGGGCGTGGAAATGTCAGTGCCGAACGTGGCGGTCAGCCGGCGTTGCAAGGTGAGGAGCCGGTCTTTGAGCGCGCCGATCATGCAGATCCTTGTCCCGGTGCAAGAAGCCATCGTCTAGCGTTTTGGGCCGAGGCTGGCAAGCATTGGTCGGCGTTGACCATCCGGTCAGCGAAGGCTAGCCATGTGGTTTTTGGAGGTTGTGATGTCGCTTGCCAATGGTCGCCCCTATCTTGCCATTCCCGGCCCTTCGGTCATGCCCGACCGGGTTTTGGCCGCGATGCACCGGGGGGCGCCCAATATCTATGAAGGTGCGCTGATTGAGATGGTGGCGACGCTGTGGCCGGATCTGAAGCGTCTGGCGGGCACAGAGGGCGGCGTGGCGGCCTATATTGCCAACGGGCATGGCACCTGGGAGGCGGCGAATGCCAACATTTTCTGCAAGGGCGACAAGGCCTTAGTGCTGGCAACGGGTACGTTTGGCCATGGCTGGGCCAATACGGTGCGCGGGTTGGGGGTCGAGGCAGAGGTGCTGGACTTTGGACGATCGGTGGCACCCGACTGGAACATGGTCGCGACGGCTTTAAGGGCGGACCCGAATATCAAGGCGGTGCTGACGACGCAGGTCGACACCGCAAGTTCGGTCAAGACCGATATCAAGGCGTTGCGCGGCGTTATGGATGCGGTGGGGCATCAGGCGTTGCTGGCAGTTGATTGTGTGGCATCAATGGCTTGCGATCCGTACTTCATGGATTATTGGGGGGTGGATGTCACCGTGGCGGCCAGTCAGAAGGGATTGATGACACCGCCGGGGATGGGGTTTGTCTGGTTTTCGGACAAAGCCAAAGACCGCTGCAAGACCAGTGATCTGCGCACGCCCTATTGGGATTGGACGCCACGGGCCAGTGCCGAGGCGTTCTGGCAATTGTGGTTTGGCACTGCGCCGACGCATCATCTGTACGGTCTGCGCGAGGCATTGACGATGATCCTTGACGAAGAAGGGCTGGAGAATGTCTGGGCGCGGCATGCCACGCTGGCGCAGGCGGTTTGGGCGGCGTTCGAGGGTTGGGGTAGCGGTAATTCTGCTATTGCGCTCAATGTGTTGCAACCGGAAGCGCGCGGATGGTCGGTGACGGCGGCGCGGTTCGGTGCGCCGGATGCCACCCGGTTGCGGCGCTGGACGGAGCATCAGGCGGGGGTGACTTTGGGCATTGGGCTGGGTATGGCCACGCCGGATGATCCGCAGGCCGAGGGGGCCTTGCGGGTGGCGCATATGGGGCATGTGAATGCGCATATGACGTTGGGTGCGCTGGCGGTTATGGAAGCCGGGATGGCGGCGCTGGACATACCGCACGGGCCGGGAATTGCCGCTGCGGCGCGGATTGTGGGGGGCAAGAAAGACTGAAAACCATTTTGCAGCCAGTTGGCCGAATCGGTTGCGAAAAGGCCAGTTAACGCTGGGATTTTTCGGGTTTGGGGCGGTCTTGAACGCGTCTTGCCGGCGTCTTGCTTGCGTCCCTACGTTTTGGCGGAATCCCGGGGTTAACGCAGCGGGCGCTGTTCACGCGCTGACGAGCGTTATGCGCCGCAAATCAGCGCGGCGGGTCAGGTCGGTCGGAACAAGGCGGCCAGCTTGTCAGTATCTATCGCGCGGACGATCAGGCCGGCGGGCTTGAGCGCGGGCACGTCGACGCCGGCGACGATCGCGTTGATCACGGCTTCTTCGACCGCCTCGACTGAGGCAAGATAGATCGGGTCCAGCACTTCGTTGTTCAACACGGTCTGGGTGACGAAGGGCTGCGCCTCTTGCGGCATCGGGCCGGGGTTGGCGACCGAGAAGGCCAGAAAGATGTCGCCAGAGGAATTGCCCGACGGGGTGCCGCCGCGGCCGATGCCGATGGCAGCGCGTTTGGCGATATGGCGCAGCGACAGGGCGGACAAGGGTGCGTCGGTGGCGATCAGAACGATGATCGAGCCGACCTCCTTTTTGCGCCAGGTGTCCTCGGTCATCAGCTTGCCCACGGGTTTGCCAAGGATGGTTAGCCAGTCGCGCAGGCCGTGGTTGGCCTGCACCAGCGCCCCGACTGTGTAGTCCTGCCCGGCCAGCCGCACGCGGCGCGAGGCGGTGCCGGTGCCCGCCTTGAATTCATAGGCGATCATGCCGTTGCCGCCGCCGCTTGACCCTTCTTCGACAGGGCCACCACGCGCGGCGGCGATGGCCGCGATGGCGTGGTCCGGCGTGACATGCAGCGCATTGATGTCATTCAGCATGCCGTCATAGGTTTCGGCAACCACCGGCATGGCCCAGCCGTGGTGGTTGGCGAAGAAGTCGGCGTAGTGGCGGATCATCCATTGCGTCGCGCCATGGTGGACAGCGCCGATGGCATGGGTGTTGGACATGCAGATCGGGCCGATCAGATAGCCCGCATCGTCGATCCAGTGGGTGCCGGTCATCTCGCCGTTGCCATTGAGCGTGAACTGACCGGCCCAGACCGGTTGCGGGTTGCCGGCCTCGTCACGCGGCAGGACGGCAGTGACGCCGGTGCGCATCTTTTTCGCGGGGTCCGTCAGGGTGCAAAAGCCGACGCGCACGCCGGGCACATCGGTGATGGCATTGTACGGACCGGGCGTTCCGGGAAACGGCAGGCCAAGGTCACGGGCGCGGGGTCTGGGCATCGGGCATCCTGTTTTTCGGGCACTGCGGTCAGGATGGCAGCAGGCAGGCGGCGTGATCAAGCGAAGTTGCAGGGCCATGGCGTGGTTTTGGTGCTTTTCCTTAAGGAATCACGCGCCTATGTTGCTTGTGTATAACTTTGGCATCCGGCTTGGCACATGACACGCAGACCCGTTATCGGCATCATCGGCAATCACTTTGTGATCAATGACCGGTTTCCGGCCACGATCTGCGGCACCATGAATTCCGAAGCGGTGGCGGATGTGGCGGGGGGGATGCCGCTGATCATTCCCAGCGATCCGCGTTATGTCTCGGTCGAGGAGCTGATGGAGACCTGTGACGGGTTTCTGTTGACCGGCGGGCGGCCCAATGTCCATCCCAGTGAGTATGGCGAAGCGGAAACCCCGGCGCATGGCGCGTTTGATCGCAGCCGCGATGCGATTACCTTGCCGCTGATCCGGGCCTGTGTTGACCGGGGTCAGCCGTTTTTGGGGATTTGCCGGGGATTTCAAGAGGTGAACGTGGCGTTGGGGGGCAGTCTGCACCCCGAGATCCGCGATTTGCCGGGGCGGATGAACCACCGGATGCCGCCTGATGGCAAGATCGAAGAACAGTTTGCGCTGCGCCACGCGGTGACGTTCAGCGAGGGCGGGGTGTTTCACCAGTTGATGGGCACGCCCGAGGTGATGACGAATACGCTGCACGGGCAGGGGATCGAGCGGGCGGCGGACCGGATCGTGATCGACGGTTTTGCACCGGACGGCACGCCGGAAGCAATTTATGTGCGCGATGCGCCGGGGTTCACGCTGGCGGTGCAGTGGCATCCGGAATGGAACGCGGTGGATGATCCGGTGTCGCGGCCCCTGTTCGCGGCCTTTGGTCAGGCGGCGCGGGACTGGCGTGACCGGGACAGCGGGCACCTGCGGCGCAGGGCGTGAATTGAGCGGTTGTTGACCGCAGCGGCTGCGCTATAGTCCGGCCAAATCCAATTCGGAGGGCAGGATGAAACGGTCACGCGTCAACGACATCATGGCGGCGGCGGATGAGATGATCCGCCATTATGGCTTTGTCCTGCCGCCCTTTGCCAACTGGACGCCGGACGAGTTCAAGGCCAAGGCCGCCAGCGCAGGCCGGGTGATTGACGGGCGTTGTGGCTGGGACATCACGGATTACGGGCAGGGCAAATATGATGCGATGGGGCTGTTTCTGTTCACCCTGCGCAATGGTTCCTTGGCCGATCTGCAACGGGGCGGCGGCATGTGTTATGCCGAAAAGCTGCTGATCTCGCGGCAGGATCAATTGAGCCCGATGCACACCCATGTGATCAAAGCCGAGGATATCATCAACCGGGGCGGGGCGACCTTGGTGGTGGAACTGTATGGCTCGGACGACAAGGGCGGCTTTGCCTGGGACAAGGGTGGCCTTGTGCGCTGTGACGGGATTGATGTGCCCTACGGGCCGGGGACCAAGCTGAAACTGGCGCCGGGCGAGTCGGTGACGCTGATGCCGGGCGACTGGCATGCGTTCTGGGGCGAGGGCGGGGATGTGCTGATCGGGGAAGTGTCGACGGTCAATGACGACCTGACCGACAATGTCTTCCGCGAGCCGATCGGGCGATTTGCCCGGATCGACGAGGACGTGGCGCCGACGCATCTGCTGGTCAGCGACTACGAGGACTGGCTGAAATAGCGTCCGGTTCGCGGGGATGACTGCCGGGCGCACGGAGCCCCGGCAGTCTGGTTGGCCTAACATTGCGGGTCGGCATTCCCTGTGCCGGGTCAGAGCGGGCCGTAGACCGGGTGGGTGTCCGGTTCGGGCGCCGGTGGCGGAGGTGCGGCCGGGGTTGCGGCTTTCTTGACGGCGGGCTTTTTGACCACTGGCACGGTCAGTTTGGTCGGGAAGCTGCCGTCTTCGTTCAGCACCACGACATGGGTGCCGTCGGGAACGCGGTTGTAGAGGTCCATCACGTCCTGGTTGATCATGCGGATGCAGCCTGACGAGGCGTTGTGGCCGATGCTTTCCCATTCCGGCGTGCCATGGATGCGGTAGCCGTAATCGACGCCGTTGGTCTTGAGATACAGCGCACGCGCCCCCAAGGGGTTGGTCAGGCCGCCGGGTTGGCCGACATCGCGGAACTTTTCCAGTTCGGGGCGGCGGTCGATCATTTCGTAGGGCGGAATCCATTTCGGCCAGGTGGTGCGCCCGACGATATCAGCCTCGCCCGACCATCCAAAGCCGGAGCGACCGACTGCAATGCCGTAGCGCAGGGCCTGATTGCGGGCCGTGACCAGATACAGATGTTTGGACCCGGGGTCGATGATGATGGTGCCAACCGGTTCGTCGCTGGTGTAATCCACCGTCTGGCGTTGAAACTCTTCCGGCACCTCGGCGACGGGCACGGCGGGGACCGTATAGCTTTCGTCGGGCTGGGCGGCATAATGGGCCGGATCGACCGCCACCACAGCGGGCTGCGCCGGCGATGTGGCGGACATGTTCACGCCCAATTCAGGAACGCAGGCCGCAAGCGACCCCATCATGGCCGAGGCGGCCAGAAATTTCAGCATCGCAAATCGCATTGGTCACTATCCCCGCAAAATTCCGGATCACCTGCTCTGTGTCCGGCGTCCATTGTTTCCAAGGGTAGTTCAATGGTTCGCATCAGTCAAAGCGCCAAATCTCACGCAAAGGTGAGGAGGATCAAAGTGTGGTGCGCAGGTGCCAGAGTTCGGGGAATAGTTCCACCTCCAGCATTTTTTTCAGATAGCTGACACCCGCCGTGCCGCCGGTGCCGCGTTTGAAGCCGATCACCCGTTCAACGGTGGTGACGTGGTTGAAACGCCAGCGGCGGAAGTAATCTTCGAAATCCACCAGCTTTTCGGCCAGTTCGTATTCCTGCCAATGCGCCTGCGGGTCGCGGTAGACAATTTCCCAGGCGGCGCGGACATCGTCGCGGGCGGTCCAGTTTTGCCGCAGATCGCGGGTCAGGACATCGGCGGGCACCGGCAGGCCGGCGCGGTGCAGGTAGCGCAGCGCCTCGTCATACAGCGAGGGGCGGGCGAGTTCAGCCTCGAGAAGGGCGGTCACATCGGGGCGGTGGGCATGGGGGCGCAACATCGCGGTGTTGCGGTTGCCGACGGCAAATTCGATCAGGCGATACTGGTGGGACTGGAAGCCAGAGGACTGGCCCAGACCTTCGCGGAAGGTGGTGTAGTCGGCGGGAGTCATGGTGCGCAGGACATCCCAGGCGTTGTTCAGCTGTTCGAAAATGCGGGCAATGCGGGCCAGCATCTTGAACGCCTCGCGCACCCGGCCGGAGGCTATGGCGCGGCGGGCCGCGTCAAGTTCGTGCAGGGCGAGTTTCATCCAGAGTTCGGAGGTCTGGTGCTGGATGATGAACAGCATCTCGTCATGCGCCCCGGTCAGCAGGCTTTGCGCTGACAGGATCTGGTCGATGTGCAGGTAGTCGCCATAGGACATCGGGGCATGGACGGCGGCGTCGGCACCGTCGCGGGTGGGGTCATAGGTCATGGGATCAGGTCCAGATACATCAGGGCGGCGGTGTAGGTTTCACCGTCTTCGGTAAAGGTTTCCATCCGGTCGAGGTGCCAGTCCCGGCGTGACAGAAACCGGCTTGACTGGTGGGCGGCCCGCACCGTGAAATGGGTCAGACCGGCGGATCGGGCGCGGGTCATCACCGTATCATAGAGGGCGGCGGCGGTGCCATCGCCCATGACCTCGGGGATTACAAAGGCCATGTCGAGGTAGCCTGTTTCGTCCATCGAGAAGAAACCGGTCATGCGACCGTCGTCTTCGGCGACATAGCACCACTGGCTGTCGAGCTTGTCGGGCCGTTGCCGGTCGGGTTCTGGTGAGGAGGCCCAGGCGGCCAGTTCGGCTGCCGGATAATGGGCGGCGGCCCCTTCGCGGACGGCACGGTAGAACACAAATGCGGCGGCGGCGCGATCTGCCGGTCGGTAGGGGCGGATGGTGGGCGCGGCTATTAGCACGTCAGGCCAAGGGCGTTGCAAACGGCGGGGTAAGGCGCGCGGTCAGGGGTGTCCGCAGCCACGCCAAAGCTGCCGGACCATGACCAGACCGCCCAGCTGATGCCTAGCGCCTCTGCCGCCTGACGTTTGGCAGTCAAAAACCGCAGGCGGCTGGCGGTGTCAGCGGCGGTGGCGGTCGTGGGGTCGGCATTGGCGCCAAACTCGCCCAGGAGCAAGCGATTGGGCGGAATGTCGTGGCTGGCGGCCCAGTGGGCGGCGACGCCGATGTCGTCGGTGATATGGCCATCGGCGCTGTCGCGGTAGGCGGCGATGGCGGTGGTCAAATTGTCCAGCGTGGCAGGCGGGTCGGTGGTGATGCCGTGGGATGCCGCAAAAGTCGCCGCAGCTTTGGCCAGCGTGGCGGCCTCGGCGTCGGTCAAAAGCGTGGGCGGATAGGGCAGGTGGCGCAGCACGGATTCGAGCCCGCCGGTCCAGGTGGCGGCTTGATGAGAAAACAGGAATGGGGTGTAGGAGTGAAAGCTGTAAAGCGTGTTGGCATCTGGCGAGGGGCTTAATTTGGCCAGACCGTCGGCACCGCCCCAGCAGGCACCGGACAGGACCAGCGGCAGGTCGGGGGCGGCGGCGCGGGCGGCATCGTGCAGGCGGATCTGCATCGCGGGCCAGGCGGCGGGGCTGTCGCCGTAGATGGCGTCGCAATCATTGGTCGGCTCGTTCAAAAGTTCAAACGCGGTGCGGTCGGGGTCCATGCCGTTCAGGCGGGCGGCGATCTTGCCGATCAGGGTGACATAAGCGTCAAACAGGGCGGGGGTGTCCATCAGGCTGTCAACGCCCCAAGCGTCGTCGCGCGGGAAGGCGTGCATGTCGATGATGACCTTGAGGCCGGTCATCTGCACCTGCGCCGCCGCTTGGCCGATCTGGTCGATCAGCGCATCTTGCGGCGCACCGGGGCCAAGCCGCAGCAGGGGCGCGGGATCCATCGGCAGGCGGGCGAAATCATAGCCCTGCGATTTCAGGGCGGTGATGGCAGCGGGGGAGACGTGGCTGCGCCAGTCGGGGTAAAGGTCGAGAAAGCCCTTTTGGCTGACGATCTGCTCGGTTGGCAGCCAGTCGACCCAGATGTCGAAGTTGAGGCCGCGGTGGGGCTGGAAGCGGTCGGCGGCGGTGTCGGCTTGGGCGGCGGCTGCTAAGGCAAGATGGGCTGCGGCGGCGCAGATCGCCATGGCGCGGCGGAAAGCCGGGCGCACGGGTTCGACTGGCGGGCATTTGCGGGGTAAGGAACTTGCGGATTTCGTGGTCATGTCAGGTGACTTTGGCGCGGGTTTTGTAGGCGGGATTGTCCCACAGGTTTTCGGCCATGATTCTCGACAGAACCGCGATCGCTTTGGCGGTGTCGGTTTTGTCGATGTAAAGCGGGGTGAAGCCGAAGCGCAGGATGTCGGGGGCGCGGAAGTCGCCGATCACGCCGTGGGCGATCAGCGCTTGCATGATCGCGTAACCTTCGGGGTGGTGGAAGGACACCTGGCTGCCGCGGATGGCGTGGTCGCGCGGGGTGACAAGGCGCAGGGTCGGACAGGACGCTTCGACACCGGCAATGAACTGATCGGTGAGGGTCAGCGATTGCTGGCGCAGATCGTTCAGGTCGACCTGGTCCCAGATGTCGAGGGCGGCCTCTAACGCGGCGAGTTGCAAGATAGGTGGGGTGCCGACCCGCATGCGTTCGATGCCGGCACCGGGGCGGTAGGTCTGGTCGAAGGCGAAGGGGGATTCGTGGCCAAGCCAGCCGCTGAGCGCCGGGCGGGTGGTGGCGGCGTGCCGGGGGGCTATGTAGATGAAGGCGGGGCCGCCCGGGCCGGAATTCAGGTATTTGTAGGTGCAGCCGACGGCAAAATCGGCCCGGGCCCGGGACAGATGGACGGGAAGCGCACCGGCCGAATGGGCAAGATCCCAGATGGTGAGGGCACCGTGGGCGTGGGCTTTTGCCGTGATGGCGGCCATGTCGTGTTTGCGGCCGGTGCGGTAGTCAACCTCGGTGATCAGGGTGACGGCGATGGTGTCGTCGATGGTAGCAAGGACATCCTCGGGGGCGACGGTTTTCAAGGTGTAGCCCTGACCCAGCGTCTGGCACAGGCCTTGCGCCATATACAGGTCGGACGGGAAGTTGCCGGTGTCGGACAGGATCACGCGGCGGGTCGGGTTGAGGTCGAGGCAGGAGGCGAGGGCCTGATAGACCTTGATCGACAGGGTGTCGCCCATCACGACATGGCCGGGTTCGGCACCGATCAGTCTGGCGATCCGGTCACCGATGCGCGACGGCTGGTCCATCCAGCCGGCCTTGTTCCATCCGGTGATCAGCATTTCGCCCCATTCAGCGTTGACGGTCTGCGCGACGCGGGCGGCGGCGGTTTTCGGCAGGGGACCCAGCGAATTGCCATCCAGATAGGTGATGCCTGCGGGCAGGTGAAACTGGGCCTTGGTCGCGGCAAAATCGGTTGTCATGGTGCTGTCTCCAATGTCAGCCTGCACGTCGATGGCCCCGGTAGCAATAGGGGATGGCCGTATAACTTCAAGCTTAAAATTGTTTGTCGGCGACTTTGGCCGGGGTCAATTTCCGGGACGGCGCATTATGGCGTTGAAATCGGGTTGGGCGATGCTATGGCTTCCCATCAGGCGGATGGGGAGCATGCGATGAAGATTGGCGCGTTGGCAGAGGTATTCCCGGGCGAAAACCGGGTGGCGATGACACCGGATTCGGCGGTGCAGCTGGTAAAGCTGGGTCACAGCTGCGTCGTGCAGTCCGGGGCCGGGGTCAAGGCCGGGTTTGCCGATGCGCTGTATGCCAAAGCGGGGATCGAGGTGCTGCAGGGCGCGGCGGAAGTGGTGGCGGCGGCGGATGTGATCGTGAAGGTGCGCGGGCCGGAGCGGGCGGAGGCCGAGGCGCTGCGGCCGGGGCAGACCCTGATCAGCTTCTTTTACCCGGCGCAGAACGCGGAACTGCTGGAGGTGGCCAAGGCGCGCGGGGCGACGGTGATTGCGATGGATATGGTGCCGCGGATCAGCCGGGCCCAGAAGATGGATGCGCTGTCGTCGATGGCGAATATCGCGGGCTACCGTGCGGTGATCGAAGCGGGGAACAACTTTGGTCGCTTTTTCACTGGGCAGGTGACGGCGGCCGGGAAAGTGCCGCCGGCCAAGGTGCTGGTGGTGGGCGCGGGGGTGGCGGGACTTGCTGCGATTGGCACCAGTGTTTCGCTGGGTGCGATAGTCTATGCCTTTGATGTGCGGCCAGAGGTGGCCGAGCAGATCGAATCGATGGGGGCGAGTTTCGTTTATCTGGAGTTTGACGCGTCGGAATTGCCGGATGGTGCGGCGACCGGCGGCTATGCGGCGCCTTCGACCCCGGCATTTCAGGCCAAGCAGCTGGCGAAGTTCCGCGAACTGGCCCCGGATATCGACATCGTGATCACCACCGCGCTGATCCCGGGACGGCCAGCGCCGAAGCTGTGGCTGGCGGATATGGTCGCGGCGATGAAACCGGGGTCGGTGGTGATCGACCTTGCGGCGGAACGCGGCGGCAATTGCGACCTGACGGTGCCGGATCAGAAGATTGTCAGCGACAATGGCGTGACGGTGGTGGGCTATACCGATTTCCCGAGCCGGATGGCGACACAAGCGTCGACGCTTTATTCCAACAACATCAAGAACATGTTGAACGATCTTACACCAAAGAAAGACGGTGTGATTGTGCAGAACATGGAAGATGACGTTATTCGCGGGTCGACCGTGGTCACTGCCGGGGCGGTTACCTTTCCGCCACCTCCGCCCAAGATCGCCGCGATTGCGGTGCAAAAGCCGCGTGAGAAGGTCAAGGAATTGACCGTTGAGGAAAAGAAGGCGCAAGAGGCTGCCAGTTTCAAGGCCAAGACACGCAGTCAGGTTGGCATGCTGGTCGGCGCCGCGGTGGTGATCGCGTTGATCGGGGCCTATGCGCCGTCAGATTTTATGGCGCATTTCATGGTGTTTGCGCTGGCGTGTTTCATCGGCTTTTCGGTCATCTGGAATGTGAGCCATGCGCTGCACACGCCGCTGATGTCGGTTACGAATGCCATCTCGGGGATCGTGATCCTGGGGGCCCTGCTGCAGATCGGGTCGGGTAACGGGCTGGTGGTGGTGCTGGCCGCGGTCGCCGTGCTGATTGCCAGTATCAATATCGTTGGTGGCTTTCTGGTGACGCGCCGGATGCTTGCCATGTTCCAGAAGTCGTGAGGGCGGGCCTATGAGCATTGGAATTGTGAGTGCCGCCTATATCGCGGCGGCGGTGTTGTTCATCCTGGCCCTTGGCGGATTGTCAGGGCAGGAAAGCGCCAAGCGCGCGGTGTGGTATGGCATCGTGGGTATGGCGCTGGCGGTTGGCGCCACCGTGTTTTCGCCGGACGTGGACCATGTCTGGGTGATTGCCGCGATGGTTGCGGTGGGGGCTGTGGCCGGTTGGTATGTCGCCACGCGGGTCCAGATGACGGAAATGCCGCAACTGGTGGCGGCGCTGCACAGTTTCGTAGGTCTGGCGGCGGTGCTGATTGGCTATAACGCGCATCTGGAGCTGGTCGGGGTGCAGGCAATGGATGCCACGGCGCGGCAGGCCCTGATCGGGTTTGCAGCGGTCCTGGCGCAAAAAGACGCGATCGAAATCGCCATTCTGCATGTCGAAGTCTTTCTGGGCGTGTTCATCGGTGCGGTTACGTTCACCGGGTCGGTGATTGCGTTCCTGAAGCTGGCGGGAAAAGTGGATGGCAAGGCGGTCAAGTTGCCGGGCGGCCATCTGCTGAACGCCGGGGCGGCGCTGGGGTCTCTGGTGTTGCTGGTGCTGTATTTCAACGGGGCGGGGATCTGGGCGCTGGTGTTGATGACGGTGCTGGCGCTGTTCATTGGCTATCATCTGATCATGGGGATCGGCGGGGCGGATATGCCGGTCGTGGTGTCGATGCTGAACAGCTATTCCGGTTGGGCGGCGGCGGCGATCGGTTTCACGCTGGGCAACGATCTGCTGATCGTGACCGGGGCGCTAGTGGGGTCGTCGGGGGCGATCCTGAGTTACATCATGTGCAAGGCGATGAACCGCAGTTTCATCTCGGTGATCCTGGGCGGCTTTGGCACCGTGACCGGCCCCGCGATGGAGATTGCGGGCGAGATGGTGGCAACGGATGTGGATGGGGTGGCCGCGGCGTTGAATGACGCGGACAGCGTCATCATCATTCCGGGCTATGGCATGGCGGTGGCGCAGGCGCAGCAATCCGTATCGGAACTGACCCGCAAGCTGCGGGCGCGGGGCAAGACCGTGCGGTTTGCCATCCATCCGGTCGCTGGGCGGTTGCCGGGGCACATGAACGTTCTGCTGGCCGAGGCCAAGGTGCCGTATGACATCGTGCTGGAGATGGACGAGATCAACGCCGATTTCCCGTCAACCGATGTGGCGATTGTCATCGGGTCGAATGACATCGTCAACCCGGCAGCACAGGAGGATCCGAACTCGCCCATCGCGGGGATGCCGGTGCTGGAGTGCTGGAAGGCCAAACTGGTGATCGTGTTGAAGCGGGGACAGGGCACCGGCTATTCGGGGATCGAAAATCCGCTGTTCTACAAGGACAATTGCCGGATGTATTATGGCGATGCCAAAAAGTCGCTGGATGCGCTGTTGCCGTTGATCGAATAGGGCAAGGCTGCCGGAAACCTGGCGATGCGCGCGGCCCCGGGTCGGGCCGTGCGAAAAATGTCGGTGTGCCAAAGTGTACCGCCAAGGGCCGGGTTTCATTGCGATTTCCGCTTTCTCTTGTGACAAATCCCGGTAAGCAGATCGAACCGCCCCTGCACAAGGTTCGATGATGCCAAGCGATGACCACCCCCTGCGCTATGCTTTGGTGAACGAGTTGCATGCGCGGCCGTTCCCGGTGCTGGTAGCACCCTGCATGGCGGTGTTTGTGGCGATCAAGGAGCCGGGAGATTCGGCTGGGCGGGACCGGGCACAGGACCGGGCGCATCTGGTGGACTTGCTGGACCGGCACGGGTCGGTCCATCCGCAGCCGGAGGCCACCCATTTCTCTGGTCCGCTGGGCCGGTCTGACGTGAAATGGGAAAGCCATACCGAGTTCGTGACCTATTCGGCCTTTACGCCCGGGCGGTCGGCCCGGCCATTTGATCCGTTCGAGGCCGAGGTCTTTCCCGAGAATTGGCTGGCGGCGGCACCGGGCAAACGGATCGCGTCGGTCCTGGTGCGGGTCGAGGTCATGCCCGAGGACGTGACAGAGATCGCGGCACGGCTGGATGACTGGTTTGTCGCGGAAAGTCTGGCGGTGGCCTGGGTGGTGGACCGGGCGGCGGTGGTTGCCGGGGATTTCCGGATTGATCCGGCGGGCCACATGCGGTTTGCGGTGTTCGTGCGGCCTGACACCGGGGCGCGACGGATCGGCCGGATCGTGCAGCGGCTGTGCGAGATCGAGACATACCGCGCCATGTCGATGCTGGGCCTGATCCGGGCGCGGGAGTTGACGGGTGTTCTGAACATTCTGGACCCGCGGTTGTCGGCGCTGGTGACGGGGCTGGATGCAGAGGACCGGCCTGCGGAAACCGCGCTGCACGACCTGCTGACGATCGCGTCGGAGCTGGAAAGTCTGGCGGTGCGGATGTCGTTCCGGTTCGGCGCGACATTGGCCTATGAGGCGATTGTCAACCAGCGGATCGAGGTTCTGCGCGAGGAACGGCTGGGCGGGCGGCAGACCTTTGGCGAGTTCATGATGCGGCGCTATGATCCTGCGATGCGGACCGTGAAATCGACCGATGGCCGGTTGCGGTCGATGGCAGAGCGGGCGCAGCGCGCGGCAGAACTGTTGCGGACCCGGGTGGATGTGGAGCGGTCGGCGCAGAACCAGAAGCTGCTGGAAAGCATGGACCGGCGGGCCGATCTGGCCCTGCGGTTGCAGCACACGGTGGAGGGATTGTCGGTGGTCGCGATCAGCTATTATGCAGTCAGTCTGGCGGCCTATGTGGCGGCGCCGTTGCTGGAGCGCTGGGGGATGAAGAAGCCCTGGGCCATGGCCCTGCTGACGCCTCTGGTGATTTTGGCCGTGTGGGGTATGGTGCGGCGGATCAGGGCGGGGGTTCATTGACGCGACGCGCCCGGGTTCAGACGTTTTGCAGAAGCATGTGAAATGAATGGGTTGGTATTTCTGACGAAGTCCAAGAATTCGCGCGACTTTCTGCGAAAAGTCATTCAGGCCACACGATTTGATCCGTCCGGAAAAAGCGCCGCGCCTTAGCGCCCTCTGATCCTGGGGTCGAGCGCGTCGCGCAGCCCGTCGCCGATGTAATTGACCGACAGCACGGTCAGCGAGATGGCGAGGCCGGGCCAGATCACCCGCTCGGGGTAAAGTTGCAGGTAGCTGAGGCCGTCGAACAGCAGGCGGCCCCAGGTCGGGAAGTCGGGCGGAAAGCCGAGGCCGAGGAAGGACAGAACGGATTCGGTTATGATGGCATCGGCAATGCCCAGGGTGGCTGCGACCATCACGGGCGAGATGACGTTGGGCAGGATGTGACGCAGGATGATCCGGCGGGCCGGGGCGCCGATCGAGCGGGAGGCTATGACATATTCACGCTCTTTCAGCGCCAGCACCTCGCCGCGCACGATGCGGGCCGCTTGCATCCATGAGGTGATGCCGATGGCAAAGACGATCAGTGTGAAGGCCCCGAGTTCCGGCCCCAGAATGCCCGCCACATTGTCCCGAAACAGCATGACCAGAACCAGCAGCAGAGGGATCAGCGGCAGCGACAAGAAGATGTCAGTCAGCCGCATCAGGGGGCCGTCGAGGCGTTTGAAGTAGCCCGCCAGGATGCCGATCGTGGTGCCGAAGGTCAGCGCAATCAGCATGGCGACAAAGCCGACCGCCAGCGAGACTTTGCCGGCCTGGATCATCCGGCCCAGCATGTCGCGGCCGATCTGATCGGTGCCAAGCGGAAACCGCCAGGTCGGACCGAGGTTCTTGGACTTTATCGCCTCGACCACGGTCAGTTTGGCGGGGTGCCAGACAAAGGGTCCGATCAGCACGGCCAGGATCAGGATCGCCAGCACCACCAGACCGAAGGCCGCACCTTTGTGGGTGCGGAACTGCTGCCAGATCGCGCGCCACTGGCTTTCGGGTCTGGTGGAGGCCTGCGCTGCAGCCCGAAGGTCAGTCATAGCGGATCCTTGGATCAAGAAAGCCATAAAGCACATCGGCGATCAGGTTGAAGGTGACGATCAGCACGGCGAAGATGAAGGCCAGCGTTTGCACCATCGGCAGGTCATTGGCATGGATCGCGCCAATCAGGGCGGCGCCGATGCCGTTCACGCCAAACAGGTTTTCGGTGATGATCGCCCCTCCGAAGATCGAGGGGATGCCAAGGGCGATGACCGTCACCACCGGGATCAGCGAGTTGCGCAACACGTGTTTCAGCACCACGGTGCGTTCGGTCATGCCTTTGGCACGGGCGGTGCGGACATAGTCCTGACCCATATTCTCGAGCATCGAGGACCGCATGTAGCGGCTGATCGTGGCGGCGTTGGCAAGGCCGAGGGTCATCACCGGCATGGCCATTTGTTTAAGCTGTTTGAGAAAGCTGGCCCAGTCCGTCACATGCAGCGTGGTGTCGTATTTGGTGGGAAACCAGCCGAACCAGACCGCGAAGACGATGATGAACAAAGTGCCGGAAAAGAAGGTGGGGACCGAAAAGCCGATCATCGCAAACAGGGTGCCAAGCTGGTCGAACCAGGAATACTGGCGGTAGGCGGAATAGATGCCGATCGGCAGCGCGATCAGAATGCCGACCAGATAGGCGGTGCCGATCACGGTGAGGGTTTGCGGCATGCGCTGGCCGATGATGGAGAACACCGGGCTGCGCGACTGCCAGGACAGGATGCGCTGTTCGTTGCCCGCGAGGTGGGTGCCGAAAATGCCGTCAAACAGGGTTGCGGGCTCGACCCAGAAGAACTGGCGCAGCCATAGCACATAGCGCACCAGAACCGGCTGATCGGCCCCGAGGGCGGCAATCATCTTCTGGCGCACGTCGGGCGGGACGGTCAGCGGAATTTCGGACATCGGGCTGCCGGGCGCGAAATCCACCAGGAGGAAGATCACCAGCGAGATGACCAGCAGCGTCGGAATCGCCACCAAAAGCCTGCGCAAGGTAAAGACGAGCATTCGCGGTGACGCCTCGGATCCAAGGGGGAAAGGCGGGCGGGGCCACGATTGCGGCCCCGCCCGGGTTCAGATCACTTCACGCGGAACCAATCGGCGGCGTTCCACATCTCGCTGTCCCAAGCGTTGATCTTGACGCCGCCCAGGGCGTTGGAATGGGCCGAAAGCGTGCCGCGGTGGACCAGCGGAATCACCGTCATGGTGTCTTTCGTCACCATGTCGTTCATGGTTTTCGCCATGGCCGCCCGTTGTGCCGGATCACGGGTGCTGGAGAATTCCCCCATCATCTTGTCATAGGCCGGGTCGCAGTAGCGGTTCATGTTCTCGCCCTGCCACTGGTTTGCCGGGCTTGGCGCCTTGGCGCACAGGTATTGGGCAAGATAGGTTTCCGGATCGGTGCCATCGAAGTTGTTGGTGAACATTTCGACATCGGCATAGAACTTCTGGAACGTATCGGGCGAACCGGCGTCGCCGCCAAAGAACACGCCCGGATCAATCGCCTTGAGTTCGACATCGACACCGATCGAGGTCCACCAATCCTTGATCAGAGCCTGGAAGTCCTGACGGACCGGGTTGACCGTGGTCTGGTACAGCAGATGCAGCTTCTTGCCGCCCTTTTCGCGGATGCCATCGGCTCCGGGAATCCAGCCGGCCTCGTCCAGCAGTTTCTTGGCGCCTTCCAGATCTTGTTTCAGGCAGCCGGTATTGTCGGCGGACACATAGACTTCCGGGGCGGGCACCACGTTGCACGTGGGCTTGCCACCGGCGCCGTAGCCGACATCCGACAGGATCTGACGGTCGATCGCCATCGAAAGGGCGGTGCGGACCTTGATGTCAGACAGGATCGGATGCGGGTGTTTGGCGGTGGAGCGTTCGCCTTCCGGCCATTCGGCCGAGGGGTCGGTCATGTTGATCTCGATCCGTTCGACCGAGGTGCCGAAGGCGACGACGAATTCGCCCTTGCCAGCGGCGGTCATCGAGGCTTGTGAATCCGGCGGGATCTGGGTGTTCCAGGCGTAGTCGAATTCGCCGGTTTCCATCACGGCGCGGGCAGAGCTTTCGGCGTCGCCGCCGCCTTTGATCAAGGCGGTCGCGAAGGCCGGTTTGGCCGGGTCGCGGTAGTTAGGGTTGGCGGACATCTGCACGGTGTCATTGACGGTGAAACCCGTCACCATGAAGGGGCCGGTGCCGATCGGCATGTTGTTCTGATCGGTGCAGGTCGGGGCCGCAGCGCCGAGGCACTTTTCGAACTGGGCCTTTTGCAGCAGAGGCGCAAGTGCCCCGACGAACGCGGTGTAGGGGTTGGTCTTGGGTCCCGTGAACGTCACCTTGATCGTCGAGGCATCGACGGCCTCCACGGTCTTGACGCCGTCATATTTCGACAGTTCCGCGCAGCCGCCTGCCGGGTCCATGCAATATTGCGCGGTGAATACGGCGTCATCGGCGGTCACCGGCGAGCCATCGGACCATTTCAGACCGGGGATAAGTTTCCAGGTGATCGTGGTCAGGTCAGCCGAAATGCCGCCGTTTTCGACGGTCGGGATCTCTGTCACCAGTTTGGGGATGATCGTGCCGGTGTCGTCAAAGCCCGCGAGCGGTTCGATGACCATCGATGCGGCATAGACGTCCTTGGTGCCCGACGACAGATAGGGGTTCATGATCGACACGGCTTGCGGGAAGGTCAGTTTGACCTCGCCGTCACTACCACGGTCGGCAAAAGGCCGCAGGGGCCATTGCGAACGTGCAGGCTGCCCCCAGAAGGGCGGTTCTGAATTTCATGTGTTCACTCCTTGTTGCAGGTGCTCGTAAACCTCGGGGCCGCCGGTTGATCCGGCGTGCGGGATATTGGAATAAAGGTGGCAGGCGACCAGACGGCCCGGTTCGACCTGGGCCAGTTCGGGTTTAACGCTGCGGCAGATGTCCATGACACGCGGGCAGCGGGTGTTGAAATTGCAGCCTTTGGGCGGCTTAGCGGGCGAGGGCACGTCGCCTTGCAAGATGATGCGTTCACGCCGGGCGAGGTTGGGATCAGGCTCGTTGACGGCGGACAGCAGCGCCTCGGCGTAGGGGTGCAGCGGGCGGTCGTACAGGGCGTCGCGGGGGCTGAGTTCGGCGATGCGGCCCAGATACATCACGGCCACGCGGTCCGCGATGTGGCGCACCATGCTGAGATCGTGGGAAATGAACAGGTAGGTCAGGCCAAGGCGGTCTTGCAGGTCTTCCAGGAGGTTGACGACCTGGGCCTGGATGGATACGTCGAGAGCGGTGATGGGTTCGTCGCAGACGATGAATTTGGGGTTGAGCGCCAGTGCGCGGGCGATGCCGATGCGCTGACGCTGGCCGCCGGAAAATTCGTGCGGAAAGCGGTTGGCAAATCGGCGGTTCAGGCCGACCTGATCCATCAGCTGGTGGATGCGGGCGTCGCGGTCGGTGGCGCTGAGGTCGGCATGTTCCACCAAGGGTTCGCCGACGATCTGGGCAAGGGTCATGCGGGGGTTGAGGCTGGCTTGCGGGTCTTGAAAGACCATCTGCATGGTCGGACGCTTTTTGCGCAGGGCTTCGGGCGAGAGTTTGGCAATGTCTTCGCCATCGATTTCGACAGAGCCACCCGTCAGGTCATAGAGGCGCAGCAGCGCACGGCCCACGGTGGATTTGCCGCAGCCGGATTCGCCGACGAGGCCAAGGGTTTCGCCTTGCAGAATGTCGAAGGAGACGCCGTCCACCGCTTTCACATCGCCGGTGTGGCGGCGCAGAATGCCGGTATAGACCGGGAAATACATCTTGAGGCCGCGCACTTTGACCAAGGGCGCCGGGGTTGCATCAAGCATGACGGCCTCCGCGCGCCCGGCGCTGCCTGACGGGCGCTTCTGGCGGGAGGGATGACGCCTGACAGGGCGGAAGAGCGGGCGGTTTACGCAACGGCGGCCTCCGGGGTCCAGTGGCAGGCGACGTCGTGGCCGTAGCCGACGGGGCGGGTGTCGATGCCGCGGCGGACCGGATTTTCGCGGCGGCAGCGGTCGAACACATGCGCACAGCGGTCACAGAACGGACAGGACGCGGGTTCCGCCATCATGATTGGCGGCTGGCCTTCGATCACCTGCAGGCGGGCGGCGCGGGTGCCGGTGAGCGAGGGGATCGTTTTCAACAGCGCCCGCGTGTAGGGATGCTGGGGATGGGCGAACAGTTCCTTGACGGGGGCCTGTTCCACGACCTGCCCGCCATACATCACCATCACCCGGTCGGCGATGCCGGCGATGACGCCAAGGTCATGGGTGATCCAGATGATCGCCATCCCGAGTTTCTGGCGCAGGCCTTTGACCAGTTCGAGGATCTGGGCCTGAATCGTGACATCCAGCGCGGTGGTCGGTTCATCGGCAATCAGCACATCGGGATCGCAGGACAGGGCAATTGCAATCATCACGCGCTGGCGCATGCCGCCGGAATACTGATGCGGAAAGCTTTGCAGGCGGTTGGCGGCGTCGGAAATGCCGACAAGTTCCAGCAGATCGATCGCGCGGCTGCGCGCCTGATCTTTCGTGAGGCCCAGATGGCGGATCAGCGGCTCCATGATCTGACTGCCGACGGTGAACACCGGATTGAGGCTGGTCATCGGGTCTTGGAACACAAAGCCAATTTTCGCGCCGCGCACGTCGCGCAGTTCGTCGGGCGAAATCTTGAGCAGGTCGCGGTTGCCCAGCATCACGGTCCCGGCGCGGACATCGGCGGGCGGCGAGGGTAAAAGGCCGATCAGCGACATCATGGTGACAGATTTGCCGGAGCCGGATTCGCCCACGACGCCTAGCAATTCGCCCTTTTTCAGGTGAAAAGACACCGAGTTGACGGCATGCACCTCGCCACCGCGGGTGCGGAACACGGTCTTGAGGCCCCTGACATCAAGTACAGCGTCGCCCCCATCGGGCATGTGATACTCCCCAGGTCTTTGTTTTTATTCTTGTTCTTGCGGCCTGCGGCTTCTGCCGCTTGTGCCTTGGCGCAAAGTCTTTCCGATTTCGCCCTTGCTATCAATCCTGATTCTTGTGCGCATGCCATGCGGGATTTCGAGCAGATTGCGTGTCGGGCGCTACAGATTGCCAGATATTGACACCCCTGCCACGGGCGAGCAGGCTTGGCACAAGATATGGGGTCACTTCAGATGGGTGTCGCGATGGAAGAAATGACGCCGCTGCAACTGATGACCCGGCTGGTGGGGTTTCCCACAGTCTCGGCCGGATCAAATCTGGATTTGGTGGATTGGTTGGAAGGCTATCTGGCGGGGCACGGCGTGCAGAGCCATCGGCATTGGAACGAAGACGGGACCAAAGCGGCGCTTTTCGCCCATGCCGGACCGTGGATTGCGGGGGGTGTATTGTTGTCGGGCCATTCCGATGTGGTGCCTGTGGCGGGGCAGGTCTGGGCGACGGACCCGTGGACTGTGGTGGAGCGGGACGGGCGGTATTATGGACGCGGCACCTGCGACATGAAGGGATATGTGGCACTGGCGGTCTGGGCGCTGGTGCAGGCGCAAAAGCGCGGGGTGCGGCGGCCCTTGCAACTGGCGCTGTCTTATGACGAGGAGCTGGGCTGCACGGGTGCTCCGCCGATGATTGCAGCGATGCAGGGGGTGGTTCCCAAGGCGTCGGTGGCACTGATCGGCGAGCCGTCGCGGATGCAGCTGGTCAACGGCCACAAGGGCGGCGCCGGGTTTGAAGTGGTGGTGCAGGGCTATGAAGTGCATTCATCGCTACTGCCTTATGGCGTCTCGGCGGTGATGGAAGGGGCGCGGTTGATCCAGTGGGTCAATGACCGGAATGCCGAGATACAGGCGGCGGTGCCGGGGCCGGCTGCGGTGGCGTTCCATCCGCCGTTTACCACGTTGCATGTGGGGATGATCGAGGGCGGCACGGCGCAGAACATCACTGCGGCGCAATGCCGGTTTGCCATCGAGATGCGCGTGGTGCCGGGTGAGGATGAGGAGGCATGGGCGGCAGAGGTCATGGCCGCCGCGGCGCGGATCGAGGCGGGCATGCAAGCGGTACGGCCAGAGGCTGCCATCTGTCTGACGCGGTTCTTTCGCGTTCCGGGGCTGCAGCCGGAGGTTGGGGGCACGGCAGAGGCTTTGGTCGCTCAGCTGACCGGGGCGAATAACGCCGGGGTTGTCAGCTATGGCACCGAGGCGGGGCAGTTTCAGGAAGCCGGCTATTCGGCGGTGATCTGCGGGCCGGGCGATATTGCGCAGGCGCATCAGGTGGACGAATATCTGGAAGTGAGCGAGTTCCATGCCGGGCAGGCGTTCATGCTGCGGCTGCTGGAAAGTCTGACCTGATGGCCTTTCCGATTTCCGAAAGCACGCCGGTCAAATACCCGGGGCCTTTGCCAGCGCAATGTGACGTGGTGGTCCTGGGCGGCGGGATCATTGGCGTGATGACGGCGTGGCATCTGGCCGAGCGCGGCTTTTCGGTAACTTTGTGTGAAAAGGGCCGGATTGCCGGAGAGCAATCAAGTCGGAACTGGGGCTGGATCCGCCAGCAGGGCCGCGACCTGGCCGAGTTGCCGATCATGATGGAAGCGCTGGAGCTTTGGAAGGCATTGTCCAAGGAATGCGGGCGGGGTCTGGGGTTTCGGCAAGAGGGGGTGCTGTATCTGGCGCGGAGTCATGCCGAGATGGCGGGGTTCGAGGACTGGATGGTGCAGGCGCGGGGGTTGGGGCTGGACGTTGGCCTGCAATCCAGCGGACAGGTGCATGACCGGATCAAGGGCGCTGCGGTGCAATGGGTCGGCGGGCTTTTCACCGCGTCGGATGCCCGCGCCGAGCCTTGGGTCGCGGTGCCGATGCTGGCGGCAGGCGCGGTGCGGCGCGGGGCGGTGATTGTCGAGAATTGCGCGGTGCGGGCGCTGGACCGGGTGGGCGGCCGCGTGGCTGGCGTGGTGACGGAACTGGGGCGGATCGCCTGCGGTCAGGTGGTGGTGGCGGGCGGGGCGTGGTCGTCGATGTTTCTGCGCCGCGAGGGGGTCAGAATACCGCAACTGGCGGTGCTGGCCTCGGTGGCGCAGACCCAGCCCATGGCGGAGGTGTTCGGCGGCGGCGCGGCGGATGACCGGTTTGCGTTCCGGCGCAGGGTGGACGGCGGCTATACGATTGCGCCGGGGTCTGCCCATGATTTTTACCTTGGACCGGATGCGTTTCGGAATCTGGCGACGTATCTGCCGACGTTCGTGAAGGATTTCCGCAAGACCAAACTGCGGTTGGCGGCACCTGCGGGCTATCCGGATGCCTGGGGCACGGCGCGAAAATGGGCGGCGGATCAGGTGTCGCCGTTTGAACGGATCAGGGTTCTGAACCCGGCACCGAACATGAGCGCGCTGGCGCGCGTGCAGGACGAGTTTGCGCGGGCCTTGCCGGAATTGGGGCGGCCCGAAATCAAGGCGGCGTGGGGCGGGATGATTGATACGCTGCCCGATGTCGTGCCGGTGGTGGGCCGGGTGGCCGCTGTGCCCGGGCTGGTGATTGCGACGGGCATGTGCGGGCACGGGTTTGGAATCGGGCCGGCCTATGGGCGGATCGTCGCGGATCTGGTGGCGGGGGCTGACGTCGGGCATGACCTGACCCGGTTCCGGTTGAGCCGGTTCAGCGATGGCTCGAAACTGGTGCCGGGGCCGACGATTTGAGGGGCAGGGTTTGCGGCGATCATCCGGCCTGACAGGCGTCTTCGGTAAAGAGCGATGAAAGCTGGGGGGCCTGAATCGCGGCTGCTTTACAGCCCGCGCTCAACCGGATAACCCCGGCGTTTTGCTGAAAGGGCGCGGCATGGCGGACCTGTTTTGCGGGATTGATTTCGGCACGTCCAATTCGACGGTGTCGCTGGCCGATGGGCAGCGGTCGCGGCTGCTGCCGCTGGAAGGCAGCGAGGTCACGCTGCCGTCGGCGGTGTTCTGGGAGGTTGACGGCGGGCCGCCGGAGTTCGGCCGGGCAGCGATTGCGGCCTATATGCGCGGCGATGACGGGCGGTTGATGCGCGGTCTGAAATCGACGCTCGGGACAGGCCTGATCGACGAGAAAACCGCGATTGGCAGTCGCGCAGTCAGTTTCAAGGACGTGCTGGGGCGGTTCTTTGGCCATATGAAACGGCAACTGGATGCCGCGACGGGCGGGATGACACAGGTTGTTCTGGGGCGTCCGGTGCATTTTGTCGATGACGATGACGCGGCCGATTTGAAGGCGCAAGCGGTGCTGGAAGACATCGCGCGGGCGCAGGGATTTCGCGACATCGGGTTTCAATACGAGCCAATCGCGGCGGCGCTGGAATATGAGCGGGGCGTGACGCGCGAGGAACTGGTGTTGATCGTCGATATCGGTGGCGGCACGTCGGACTTTTCGGTGGTGCGGGTTTCGCCGGAACGGGCGCGGGCAGCCGAGCGGGCGGCGGATATTCTGGCCAGCGACGGGATTCGCGTTGGCGGGACAGATTTTGACCGGCTGTTGAGTTTGGCGGAGGTGATGCCGCATTTGGGGTATCTGACATCGACCGGCAAGGGCAAGGCGTTGATGCCGCGACATTATTATCTGGATCTGGCGACCTGGCACCGGATCAACTTTTTATACACCCAAAGGGTCGCGGCGGATTTGAAGGCGCTGGAGCAGGCGGCGGATCGGCCCGAGTTGATTGCCCGCATGCGCCGGGTGGTGGCGGGGCGGCATGGTCACGCGCTGGCAATGGCGGTGGAGGCGGCGAAGATCGCGCTGTCGGACGCCGAGGTGGCGCGGATTGCGATGTCGGAATTTACTGGCGGCCCCAATCCGATGGCGCGGCGGGCGCGGTTCGAGGCCGCCGTGGCCGTGCCGGTGGCGCGGGTGCGGGCGCGGATTGGCGAAGTTCTGGGCCAGGCGGGTTTGTCGGCGGGGCAGATCGGCACGGTGTTCATGACGGGCGGGTCGAGCGGGTTGCCGGTGCTGCGCGGCGTGGTGGCCGCAGTTCTGCCGGGGGTGGCGATTGCGACCGGGGATATGCTGGGGTCGGTGGGCGCGGGGCTGTCGCTGGAAGCGCGGCGGAGGTTTGGCTGACGACACCGGGGGTTTCACCGCCCCAGACCCCCGTGGGATACTCAAGAAGAGATGACTGCAGTTTCGCGCGGGCTTGCAGGACTCGGTGGATTGGCGGAAGCTATCCGCAAAGGAGACACCCCATGCCCGTCAAGAACCGCATTGCCGATTTGCTGCCCGAGATCACGGCGTGGCGGCGCGATTTCCATGCGCATCCCGAGTTGCTGTTTGACGTCCAGCGGACCGCCGCGCGGGTGGCGGAGTTGTGCCGGGCGTTCGGCTGTGACGAGGTGGCAGAAGGCATCGGGCGCACGGGGGTGGTCGCGGTGATCCGGGGCAAGTCGGATACGGCGGGGCGGGTGATCGGCTTGCGCGCCGATATGGATGCGCTGCCGATTATTGAGCAGACCGGGGTGGATTATGCCTCGACCGTACCGGGCAAGATGCATGCCTGCGGCCATGACGGGCATACGTCAATGCTGCTGGGAGCCGCTAAATATCTGGCGGAGACGCGGAATTTTGACGGGACGGCGGTGTGCATCTTTCAACCGGCCGAGGAGGGTGGCGGTGGCGGGCGCGAGATGTGTGCCGATGGCATGATGGACCGCTTTGGCATTCAGGAAGTTTACGGGATGCACAACATGCCGGGAATTCCGGTGGGGGCGTTTGCGATCCGGGCGGGTGCGATGATGGCTGCGGCGGATCAGTTCGAGATCGTGCTGACGGGCAAGGGCGGGCACGCGGCCAAGCCGCATGACTGCATTGATACGGTCGTGGTGGCGGCGCAGATCATCGTCGCGTTGCAGACGATTGCGTCGCGGGGCGTTGACCCGTTGAAGCAGGTGGTGGTGTCGGTCTGCACGGTAGCGACGGATTCGACGGCGCATAACGTGATCCCGCAGGTGGTGAAGATGAAGGGGACCGTGCGGACCATGGACTTTGCCGTGCAGAACTACGTCGAGCGGCGGGTGGCGGAGATCGCCGCGGGTGTGGCGCTGGCTTTGGGGGCGGTGGCGGTGGTTACCTATCATCGCGGTTATCCGGTGACGGTGAATGCCGAGGAGAACACGCGCTTTGCGGCGGATGTGGCCGAAGCGATCTCGGGTCGCGTGGACCGCGAGACGGCACCGTTGATGGGGGCGGAGGATTTTTCGTTCATGCTGATGGAGCGGCCGGGGGCGTATATATTCGTGGGCAATGGCGATACGGCGATGGTGCATCATCCGGCCTATAATTTTGACGACGAAGCGATCCCGTTCGGGTCAAGCTGGTATGCGGGGATGGTCGAGACCCGGATGCCGGGGTGAGCCGTCCACATGTGGACACTTTTTATGATCGTTTAATATCATATGGTTGACCTATTTGATTCGGAAATTGTTAACCAGGATGTTTGGAGGCTGGATGGTTGGCGTGGTGCTGGTGGCGCTGATCGCAGTGCTGCATCTTTATATCATGGTGCTGGAAATGCTGCTGTGGCAGTCGCCGCGGGCGCGGGCGGCGTTTGGGACAAGCGTGGAGTTTGCCCGCGCGACGCGGGTGCTGGCGGCCAATCAGGGGCTTTACAACGGGTTTCTGGCGGCGGGTTTGCTGTGGGCTTTATGGTTGGGAATTGGCAGCGGGGGCTTTGCCGTCGCGCTGTTCTTTCTGGCTTGTGTGGTGGTGGCGGGGGTGTTTGGGGCGCTGACCGCCAGCCGCCGCATCCTGTTCGTGCAGGCGGTGCCGGGCGCGTTGGCGCTGCTGGCGGTTTTGGTGGGATGGTGAAGGACGGCGCGGAACCCCGGCTTATTTGCGGAATTTGCGGCGGGCTTCTTCGGCGATGGCCCGGCGGAGTTCGATCTGGGCAAGGTCCGGCATTGCCTGATTGCGTTCGGCTGCGTCAGTCAGGGTTGCGAGATGGGCGCGTTGGGCGGCTGCGGCTTTTTGTGGGTGATTTCATCGGGCAGGGGTTTGCCTTCGCCAGCCAGGTTTTTCAGTTGGCCTGTCGCCATGGCTTTGAGGATCTGGCGTTCGATGAGGCGTTCCAGTTCTGAAATGGCGGCTCCTTTGGCTGGCGTCGCAGGGGGGCTGTCTGCCCCCCCTACCCCCCGAGGATATTTAGGGACAGTTGATGTCAGCCGATTTCGGACAGGCGTTGCAGGGCGGCGGTGAGTTTGGCGGCTTCGTCTTCGCGGGCTTCGAGATTGGCTTTGGCTTCGTCCACGACTTCTTCGGGGGCGGAGGCGGCGAAGTTGGGGTTGTTGAGGCGAGCTTTAAGGCCCGAGATTTCCTTGGTGAGTTTTTCGAGGGTTTTGGTGAGGCGGGTTTTTTCTTCGGCGATGTCGATGACGCCGTCGAGCGGGATGGCGAAGGCGGCGCCTTCGGCGGTGATGCTGAGGGCTCTTTTAGGGACGGGGCCTTCGGTCAGGCTTTCGATTCGAGCGAGGCGGAGGATCAGGGTCTCGTTTTTCTGCCATATGGCGCGGGCACGCGGGGTCAGCATAGTTGCGATCATCGGCAGCTTCGCACCGGCGGGGACGTGCATTTCCATGCGGGCGGAACGGATGGCGTCGATCAGGGTGATGACCCAGTTCATCTCGATTGCCGGAATAGGGTCCATATTGCCAATGCCGTAATCTGGCCATTCGGTGAGGACGAGCAATTCTTCGCGCTTGCCAGTAATGGACCACAACTCCTCCGTAATAAACGGCATCATCGGATGCAACATGATCATGCACTGGTCGAGAACCCAAGCCATGGTCTCGCGCGTTTCCTGCGCTTGGGGACCATCAAACAGAGGTTTGGCAAATTCGACATACCAGTCGCACACCTTGCCCCAGACAAACGCATAAAGTTCGTTGGCGGCGTTATCGAAGCGATAGTTTTCAAGAACAAGATCTAAGAATTCACGTGTATTGGCGCATTCGTTGATGATCCATTTGTTTACAGTTGCTGTCGGGGTTGGCATCGGGCCCGTCGCGTGGCCTTCCCACACGCCGTTCATTTCGGCGAAGCGGCAGGCGTTCCACAGTTTGGTGCCGAAGTTGCGGTAGCCCGCGATGCGTTGGGTATCCAGTTTCAGCGTGCCGCCGAGCGAGGCCATCGCGGCATTGGCAAAGCGCAAGGCGTCTGCGCCGTATTCGTCGATGATCTCCAGCGGGTCGATGACGTTGCCCAGACTTTTGGACATCTTCTTGCCCTTGGCATCGCGGACGAGGCCGTGCAGGTAAACCGTCTTGAACGGCACCTGATCCACCACGGCCAGCTGCATCATCATCATCCGGGCGACCCAGAAGAAGATGATATCCGCCCCGGTGATGAGGGTGGAGGTGGGGAAATACTTTTGCAGTTCAGGGGTGTTGTCGGGCCAGCCGAGGGTGCCGATGGGCCAGAGGCCGGAGGAGAACCAGGTGTCGAGGACGTCGGGGTCGCGAGCAAGTTGCACTTCGATCAGACCACCACTGCCGCCTGCCTGTCGGACCGACACTGGTGTTGCTTGTTTGGCTAAACCGCCCTTTCCAAGGTAACCAAGGTCGATATTCTGACGTTCAATTACGGATACACCCGCACCATGATGCCCCAGAGCCATTTTGCGCGCTTCTTCAAAAGTGGCGGCACAGAACCGATTGCCTTCAACGTCATACCAAACCGGGATCTGATGCCCCCACCACAGTTGGCGCGAGATGCACCAAGGCTCGATATTCTCCAGCCAGTGGAAATAGGTGCGCTCGCCGCTTTGGGGGATGATTTGGGTGTCGCCGTTGCGGACGGCGTCGATGGCGGGCTGGACGATTTTGGCGGTGTCGACGAACCATTGGTCGGTCAGCATCGGCTCGATCACGACTTTGGAGCGGTCGCCGAAGGGTTGCATGATCTTTTTGGACTCGACGAAAGGCACCAGCGTCAGGTGTTCGGAGCCGGTTTCCTCGTCGAGCGATTTCATGAGGGTGGAGACGGCGAGGCCTTGGGCGGTGATGTCTTCGACCACCAGTTTGCGGGCGGCAAAGCGGTCCAGCCCACGGTATTTTTCGGGGACAAGGTTCAGGGTGTCGACTTCGCTTTCGGTGGTTGGGGAGTCTGCGGCGATTTCGCGGGCGCGCTGGACGGCTTGATCATAGGGCGCACCGTCGGCGCGCATCTGGCCGCGGGTGTCCATCAGGCGGTACATCGGCAGGTTGTTGCGTTTGGCGACCTGATAGTCGTTGAAATCATGCGCGCCGGTGATTTTCACCGCACCGGAGCCGAAGGTCGGGTCGGGGTATTCGTCGGTGATGATCGGGATCAGGCGGTCGCAGAGCGGCAGGTGGACCATTTTGCCGACGATGGGGGCATAGCGGGCGTCAGAGGGGTGGACGGCGACGGCACCATCCCCCAGCATGGTTTCGGGACGGGTGGTGGCGATGGAGATATAGTCGCGCACCTCTCGCAGGGTGACGGCGCCTTCGGCGTCTTTTTCAATGTATTCATAGGTTTCGCCGCCCGCGAGTCGGTATTTGAAGTGCCACATATGGCCTGCGGTTTCGATATTCTCGACTTCGAGGTCGGAAATGGCAGTCTCGAAATGGGGATCCCAGTTGACGAGGCGTTTGCCGCGATAGATCAGGGGATCGGGGTTTCCGTCTTTGTCTTTGTGGTTGTACATTTCGACAAAGACTTTGATCACCGCGTCGTGGAAGTTACCCTCCTCTCCGGCTGGTGCGCCGTGAGCGCCGGACATAGTAAAAGCTTCGCGATCCCAGTCACAGGTTGCCCCGAGGCGCTGCAACTGACCAATGATCGTTCCGCGAGACTTTTGCTTTTGCTCCCAGACGAGGGACGTGAACTGTTCTCGCGTGAAGTCTGTGCGGCGGCGATTGGTCTTTGCCAGTTCCCGCTCTGTCACCATCTGCGTGGCGATACCGGCGTGGTCGGTGCCGACCTGCCACAGCGTGTCATGGCCGCGCATCCGGTGCCAGCGGACGAGTATGTCTTGCAGCGTGTTGTTGAAGGCGTGGCCCATGTGGAGGGAGCCCGTGACATTGGGCGGCGGGATCATTACGGAAAAGGCTTCTGGGGGAGTGCCATCGGGATTGAGCCTGCGCCCCTCACCGGCACGACCGACTTTCTGGTCGATCCAGAGCGCGGAAATGCGGGCCTCGGCTTTTGCGGCGTTGAAGGTCTTTTCCATCGGCATCGGGGCGTTCCTGACTTGCTTTGGCAGTTCTTTAGCGGGACTTTGGCCAAGGGAAAAGCCAAATGGGCGGGCAGGGCATGCGTTATCCGAAGCGGGGGCAGATATGGTTGATCCTGTCGGTTGCGGGTTGGATTTTTCTGGTGCTGATCGGGGTTGGGCTGGTTTTGGCGGGCCCGGCCGCATCCGCGCTGTGGTCTGGGATACGGTTGCAGGCCAGCGGCGTCGAGGTGACTGGGCAAATCACATCACGGGCGCAGGGCACCCGTTCTTGCGGCAGGAACAATCTGGACAGTTGCGCCGAGTTTGACGTCGGATTTGGGTTTGATGCGGCGGGCGTGCGGCAGGTCGGGACGGCCTCGGTCACGGCGGCAGTTTATGGCGGGCTGCGCGAAGGCGGGACGATCGGGGTGCGCTATGTCTCGGGCGATCCGGCGACCTATGAGGTGGATTTCGGCACCACGCTGATCGGGGCGGTGGGACTATGGGTCGTGGCGCTGCTGTTTCTGGTGCCGGGGGCGATGGGGCTGGCGGCGCGGATGCGGATGGCGGCGCGGTTGACCCGGTTGCGCGACACCGGGGCGCTGCGGGGGGCGGTGGTGACGGCAGTGGAGCGGTCGAACACAAGGGTCAACGGCATTCAGCTTTGGGTGATGCGCTGGCGGGATGAGGCGGGCGCGGCAGGCCAATGCCGGATGCAGCGACAGGTCTATTTGCCCGAGGTTGGTGCTGCGATCACGGTCTATGCCGATCCCGAGGGCCGGTTGCCTGCGGTCTGGGAGGGCGACAGCGGGACGCGATCAGCCGCTGGCACCAGGCTTTGACGCTGCGCTTCAAGCACGACGGCTTTTGGCGCGGGCGTCCGGAAACCCAGTTTGGGCGGGACGCATGCCGGACCTAGGCAGGTCCGGCAAGGGCCAGCCGTACGCCTTGCGGGTCGGTGATTTGCAAGGTGAAGGTGCCGCCGGGCACTTCATCGGGACCGTGTAGAATGCGACCGCCGGCTTTGGGCACCCGGATCACGGCGGCGGCAGTGGAATCGGTGCCGAAATAGGGTTTCCAATAGGCGGGGGCAGGCGGGTTCGGGGCAAAGCTGCCACCGATCTCAAGGCCGTTCCAGCCGATGAGGTGATAGGTCATATCCGGCCCCATCGCCATCGAGCGGGTCAGGGTCCAGCCGAAGAGCTTGCCGTAAAAGGCCAGCGCCGCGGCGGGGTCCGGGGTGATGATCTCGTGCCAGTTGCCGTGGCCCGGTTTTTGTTGGTTGAACGCGCCGCCGATGCTGCCATCTGGCATCGGCAGCGGTTCCAAAATGCCAAAGGCGGCACCCTGCGGGTCGAGCAGCAGGGCAAAGCGACCGGTGTTGGGGATGTCGGCAGGCGGGACGATGGGCTGTGCGCCAAGAGCGGTGGCTTGGGCGAAGGTCTCGTCACAGCCGCTGACGGCAAAATACAGCGTCCAGGCTGTGGGCATGCCCGGGGCCGCCGCCATCATCCCGGCAACCATCGCGTCATCGCGTTTGGCCAGACGGTAATCCATGCCGGGGGTGCCGCTGTCACTGACGCGCCAATCCAGGATGGCGGCGTAAAATGTCTGAGCGGCGGCGATGTCGCTGGTGGACAGTTCGTACCAGCAAGGTGCGCCGTGAAAAGGTTGGGTCATGCAAGCCTCCTGAAGCCAAGTCACTTTGGCCAGAGTGCGGCGAAGTTGCGCGAAAATCAATCAAAGCGTTTTTGGTTTGTTCACCTTTGGCGAAAGTCCGCGTCATACCGCCCGGTCGATCCTTGTGGACAGATGGATCAGGCTTTCGGAGGATTTGACTCCGGTCAGAGCGCCGATCTGGTCAAGAACCTGATCGAGGACTTGCGTGTTGGGGGCGGCGATTTGCAGCAGCAGATCGAAGCGGCCGGAGGTGGTGAAAACCCGTTCAACCTCTGCGATGGATTTCAGGCGCGACAGGATTCCGGCCTGGGCGCGGGGTTCGATGGTCAGCAGAACGCTGGCGCGCAGGCGGCCTTGACGGGCCTCTTCCCCCAGCTTCAAGGTGTAGCCCGCGATGATGCCGGTTGTCTCCAGCCGTTCAAGCCGCGCCTGGATGGTAGAGCGCGCAACCTTTAGTCGCCGCGCCAAAGTGGCCACCGACATACGGGCATCGGCCCCCAGCAGGCCCAAAATGTTGCGGTCGAGGTCATCCATACAATGTGCCGTCCTTTTTCGTCATTATAACGGAGTTTTTCGGCATTTATAGTGTTTTAACTGGTGAGGATGTAGCGCATATGCGGCAAACTCGTTGCAGGAAAAGGGCGGCTCATACGCACCTGGCCTGGTTGAAAAAAACCATGCAGGTGCCGCCCGTTTGTTCGAGCAGCGGAAAGGGACTTGCATCTTGTTGGCAGAAAGGATCACGCCGATGGGACTGTCCAAGACAATATGGACCAACCCGACCGAATTTCTTCGCAACCAGCAGCCGGAAAACCCGGTGCTGTTTTTCTCGCCGCCTGTGGTGCAAGCCACGGCACGGCGGTTTCTGGAGGGTTTTCCGGGGCTTGTCACCTATGCGGTGAAAAGCAATCCGGGTGAGGAAGTGGTCGAGAATCTGGTGGCTGCGGGCGTCAATGGCTTTGACTGCGCCTCGCCGTTCGAGATTGACCTGATCCGCAGGCTCGCCCCCGATGCGGCGATCCATTACAACAACCCGGTGCGGTCGCGCGTCGAGATCGAGCATGCGGTCAAACGCAAGGTCATGTCCTATTCGGTGGATTCGGCCAGCGAACTGGCCAAGCTGATCGAGATGGTGCCAAGCGCGGGTGTCGAGATTTCGGTGCGCTTCAAGCTGCCAGTCGCGGGCGCTGCCTATAACTTCGGGGCCAAGTTTGGCGCGACCGAGGATGTGGCGGTGGAACTGCTGAGGACGGTGGCGGCGGCGGGCTATATCGCCTCGATCACGTTCCATCCGGGCACGCAATGCACCGATCCGAACGCCTGGGGGTCGTATATCCGCGAGGCGGCGGTGATCGCGCACAATGCGGGCGTGCGGATTGCGCGGCTGAATGTGGGCGGCGGGTTCCCGAATCATCGGGCGCTTGGCGTGCTGCCGCAGCTGGAGGCGATTTTCGCGACGATTGACCGGGTCACGACCGAGTCCTTTGGCGAGGCGCGTCCCGCGCTGGTGTGCGAGCCGGGGCGTGGGTTGTGCGGCGATGCGTTTGCGGTGGCGGCCAAGGTCAAGGCGCTGCGCGACGGGGCGCATGTGTTCCTGAACGATGGCATCTACGGATCGCTTTTGGAGTTCAGCCAGATTGGCATCATCGACCGGATCGACGTGCTGGATCCTCAGGGCCAGCGCCGCAGCGGCGCGTTACAGGGTCATATCGTATTTGGGCCGACCTGTGACTCGGTGGACCGTTTGCCCGGCGACGTGCCGCTGCCGGTTGACATCGAAGAGGGTGACTATGTCGTGTTTCAGGGCATGGGTGCCTATTCCACCGTTACCAACAGTCGTTTCAACGGCTTCGGCGAGTTGGGGCGTTGCACCGCGCTGTCCTTAAAGCTGTAAATTAACCACTATCGCGTTACCATGAGCCCCTCGTCTGGACAAATCCGGACGGGGGGTTAGCCTTTTCTGCGCGAGGCTTGTTTTTTGCCGCAATCGGGCAATAGCCTGATCCGATGACATTTGGGAGGAGTGGCCCTGGCCCTGTTTGACCGATTTCGCAGCTGGTGGCGGGGCCATCCGGTGTCCGCGACCGAAACGGCGGTGGTTGTGCCTGCCGGGCGGCAGCGTGGGGTTGTCGATCATGTCATCATCCTGGACGGCACATTCTCGACGCTGGGAGTCGGAATGGAAACCAATGCCGGACAAATCCTGCGGCTGCTGCGCGAAGGCGGGCGGACGGCGCAGCGCAATGTCTATTACGAGCCGGGGCTGCAGTGGGAAGGCTGGCGGCATGGTTGGGATATCATTCAGGGCCGCGGGTTCGACAGCACGATCAAGCGCGCCTATGGCTGGCTTGCGAGCCATTACCGCGAAGGCGACCGGATCTATCTGATCGGCTATTCGCGGGGGGCCTATGGTGTGCGGTCGCTCGCGGGCGTGATTGACCGGGTCGGGCTGTTGAAGCGCGAACATGCAACCGAGCGTGGCGTCACACTGGTTTACCGGCACTACCAGAGCGATCCGGGCAGCACCGCGTCGCTGGCATTTTCACATCGTTTTTGCCATCACGAGGCACCGATCGAAATGGTCGGGGTGTTTGACACGGTGAAATCGCTGGGGATCAAGGTGCCGCTGTTGTGGCTTTTGGTGCAGGACAAGACCAGTTTCCACAACCATACTTTGGGTCCGTCGATCCGCCACGGATTTCACGCACTGGCGTTGAACGAGACGCGCAATGCCTTTGCGCCGGTGCTGTGGGAATGTCCGCCGGGCTGGGAGAGCAACATCGAGCAGGTGTGGTTTTGCGGGGCGCATGGCGACATCGGCGGGCAGATTGGCGACCTTGGCGCGGCGCGGCCTCTGGCGAACATCCCGCTGGTCTGGATGCTGGAGCGGGCGGAAACCGTCGGGCTGGAACTGCCTGCAGGTTGGCGAGCGCGGTTTGCCTGCGATGTGAATGCGCCGATGGTGGGAACCTGGCGCAGCTGGGGCAAGTTTTTTCTGATCCGCCACAAACGGCGGGTTGGCCGGGATGCGTCGGAACGCCTGCATCAGTCGGTGCTGGAGCGGCGACCCGCGGGGCGGTGGTTTGGGTTGTTCGGCCGGCAAGTCTGAGCGGCGTTCATTTGGGTCGGATTGCGGGAATTTCACCTCGCCCGCCTGCCTGCCGGGTTTTCGGGTATTGGTTGGGGCTGCAACTTTGGCCTGAATGCCATGTAACCCCGCAGTTGATCTGCGCAAACCGGTGGATTGGTTACAGGGCGTTACTACCCGGGCCGGGTGGCAGGGTCTGGTTGATGATCGTTCGGGCCAGATCGTCGAGAACGGCCTGCACCGTGTCGGCATTGCTTTTTTCAGCCAATTTTCTGGCTTTTTTTCGCGCGGGTTTCAAGGTTTGCCCCTTTTCTCGGGCGTATTTGGTCCGCCACGACATGGAATCCTCTTCCAACAGCGCCAGAAGGGCCCGCCCGCGTTCTTGCACCGCTGCGATGGCCTCGCTGGAGAGGTGATAAGCCGCGTCTATTCGGAGCGTAGTTTCGGCCAGGTCCGCGGAAGCTGCGTCAAGGGCGCGTTCCATAATCTGTCCTTCGAAAAATTCCCTATCCAGCGACCGCGCATCCTCCCGATAGGTTTTTGCGATTTTGTCATACAGTCCGGGGTCAAGGCGCCATTTGGTCGCTTTTGCACCTTTTGTCTCGTTCAGAGCATAGCCCATATACCCGCCAATCGCATGGCGGACCTTTGACGAAACATTGCCTTGCTTCAAGATCAGCTGCACCTCGCGCCATCCGGAGAGTGTTTCTGTGGACAATGATTCGTTTCTGATGTCAGACGCGGGCAGGTTGAACGGGGCGCCTTCAAGAACGGTATTCAGAAAATCAGCCACCACATCACCATTCAGCAATTCATCGCGCACCATCGGACGCAAGATAAAGCGATTTCCGAATACCGATTTCCAGGACGAAAAGCGCGGCGCGAAAAAAAACGTCTGCTGTTTCAGTGTGTGCGCGAAGAAGTTTTCCATGTCATCGAAAAACCCACCCGTCTTGACCCGCTGCATGAACGAAGCGATGAACCGTTGGGTGTGGGGCCGGACATAGGCCACGACGCGGGCTGAGGCCAAATGGCTTGGCATGAATTCTGCAATGGCGCTATTAAGTTCCACAGGGTCGACCCGACAGAATTGTTCGGCAGATAGAATACAAAGGTCGGCCGCTGAATTGTCGAGCCAATGTTTGGCCTTCATAAGAATTTTGTTTTTTTTCGCGGCGTTGACCGGCGCCGCCAAAGCATTTGCAATTGGAAAAGAGCTGGGTTGTTTGGTGTATTCCACGGTCAGGGACGGGCAGGACCAGTTTCCGGAAAACAATGCGCGTTGAATGGATGACGAACCCGTCTTGGGGTCGCCGATATGGAAAACGACGGATTTTGCCAAATTAATCTCCGATCTTTGGGGTTTTCGATCAGATCAGCCGTGCGAAGACCGATGTGCAGGTAAGGGGTGCGCCACGCTGTCGTCCTTTCCGATGTGTCAATCCTTGAAAACCAATCCGCAACCGTGCCTGACGCCGCGCTATATCATGGCAAAATGTTCGGTTTGGCAAGTTATGGGCGGGGCGGCACGGAAATGAACACTGGCGCAACGCGCCGCACCATTGATCGCAAAGCGCAGACAATGTCCGGCGGTGCGTTAAACGGCGCAGGATTGCGGAAATGCGCGTCGGTCGACTGATACCGTCAGAACGGGCCGTCGTGCCCCTAAGTGGCACTATCGGGGGTGGCGGGACTGGCGGGGCTGTTCTGGGACTTGGCCTTACCTCCCGCCCGACGCCGGGCCCCGGTTTTGGCCTTCATGGGCCTTTTGGGACTGGGCTGATCTGCACCATCCGGCGTCTCGGGCCCACCACGGGCTTTGCGCAGGTCGGACAAGCGTTCTTTCAACGCGGCGATCCGTTTCTTGACGACCTCGCCGTCAGGGCGCAGGATCAGCGCGGCTTTCAGAAACTTCATGGCAGTTTCAGGGGCCTTTCCGGAGACGGCACGCGCGCCATCCAGCAAGTCTTGCACGGTGAGCGGCAGCTGGCCTTGAGTCAGGGTGTTCACAACCTTCGCCATGCCGCGCAGGGCGCTGTCGGCGGTGGCTTCGGTCCAGAGTTCATTGCCCGCCTCTGGATAGGTCGAAAAATCATCGGAAAAAAGCGTGGGTTGCGAGGTAATATTGAACCTTGCGTTCAGCGCGCGGTTGCCTTCGGCAAATTGCGCCACGTATTTCACCGCATCTTCGCGCCGCGGCAAAAGTTTGCCTTCGTCCGGCAAATTGGCCAGAATTCGGACTTTTGTCTGCTGGTGATCGACCAGTTCGTTCAGGATATGGCCAAGTTTGGTGCGCGCCATCCCCATCGAAACGTTGAGATTTTCGGTTGGCTCGAAAGCGCTGCGGTCCAAGCCGACGACTTCCAGAAAATCAGTGATGGAATCGCCATCTTTCATTAGGCTGCGGTCAAAGATGCGCAAGGTGATCGCGGCATCGCCAAACACAACGGCCCAGTGACCGATCCGCGTGGCATAATCGAGATACAGCGGCGACATTTCGGTATGCTGCGGCAAGGCGGTTGGCGAATGGCCGTATATTTTAGCGGCGGGTTTGTCTTGCGGTTTGGCCCCTTCCTGGTGGTGCGAAATCGCAAGCTGATCTTGCCGGCGCAGATAGCAGATGATGCGAATGTCTTTGAAATGCGGGCGCAGAAGTTTTTCCAGGTTCTGGATGGCAACGCGGCGGAAGAAGTAGGAAAACGATTCAGACGAGCCGATGATCTTGGTTTCAGTGGGCGCGGTTAAAACCTTGATGAACTCTTCGCGCTTTTTCAGGTGAAAGCCGGAGTCCGCCAGTACCTCTTCCTCACGTTTTCCGACAAATTCGTGGAGGTTATTGTCGTTGAAGCCGGTGACATAGGCGAAGCCCTGCGCAGCCAATGCAGCCTTGTTCGCGGCCAGCGCACGCTGCAATGACGTGGTGCCGGTCTTGTGCATGCCGATGTGCAGGTAAAGGGTTCGCGCCACGCTGTCGTCCTTTCAGAAGTGCCGGTCTTTGCAAGCCAGACCGCAACCGCGCCCGACGCCGCACCATATCAGGGCAAAACGCGGCGTTTGGCAAGTTCTGACCGCAGGGACCGGCAGTCTGGTGGCGCTGCGACTGCCTCATATGGCATCTGTGCCTGTTGTGACCCGCGCAAGAAGCGGGTTGCGGTGTTGGCGGGGCGCGGCCCCAAAAAACCGGGTTACAGCGGTCAGCGTTTTGCCACGCCGGTGTAATCGCGCTGTGTCGGGCCGACATACAGCTGGCGGGGACGGCCGATTTTCTGGTTCTGTTCGGCAATCATCTCTTTCCACTGGCTGATCCAGCCGACGGTGCGGGCGATGGCGAAGATTGGCGTGAACATCGAGGTCGGAAAGCCCATCGCATCCAGAATGATGCCGGAATAGAAATCGACGTTCGGGTACAGCTTTTTCGAGATGAAGTAATCATCCTGCAGGGCAATCCGTTCCAGTTCCTTGGCGACTTGCAGGGTCGGGTTGTTGTGGATCCCCAGAAGATCCAGCACCTCGTCGGCGCTTTCCTTCATCACAGTGGCGCGGGGGTCGAAGTTTTTATAGACCCGGTGGCCGAAACCCATCAGTTTGATGCCCGAATTCTTGTCTTTGGCCTTGGCGATGAATTCCGGAATACGGTCAACGGTGCCGATTTCACGCAATTGTTCCAGCGCCGCCTGATTGGCGCCGCCATGCGCCGGGCCCCACAGACAGGCGATCCCTGCCGCAATGCAGGCGAAGGGATTCGCCCCAGAGGAGCCCGCCAGACGCACCGTTGAGGTCGAGGCGTTTTGCTCGTGATCGGCATGCAGCATCATGATCCGGTCCATCGCCTTTTCGAGGATAGGGCTGACCACATACTCCTCTGCCGGGACCGAAAAGCACATGTTGAGGAAGTTGCCGGCATAGCTGAGCGAATTCTTGGGATAGACGAAGGGCTGGCCAACCGAATATTTATAGGCCATCGCGGCAATCGTTGGCAGTTTGGCGATCATACGAAACGAGGCCACTTCGCGTTGCCAAGGGTCGTTGATGTCAAGGCTGTCGTGGTAAAACGCGCTCATCGCGCCAACGACGCCGACCATCGTGGCCATCGGATGCGCATCCCGGCGAAAGCCCCGGAAAAAGTTGTGCATCTGTTCATGCACCATGGTGTGGCGTGTCACCGTCTTGGTGAAATCGGCCAGTTGGCCGGCGGTCGGCAGTTCACCATACAAAAGCAGGTAGCACACTTCGAGATGCGAGGATTTGGCGGCAAGCTGTTCGATCGGATAGCCGCGATACAAGAGTTCGCCCTTGTCGCCATCGATATAGGTGATCGCACTTTCGCAAGCGGCAGTCGAGGTGAAGCCGGGATCGAATGTGAACACGTCAGCCTGGGCGTAAAGTTTGCGGATGTCCAGCACGTCAGGCCCCAGCGTCGGCGACATCACCGGCAGGTCAAAGCTTTTGTCATCCAACATCAGCTTGGCAATTCTGGTCGAAGCGGTCATCAGTCTTCCCCCGTTTAGGCACCCGTCCGGCAGGACAGGGCGGCATCCGTGTCGGGGCGTGCGGTCACCCCAGGCTTTGCGCGGTGTTTGCCGCCTCGGCCAGCCGTTCAATCGTCTCGTCCCGCCCGAGCACCAGCATCATGTCATAGACGCTTGGCGCGATGGTGCGTCCGGCAAGGGCCGCCCGCAACGCTGCGGCGAGTTTGCCAAACCCGATGCCATTTGCGGTCGCCGCCGCCGTCAGGATCATCTCCAACTCGGGCTTTGTCCAGTGGAGATTTTGCAGTTGCAGCACCAGCGACTGCAAAATGGCGCAAGCGGCGGCGTCCAGCGAGTTGGTGGCTGCATCATCCCGCGCAATGGGCCGTGATACCAGCACAAAATGAGCCTTATCAAGAAGTTCCGGGAAAGTTTTCGCGCGATCTTTGACGCAATAAATGGCCTTGAGCAGCAGGTCTTGCTGAGGTTCGGTCAATGGCGGTTTGCCTGTGACTGCCAGAAAAGCCTGCAATTCATGCAGCAGTGCAGCATCAGCCGACATCGAAATGTGGTGGCCGCAGGTGTTTTCCAGCTTTTTAAAGTCAAGCCGGGCCGGCGCGCGGCCGATGCCCTCCAGGTCAAACATCTGCAACGCGGCTTCGGTCGTGAAGATTTCGGCATCGAGATGCGCCCAGCCGAGCCGTGTCAGATAGTTGCGCATGCCTGCGGCGGGGTAGCCCATCTTCTGATATTCCTCGACCCCAACGGCACCATGGCGTTTGGACAATTTCTTGCCATCGGGGCCGTGGATCAATGGGATATGGGCCCAGACCGGGATTCTCCAGCCCATCGCATCGTAGACCATCTGCTGACGTGCGGCATTGTTCAAATGGTCGTCCCCGCGGATCACATGCGTGACACCCATGTCATGGTCATCGACCACCACGGCCAGCATGTAGGTCGGTATACCATCGGAACGTAAACAGATCATGTCATCGAGCTGGGCATTGGCGATGCGGACCTGCCCCTGCACCTTGTCGTCAATTACGGTGTCGCCGCTGCGCGGGGCACGCATGCGGATGACGTAGGGCGCGTCCGGATAGGTCGCAGGATCGGCATCGCGCCACGGACTTTGGAATACGGCATAGGTATTGCGCGCCTCGGCCTCGGCCCGGAAGGCAGCGATTTCGCCCTGCGTGCTGAAGCACTTGTAAGCGGTGCCACGGGCAAGCATCTCGTGGGCCACTGCGGCATGGCGGTCCTTGCTGTCGAACTGGCTGACCACATCGCCGTCCCAGTCCAGCCCCAGCCAGGTTAGGCCGCGCAGGATGGCAGCGCTGGCTTCGGGGGTGGAACGGTCGCGGTCGGTATCCTCGATCCGCAGCAGGACTTTGCCGCCACGACCGCGCGCGTAGAGCCAGTTGAAAAGGGCAGTCCGCCCCCCGCCGATGTGCAGATAGCCGGTAGGCGACGGGGCAAAACGGGTCACAATCTGGACGGCGGACGAGTCGGCGGGCAAGTCGGCGGGCATTGGTATTAACCTTTGGGAAACCATCTGGGCGCTAAGATCGGCGAAGTTCTAGGCATTCACCGCGGTCATGGCAAGGTGGGGGACGACAAGGTGGCGTGGGTCAGACCGCTGGAGGCGTTGGCTGCGGCGCGGGGGCTGCTGTTTCCGTTTGTGCCGGTGTGCATCGGCTGCGGTATTGGTCTGTGGTTCGCGCTGCCGTTCGAACCGGGAATCCCGCTATATGGCGCTGTGGCGACCGGGCTGGCTCTGGCCGTCGTGCTGTGGCGGTTCGGGCCCGAAGGGATGCAGCCTTTTGTCGTGGCGTTCGGCTGCATGGCAGCGGGTGTGCTGGCCTGTGGTGCGCGGGCCCATCTGATCGAAGCGCCGATGCTGGAGTTTCGCTATTACGGTCCGGTGCAGGGCCGGATCATCGACATTGACCGGTCACAATCGGATGCGCTGCGCCTGACGCTGGATCAGGTTGTGCTGTCCGATGTGTCGCCGGACCGCACTCCCGTCACGGTGCGGGTGTCGCTGCACGGTCCGCCGCCGGTCTTGCCCTATGAACCGGGGCAGGTGGTGATGGTTTCGGCACGGCTGGCAGCCCCCGAAAGTGCTGCGGAGCCGGATGGATTCGACTTTCGCCGCATGGCCTATTTCAACCAGCTTGGTGCGGTGGGCTATACCGCCAGCCCGGTTGTGCTGTGGGCCGCAGCCGCGCCGGGGACTGCGGTGATCAACCGGCTGCGCAGCCGGCTTTCGGCAGCGATCGAGGCGGCAGTGCCGGGCGATGCCGGGGCTTTTGCCAGCGGGGTGATGACAGGAGACCGGTCGAACATCTCGGCGGCGGTCGTGACGGATTTGCGCATTTCGTCATTGGCGCATCTTCTGGCGATTTCGGGAATGAACATGGCGTTTCTGACCGGATTTGTCTTTGCGGTGATGCGCTATGGCGCGGCGTTGATCCCGCCCCTGGCGCTGCGGATCAATGCCAAGAAACTGGCGGCGGTGGTGGCATTTGGCGTGGCGCTGTTCTACCTGCTGCTGTCAGGGGCCAATGTGGCGACGACACGGGCCTTTCTGATGGTCAGCGTCATGCTGGGGGCGGTGCTGCTGGATCGGCGGGCGTTGTCGTTCCGGTCGGTGGCGCTGGCGGCGATTTTGCTGTTGCTGGTGCAGCCCGAAAGCCTGACCGAACCGGGGTTCCAGCTGTCATTTGCCGCGACGGTGGCGCTGATCGCCGGGTTCGGGCCAAGCCAGCGATGGATGAAGTCACGGTTGCCGGGTTGGCTGTTGCCGTTTGGCATGCTGGTTGCCACCTCGCTGATTGCCGGGGTGGCGACGGCGCCGTTTTCGGCAGCGACGTTCAACCGCTTCACCGACTATGGCCTGTTCGCCAACCTGCTGACGGTACCGGTGATGAGCCTTTTGATGGGGGCTGGGTCGGTCGCGGCGCTGTTGGCGCCTTTTGGGCTGGCAGGGCCGGCGTTGTGGGTGATGGCGCAGGCTTCGCGCTGGATCCTGTTCGTGGCGCATTGGGTTGCCAGGTTGGACGGCGCGATCACGCCGATACCGTCGCCGGGGCCCTGGGTGATGCCGCTGATGGCATTGGGTGCGCTGTGGCTGGCGTTGTGGCCGGGGCGGGCCCGATTTGGCGGCGTAGCACCGATGATGGTCGCGTTGGTGCTGTGGGTCAATGTGGAACGGCCCGCGCTGCTGATTTCTTCGGATGGCGTACTAGCAGGGTTGCTGGGGCCGGAAGGGCGGGCGTTGTCATCGCCCAAAGGGGCCGGGTTTTCGGCACAAAGCTGGTTGGCGGATGATGGAGATCTGGCCCTGCCGGCAGAGGCGGCGCTGCGAGCCGGGTTTACGGGGCCGAAAATTGCACGGGCCTTTGAACTGAACGGGTTTCGTGGGGTGGTGTTGAGCGGCAAGGATGCACTTGCAGCGGTCGATCCGGCCTGTGCAGGGGCGCAGATTGTGGTCGTGCCGGCGGCACTGGGCGCGGTGCCACACCCGCCCGAGGGCTGTCTGGTCATCGACCGTGCCTTGCTGGATGCCAGCGGAGCGCTGGAACTGCGACCAGAGCCCGGCGGGTTGCGTCTGATCCCGGTGCGCGGGGTGGCGCGGATCTGGCTTGGCCATCGCAACGTCGCGCAGAGCATCGTTTTGCAGGTCGACACAAACCGGCTGGCAGCGGATCAGTAACTGCGGATCAGACCGACGAGTTTGCCTTGCACCTTGACCATGTGATCGGGGAAAACCCGGGTTTCATAGGCCGGATTTGCGGCCTCCAACGCGATCATCGTGCCACGGCGACGGAATCGTTTCAGCGTCGCCTCGGCATCTTCAACCAGGGCCACCACGATATCACCGTTTTCGGCCGTCTCGGTTTCGCGGATCACCACGATATCGCCATCGTTGATCCCGGCTTCGATCATAGAGTCGCCTTTGACTTCAAGGGCATAGTGCGATCCCTTGCCCGACAGCAGCGACCCCGGCACCGCGACGTGATGCGAGATATGGGCAATCGCCTCGATCGGCACACCGGCGGCGATGCGGCCCATCATCGGGATGTCCATCGCGTCGACTGCGGCCACATTCAGCGCGGCGGCGGGGCGCGGCGGCGGACCGGCAGGTTTGCTGCCCAGAATGACCTTGGGCTGGAAGCCGGGACGTTCCATTGCCTCTGGCAGTTTCACAATCTCCAACGCGCGGGCGCGGTGGGCGAGGCGGCGGATAAAGCCGCGTTCTTCCAAGGCCGTGATCAGGCGGTGGATGCCGGATTTGGATTTGAGGTCCAACGCGTCCTTCATCTCGTCAAAGGACGGCGGCACACCGTCCTGATCTATGCGGATGCGAATGAAGTCTAGCAGTTCCAGCTGCTTGCGCGTGAGCATTCCGGTCCCCGATGCAGTTGTGTTCAACCCTAAGGGTCATATGTTAACACAATGTTCTGCCCGTGTTCCCGGTTTGTGTCAAGCGTTTTGCGGACTCACAGTGCAAGGTAATCCACCACGTCACCTGGCTGCCGCGGTCCGTCACCAATCGGGCGGATCAGTAGTGCACTTGCATCGGACAGGATGCGCAGCAGTGCGGAATCCTGACGGTCGAACGGGGTAATAAGCGGCAGGCCATCGGTCAGGCGCAACTGGGCGCGCATGTAATGGCTGCGCGGGCCGTTCGCCTCGACCGGATGCGCCAGCTGGGCGCGGCGGGTTTGCGGGGCGACATCGGGACGCGCTTGCAAGGCGCGGACCATCGGCAGCAAGAACAAGTGGGCGCAGACGATGGCGGAGACCGGATTGCCCGGCAGGCCGAGCATGGGTTTGCCATGCAGGCGGCCGGCCATCAGGGGTTTACCGGGGCGCATGGCGATTTTCCAGAACGCGCGGTCCATGCCCATGTCCTGCGCCACGGCGGCGACAAGGTCATGGTCGCCGACGGAAGCGCCGCCGATGGTGATGATGAGGTCGGCGTCCCGCGACCTGTCGAGGACGGCTTGGAGCGAGTCTTTGGTGTCGCGGGCAATGGGAAGGATGCGGGCGGCACCGCCTTCGGCCTCGATCAGCGCCGCAAGAGCGAACGTGTTGGAGGCAATGATCTGATCTGGCATGGGGGTTTCGCCGGGCATGACCAGTTCGTCGCCGGTGGCGATCAGGGCCACGCTGGGCCGGCGCGAGACCTGAACCTCGCCGAGGTTCATCGCGGCCAAAAGCGCAAGATCGTTGGGGCCGAGGCGGCGGGGCGGCAAGGTGTCGCCATCCCGGAAATCCTGACCCTGCGGACGAATGTTGAGGACGCTGTCGGCGTTGGGTTTGACGGTTATCGTTGAGCCATTGGCGCTGATGTCTTCCTGAATGATCACGCGGGTGGCCCCGTGCGGGACAGGGGCGCCGGTGAAGATGCGGACAGCCTGACCGGGGCCGATGTGGCCCTGAAAGGCATGGCCGGCGCCGGCTTCGCCGATCAGGGTGAACTGGCTGCCCGCGACAGGTTCGCCCGCGACAGGTTCGCCCGCGACGGCATAGCCATCCATCGCCGATGCGGCAAACGGCGGCTGGTCGCGGCGGGCAGTGGCGGGGGCCGGCATCATGCGGCCTGCGGCATGGCGCAGTGCGACGGGTTCAGTGGTCAGCGGGGTGACAAGGTCGAGGCAGCGGGCAAGGGCGTCGGCGACTGTGATCATCGTCAGACCTGATATAGGCCGGACTTGCCGCCATCTTTGAGAAGCAGGCGGATGCCATCGATCTGCATGGACTTTTGCACGGCCTTCAGCATGTCATAGACGGTCAGGCAGGCGACAGAGACTGCTGTCAACGCCTCCATCTCGACCCCGGTCAGGCCTTGGGTTTTTACAGTCGCTGTGATGCGAACGCCGGGGAGGCTGGGGTCAGGGGTGAGGTCGAGCGACACTTTGGTCAGGGGCAGCGGGTGGCACAGCGGGATCAGATCGGCGGTTTTCTTCGCTGCCATGATGCCGGCAAGACGGGCCACGGCCAAAACGTCGCCCTTTTTTGCACGGTTTTCGGTGATGATAGCCAGGGTTTCGGCGGACATGCGGACCAACCCTTCGGCCGTGGCGATGCGGTCGGTAACGGGTTTGCCCGAAACGTCGACCATATGGGCCTGACCGTTGGCGTCGAAATGGCTGAGGGTCATGCGCCACCCTGCGAGGTCAGGGGTCTGGCAAGGATGGCGCGGGTGGCGGCGGCCACGTCGTCCTGCCGCATCAGGCTTTCGCCGATCAGGAAGCAACGTGCACCGTAGCGGGCCAGTTCTGCAAGGTCGGCGGGACTGTTCAGGCCGGATTCGGAGATGATCAGGCGGCCCTCGGGGACATGGCGGGCCAGTTGGCGGGTGGTGTCCAGCGTGACTTCGAACGAATGCAGGTTGCGGTTGTTGATGCCGATCAGCGGAGATTTCAGAAGTGTGGCGCGATCAAGTTCGGCGCGGTCGTGGACCTCGATCAGGACATCCATGCCATATTTCGTCGCGGCGGACTCCAGTTCGGCCGCTTGTGCGTCGGAGACGGACGCCATGATGATCAGGATACAATCGGCATGCAAGGCGCGGGCCTCTGCCACCTGATAGGGATCGTATACGAAATCCTTGCGCAGGCAGGGCAGTTTGGTGGCCTGATGGGCGAGTGTCAGGAAAACATCGGCGCCCTGAAATGACGGGGTGTCGGTCAGGACGGACAGGCAGGTGGCACCGCCTGCCTCGTAGGCTTTCGCGAGGGCAGGCGGATCAAAGTCGGCGCGGATCAGGCCTTTGGACGGGCTGGCTTTCTTGATCTCGGCGATCAGGCCGTAGCCCGTCGCGGCAGCCAGAGACAGGGATTTGGCAAAGCCGCGCGGGGCAGGTGCGGAGAGGGCGGCTTCCTCGACAAGCCGGAGCGGTCGCGCAGCTTTGCGGGCGGCGATCTCTTCCAGTTTATAGGTCTTGATGCGGTCTAGAATGGTGTTCATGGGAATGTGGTAGCCAAAAGGGGCGCGGAAGGGAAGTGGCAGGCGATTGCACGCGTGCAAAGATTGATAAACCAAACGATGTCAGTGGGTTGCAAGGCCGCGTTCACGTTCCGTTAACCTCGTTTTTGTCAAAGGGCCTCCGGCGGGAGTATTTTGCAAAGGGTAAATGCGCAAGCCGGCGCGGCGGTTCAGGCGTGGGTGATGCGGGCGAGGGCGGCAATTTTGGCTTTCGCGGCACCGCTGTCGATAGAGGTGCGGGCGAGGGCCACACCCTCTTTCAGGGTTTTCACACGGTCGGCGACCATGAGGGCGGCGGCGGCGTTCAGAAGAACGGCATCGCGGTAGGCTCCGGCAGCGCCATCAAGCAGGGCGCGGAATGCCGTGGCATTTTCGGACGGGGTGCCGCCCATGATCGCCTCGAACGGATGAAGCGGCAGGCCCGCCTCTTCCGGGTGCAAGGTGAATTCGCGGATTTTACCCTCTTCCAGCGCGGCAATCTGGGTCGGCGCGGCGATGGAGATTTCATCGGTGCCATCGCCGCCGTGGACGAGCCAGGCTTTTTCACTGCCGAGCGCAAACAGGGTTTCGGCCATCGGGCGGATCAAGGTCGCTGAGAATGTGCCGGTGAGCTGGCGTTTGACACCGGCAGGGTTGGTCAGGGGGCCGAGGATGTTGAAGATGGTGCGGGTGCCCAATTCGGCGCGGATCGGGCCAACATGGCGCATCGCGGGGTGGTGCATCGGTGCCATCATGAAACCGATGCCGGCCTGGGTCAGGCAACGCTCTACCAGATCGGGGCCGATCATCACGTTCAGGCCCATTTCGGTCAGCGCGTCGGCAGCGCCGGATTTGGAGGACAGGTTGCGGTTGCCGTGTTTGGCGACCGGAACGCCCGCACCTGCGACGACAAAGGCAGTGGCGGTAGAAATGTTGAGCGTGCCTTTACCATCACCGCCGGTGCCGACGATGTCCATCGCGCCCTCTGGCGCTGTGACGCGGTGGCATTTGGAACGCATTACCGAGGCCGCAGCCGCGAATTCGTCGACGGTTTCACCACGGGTTCGGAGCGCCATGAGAAGGCCGCCCATTTGCGCGGGGGTGGCGGTGCCTTCGAACAGCGCTTCAAATGCGGTTTCGGCCTCTGCACGGGTCAGGGCCCGGTCTGCGGCCACGCCGATCAGGGTGCGCAGGTCTGTCATGCGGGCACGCGGGCCAGGTTCAGAAAGTTTTTCAACAGGTGATGGCCGTGCTCGGAGGCGATGCTTTCGGGATGAAACTGCACCCCTTCAATGGCTTTGGTCCGGTGGCGCAGGCCCATTATGGTGCCGTCTTCCAGCCAAGCGGTGACTTCCAGTTCGGGCGGCAATGTCGCGCGTTCGACGATCAGAGAATGGTAACGGGTCGCCGCGAAAGGCGAGGGCAGGCCCGCAAAGACGCCTTGGCCCGCGTGATGCATGTGACCCATCTTGCCATGGACAATTTCGTGGCAGCGCACGACGCGGCCGCCGAAAGCCTGACCGATGGTCTGGTGGCCGAGGCAAACGCCGAGCAAGGGGATGCCAGCCTCGGCTGCGGCGAGGGTCAGGGACAGGCAGATCCCCGCCTGATCGGGGTCGCAGGGGCCGGGGGAGAGCACAATGGCTTCCGGTTGGAGCGCCATCGCCTGCTGTACATCGAGTGCATCATTGCGCACGACCCGTACATTTGCGCCCAATTCGCCCAGATAATGCACAAGGTTGTAGGTGAAGCTGTCATAGTTGTCGATCAGTAGCAGCATAATGCCAAGCCTTCACGGAAGGGGGTGAACCCCGGGAGAGGTCGGGCTATACATGGGCAGGAAGGTCTTGGGGCGTCAAGGGAAACTGACGGCCTTAAAAGACCGATGGGGCAGAGGCGGGGGCATAGCGTGGCACGAGGATTTGTAACCGGGGCGCTGTGGGGCTGCATCGTGATGGGGGCCGGACTGGTTGTTCTGTCGCAACTGGCGCCGGTGCAGCAAGCGGCGCAAACGGCGGTGCCCAAGGTGGCGAATGACGCGGCCGTTGCACCGCCGAAGCCTGCGCCAGCCGCACCTGTCATAGACAGCGTGACGGCGACTGCGTTGCCGGATGTGGTGCAGGCTCCTGTGGTTTCGGATAAGGCGGAATTGCCGAAGGCTGCAGAACCTGCGCCCGTCATGACCGATACGCCACAGGCGCCCGCCCAAGATGTGGCGGAAGCGCCGGCGACCGCGGTGCCCGCCCCGGTCGCGGACCAAGTCGCAGACGCCGCACCGGGTCTTGCGCCAGATCAGAAGTCGGGGGCCGAAGCGGCGGTGCCCCCGGCTATGACGCCTGCGCCGACTGTTGCAATTCCCGTCGCGCCCAACACGAAAGCGGTCGATGGCGCGAAGCCTGTGCCGGAGGTGGCTGCCGTGGTGCCGGCGCCGGTGGTTGTCGCGCAGCCTGAAACGCCGCAGCTGGATGTGGGGACCGGTATGGCCGCCGCCGCCCCGACCGCGCCTTTGCCCGATTTGCCGGCAGTGCCCGAAGCGCCGCCGACGCTGGCCGGGCTGGAACCGGCATTGACCGCCCCCGGATCAGAGGTGGCGCCCGTGGCCCCGTTGCCACCGGAACCCGAGGGCGCCAAGGACGCGCTTCTGGCCCCCACGCTGCAACCGGGACAGGCCGAGCCTGCGCATTTGCCACAGATTGCCCCTGCCGATGAGCCTGCGATGGCCGCGGTGCTCCCGATCGCTGTGCCGGTGCCCGAGGTCGAGACGCCGCCCAAGGAAAGCCCAGCCACGACGATCGAGGCGCAGGTGCCGACGCTGCCTCCGGTCAAGCCGCTGACCGACAAGGTGCCGAAGGGAATTGGACAGGCCCCCGGCGTCGAGGTCGGCCTGCTTCCGCATATTGGTGAAATACCAATTGTCGAGGCTCCGGTCGCGGACCTGCGGCCCGTGGTCAGGTTTGCCCGCGAGTTTGACGCTGGCGCGGGCAAGCCGTTGTTCGTGATCTTGTTGCAGGATGTCGGATCGGCGGGCATGGCGCGGGACGCACTGGCCAAGCTGCCGTTCCCGGTGAGTTTCGTGGTGGACCCGCTGGCCTCCGATGCCAAAGCGGCGGCGCTGGCGTACCGGGCGGCCGGGCAGGAAGTCGTGACGCTGGCCAACGGAATCCCGGCCGGTGCAGAGGCGAGCGATCTTGCCGAGACGTTCCAGACCCTGACGGCGATATTGCCCGAGAGTGTCGCGGTGATTGATCAGGATCTGGGCGGGTTTCAGGATAATCGGCCTTTGGCGGGGCTGGTGTTGCCGATCCTGCAAGACGAGGGGCGTGGGTTGGTCACCTATGACCGGGGGCTGAATGCGGCGGACCAGATTGCACGGCGCGATGGGGTGCCAAGCGCCGTGATCTTTCGGCGGCTGGACGGCGAGAACGAGACCAAAGCCACGATCCGCCGCTATCTGGACCGGGCGGCGTTCAAGGCGGCGCAGGAGGGGCGGGTCGTGGTGATCGGCGACACCCGCGCCGATACGGTGGCGGCGATTCTGGAATGGACGGTGGAGGGGCGGGCATCTAGCGTGACGCTGGCCCCGCTGACGGCGGTTTTGGGACGGTAGATTGGGCGGCCCGGATCTGGATGGGTTGGTGGGGTGAGGTGAGGAATTTCAAGGAGTTGGGGAGAGGGCTGTTAAAGAGTTGGTAGGGTTTTGGTGTGTTACCCAACTTTGTAAGCTGCGTGGTGCTCAATGAATGCACAGCCTACAGGGCGGGATTGTTGCAGGGTTGCACTGATGCAGGGCGCGGCTGCGGTGCGGGCTAGGATGACGCAGTCTGCGATTGCCCGGCTGGAGGCTCGCGGGGTGTCGCCGACCATCGAGACACTGCGGAAATATGCGGCGGTGGCCGGGAAAAGGCTAAGGGAGGAGATGGTCTAGCGCCCGAGATATGGCGCGAGACATCAAACGCACCACGGCGCTCGGCATTAACGCGTGATAATTAAATTGACTCGATAAGCCGGATGCACGATCCGTAAAAGATATCGCCTGTCGCATACTGCGACTGGGGAAAAAACTATATTGGGTTGGGATGCCGGATGAAAAAAGTACTTGAGGCTCTGTGCATATTGATCTCCATTGCATCACCAGTAACAGCGTCACCAGATGATTTCTACGTGCAGTTTGTGGGCGCTAACGTTCCTAAGAAAGTTCACACTGCCGTCATTATTGAACGGGCAAACACTCAGGAATGTGACCCGCCCTGCCAGTTAAGCCAAAAGGAGACGTCGTTTGTTCGTGCTACCGATGGAACGGCCACAATCGCGATCCAACTGCCGGCAGATGCCACTCGTGTCTGCGTCCAAATGTGGAACGAACAGTTCATTGATACGGCAACTATGGTTATGAAAACTGGGAGGCGGGTTAAAAGCGAACTCGGCGGCAATCTGAATGCGGATCGCAAGTCAGCCTGCACGCAAGCCCAGACAAATGCCCAGAAGGCTTGGGGATTTCAGCTAACGATTCAGTAGTGGGGGTTTCCAAAGTTTACGGGCAGTTTTTACCCAAGACAGGCTCAAAAATTCCCGCGCCTGACGAACGTCCCTGCATCCTCCGCCGCCCTTCTTAGCGCCTTGGATTTGTTGACGGTTTCCTGATATTCCGCCTCGGGATCGCTGTCGTAGACGACACCGCCGCCGGCCTGGATGTAGAGTTTCTCGTCTTTCAGCACGGCGGTCCGCAGGGCGATGCAGAAGTCCATTTCGCCGTTGCAGGCGAAATAGCCGATGCCGCCGCCGTATAGCCCACGTTTTTCGGGTTCCAGCTCGTCGATGATTTCCATGGCACGGACTTTGGGCGCACCTGAGACGGTTCCGGCGGGCATTCCGGCGAGGAGGGCGCTTAGGGCGTCCTGGCCCTCGGCGATCTGACCGACGACGTTGGACACGATGTGCATGACGTGGCTGTAGCGTTCGACGATGAATTGCTCGGTCGGGCGGACGGTGCCGATCTTGGCGACACGGCCGACGTCGTTGCGGCCGAGGTCCAGGAGCATCAGATGTTCAGCAAGTTCTTTCTGATCGGCAAGGAGGTCGAGTTCGAGGGCTTTGTCTTCTTCGGGTGTGGCACCGCGCATGCGGGTTCCCGCGATGGGGCGGACGGTGATTTCGCCGTCGCGCAGACGAACCAGGATTTCGGGCGAGGCTCCGGCGACTTGGAACGGACCGAAGTTGAAGAAGAACATGAAGGGCGAGGGGTTGGTGCGGCGGAGCGAGCGGTAGAAGGCGAAGGGGGGGAGGGTGAAGGATTGGCTCCACCTTTGCGACGGGACGACCTGAAAAATGTCACCGGCGCGGATGTAGTCTTTGGCGCGGTCGACGGCAGCTTTGTAGTCGGCGTGGGTGAAGTTGGAGGTCGCCTCGCCGACGGAGCTGGCTTCGGACAGTTCGCGCGTGGCGGGGGGGACGCGGTCGAGGTCGCGCAGGGCGTCCATCACACGCTCGGCGGCTTGGGCATAGGCGGCGCGGGCGCTGAGGCCGTTTGATGTCCAGGCCGGCGCGACGACGGTAACTTCGCCTTTGACGCCATCCAGCACGGCCACGACCGAGGGGCGCAACAAGATAGCGTCGGGCAGGTCGAGGGGGTCGGGGTTGATGTGGGGCAGGTGTTCGACCAGCCGGATCATGTCATAGCCCAAGTAGCCGAACAGGCCCGATGCGATGGCGGGCAGGCCGTGCGGCAGGTCAACCCGGCTTTCGGCGATCAGGGCGCGCAGGTTGTCCAGGGGAGCGCCGTCTTGCGGTTTGAAGGCGGTGGCATCGAAACGGGCTTCGCGGTTGATGCGACTGGTGGTGGCTTGGCATTGCCAGATCAGGTCGGGTTTCATGCCGACAACCGAGTAACGGCCGCGCACCTCGCCACCCGTCACCGATTCCAGCATGAACGTATCTGTGCGCGCCTCGCCCAGTTTTGCCATCAGGCTGACCGGTGTGTCGAGGTCGGCGGCGAGACGGGCGTAGACCAGTTGGTTCTGGCCCTGGTTCCACGCCAACTCGAAAGTGTCGAAGCTGGGTTGCAGGTTCATCAGTTCATCTGGGACAGGACAGAGTTGATCACCGACTGGTCGATTTTCAGCCCGCCCTGTGCGGTCATCGCGGTGGTGAACAGGCCGTAGGCGTCTTGCGCGATGCTTTGGCGGGCCTGCACCCCAAGTTTTTCACGGGCGGTTTTGGCGGCATCGCTGGTGGTGTCGGCAGGGGTAATGCCGTCCAGTTGCACGAGGGCCACGTAGTCAGGCAGGGTTACGAGGCGCGTTTCGGCGGGTTTCATGTCGAACACGGCGGTGATCACCTCGGGTGTTACGGCGTCAGATTTGGCGTCGCGGGTGAGGGCGCGCACCACATCCACGACGCCTTGTGCGCCGATCGTTGCACCGGCGGCAATGGCGGTCTGTGCGACCTCGCCCTGGGCTTTCAGCGCGGCGGCGAGGGCGTCAGTGTGCCAGGCGGCCACAAGTTTGTCATGGACCTTGTCCAGAGGGATCGGGGTTGGCGGTACGGTGCTGTCCAGCCGCATTGCAGCGATGCCGCCGTCGGCGAGGGTAATGATTTCCGGAAAATCACCGGCGGCCAGTTTTTCGGCAGCGGCGGCAAATGCCGGGTCGTTGTTGATGGCGTCATTGTCGTCGGCGCCTTTGGCATAATCGGTGGTCGCAAGCTTCATCGACTGATCCTTGGCAAGATCTTCGAGCGTGGCGCCGCCGGCCAACAGGTCATTGGCAGCCTCGACTTTGTCCGCGATAGCTTTGGCGGCGGCAGTTTTCTGCAGTTCTGCGGCGATCTTGTCATGGGCCTGCGCCAGGGTGGTTTCCTGTTTGGCCAGAATGCCATTCATCCGGTACAAGGCAGGACCGAGGTCGGAGGGCAGCGGGCCGACAACACCCGGATCCTTCAGAGCGAAGATCGCGGCACCGGCAGCGCCCAGTTGTTGCACGGTCACGTCACCAAGGTCGATATCGGTCAGGTCCAGCCCGCGATCCTTGACCAGGGATTCGAATGTCGCCCCGGCGTCGAATTTGGCCTTTGCGGCAACGGCATCCGCATCGGACGGGAAGACCAGACGTTCGACCAGACGCTTTTCAGGCACCACATAGTCGGCAAGATGTTCGTCATAGATCTGTTTCACCGCGGCCTCATCCACCGGCATCGACGGGGCGACATCGGCATTCAGAAGGGCGGCATAGGTGATGCGCTTGGCTTCCGGACGGGTGAAGGCGGCAAGATGGGCGTCGTAATAGGATTTGAGATCGGCATCGGTTGGCGTGGGCAATTTGGCGAGCAGGCCGACCTCGGTCAGATGCAGGACGGAGAAACTGCGCGCCTCGCCGGTATAGGCATAGATTGTATCGGTCAACGCGTCGGGGGCCGCAAAGCCGCCAACGACGGCAGCTTGCAGCACCGACCGGGCGGTGTCGGCGCGGATACCATTTTCAAATTCTTTGACTGTGACGTTATTTTGCTGAAGCACCTGGGCATAGGTGGCGCGGGAAAACTTGCCGCTCAGATCCTGAAACGCTTTCACCGCAGCGACCTTTTGCGCCACGATGGCATCACCGACCGACAGGCCAAGATGCTGGTTTTCGTTGTCGAGCGCTGCATTGGCGATCAGGGTCTGCAGGGCCTGTTGATCGACGCCGAAAATCTGCGCCTCTTTCAGGGTCATCTGTTGGCCGAACTGTTGGGACAACTGGTTGACCTGTGCCTTTACCGCCCTTGCATATTGGTTGACGGTGATTTCCTGGTTGCCGACCGAACCAACGGCGCTGACGGAACGGCCAAAGTTGGTGACACCAAAGCCGCCCAAACCGGTGACAAGCATCGCCATCAGCACCCATACCATCATCGAGGTGCCGCTACCGGATTTCTTCTTGGTCGTGATCTCGTCGGGATGTGACATGGGCTTGCCTGTTTTGGGTCGCCGACTGTCTATGCCGAAAGCGGGCAGGGGGGCAAGATGAGAGGTGGCGAGAGAGCTTTCCGCCCCGGTCGCCCGCGAGAACAACTGTCGGAAGATGAAAGTGTCAGAAGGACAGAGACGAGAGTCGCCTGAACAGTTCGGCGATGCCGGTGGTGTCGACATTGGCAAAGGCGATGCGAATCTGGCGTTTGCCTTCGGTAGAGTTTTCGGGCTGGAACATGGTGCCCGGCAGCATCAGGATGCCCGCGTCGGTGACGAGGCGTTTGCAAAGTGCGTCGGAGGGCATGGCGTAGGGGTGTTCGACATAGGCGAAGTAGGCGCCGCAGCCCAGGAGCGTCCAGTCGGGCAGGGCGGCGAAACCGGAGATCATGGCGGCGCGTCGGGTCAGGATTTCGGCGCGTTCGCCGGCGACCCATTGCGAGAGGTTCAGCATGCCCCACAAAGCACCGATCTGGCCGAGTTGTGAGGGGCAGATGGCGACGGTGTCGAGGAATTTCTCGATCTCGGCCAGGCGGGATTCGGAGGCTACCAAGCAGCCGACACGGTGCCCGGTGAGGCGGTAAGCTTTGGAAAAGCTGTAGAGGTGGATGAAGGTGTCGGCCCAGTCGGGGTCGGTGAACAGATCGTGCGGGCGTCCGACGCGGCTGTCAAAGTCGCGGTAGGTTTCGTCGACGATCAGCGCAATGCCGTGAGCGCGGGCGAGATCGCGGAACTGAGAAAGCGTATCGGCGGGGTATTCGACACCGCCGGGGTTGTTGGGCGAAACCAGTACGATGGCGCGGGTGCGCGGGGTGATCAGGGCGGCTGCGGTGGCGGCATCAGGGATCAGGCCGGGACCGGGCGGCAGGCGGACGGTTTTGACGCCCTGCATGTCGAGCCACATTTTGTGGTTGAAATACCATGGGGATGGCAGGATCACCTCGTCACCGGCGCCTGCCAGGGTGGAAAGGACGGCACAGAACGCCTGGTTGCAGCCTTGGGTGATCGCGACCTGAGTGGGGTTGATCAAGCCGGCGTAAGCCGCGGACCACTGGGTGGCAATTTCGCCGCGCAGGGCGGGCAGGCCGAGGACGGGGCCGTAAAGATGGGCGTCGGGATTGTTGAGCGCGGCATCGGCCAGGGCCTGACGCAGACCGAGCGGTGGGCTTTGCACCGGCGCGGCCTGGCTGACGTTGATCAGGGGGCGGGCTTCAGGAAAGGTCACGCCGGTCAGCCAGCGCCGCGCCTCCATCACCGGGGGCGGGAAGGTGGCGGCCATCGCGGGGTTGAGGGGACGGGTCATGGGTGCCTCCGGGCATTTGGCACCTTTGGACATGGGTTTGGCGGAGGTGGCAAGAGGGATGATGCAGACACGGCGCGTTGCCCTGTGCCAATCAGAACGGCTGGCTTGCCTGCTTGAGTTTCAGCATGCCCCATTCGCGGTAGACCAGCACGATCATTGCAGTATCGAGGCCGGACAGCAGCAGGAAGCCGATCGAACCACCGGACAGAAGTTCGGTCATCTGGTAGATCACAAAACCGGCCAAAACGACCATAGCCGCAGGATAGGCCCACAGGATGCGGCGCCACAACATGATGACCATCGCGAATTTCAAAGCACCATGCGCCAGAAGATAAAGCGCGGTGAAATGCTGCATATGGACCGGAAAGCCGTTGGCCACATGCTGCACCCATTTGGCCATGTCGTCCGCGGGGCTTTGCGCCAGTTTGTGGTAGGTCAGCCAGCTGACGAAGTTGATGATGGTCAGGTTGGGGGTCAAGAGCAGGCCAAGACCGCTGAGCGTTTCGCCGGCCGCCAGCAGCCCCTTGATCACAAGGCTCGCCTCAAACAGCCAGTGCAGCCATTTGCTGAGAACGCCGTCCGGGTGGACCAGCATTTTCAGTCCTGACCGCGGAAGGGTTGAACGTATTGCAGAGCCATGTCCCATGGGAAGAATATCCACGTATCTTGTGACACTTCCGTGATGTAGCTGTCGACCATCGGTTTGCCCTTGGGTTTGGCATAGACTGTGGCGAAATGCGCCTTTGGGTACAGGCTGCGCACGAGTTCAAGAGTTTTGCCGGAATCCACCAGATCATCGACGATCAGGATCCCGGTGCCGTCGCCCATCAAGTCCGCCTGCGGCGATTTGGTGACGATGGCCGTCGCTCCCTGCGACTGGTGATTGTAGCTTTTGACCGACACGGTATCGACGACGCGGATATCGAGTTCACGGGCAACGATCATCGCGGGAACCAAGCCGCCACGGGTGATGCCGACCACGGCTTTCCATGCGCCATTGTCCGGCCCCTTGCCATCCAGCCGCCAGGCCAGCGCGCGGGCATCACGGTGTATCTGGTCCCACGAGACGTGGAAGCCTTTTTCGTGCGGCAGGCGGTCGGTCATTGTGGTCCCTCAGGTAACGGCGATCTTGAGGCCGAGCAGGGCAAGCAGGGTGCCAAAGCTGCGGTCAATCGCGGATTTCAGGCTGATATATGCTGCCCGGCTGCGGTTGAAAGAGAAAATCCGCGCGACGAAGGTGTTCCACAGGGTTTCGTTGAGAAATACAACCAAAAGCAGTGCGGCATAGACCCAGGCGGGCGTGCCTTGCGGGACGGTGCCGATGAAAATGGCGGAAAACAGGACGGCCGGTTTGGGGTTGGCCAGTTGCGTGACGAGCCCAAGTCGAAAGGCGGACAGCGGACTGCGCGGGGTGGCGCGCGCGGTCATGTCGAGCGGGGCGCCGGCGCCGCGCCACAAGCCCCAGGCCAGATAGATCAAATACAGGCCGCCGACGATTTTCAGCGTCCACAGCACGGCAGGCGCCGCCTGGAAAACCAAGTTCAATCCAAAGAGCGCGGCTGCGGCCCAGACGACGCCGCCGACGCCGATACCGGTCGCAAGAAACGCGCCGGTCCGCAGGCCCTCGGTCACGCCGGTGCGTGCGGACATCAGCACGGCGGGGCCGGGACTGATCGCGACCATCAGGTGCAAGAGTGCCACTGTCAGGAAGGCGGCAATCGTCATTCCTTGCGGCCCGTCACCACGTCGATATCGGGCGCGTCAACCGCCTTCATGCCGACGACATGGTAGCCGGCATCCACATGCAGAACTTCACCCGTGGTGCCGGAGCCGAGGTCGGACAGCAGATACAGCGCGGCCTTGCCGACCTCTTCTTGCGTCACGTTGCGGCGCAGGGGCGAGTTCAGTTCGTTCCATTTCATGATGTAACGGAAGTCACCGATGCCGGAAGCCGCCAAGGTCTTGATCGGCCCGGCAGAGATGGCATTGCAGCGGATGCCGTCCTTGCCCAGATCCTCGGCAATATACTGGACGGAGGATTCCAGTGCGGCTTTGGCGAGGCCCATCACATTGTAATGCGGCATGACCTTTTCGGCACCGTAATAGGTTAGGGTCAGCAGCGAACCGCCCGCATTCATCATCGCAGCGGCACGACGGGCGACGGCGGTAAACGAGTAGACCGAGATATCCATCGTCATCAGAAAGTTGGCGCGCCCGGTGTCGACATAGCGGCCGCGCAACTCGTTCTTGTCAGAAAAACCGATGGCATGGACCAGAAAGTCGATCTTGCCCCACACTTGCGAGAGGTGGACAAAAAGCGCATCCATCGACGCCTCGTCGCTGACATCGCATTCCAGCATTTCGGACATGCCAATCGAGGCGATCAGCGGCTCTACACGCTTTTTCAGCGCCTCGCCCTGATATGAAAAGGCCATCTCTGCACCCTGATCGGCCAGAGTTTTGGCGATGCCCCAGGCGATGGATTTGTCATTGGCAAGGCCCATGATAAGCCCGCGTTTGCCCTGCATAAGTCCGGTTGACATTCGGTCTTCCCCACCCAACCTGTTCATTGACCTGACGTGTAGGCGAGTTACCTGCCTGCATCAAGGGCGACAAGGCAAGGAGCAGGGCATGGACCGGACGGGAATTTTTGCAGGTGACGACCCATTTGCGCTGGCGCAGGACTGGCTTACCGAAGCGGAGGCGACCGAATCCAACGACCCCAATGCGATGGCGCTGGCGACGGTGGGGGCGGACGGGTTGCCGAATGTGCGGATGGTCCTGCTGAAGGAAATCGAACCGGCGGCCTTCGTGTTCTACACCAATTACGACAGCCGCAAGGGGCAGGAGTTGGCTGCATCCGGCAAGGCGGCGTTTGTGCTGCACTGGAAAAGTCTGCGGCGGCAGATCAGGGTCCGGGGACTTGTGTCGCGGGCCGAGGGACCGCAGGCCGATGAGTATTATGTCAGCCGGAGCCTGAAGTCGCGGCTTGGGGCCTGGGCGTCGCGCCAATCTGAACCTCTGGCATCGCGGGCAACTCTGTTGGCAGAAGTTGCGAAAGTAACTTTGGCACAGGGAACCAACCCGCGGCGCCCGCCATTCTGGGGCGGATTTCGCATCGTGCCACTGGAGGTTGAGTTCTGGGCCGACGGCGCATTCCGATTGCATGACCGCTTTCAATGGTCGCGTCAAAGCATTGAAGATCAATGGAAAATTGTCAGACTTAACCCATAGCCCGCGAAGCTGAACCAGCGGCACCCCCTACCCATCCGTATAGGTTTGGTCAGTTGAAGTGACTTTGCCTCTTGCATGTTCGTTTTTGTTCGTTGCATGAATTTTGTTGCGAGACTTTCTTGGGAAATACCTGTCGACATGGTTGAAGAAGACAAGACGACCCTCACGGTGCAGGGGCGGGTAAAATGGTTCGATCCCGGCAAGGGCTTCGGTTTCATCGTTGCTGATGATGCCTTCGGAGACATTCTGTTGCATGCCAATGTGTTGCGCAATTTCGGCCAGAGCTCGATTGCCGACGGGGCCAGCATCACGGTGAACGTGCAGCAAACTGCCCGTGGCGTTCAGGCGGTTGAAGTGCTGGAGATTGCGCCACCACCGGGCACACATTTGATCATGGGCGAGGAAGACGCGGCGGCGCTTGGCGAAGATGTGATGGCATTGCCGCTTGAACCCGCCCGCGTCAAATGGTTTGACAAGGGCAAGGGTTTTGGTTTTGCCAATGTCTTTGGCCGTGTCGAAGATGTCTTTGTCCATGTTGAAGTTTTGCGGGTGTCGGGCTTTGCCGATCTGCAAGCGGGCGAAGCGGTTTGTCTGCGCATCGTCGATGGCAAGCGGGGCCGTATGGCTGTTCAGGTGGTGTCATGGGATGGTGCGGCGCGGGGTGGAGTTTAGGGCTGGCTTTGACCATTGGGTCGGCAGCCGGGGCGGCTTGTGCGCCTGAAGCGGTCGAATTGCGGTGGGATGGCGGTTCAGCTCGATTCACCGTCGAACTGGCCGATACGCCGCAACTGCGCGCAACCGGGTTGATGAACCGTGATCACATGGCCAGTTCTGCGGCGATGCTGTTTGCCTATCCGGCCCCGGTGCATGCCTATTTCTGGATGAAGAATACCGTGATCCCGCTGGACATGATTTTCGCCGATGAATCGGGCCGCGTTACTCGCGTGCATTCCAATGCGATTCCGCAAGACCTGACGCCGATCGACGGGGGCGAAGCGGTGCGCTACGTGCTGGAGATCAATGGCGGGCTGGCGCATCGGTTGGGGCTGCCGGAGGGGGCTGCAATGCGGTCTTCGGTGATCGCGCAGCAAGCTGCAGTGTGGCCCTGCGACGCCAAGTAGCGGAGTTTCGCACGGTGCAAAGCACAGAGTTTTACCTTATCGCGAATTTTGCCCGAAAACCGCTTCACACTTTTCGGAATGCGCATTAGGAAGCCGTCAGTCGGGGCGTAGCGCAGTCTGGTAGCGCGACGGTTTTGGGTACCGTAGGTCGGAAGTTCGAATCTTCTCGCCCCGACCAACTTCACAGAGTTCTCAGGTGCCGGCCCAAGACTTGCTGGGAGGTTTCGGGCGTCCTATGATCGCAAGGGGGATGTGATGACCTTTCGCTTTGACAACAGTTATCTGCGCGATCTGCCGGGGACATATCTGCGGTTGGATCCGGCTGTCGCGCCGGCACCGAAACTGTTGGTGCTGAACCGGGGACTTGCCGACGATCTGGGGCTGGACCTGACCGAGGCTGATGCTGCCAATTGGCTTTCGGGGGCGACAGTGCCAGCGGGGGCGGAGCCTGCGGCGCTGGCCTATGCCGGGCACCAGTTTGGCGGGTTTTCACCGCAGCTTGGCGACGGGCGGGCGCATTTGCTGGGCGAGTTTCGCGGTCCGGATGGGCGGCGGTGGGATTTGCAGCTGAAAGGCTCTGGCCGCACGCCGTTTTCGCGCGGCGGCGATGGTAAGGCCGCCGTCGGGCCGATGCTGCGGGAATACCTGATTTCCGAGGCGATGGCGGCTTTGGGGGCGCCGACGACGCGGTGTCTGGCGGTGGTTGCGACGGGCGAGAATGTTTTGCGCGAAGCGGGTTCGCTTCCGGGGGCGGTGGTGGCGCGGGTCGCGGCCAGCCATATCCGGGTCGGCACTTTTCAGTTTTTCTCGGCGCGGGGGGAGGCAGACAAACTGGCCGCCCTGATGGCCTATACGATTGCGCGGCATTACCCACAGGCGGCGGCGGCAGAGGTTCCGGCGCTGGCCCTGTTTGATGCGGTTGTGGCACGTCAGGCGCGGCTGATTGCACAATGGATGGGGTTGGGGTTTGTGCATGGCGTGATGAACACCGACAACATGGCGCTGTCGGGCGAGACGATTGACTATGGGCCCTGCGCCTTCATGGATGCCTATGCACCCGGAACGTTATTTTCCTCTATCGACCGGCAGGGGCGGTATGCTTATGGCAACCAGCCTGCCATAATGACGTGGAATCTGGCGCGGCTGGCCGAGACGCTGCTGCCATTCTTTGACGCGGATGAGGCGAAGGCTGTCGATCTTGCGAATGAGCGGCTGGCGGCGATTGCCGGAACATATCAGCGCAACTGGCTGCAAGTGATGCGGTTGAAGCTTGGCCTGTTGGGAGAAGATGCTGGAGACGGGGCGCTGATTGAAGGGCTGCTAAAGGCGATGGTGGGGGCGGATTGGACGCTGACCTTCCGGCGGTTGTTCGATGTGCCGGAATTGCGTGCATGGCGAGCGGTATGGCTGGCCCGTGTGGAGCCGGGGTTCGAGGCGCGCATCATGGCGGCCAACCCGGCGGTCATTCCCCGCAATCATCGGGTAGAAGCCGCGCTGGTGGCGGCGACGGCGGACGACATGGCGCCGTTCGAGGCGCTGTTGGCGGCGGTGCGCGATCCGTTCGGGCCAGAAGCGGGGCGGGAGGGGTTTGTCTTGCCCGCACCCGAAGGGCTGGCACCCTATGTCACGTTCTGCGGCACCTAACAGTTGACGCACCGGCGTCGGTCGCCTTTAGTGCGGGCCATGACTCCACGTTCTGAAATCCATGACCGGCTGGCAGCGTCGTTGCGTGAAGCGCGGAAAACCCGTGGACTGTCACTGGACGCGGTCGCGAGATTGTCGGGCGTCAGCCGGTCGATGGTGTCACAGATCGAGCGCGGCGAAAGTTCCCCGACGGTGGCAACCCTGTGGAATCTGACCCAGGCCTTGCAGGTGGACTTCGCGGGGCTTCTGGAGGGGCGGCCACGCCCGGGGATCGAAATCGTGCGGGCGGAAGCAGCCCCAATTATCGCTGGACGCGGGCACGGGCTGATCATCCGAATTCTGTCACCCGCCGAAGCGGTGGGCGAACATGAGGTCTATGATCTGAGCTTTGGTGTGGGCGGCGGGCTGGTTTCGGACCCGCATTCGCCGGGGTGCCGCGAGAGTTTGACGGTGATTTCGGGGAATTTGCGGGTGATTTCCGGCGAAGAGGAATCTCGCCTGGGACCGGGAGATACGGCGCGGTATCCAGCGGATCGCAACCATGAAATTCATGCGATGGACGGGGCGGCGCGGGCGATATTGATCGTGCAGGACAGCTGAGCGGGAGGGGGCCAGCGCCTAGTTCCCCAAATGTCTGGCAGCGAATGTCTTGAAAGATTCCGTGATTACGGAATATAATCCGTTATATGGACATCGCGGTTGGTCGGCTGCTGGGCGAGGTCAACGTGGAGGGATTTATGTGATGGCTGATGGGTTTTTGGAGCACTTGCGAGGTGTGCTGAGTGGGATCGAGGCCGAGGGTCTGGTCAAGCGGGAACGCTTTATCGAGGGCGCTCAGGGCGCACATGTGACGGTTGGCGGGCGATCAATGCTTAACCTTTGTGCCAACAATTACCTTGGGTTGGCTGACGATCCCCGGTTGATTGCGGCTGCAGAGGTGGCGATGCGGGGCCATGGGTTCGGCATGGCCTCGGTGCGGTTTATCTGCGGGACGCAGGATATTCATGCCGCGTTGGAAGCCCGGTTGGCGCAGTTTCTGGGGATGGAGGCGGCGATTCTGTTCGGGTCATGTTTCGATGCCAATGGCGGGCTGTTCGAGCCGCTTTTGGGAGAGGAGGACGCGATCATCTCTGACAGTCTGAACCATGCCTCGATCATTGATGGGGTCCGGTTGTGCAAGGCACGACGCTATCGCTATGCGAATTCGGATATGGCGGATCTGGCGGCGCAACTGGTCAAGGCGCGGGCGGAAGGTGCGAGGTACATTCTGGTCGCGACAGATGGCGTGTTCTCTATGGACGGATATCTGGCGAAACTAAAAGAAATCAGGGTGTTGGCGGATAAGTTTGATGCGATTGTGATGGTGGATGATTGCCATGCAACCGGGTTCATCGGGCCGCAGGGGCGCGGAACACCTGCACACGCCGGGGTCAAGGTAGACATTCTGACCGGGACTTTGGGCAAAGCTTTGGGCGGCGCCCTGGGTGGCTATGTCGCGGCCTCTGCACCGGTTGTGGATCTACTGCGACAGCGGGCGCGGCCGTATCTGTTCTCGAACGCGCTGCCGCCTGCGGTGGTCGGCGCGGCGCTGGCGGCACTGGATATCGTGGAGGCGGCAGATACGCAGCGGGCGCAACTGTTTGAAAACGCGCACTATTGGCGGGCGGGTTTGGCGGGTCTGGGGTTCAGGCTGCTGGCGGGGGAACATCCGATCATTCCGGTTATGATGGGTGAGGCACCGCTGGCGCAGGCATTTGCCCGCGCGCTGGACGCGCGGGGTGTGATGGTGTCGGCGTTCTTTTTCCCGGTGGTGCCACGGGGGGCGGCGCGGATCAGGACGCAGATGAATGCGGCGTTGACCCGCGCTGATCTGGATTTTGCTTTGGCGGCCTTTGCCGAGGCGGGGCGGGAAACTGGGGTGTTGGCATGAAGGTTCTGGCAAAGTCGCGCGGTGAAGTCGGGCTGTGGATGGAGGATCGTCCGGAGCCGGAGATCGGACCGGAAGATGTGCTGATCAAGGTCAAGAAGACCGGAATTTGCGGCACGGACATTCACATCTGGAACTGGGACGAATGGGCGGCGCGGACGGTGCCGGTGGGGCTGGTCACGGGGCATGAGTTTGCGGGCGAGATCGTGGCAATGGGGGCTTTGGTGCAGGGGCTTGCCATCGGGCAAAGATGTTCGGGCGAGGGGCATCTGATTGGCAAACTGTCGCGGCAATCGCGGGCGGGGAAATTCCATCTGGACCCTGCGACGCGGGGCATTGGAGTCAATGAGGCGGGCGCGTTTGCGGAATATCTGCGGCTGCCGGCGTTCAATGTCGTGCCGTTGCCCGATGCAATCGACGATGAGATCGGGGCCATTCTGGACCCGTTGGGCAACGCGGTGCATACGGCGTTGAGCTTTGATTTGATTGGCGAGGACGTGCTGATCACGGGCGCCGGACCAATCGGGATCATGGCGGCGGCGGTGGCACGGCATGTGGGCGCGCGCCATGTGGTGATCACCGACGTGAATGCAGCGCGGTTGGCTTTGGCGGCAGACGTGGCGGATGTGACACCGGTGAATGTGGCTGTCGAGGATTTGCGGACCGTTATGGCGCGGCTGAAGATGTCGGAAGGGTTTGATGTCGGGATGGAGATGTCTGGAAATCAGCAGGCTTTGGATCAGATGATCGAGGCGATGGTGATGGGCGGCAAGATTGCCATGCTGGGGATACCGCCTGGCAAATCTCCGGTCGACTGGAGCCGGATCGTGTTCAAGGCGCTGACGATCAAGGGGGTGTATGGGCGGGAGATTTTCGAGACCTGGTACAAGATGATCGCCATGCTGGAAAACGGGCTAGACGTGCGGAAGGTGATCACGCACCGGTTCGGGGTGGCGGATTTTGCGACGGGGTTCGAGGTGATGCGGTCGGGGTTGTCGGGCAAGGTGGTGCTGGACTGGGGGTGATTGCACGCGTGAAATATTTGGTAAGGCATTGATATAATTATATACGACATGAGAAGAGTCGGGGTGAACCCCGACCTACACGCCGACCATCCGGCGAATATCGGCGGGGGTCGCACCTTCGGCCCGGTATTTCGACAGAGCGCGGGCGTCGTCGCGCTTGGCCAGGCGCTTTCCCTGATCGTCGCGAATCAGGCGGTGGTGGTGATAGGTGGGGGTGGGCAGGCCGAGGAGGTTTTGCAGAACGACATGGATCCGTGTGGCCGCTGCCAGATCCTCGCCACGGACCACAAGGTTTACGCCTTGGGCAGCATCATCGAGGACCACAGAAAGGTGGTAGGAGGTGCCCATCTCGCGCCGGGCGATCACGAAATCGCCCACGCCCTGAATCATGTCCTGCGGCGTAAACTCGATCAGCCCGGACCTGCGGTCAGGCCCATGGCTGGTTTCCTGATAGCCCGCATACCAATGCCATCCCCCTTCCGGGGTGTCGATGCGATGCGTGAAAATGCTGTTTGCGTGGACCGCCAACCCCATATCAACACGCAATGTCGCCTCCGTCGGGCGGGGATGGGCTTCGGGGAAACTGCGTTCAAGCTGCAACGTGTCGCGGCACGTCCCCGGATAGATCAACCCGTCCGCACCTGCGGGGAAGGCGACCCCCTCTTGTGGTGCAGACAGGGCGCCTTCGATGTCACGACGGGTGCAGGTGCAGGGGTACAAAAGTCCGCGTTGCCACAGGCTGTCGAGGGCCTGTTGGTAGACTGGCAGGCGTTCTGACTGACGGTGGGGTTCGGAATCCCAGGTGATGCCAAGCCAGCCGAGATCGTCGATCAATTGCGCTTCCCATTCGCGCTTGCAGCGCTGTGGGTCGATATCCTCGATTCGCAGCAGGAAGACGCCGCCTTCGGCCCGTGCCATGTCATGGGCCAGCAATGCAGAATAGGCATGGCCCAGATGCAGGGGGCCTGTGGGGCTGGGGGCGAAGCGGGTTACGACAGCCATTCAGTGAACGCAGCCTTGGCGCGGTCGGTGTAGGCGAGATAGCGGTCCTTGCGGCCTTTGCGGCCACCTTTGGCGTCGATCGGGGGGAACAGGCCGAAGTTGACGTTCATCGGCTGGAAGGTTTTGGCATCCGCGCCACCGGTGATGTGGGTGATGAGCGCGCCGGTAGCGGTCTCAGACGGTGGTGGGTCAAGGGTTCTGCCTTGCAGTTCGGCGGCGGCCATGCGACCTGCAAGAAGGCCCATCGCAGCGGATTCGACATAGCCTTCGACGCCGGTGATCTGGCCTGCAAAGCGGATATGCGGATGGCATTTCAGGCGCATCTGGCTGTCGAGCAGCGTGGGGGAATTGATGAATGTGTTGCGGTGAATTCCGCCGAGGCGGGCAAAACTGGCGTTGTGAAGGCCGGGAATGAGTTTGAAAACAACAAGTTGTGCGCCGTACTTCATCTTGGTCTGGAAGCCGACGATGTTGTAAAGCGTGCCAAGTTTGTTGTCGCGGCGGAGTTGGACAACGGCGTAGGGTTTGACCTGCGGATCATGAGAATTGGTCAGGCCGACCGGCTTCATCGGGCCAAAACGCAGGGTTTCGCGGCCGCGCTCGGCCATCACCTCGATGGGCAGGCAGCCGTCGAAATAGCCAGCCGTTTCGCCCTCGTGAAATTCGGTTTTGTCGGCGGCAAGGAGCGCGTCGACGAAGGCGTTATACTGGTCGCGGGTCATCGGGCAGTTGATGTAGGCGGTCTGTTCTTCAACAGTTTCGCCCTTGTCGTAGCGCGATTGCAGCCAGGCCACGGACATGTCGATTGTGTCGGCATAGACGATGGGGGCGATGGCGTCGAAGAAGGCCAAGGCATCGGCGCCGGTGGCTTGACGGATTGACTGAGCCAGGCCGGTTGACGTCAGAGGGCCGGTGGCGATGATCCAATTTCCTGATGAGGGAAGTTCGGTAACATCCTCATAAGACGTGGAAATCAGCGGATGGGACAGGAGTTTTGCGGTGACGGCGGCGGCGAACGGATCGCGGTCAACGGCAAGGGCACCGCCAGCGGGGAGCCGGTGAGCGGTAGCCATTTCCATGATCAAGCCGTCTGCGGCACGCATTTCCCAGTGCAAAAGGCCCACGGCATTGCGGGTGTCGTCATCGGAGCGGAAGGAGTTGGAGCAGACCATTTCTGCAAAATCGCCGGTGCGGTGGGCGAAGGTTCCCTTGGCGGGGCGCATCTCGTGGATCGTCACCGGGACGCCCTGTTGGGCAGCTTGCCAGGCGGCTTCGGACCCGGCCATGCCGCCGCCGATGATGTGAAGTGTTTCGGTCATGGCGGGGGTTTAGGGGGTTTTGGCGGGGATGAAAAGCGGGTGTCTTGTTGGCGTCTTGCCTGCGTCTTGCTTGCGTCTCTACGCTTTTCGGTCTTGGGAGGCGGTGGCGCGGATTGGCGGCGGCGGAATCGGCGGCAAGCGCCGGGGGTTTTCCACCCCCGGGCCCCCGAGGATATTTATGAACGGATGAATTGAAAGAGGCATCGGCGTTCTGTCGCGATGTAGACGGAGGCGTCAGAGCCGTCATAGCGGCCAAGGGCGGCGGCTTTGGCGAAGAAGCCTTGGGCGGGGAGATTGTTGTTCAGGCGACCGCTGACGAGGGCAGCGCGGAAGGGGAGGTTTGCGGCGGCGTCTTGGTCCATCAGGGTTTCGAGTGCGCTGGTCAGTTGGGCGATGGTGGCGGGGCCGGTCAGGCCAAGGTCGCGGGCGAGGGTGCCGTAGGTGGTGGTCTGGCCCCTCGCGGTAAGGTCGTGCAGTGCGGATTCAAGCGGGGTCATCGCCCTGTTCCGCCACCCTCGCCACCGAAACCACTTCTTCTGCACCGCCGGTGTTCAGGACTTTGACGCCGCCTGCCGAGCGCGAGCGGAAGCTGATCTGGGCGACGGGCACCCGGATCGACTGGCCGGTGGAGGTGGCGAGCATGATCTGGTCGGTGATCGCGACCGGGAAACTCGCGATCAGATTGCCGCCGCGCATGGCACCGTCCATCGCCTTGACGCCCATGCCGCCTCGGCCCCTGACGGGGTAGTCGTGCGAGGACGACAGTTTGCCGGTGCCGGAGGTGGTGATGGTCAGGATCAGATCCTCGGCGGCGGACATTTCGGCGTAGCGTTCGGGGGAAAGCTGGCCTTCGGCTGTCGCTTCGTCTTCGTCGTCGGATTCGGCCTCATCCGGGGCACCGGCGATCAGGCGGCGTTGTTTGAGATAGAGGGCGCGTTCGGCGGGGTCAGCCTCGAAATGGCGGATGATGGCCATGCTGACCACGCTGTCGTCCTTGGCCAGACGGATGCCGCGCACGCCCGTTGAGCCGCGCGATTTGAAGACGCGGATGTCGGTCGTGGAAAAGCGGATGGCGCGGCCAAGGGCTGTCACCAGCATCACATCGTCCTGATCGTCGGCGATGGCGGCGTTGATGAGATAGACGCCTTCGGGCAGGTTCATCGCGATCTTGCCGTTGCGTTTGACATTGGTGAAGTCGGACAGGTCGTTCTGCCGCACGTCGCCGTCAGAGGTGGCGAAGACGATTTGCAGGTTTTCCCATTCCTCCTCTGGCGCGTCCACTGGCATCAGCGCGGCTATCGAAATGCCGTTGGCGATGGGCAGAAGGTTGATGATCGCCTTGCCTTTGGCGGTGCGGCCAGCCAGCGGCAGGCGCCAGGTTTTCAGTTTGTAGACCATGCCGTCGGTCGTGAAGAACAACAGGTTGGTGTGGGTATTGGCGACGAAAAGCGTCGTTACAACGTCATCTTCCTTGGTGGACATTGACGCGAGGCCCTTGCCGCCCCGGTTTTGCTGGCGGAATTCGGCGAGGGGCGTACGTTTGATGTAGCCGCCGGAGGTGATGGTGACGACCATATCTTCGCGTTCGATGAGGTCTTCATCCTCCATATCGCCAGACCAGTCGACGATTTCGGTGCGGCGGGGGACGGCGAAGGCGGTTTTGACTTCGCGCAACTCGTCAGAAATGATCGCCATGATGCGGTCGCGGGAGCCGAGGATATCCAGGTAATCCTTGATCTTGCCAGCCAGTTCTTCCAACTCGTCGGTTATTTCCTTGACGCCCAGAGCGGTCAGGCGTTGCAGGCGCAGATCGAGAATTGCGCGGGCCTGAATTTCGCTGAGGTTGTAGGTGCCGTCGTCGTTGACGGTGTGGCTCGGGTCGTCGATCAGCTTGATGTAGGCCAGAATGTCATGGGCGGGCCAGCGGCGGGTCATCAGTTTTTCACGCGCCTCGCCCGCGTCGGCGGAGGCGCGGATGGTGCGGACGATTTCATCGACGTTGGAGACGGCGACGGCGAGACCGCACAGGATATGGCTGCGTTCACGGGCGCGGCGGAGTTCATACGCGGTGCGGCGGGCGACCACCTCTTCACGGAAGGTGATGAAATGGGTCAGGAAGTCGCGGAGCGCGAGGGTTTCAGGGCGGCCACCGTTCAGGGCGAGCATGTTGCAGGCGAAAGAGGTCTGCATGGGGGTGAAGCGCCAGAGCTGGTTGAGGACCACATCGGCGGTGGCATCACGTTTCAGCTCGATCACCACGCGGACGCCGATCCGGTCGGATTCGTCCTGGACATGGGCGATGCCTTCGATCTTTTTCTCACGCACTTGTTCGGCGATGATTTCGATCATCCGGGCCTTGTTCACCTGATAGGGAATTTCGTCGATGACGATGGCGTAGCGGTCTTTGCGCAGTTCTTCGACCCGGACCTTGGCGCGGATGATGATGGAACCGCGGCCTTCGAGATAGGCTTTGCGGGCACCGGAGCGGCCGAGGATCGTGGCACCGGTGGGGAAATCGGGGGCCGGGATGATGTCCATCAAGGCTTCGGTGGAGAGATCGGGGTTTTCGATCAGGGCAAGCGTGCCGTCGATGACCTCGCCCAGATTGTGCGGCGGGATGCGGGTGGCCATGCCGACGGCGATGCCTTCGGCACCGTTGACCAGCATGTTGGGAAAGCGGGCGGGCAGAACGGTGGGTTCCTGCTGTTTGCCGTCGTAATTGTCCTGAAAGTCGACGGTGTCCTTGTCGATATCCGCCAAGAGGAAGTTGGCGGGCTTGCCCATCCGAACCTCGGTATAGCGGAAGGCGGCGGGCGGATCGCCGTCCATCGAGCCGAAGTTGCCCTGTCCATCAAGGAGGACGAGGCTCATCGAAAAGGGCTGCGCCATGCGGACGAGGGCGTCGTAGATCGCGCTGTCGCCGTGGGGGTGGTATTGGCCCATCGTGTCGGCGACCGGGCGCGAGGATTTGCGGTAGGGCTTGTCATGGGTGTTGCCGACTTGTTGCATCGCAAACAGGATGCGACGGTGGACCGGTTTCAACCCGTCGCGCAGATCGGGAATGGCGCGGCTGACGATGACCGACATGGCATAGTCGAGATAGGCGGTCTTCATTTCCGCCACGATGTCGATTTGCGGGCCGTGAGAAACCGGGCGGTCGGGAATTTCGTCGGTGGCGTCAGGGGTATCCGGGATGTCGGTCACTGGGGCCGCGCCTTCCTGTTGGGACAACATGTTGTTGGCGCAACCTTACACTATCCCGCATTTGGGGTGCAATGGCACATCAGGCGGGGCTTTGGCAGCCGCAAAGCCACATTGATAACACATTGTTTTCATTGAAAATAAAATCATTAGGCGCATGATGATTCTATCGAGCCATCAAAGGAGGTGCGAATGCGCCCTAACGAGACGGAATTGATGTTGAAAGGTTACGGGTTGCTGACGGCGGAACTGTTCTACCGGATTCCCGATTATCGCAATGTTCTCAATACCTTCGTCTGGCAGGACTATGATCTGGCCCCGGATTATCCGACCTTGTTCAAGTTCATCGAGTTCTGGCAGGACAAGATCGAGGGCCCGCTACATTCGGTGCGATTCACCCATTGCAAGCTGATAGCACCTGGGGAATGGCGCAATGTCACCGGGGAATTCCGGGTCCATTAACATGGTCGGATCGTATCGGAGGCCGCGCCCCGACCCTCTCACGAGGGGGAGGGTAGGCGATGTCTTGCAGGGGACGTTCTGTCTTAATGCAGTTCGACGCGCACGGCAGGGATACGATTGGGCAATTTGGACGGGGTCAGATTGCCCGCATCAACATGCCAAAAAGGTCGCGCGGGTCGTCGGGGTCGGCGATCATGTCAAGTTGGGTGAAAAGGCCGGTCTCTGCGAGTTTGGAGCGGACGTAACGCAGGGCGGCGAAGTCTTCGATGGCAAAGCCTACAGAGTCGAACAGGGTGACTTCCTGCACAGTGCTGCGGCCTGGAGCGGTGCCCATGATCACTTGCCAGAGTTCAGTGACGGGGTGTTCAGGCGAAAGCTGCTGAATCTCGCCCTCGATGCGGGTTTGTGGCGGGTATTCAACGAAGATGGTTGAGCGGAGCAGGATGTCGCGGTGCAGTTCGGTCTTGCCGGGGCAGTCGCCGCCGACGCCGTTGATGTGGACCCCGCTGCCCACCATGTTGTCGGTCAGGATCGTCGCATATTGCTTGTCAGCGGTGACGGTGGTGATGATCTGTGCGCCCAGAATAGCGTCTTCGGCGGTGGTGCAGGTGACGACTTTGAGGCCGCGGCCGGCGAGGTTGTCGGCACATTTTGCTGTGGCTGCGGCGTCGATGTCGTAAAGGCGCACCTCGGTGACGCCGCAGATTGCCTTGAAGCCGAGCGCTTGAAACTCTGCTTGGGCACCGTTGCCGATGAGGGCCATCGTGGCGGCACCGGGAGGAGCGAGGAATTTGGCGGCCATGGCAGACGTGGCGGCGGTCCGCAGCGCGGTCAGGATGGTCATTTCGGACAGCAAGACCGGGTAGCCGGTGGCGACATCGGCCAGCAGGCCAAAGGCCGTGACCGTTTGCAGACCGCGCTTCATGTTGCCGGGGTGGCCGTTGACGTATTTGAAGCCATAGGTTTCGCCATCAGAGGTGGGCATCAGTTCGATGACGCCGACATCGCTGTGTGCGGCGATGCGGGGGGTCTTGTCGAAATCGGGCCAGCGCCGGAAGTCAGCCTCGATCTCTGCGGCCATTTCCGTGAGAACTCGTTCCAGGCCAATGTGATGCACGAGTTTCATCATGTTGTGAACAGAGACGAAAGGCACGAAAGCAAGGTGGGAGGGCGTGATCATTCAATAGCTCCGGGTCGGGCGGTCAAAGACTTTGCGGCCCATCAGCGAGCCGACCAGATCAACCATCAAGAGGGCGGTTTTACCGCGGTCGTCAAGGAAGGGGTTCAGTTCTACCAGATCGAGGGATGTTACGAGGCCGCTTTCGTGAAGAAGCTCCATGACAAGATGGGCCTCGCGGAAGGTCGTGCCACCGGGAACGGTGGTGCCGACGGCGGGGGCAATTGCGGGGTCGAGGAAATCGACGTCAAGCGAGACGTGGAGCATGCCCTGCGCTGTGCGCACGCTGTCGAGAAATTCGCGCAAAGGGGCAACAATGCCGCGTTCGTCGAGCACGCGCATGTCATTGATGGCGATGTCGTGTTGCAAGAGGGCGGCATGTTCGGCGGGGTCGACCGAGCGGATGCCGTAAAGGCAGATGCGTTCGGCCGGGATCGGTTTGGGGAAGGGCGGGAACGGAGCGAAACCGCCACGACCGGCGATGTAGGCGACAGGGGTGCCGTGCAGGTTGCCAGAGGTTGTGGTCATCGGGGTGTGAAAGTCGGAATGCGCGTCGAGCCAGAGCAGGAACAGCGGGCGATCCTGTCGGGCGGCGTAGTTTGCAGCGCCGGTGACAGTTCCCAAGGCCAGAGAGTGATCGCCGCCAAGGATGATCGGCAGGGCACCGGCGCTGAGCGCGTCATCGACCCGGTCGGACAGGAGGTCGGTCCAGGCAAGAACCTGAGCGAGAGAATGGACGGCGGGATTTGCGCAAATGGCTTCGGGCAGGGTTGACAGGGTAAGATCGCCCCAGTCCTCGACCCCGTGGCCCAGATCGCGGATCGCGGCGGCGATGCCCGCGACGCGGTAGGCGGCTGGCCCCATGACACAGCCCTGGCGGCGTTGGCCGTCGTCGATGGGCGCGCCGATCAGAATGGTATTGGGCATGTGCGATTCCTTTTGGCGGAGCTTCTTTCCGACTTGCGGGAAGTTCTACGCGAGATATGGTCATTTGGCATTAAGCTTTGAGCAAAACGTCATGGGGGCTGCCCAGAATGGACGATGCAGATCAGAGGTTGCTGGCAGAACTGAGGCGCGATGGGCGGGCGTCGCTGTCGGATCTGGCGGAACGGCTGGAGTTGAGCCGGGCGACGGTGCGGGCGCGGATGGAGCGGCTGACGACACGCGGCGAGATTGCCGGATTTACCGTGCTGACCCGCAGCGATGTCACTGCGGCGCCGGTGCGCGGGTTGATGCTGATCCGTGTGGAGGGGCGCAACAGTAACAAGGTGCTGGTGCGACTGACCGGGATTCCCGCTGTTCAGGCGGTGCATTCGACCAATGGCGCGTGGTCTTTGATCGCGGAACTGGGGACGCAGTCGTTGCAGGAACTGGATGAGGTGATCAACCGTATCCGGGACATCGAAGGCGTGATGCATTCAGAGACCAACCTGTTGTTGTCAACCCGCCGGGCCGGGCGGCGATGACGGGGTTGCGGGAAGAATTGGTTTACGCGGGGCTGGTCGACATTGGCGGGCTGGCACCTGCCGGTATTGCAGGGGACAGAACATGACGCAGCAGGCGCCGCCCGATCTTTCGCCACCGCAAGAGGCACTTTGGTGGCTCAAGAAGGGCGGTTTTGGTCTGGGGCCGGACTGGCAGCGGGCGCATGCATTGTGCCAGCTGCACGAGGGCAACCGCGACTATGATCTGGTCCATGCGTTGTGCCACTGGATCGAAGGCGATCTGGGCAACCGGGACTATTGGTATCGAGGATTGTCGCCTTGGGTTCGGGCAGCGACCATCGAGGCCGAGTGGGACGCGGTACGGGCGACGGTGACGTGATCGGGCGGGCATTGGAAGCCTTGCGTTTTCGCCCTAGGATCACACCAAACGGGGGCGGCTGAATGATTGTTGAACTTGGGCATTTTGCGGTAATCCTCGCGTTTTGCGTGGCGGTTGTGCAAATGACGCTGCCGATGATCGGGGCGCAGCGACGGGATGGGGCGCTGATGGCACTGGCGGGGCCGGCCGCGACGGCACAGTTTTTGCTGATTGCGGTGGCGTTCGGGGCGCTGACTTATGCCTTTGTGACCGATGATTTCTCGTTGCGATTGGTGGTCAACAATTCCAATACGTTGCAGCCGATGTTGTACAAGGTGGCGGGGGTCTGGGGCAACCACGAGGGTTCGCTGCTGCTTTGGGTGCTTGACCTGAGTTTCTTTGGAGCCTGCGCGCATTGGTTTGGCGGTAACCTGCCAGCCGCCTTGAAGGCGAGGGTGCTGGCGGTGCAGGCGGCGATTGGCGTGGCGTTTCTGGCGTTCATGCTGCTGACCTCGAACCCGTTCTGGCGGCTGGACAGCCCGCCGATGAACGGGCAGGACATGAACCCCTTGTTGCAAGACCCCGGTTTGGCCTTCCATCCGCCCTTTTTGTATCTGGGCTATGTCGGGCTGAGTATGGCGTTTTCGTTTGCGGTGGCCGCGCTGATCGAGGGACGGGTTGATGCAGCCTGGGGGCGTTGGGTGCGGCCTTGGACGCTGCTGGCCTGGGTATTTCTGACCATCGGCATCGCAATGGGGTCGTGGTGGGCCTATTACGAGCTTGGCTGGGGTGGTTTCTGGTTCTGGGATCCGGTGGAGAATGCGTCATTCATGCCTTGGCTGATTGCGACCGCACTGCTGCATTCGGCGATCGTCGTCGAGAAGCGGGAGGCGTTGAAGGCCTGGACGATCTTGCTGGCGATACTGGCGTTCGGTTTCTCTTTGATTGGGACGTTCATCGTGCGGTCCGGGGTCATCACAAGCGTCCATTCCTTTGCCAATGACCCCGAGCGCGGAGTTTTCATCTTGCTGATCCTGGCTGTGTTCATGGGAGGTGCGCTGACTTTGTTCGCGGCGCGTGCCGGGGCGTTGGAGGCCAAGGGCGTGTTTGCGATGGTCAGCCGCGAGTCGGCGTTGGTCGCGAACAATCTGTTGCTGACGGTGGCGGCGTTCGTGGTGTTTGTCGGCACGATCTGGCCTTTGGTGGCAGAGATCGTGATGGGACGGGCGCTGAGTGTGGGGGCGCCGTTTTTTGATGCCGCATTCACGCCGTTCATGGCGGCGCTGGCGGTCATCCTGCCAATTGGGGCGGTCATGCCGTGGAAGCGGGCGGATCTCGCAAAGTCGGCGCGGGCCTTTCGGGCGGCTGCCGTGCTTGCGGTGGCATTGGGCCTGCTGATTTACGCAGTGCAGACCGGGCGGTCGGCTTTGGGGCCGGTCGGTGTTATGCTGGCGGTCTGGGTGGTTCTGGGCGCGGGTCTGGACCTGTTGAACTGCACTGGGCGTGGCGATTTTTCAACGCGCACCGCGCGGTTGCGCCGGTTGCCGCGCGGCGACTGGGGCAAAGCGGTGGCGCATGGCGGCTTTGGCATCTTGATATTCGGGGTGGCAGCGATGTCGACCTGGGTGACGGAAGATATCCGGGTGGTGCAGAAGGGCGGCTCGTATGATCTGGGGCCATATCAGGTGCAATTGGTGGCCGTAACCGAGGTGCAAGGGCCGAATTATACGGCGCGTCGGGCAGAGATGCGGGTTACGAGGGGCGGGGCCCAGATCGCCACGATGTATCCTGAAAAACGGGCCTATCCGGTGGCGGGTATGGCGACCACCGAGGCGGCGATACGGCAGTCGGTCGCTGGCGATCTGTATCTGGTGATCGGGGATCCGCAGGACGGCGGCGGCTGGGCAGTCCGGTCGTATATCAAGCCATTTGCCGATTGGCTGTGGGGCGGGGCGCTGTTGATGGCGTTGGGCGGCATGCTGAGCCTGTCGGACCGGCGCTACCGGATTGCGGCGGCGGCGACGCGGCGGCGACGGATGGCGGTGGCGGCAGAATGAGGTGGGTTTTCGTCGCCTGGCTGCTGATGGCTGGACCGGTGTTTGCGGTTCTGCCGGCCGAGATGCTGCCGGACCCGGTGATGGAGGCGCGGGCGCGGGCAATATCGCAAGAGTTGCGCTGTCTGGTGTGTCGCAACGAAAGTATTGACGATTCTGACGCCGGTCTGGCGCATGATCTGCGGGTGCTGCTGCGGGAGCGTTTGCTGGCGGGCGATACGGATGCGGCGGCGGTGGCGTTTATCGTGGACCGTTACGGTGAGTTTGTTCTGCTGCGGCCGACCACCGCTGGGGGGAATCTGCTGCTGTGGCTGGCCGGACCGCTGATGGTGCTGGGCGGCGGTGTTGTGGCGGTGGCGATGGTGCGGCGGCGGTCACGCGATGCCGAGGCTGAGGCATTGTCCGTGGAGGATCAAGCGAGACTGGCGGAGTTGTTGCAGAAGTGACGATGGAAACGGTTCTTTACGAGATGAATGACGGCGTGGCTGTGATCACGTTGAACCGACCTGCGGTGATGAACGCCTTATCGGCGGAGTTGCGGGCCGAGTTGCGGGCGGCTTTGGCCCGAGCAGAGGTTCAGGCGCGGGTCGTCGTGCTGACCGGCGCGGGGCGGGGATTTTGTTCAGGGCAGGATCTGGCAGATGTCGACATGGCGCGCGTCGATCTGGAGGCGGTGTTGCGTGACGAGTACGAACCGTTGCTGCAAGGGATTGCGCAGTGCCCGTTGCCGGTGATTGCGGCCGTGAACGGGGCCGCTGTGGGGGCAGGGGCGGGGCTGGCGCTGGCTTGTGATGTCGTAATCGCAGCGGAAAGTGCCAGCTTCGCGCAAAGCTTTACCAAGATCGGCTTGGTGCCGGATGCGGGCGGGTCGTACTGGCTGCCGCGTCAGGTCGGTATGGCGCGGGCGATGGGGGCAATGCTGTTTGGCGAACGGGTGACAGCGCGGCAGGCGGCGGAGTGGGGGATGATCTGGGAAGCCGTGCCGGATGACACCTTTGCCGCCCATTGGCGCGGACAGGCGGCGCGTTTGGCGCTGGGGCCGGGGATTGCATACCGGGGGGTGAAGCGGGCGCTGCGGGCGAGTTTTGACAACGATCTTGCGGCGCAGCTGGCACTGGAAGCGCAATTGCAAGGCGAATGCGGCAAGAGCGACGATTTCCGAGAAGGGGTGGCCGCGTTTCTGGAAAAGCGGGTGGCGCGGTTTTCGGGAAGCTGACAGTCCCACTGTTCGTTTTGGCTTTGATGAATTAATCTTTGCCTGTCGCGTCAATTGACACGATGCGGAGAGCTTGAGGTCTTGCCATTTGGGACGACTTGCTGGTTTGGATTTTACGCAGTTTCGTCACTGTCGGGTCTTTGGTCCTGACCTTGCCGAATGGCCGGGTGGAGCAGTTTGGATCCGGCGGCGGGATGGCTGGTGCGGCTGAACAAGATGCGGATGCGGTTGAGTGATTTGAATTCGATATCCAGAGCCCGAGCCAATGTGGCGCATCATTATATGATATATCGCCTGAACTGTAAGGGCTGTTTCTGGATGAAAACAAGCAATACACCTGCGCATATTTTCGCGCACCGGGCATGACGCTGGAACAGGCGCAAGCGGCCAAGATAGCCCATATCGAGCGCAAGATGATGATTTAAAAGGGAATTCTGGTGCTTGATATCGGCTGCGGTTTTGGCAGTTTGGTGATTACGCTGGCGCGGGACTAAGGGGCGCGGGTGGTTAGCGTGACGCTGTCAGATGTGCAACTGGCCGAGGCGCGGAGCCGGGCGGTTGCGGCGCGCGTGGCCGACCGGGTGGAGTTCCGGTTGCAGGACTACCGCGAAGTGACGGGACCATTTGACCGCATCGTATCGGTGGGCATGATGGAACATGTCGGCCGTCCGCATCTGGCCACCTATTTCCGCAAGGTGGAAGCGTTGCTGACGCCGGACGGGGTGGCATTGATCCATTACATTGAACCGCCCCTTGTTTGCCGGAGACCTTCAACCTGACTAAGGATGAGGGCTATGGAAAAGAGTAAGACATCAAATCGTTATTCACCTGAGATGCGGGCGCGTGCTGTCCGCATGGTGCTGGAGCATCAAGGCTCCTATG
>JANYFE010000103.1 GCA_025362795.1 Rhodobacterales bacterium | reverse complement strand
CCTGAACCCCATCGAAATGGCGTTCTCAAAGCTCAAGACCCTGATACGCAAGGCCGCCGCCAGAACCTACCATGCTCTCTGGAAACAGGTCGGCGCAGTCTGTGATCTGTTCAAGCCAACCGAATGCCGAAACTACTTCATTGCCGCAGGCTATGGGGTCAGCTGAACGCGACACGCTCTAGAACGACGGGGAATCCCAGCATCGCCAGGAGAAAGAGTACCAAAGGAGTGGCCAAAACGGCATTTTCGACGGCGCGTTTGGATTTCATCGCTTCCCTCCCCCCGAGGATTACTTGACCAGAGCCGGCGCCAGAGCGGCGCCGGCTCTGCTTCTTCAGATCACTTCTTCAACAGGTCCGTCATGGATGCTGTGATATTTTTCATCGTGGTGTCCAAGTCTTGCGTTCCGGCCCAATAGCCGGTGAACTCTTTGGCCTGCGCTTCATAGACACCCAAGGCATTTGCAGAAGTGCCGCCGTTCATCACAAAGCCGTAGGTTGTCGCGTACTGGCCAGCCTGCACCAGGTCGGGCCGGTCCTTGGCAAGTTTTGCCGCCGTCTCCGCTGTAAGGCCCGGCGCACCACCCGCCTTGGCATAGGCCAATGCAGCCTCTTCAGTGGAAAGCCACGACAGAAAAGCCGCCGCGCCTTCCTTGTTTTTCGAGGCTTTGTTGATGCCTAAGCCGAGGGCATGGATATGGGTAAAGCGCCCATCCGGCCCCGACGGCGGCGCAAAGCTTGCCGTAGTCGGTTGCGCTTTTGTCAGTTCCGTCGCCGCCGCGTTCCATTGCACCATCGCTGCGACCTGACCGGCCCCGTAGGCAGCGTTTGCCTCGGGGTATTCGTAAGATGTCGAGTCAGCGGGGGTAGCGTCGGCGTCGTAAAGCATTTTGGCCATTTTCAGCGCAGTCCGATAGGCCTCGCTGTCGACGGTGATCTTGCCGGAGTCATCCATCCAGTTTCCACCATAGCTGCGCGCCCATGAGTGAAATACCATCATGTTGAACAAAAGGTTCTTCATCTGGATCACGGTGCCATAGCGCGTCGGGCTGTCGGGGTTGACCGACTGGCTGAAGTAAAGGGCGTTGGCTCCGAAATCTTGCCAAGTCCATTCTTCCGGTGACTTGGGTTGCAAGGCTTCGCCCAGATATTTCTTTGAAATTTCGGCGTATTTCGCCTTTCCCTTATCATCGGCCATCAAAGCGTCGATAAGGTCCTTGCGATAATAAAGGAAGTGCAGCGACAAGTCGGTCGGGACGCCATACTGTTTGCCGTCGTATTGCATCGTTTTCAGCACGGTGTCGCCAAAGACCTTGCTCGCTTCGCCAGACAGGGTGATCGGCTCCATGTAAGGGGCGTATTTTCCGATCGAATAGGTGGCGATCAGGTTCGCGTCGAAGGCGGTGCTGCCCGCTGCCAGATCAACCTGCAACTTGTCAAAAAATCCCTCGCGCGAGGTGAACAGAAGTTCCACCTTGTTTTCCGGCGCGAGGTCCGCCTTGGCATTGTAGATCTCGGTCACGGCACGCAGCGCCGTTTCCTCCGGCCCACCGGGCCAGCCTAAGACGGTGACAGCAGCTTGCAGGACATTCGAACTTGCAAGTAACGCAAGCGCCGCAACCCCGGCGCGAAGGTATGTTTGGACGTTCATCTTTTTTCCTCTCTGTTGGCTTAGTTTCTTGTCGATAGATCGGCCACCCCGATGACCCCCGCGTCCTTGCCAAGCGACGCCTGAACCAAGGTCGGACGAACGAGCGGTGACAAATGCGCAAGGCTGGCAGCCATGCGGTCCATGTAGCCCGGGGCCAAACCGACCCCACCGCCGATGACGGTGACTTGGGGAGCAAGGATCAGTTGCAGGTCGTAACACAGACGCGCTACCCGGCGCGCAGAGGTTTGCAAGATGTCCTCGGCGGCGGCATTTCCGGCGGCTGCGGCGGCAAAGACGGCGCGTGCGTCAGAGGCCAAGCTCAGCTTTTCGCCCTGTGCTGCAATCCAGCGGCCCGAAGCGCCAGTCTCAAACCGCTCGTCAGACCCTTCGGGCAGGGGGAGCACCTGCCCGAAGTGGCCCGCCAGACCGCCCCGACCCTGCAGAAGGCGGCCGTTCAGAACAACACCGCCCCCCACACCGGTCGAGATGGTCAGGAACGCGATATCCTTGCCCTGCCCGGCACCATGCCTATGTTCGCCCCAAGCCGCCGCCTGCGCATCGTTGCACAGCGTCACCGGCACCCTAAGCGCCGCTTGCGCCACATCAGACAGTGCGAACTGGCCCGGAATGGCCAGAGTATCGGGGTTCAGGGCACTCCATTGGTTATTGCTGATCAGGCCGGTAACGGTAATTCCAGCGCGGTCAAATCGCCCTGCCCACCGCTGGGCCAAGGCCGCCATTTGTGCCACCTATGCCTCTGGCCCGGCCGCACGCTCCGTCGGCGCTTCGGCCCGGTCAAGGACCGTCGCCCCGTCAACAAGCGCCAGCAGCAGCTTTGAACCGCCAAGGTCAATCGCAAGGATCGGCTTTACGGTCACGCTTTGCCTCCCCGCAGGTGCAAAGGGTCGCCCACAACCTGCGTGGCGCCAATCGCCTCGACAAACCAGCTGGTCACATGTTCCGTTCGCGTGATGGCGGACCCTGCAACAACCGCATCTGCGCCGTTTGACATTGCCTGCGCCGCAAGTGCCGGGACATGGTAGCGCCCCTCTGCCACAACAAATCCGCCAATCAAAGCCAGCGCCGCGACAAGGTCAAGGTCCGGTCCATGCGGCACCGGCCCGCCCATGTAACCCGACATGGTCGAGCCGAGGATTTCGGCCCCGAGCGTGTGGGCCAACCGCCCATCCGCCGCAGTTGCACAGTCAGCCATGGCCAACCGCGTTGTCTCGCGGATAGCCGCCGTCAGCTCTGCAATGGTCGAAGGCCGTTGCCGGTTGGTTGCGTCAAAGGCGATTATGTCGGCTCCTGCGGCCGCCAAATCCCTTACATCCTGCACGAAAGGGGTTATCCGGACCGGGCTGTCGGCAAGATCACGTTTGATAAGGCCGATGATCGGGGCCGAGGTCACCGCCCGCACCGCCCGCACGTTCGCCAACCCCTCGATGCGCAGACCGACGGCCCCGCCATCAAGCGCCGCCAAAGCCATGGCAGCAACAATGTCTGGCCGGTCCATCGGACCACCAGTCACCGGTTGGCAAGAAACGATAAGGCCACCGCGAAGATGTTCCAGAACCTTGTTCACGATCTTCTCCCTCTGGAAAGGAGCATGTCATGGCAATACCAGTTCACAAATAAGATTCGACTGGTCTATACCAAACCTATCGCCGGAGTTCCGTCAGAAAGTCGTAATGCTCGCCATTGTAGCGCGTTTCGGTGAACTCTACCGGGCGCTCGTCCGCGAGAAAACAGCGCCTCTCCACCACCAGCAGCGGTGTTCCAGGGCTGCATTCCAGCAATTCCGCCTCAATTCTGGCCATAATTCCGGCTCGGATACGTTGCACTCCACGCATGGGTGGCACACCCAGATCCGTAAGAAGGGCGTAGAGCGAATCTTGGACCAGATCGCCGGACGGAAGAACCGACTGAGGGATCGCGGCCCGTTCGATTGCAAGCGGAATGCCGTCAGCCAAGCGAACGCGGACCAGCCGGACAATGGGGTCGGTCCCAGAGGTGGTTCGGTTTATCTGAACAGGTTCTGGGCGTTTTCTAAGTGGTTTTCCGCCTCGATTACGCCGCCAGCGTTACAGGCGGCGGCAGGTTGAAGTAGGCCTGATCGGGGGTTCTACCGTCAAGCGATGAATGCG
>JANYFE010000102.1 GCA_025362795.1 Rhodobacterales bacterium | reverse complement strand
CGCATTCATCGCTTGACGGTAGAACCCCCGATCAGGCCTACTTCAACCTGCCGCCGCCTGTAACGCTGGCGGCGTAATCGAGGCGGAAAACCACTTAGAAAACGCCCAGAACCTGTTCAGATAAACCGAACCACCTCTGGGGTTGCAGGGCGATCTGGAAATCATCGGAATGTCGCCTGCCACCACCTTGTCCCACGACACTGGTCCACATGACCGGGATCTGTTCATCGGGCGGCTGGACGTGGAGGATGTGGCGCAGGTGATTTACGGCGAGATCACACCGGAGACTTTGGGACGAGCGGGGCGGGGCAATGGGTGCATGGCCGAGTACAAGCGGGGCAACGGAGTGGTCTATAACGCGGGGTCTTGCGAGTGGGTCAATGGGCTGATCCAGCGAGAGCCGACGGTGGAAAGGGTCACGCGGAATGTCTTGCTGGGGGAGTGGGGTTAGCGATGTCCAGTTCTGGATGCTTTTCGGAAGCGTTTTGAATCAATGGGTTGATTTTCGGAAGTTTACGAAGCCTTCATAACCGGACCGTTCAGGAGGTTGCGCAACTGGTCGGTTCGAGCGGTTTTTCAAGCCGAAGGGGTATCGTCGCGGCCGCGCCAGTCAGGACCACAAGATGCAGGGGATACAGCGCGATACCCCAGGTCCAGCATGCCAGCGCCAGGCGTTCAATCTGGCAGTTCCCGGGTTGCGAGTGCGGCGGCCGACAGTCCTGCCACCCCTTTTGCCCGTTCCCGTATCGAGATGTAGACGGCGCTGGTGATCAGGATGGCGACGCCGACAAAAGTCCAGCCATCAGGAAAGTCACCAAAGAAGATCAGGCCCAGAATGGTCGAAGTCACCATTTCGGTATAGGCTAGGGGTGCCAACAATGACGCTTCGGCATGGTCATAGGCGCGGACGATGAAATAGTGACCAAGGCTAGCAATGGCGGCCAACGCGGCCAGCAGCAGCCATTCGACAGGCGTCGGCGTTTTCCAGACCAGCAGCACAAGGACAGAGGCGATCAGCCCGCCGATGGCATTGGTGTGAAACGTGGTCAGCACAGCAGCTTGCTGACCAGAAATCCGCCGTGTCATCAGGAAATACAGCGCGAGACAGGTGCCAGAGGCAAGTGCCAGCAGGCTGCCGGGATTCAGCGTGCCAAAGCCTGGGCGGATGATGATCAAGGTGCCGATAAAACCAACAAAGACAGCGGCCCAACGGCGCGGGCCGACCTGTTCGTGCAGGATCAGCGGTGACAGCGCGGTGACGACCAACGGCTGTACGAAGAAAATCGCCAAGGCATCGGCGATAGGCAGGTATTTCAGCGACACAAAGAAGGAAAACGTGGCCGAAATCAGCAGGCTGGCCCGCAGTGCGTGATAGACCGGCCGGTCGGGGATCAGGCCGGGCAGACCCTTGACGCGCCAGGCGAACGGCGCGGTCAGCACGGCGCCAAAGGTCAGTCGCGCCCAGACCAGTTCCATCACTGGCATGCCGCCCTGGCCCATGTATTTGGCGATGACGTCGATACAGGGCAGGATTGCCATCGCGAGCAGCATGAGACCGACGCCGATCAGCGGCGCGGAGGAGCCTTTGATCACACCCATTCCCCTAAGACCGCGGCGAGATTGTCACCGAGTTCGGGGCACAGATAGCCGCCTTCCTGGATGATCACAGTCGGCAGGCCCAGCGATTTGACGGCGTGGCTGATCTCGGCAAAACCTTGAGTCGTTACGGCAAGTCCGGCAAATGGGTCGCCCATGAAGGCATCAAGGCCAAGCGCCAGCACGATTGTATCCGCGCCCCAGTCGGCAATTTTCACAAAGGCCTTGTCAAGGGCTTGCAGGAACCCCGCATCCCCGGTGCCGCGCGGCAAAGGCAGGTTGAGGTTGGCCCCCTCTCCGCCCTCGGTACCGGTTTCGGTCTCATAACCCCAGAAGAACGGATAGAACCGTTCGGGATGGGCGTGGATAGACACAGTCAGAACATCGTCGCGGCGATAGAATATGCCTTGGGTGCCGTTGCCGTGGTGCAGGTCCACATCCAGAATGACCGGACGGCGACCAGCAGCACGCAGGCGCTCGGCGGCGATGGCGGAGTTGTTCAGGTAGCAAAATCCGCCTGCGAGGTCGGAAAACGCATGATGCCCGGGCGGGCGGCACAGGGCATAGACCTGTTCACCCTTGAGTGTCAGATCGGCGGCAAGGATCGCGGTCTGCGCCGAAGCATAAGCAGACGCCCAGGTCTGCGGCCCGATCGGGCAGGAGGTGTCGGTCATGTGGAACCCGGCTTGCCCGACAGCGGACAAAGGGTAGCCGTCCCGACGGGTGGCGGGGTGGATGTTTGCGATCACCTCGGGCGAGGCACCATCAATGCGCGACCAGCGGGCGTGGATGGTTTCGAGGAAGGTCAGATAGCGGGCGGAATGCAGGGCGGCGATGGGGCGAAGGCCCTTGTCGGGCGGAGCTGTCACCGGGCCAAAGCGGCTGGCAGCGTGCAGCAGTGCCGGGATACGGGTGGGTTTCTCGGGGCAGGGTTTTTGGGCTCCCGAGGATAGGAAGAATTGCGGGTCATGGCTGGCTTGGACGGGGTCATAAACGGTGATCATGGCAGGGCTTTCAGATGGTCGCCGTCAAGGATCAGAAAATCATAGCCGCGATGGCGGAAACCGAGGCGGTCGTAAAATCGGTTGGCCACCAGGTTGTCGGGACTGACGCCAAGGGTCATGTATTTGGCACCCCAGGTCTGATGCTGCAGGACGGCGGCCAACAATTGCTGCGCAACACCGCTGCCGCGCGCGGCAGGATCGACATATATATCCTGCACATACACCCCCGGTTCGCCGCGGTGGGTCGAGAAATCGGGGTAGTAAATCACCATGCCCCGCGGCGGTTCACCCGCAATCAGGGCGCTGTACAAGGGGCGGGGGCCGAAACCGTGCAGCTGCAGACTGGCCTCTGAAGCGACCGTACCGCCGCCGTCATGGTCCGACAGCGCCTGCAACATCGCGCGCAAGGTCGGGACATCTGCCGCCGTGGCTGGCCGGATCAAAACGCCACCATGTCGCGCCCCTTCAGCCCCAGCATCGCGCGCGCCTCGTCCGGCGTCGCTATGTCACGGCCCAGGGCTTCGACGATGCCTCTGATAAGAGAGACCTGTTCGGCATTGGATTTCGCCAGAACACCCTTGGATGCATAAAGGTTGTCTTCCAGCCCGACCCGCACATGCCCCCCCATCGCTGCTGCCATCGTGGCCATCGGAATCTGAGCCCGACCGGCTGCGAGAACCGAAAACTGATAGGTATCGCCAAACAGCCGGTCAGCGGTGCGTTTCAAGAGGGTCAAAGTGTCCGGCTCGGGAGCCATGCCGCCCAGCACACCAAAGACGAACTGGATGAAGATCGGCGCCCGGATCAGCCCGCGATCGACGAAGTGTTTCAGCATGGTCAGATGGCCGATGTCATAACACTCGAATTCGAACCGCGCTCCGCGCTGGGCGCCCATTTCATCCAGTACGTGGGCAATGTCGCGGGGGGTGTTCTTGAACACGGTGTCATCGGAATTTTCCAGAAACGGCTTTTCCCAGTCAAAGCGCCAGTCCTTGATCCGGGCGACCATCGGATAGAGGGCAAAATTCATCGACCCCATGTTCAGGCTGCACATTTCCGGCGCGTTGACCTTGGGCGCGGCCAGTCGCTGGTCCAACGTCATGATGGCAGAGCCACCGGTAGTCATGTTCACCACGGCGTCGGTTGCGGCCTTGACGGCAGGCAAAAACCCAGCCCAATGCACAGGGTCCGCCGAGGGTCGCCCGGTTTCAGGATGCCGCGCGTGCAGATGCAGAATGGCAGCGCCCGCCTTGGCTGCACCGACGGCAGAACTGGCGATGTCTTCGGGTACGAACGGCAGGTACGGCGACTGGCTGGGGACGTGGATCGAGCCGGTGATGGCGCAGGATATAATGATTTTGGACATGGTGGCCTCCGTTGGTGCGATCCTTGCACGGGGAACTGGGGCACGCCAGTCGGCCAGCGACAGGATTCTTCACAGAAAAATCGGGCGGCGATTTTAATGGAAAAATCAAGGAACGCTGAACGGGGCGACCGCCAGCACCTCGTAATGGTCATCGAACAACAGCCTTGCTTCGTAGTCACCCGGCGTCAGCTCTGCGTACAACTCAGCCGCTGGAAAGGTCAGGTCACCGTTGATCCGGGCACCGGTATAGGCAAAGCCCAAGTAGTTGTAGACTGATGGCTCTGCCTTTTTGTAGATGCCGATCCAATCCAGCTTGAACCCCGGCGCACCCGTAAAGTGCAGCGGAATGTCGGTGCCGGGTTTGACAGTGGCAGTCAAGGCCAGCGTCGCATGGCCATCGGCCGGCACAATGGCAAAGCGAGTTCGGGCGATCTCGCGCCCGTCTTTATCGCTCATCACCGCATCATAATCACCCTGTGGCAACCCAAGTGTGGAAAGCCGGATGGTCGGGCGGTCATCGGGGGCCACATCGCTGATCCCGGTCAGGGGCACGGTTTCTCCGCGTTTGTAGATCGTGGCCGCATAGTTGCCGCCATCAGGCGAGGCGACACGGATCACGAAACTGCCGCCTTCGCGCACCGGGCGCGGCTCGACCGTGATCAGTGCCGGGGTAGGGATTGGCACCACATCCAGCGTGGTCAGCACGGCGCGGTGGTCCGACGGCCACGGCGTCACCGACAGGGAGTTCTGAGGATTGCCGGCCTCACCCATTACGACGGCAGCTATCGGTTTTACATTGGCGGTCCAGGCAAAGTCGATGCGGTCAAAAGTTTCACCCTTGGGAACATAGGGATAGGGTCTCCCAGCCGTCCAGGTCTGGCCTGGGGTCGTGAGGGGGTCGGGATTTACGGCGCGGAAACTGTCGGTAAAACCCGCCGCCTCGAAAGCCTTGCTGACCGGCCATTCCACCACAAATGCCGGTGCGGGCCGCGCGGCGACGGCAGCCGCCGTCCAGTCGCGCCACGACGGCGCATTGAAATCGCCCGTCAGGATCAACGGCACGCCCTTGTCAGCCAAAGGCTTCAGTCCGTCGATCAGCGCTTGCGCCTCTGGCAACCGGGTGTCGGCCTCGTTGGCAAGAACCTCGGCCAAAGTCTTGCCGTCGCGGACCAGTTCAGGGCCGTAAGGGTCAGAGGTCAGGTGGGTGTTGGCGAACGCAATGACTTTGCCGGGGGATATTTCGATCCAGGCGGCGACGGCGTCGGGGTCAAGACCGGCAATGGAATAAGGCGGCGCTTCGGTGCCGGTCGTTTCGCCCAGTCCGGAATCGAAGATCGGGTATTTGGAAAGGATGTGCCGACGCTGATCGGCATAGGGATAACCGGCGAGGGCAGCGATTTGCAGGGTCTTGCCGTCCGGTTCCTGCAAGCCCACGATATCGGGATCGGCCAGCTTGATTGCTTTGATCACGCTGTCAAAACTGATCTGATCGCCGCCGTACCAGATGTTGAACGACAGTACTTTGAGCCGGATCGATTCTTCGGCATGGGCTGCAAGGGGCATCATCAGCAGGGCGACGAACAGTTTGCGGATCACGGCAATCACCTCCGGTTGGAAACAGGATAGCGGGCGGACACGACAGCGATGCAACAAGGCTAGTTCACTGTTGAACAAATATCAAACAGGCCGTTGCGGGGTAGCACGACCAAGAATCTGTACTGTTGAACAAGTGTCCAATAAGATTTATAAAAGGGTGATCTCCCTGGAAGGCAGACCATGGACCCGCGCCACGCGATATTGTTTGAACCCGTGAAAATCGGGCCGGTGACGGCACCGAACCGGTTCTATCAGACCCCTCATGCCACTGGCTTTGGCTGGCAGCGTCCGCAATCCGGCGCCGCGCTGCGCGGGGTCAAGGCAGAGGGCGGCTGGGGTGTCGTTTGCACAGAGTATTGCTCGATCCATCCGACATCGGATGACAGCCCGCATGCGTTCCTGACGCTGTGGGATAACGACGACATTGCACCTTTGGCGGCAACCGCTGATGCGATCCACGCGCATGGGGCGCTTGCAGGGATCGAACTGTGGCACGGCGGATCGCATGCCTGCAACCGCCTGACGCGCGTGCCGGGGATTGCCCCTGATGTGCAACCCGCGATGTTCCACCTGCCGACGACGGCCCGGGCGATGGATCGGGCGGATATCAAGGCGTTTCGGGGTTGGCAGCGGGATGCGGCGTTGCGGGCGAAACGGGCCGGGTTCGACATTGTCTATGTCTATGCGGGCCATGACTATTTGCCGTTTCAGTTCCTGTCGGCGCGGTCGAACTCGCGCGGGGACGAGTATGGCGGATCCTTGGAGAACCGGGTGCGGCTGTTGCGGGAGATGCTGGAGGACACGCGCGATGCAGTGGGGGACACTTGCGCCGTGGCGTTGCGGCTGGCGGTGGATGAGTTGCACGGGCCTTTGGGCATAACCTCCGAAGGGGAGGGGCGCGAGGTGGTCGAGATGCTGGCCGAACTCCCCGACCTGTGGGACGTTAACATTGCGGGGGCGCTGGGCAATGACTCGAAGTCGGCACGGTTTTCGGCAGAGGGGTTTCAGGAAGATTATGTGAGGTTCGTCAAGGGCGTCACCTCTAAACCCGTCGTGTCCGTGGGTCGCTTCACCTCGCCCGACGCGATGGTCAGTCAGATCAGGCGCGGCGTGCAGGATTTCATCGGGGCCGCCCGACCCTCGATCGCCGATCCTTTCCTGCCAGCAAAAATCCGCGAAGGGCGGGCGGATGAGATCCGCGAATGCATCGGCTGCAACATCTGTCGGGCCGCGAACAACGAGGCGGTGCCGCTGCGCTGCACCCAGAACCCGACCATGGGCGAAGAATGGCGTCGCGGCTGGCACCCCGAACGGATCGCCAGCTACAGCAAGCGCGAAAAGGTGCTGGTGATCGGCGCAGGTCCGGCAGGGCTTGAGGCGGCGTTGACGCTGGGGCGGCGTGGGCTGGAGGTGTCTTTGACCGAGAAAAACCGGGTGCCCGGCGGGCGGATCGTGCGGGAAATGACCCTGCCGGGGCTGGCGACCTGGGGGCGCGTCCGCGACTGGCGGGTGACGATGATCGGCAAATTGCCGAATGTGCAGGTGTTTCTGGAAAGTGCAATGACGGCCGAAGATATCGCAGACTTCGGGGCGGATCATGTGGTGCTGGCAGCAGGGTCAAAGTGGCGGCGGGATGGCGTGGGCGTGGTTGGCATGGAGCGGCGTGAATTTGTCGCGTTGACGCCGGATGACGTGTTTGCGGGCGCCGCTGTGTTGGGTCCGGTCGTGATTTATGACGACGAGCACTATTTCATGGGCGGGGCTTTGGCCGAAAAGCTGCGACTTGCCGGGCACGATGTGACGCTGGTGACGCCCTATGCCACCGCTTCGGCCTGGACGGCATATACCGATGAGCAAACTTTTGTGCAGGCGCGGTTGCTGGCGTTGGGCGTGCGGCTGGTGCTGTCGCACCTTGTCGTTGCGCAGGCGGCGGGGGTGGTGCGGACGGCTTGCAGCTATACCGGGCGCGAGGGCGAAGTGGCGTGCGAGACGCTGGTGCTGGTGACCGGGCGGCTGCCGGAAGATGGGTTGTGGCGGGCGCTGGACGGGACTTCTGGCGTCGTGCGCGTCGGCGATTGTCTCCAACCCTCGTCCATCGCGGATGCGGTCTATTCGGCGCACAGGTTTGCCCGGGAGTTGGGCGAAGTGGTGACGATGCCGCGCCGGGAGTTAATGGCGTTTCGGTAGGGTCGGGTTTTACCTTGGCTTTGGTGCAGGCGGTGGCGGTGAAACCCCACCTTCGGAGGAATGGATGAGCCGCAGAACCAGAACGGGCCGCGTCATGGGCAGCATTCCGCAGCGCCCCTTCGGTCAAGTGCCACGCCAATATGCGCCGATCGAAGTGCTGTCGGCGGATCAGGTTGCCGCCATTCACGAGGCGGCCTTGACGGTCCTGTCCGTCACCGGCATGAAAATTCTCGCCGCAGAGGCGCGTGCGCTTTACGCCAGAGCTGGGGCGCGGCTGGTGGAAGAAACGGTGTTTCTAGATCCTGGCCTTGTGGCAGACCTTCTGAAAACCGTGCCGGAGCGTTTTAGCCTTTTCGCCCGCAACCCACTGAAATCGCTTCGCTTTGGCGGCAATGACTGCGTGTTCACTTCGGTCGGTGGCCCGGCCTATGTCATGGACCTTGACCGGGGTCGCCGCGATGGCACTTATGCCGAGATGTGCGACTATCTGAAGGTGATTCAATCCCTGAACGTCATCCATCAAGAAGGCGGCTGCCCCTTCGAGCCGCTGGATCTGAATGCCAACACCCGGCATCTTGACATCTACCTTGCCCAGATCACCTGCCTGGACAAAAGTTGGCAGACCCAGACCCTTGGGACAGCGCGCACGATGGACGGGATCGAGATGGCAGCGCTGATGCTGGGCGTTCCGGTGGACCGACTGCCCTGCACGCTCTTGGGAATCATCAACACCAATTCGCCGCTGCAACTGGATATCCCGATGGCCGAGGGGCTGATTGCGATGGCCGAACACGGTCAGGTCAACGTGATTACTCCCTTCACTCTGTCTGGCGCGATGGCGCCAGTCACCATCGCCGGGGCGCTGGTCTTGCAGCATGCAGAGGCTTTGGCCGGGATCATTTTGACCCAGATCGTCAGACCCGGCGTGCCCGTGATGTATGGCGGTTTTACCTCGAACGTCGACATGCGTTCGGGTGCGCCCGCCTTCGGCACCCCGGAGTATGCCAAGGCGGCGCAGGCTTCGGGGCAACTGGCGCGGTTTGTCCGGGTGCCGTTCCGGTCGTCAAATGTTACCGCGGCCAATGCCGTCGATGCGCAGGCCGCCTACGAATCGCAGATGGCGCTATGGGGGTCGATCATGGGAGGTGCCCATCTGATCGAGCATGGCGCAGGCTGGATGCACGGCGGGCTGACGGCGTCGTTCGAGAAGCTGATCCTCGATGCCGAGATGATCGGGATGATGCAGGCCTATCTGGAGCCGATTGCGACCGATACCGATTCACTGGGGCTTGCTGCGATTGCTGATGTGGGTGCCGGTGGGCATTTCTTTGGCACGGCCCACACGATGGAACGCTATGAAACCGCCTTCCACACGCCGATGCTGTCAAACTGGGACAATTACCCCAACTGGCTGGAGCGTGGCTCGGTTGAGGCGCCGCAAAAGGCCAATGCCGTGTGGAAGCAGTTGCTGGCGGAATACCAGGCACCCGCGCTGGATGTCGCGGTGGCGGAGGCGCTGGGTGACTATGTGGCAAGGCGGAAGCGCGAGGGTGGGGCACCAATGAACTGAGGGCAAGAACGCCACCTTAACCCAAGCCATGAAGGAGGACGAGGGAGCGCCGCGTGATCGTTCGGTGTTATGCGCCCCAGGTCCGGTCCAGAAGTTTGAGCCAGTTTTCTGAACTGATCTTCTTGACCAAGGCCGCGCCGTACTGGTGGTCCAGCATCGCCTGTTGCAGCGCGGGCACGCCCGTGACGTCGGTGATGCCCTTGGGGATGGTGGCGCCGTCGAAATCGGAGCCCAGGCCTACGTGATCTTCGCCCAGATGGGTGATCAGATGGTCGAGGTGGGCCAGCACATCCTCCCAGCCCATGTCAGCCGATTGCTTGCCATCGCGCCGCAAAAAGCTCGTCGCGTAATTCAGCCCGACCATGCCCCCGGACTCCTTGATCACAGCAAGCTGACGGTCGGTCAGGTTGCGCGAGGTTGGCGTGATGACATGTGCGTTGGAATGGGTGGCGACCAGCGGGGCGTTGGACAGGGCGGCGACGTCATTGAAGCCCTTTTCGTTGATGTGGCTAAGGTCGATCATGATTTTCAGCTCATTGCAGGCCAGGATCAGGCGCTTGCCTGCATTGGTCAGACCCTCGCCGGTATCTGGACTTGAGGGGAAAGCGAAGGGGACTCCGTTGCCAAAGATCGTCGGGCGGGACCATACTGGTCCGATGCTGCGCAAGCCCATCGCATGAAAGGTGTAAAGGGCATCCAGATTGTCGCCGATCGCCTCTGCCCCCTCCATATGCATGATGCCAGCAATGATGCCGCGGGCCATGCAGTCGCGGATTTCCGCTACGGTGCGGACCAGCTTGAAGGCGCCGTTTGAAGCCCGCTCCATCCACAGCATATGGCCCGCCATCGCCATGGCCGTGGGCAGGGCCTCGTGGTCGCTGATCAGGTCGGACAGGGGCAGATGATAGGGCGGATGTTCCATCAACTCCATGTAATCAATACCATCTTCGACATGGGGGCTGGGGATGTAGATGGCGAAAAAGCCGCCGGCAAAGCCGCCCTTTTTCATCCGGGGCAGGTCCAGATGACCCTTGCCTTCGCCGGTCAGCCAGATCGCCTCGCGGTTCTCGGGGTGGGTGTAGAGGCGGAGGAGGATATCGTTATGGCCGTCGAAGGTCGGGAACATGGGCGGTCCTTGTTGTGGCGTCAGGCAGGCAATTGCCTTGAAATGAAGGCTTCTCTGGAGTGAGTCTGCCTAGGGATCAAGGCTGGGTCGGGTTGAAGTCTGCCTCGAACCTGTCTTGGGCTCGGACCTGTCTTGGGTGCGGGTCGAGGGTTTCACTCTCCCGGCCCCCCTCGGGATATTCAGGAGCGAATGAATGCGGGGTTCCACCCTCCAGCATCCTGTCGGCCGATGCGGTGAAGAGTGAGCGGGCATATTCGGTTGTCATTTGTGCGCTGGCGAGGGTTTCGCGGGACAGCTCCTCGACCGCACGGCCATTCTGCATCACCAGGATACGGTCGCACATATGGTCGATGACGGCGAGGTCGTGGCTGACCATCAGGAAGGTCAGTCCACGTTCGTCGCGTAACCGGCTGAGCAGATTGAGGGTTTCGGCCTGCACCGAGGCATCCAGCGCAGAGGTGGGTTCGTCCAGCAGCAGGATGGCAGGTTTCAGCATCAGGGCGCGGGCGATAGCGACGCGCTGTCTTTGGCCACCCGAGAGTTGATGTGGATAGCGGAAACGGAATGAGGTCGGCAGGCCGACATCGGTAAGGGCGGCCATCACGCGCTTGTCGGTGTCAGGGATGCCGTGGATGGCAAGGGGTTCGCTCAGGGTGCGGTCGATCGTGTGGCGCGGGTGAAGTGAGGCGTAGGGGTCCTGGAACACCATCTGGACGAGAGCGGAGAACGCTTTGCCGCGCGGGGTTTTGACCGGTTCGCCCTTGATGCGGATACTGCCTTCGCTGATCGGGGCAAGTCCGCAAATCGCCCGCAAGATAGTGGATTTTCCGGAGCCCGACTCGCCGACGAGGCCAAAACTCTCGCGTTCGCCAACAGTTAGCGACACGTTTTCGACGGCCCGGACCTGCCTGCTGTTGGCGCTGAAGGTGACAGACAGGTTTTCAACCTCGATCAGCGCCATCAGTTCGCCCATTCCGCGTTGCGGTCCAGCCCCGGCAAAGGCCCGCGTGTGCCGCCGATGCGCGGAAGACAATTGAGCAGCCCCTGGGTGTAGGGGTGTTTGGCGTGCAACAGGTCTTTCGCGGCGACCTCCTCGACGATCCGTCCCTTGTACATCACCAGCACCCGGTCACAGAACCGCGCGACAAGGCGCAAATCGTGGGAAATGAAGATCAGGCCCATACCGCGGGTCTTAACGAGATCGTCAAGGATCGACAGCACCTCTGCCTGCACGGTGACATCGAGAGCAGAGGTGGGTTCATCCGCAATCAGCAGATCGGGGTCGGGGATCAACATCATCGCGATCATCACCCGCTGACCCATGCCGCCGGACAGCTCGTGCGGATAGGCGTCCATGACCCGGTCGGGGTCGCGTATTTGCACGGCGTTCAGGGCGGCAATGGCTTTGGCATAGGCTTCGGCCTTGGAGGTATGGTCGCGCTGCCGCAGGCCCTCCATCAACTGAGCGCCGACGCGCATCACAGGGTTGAGCGAAAACTTGGGGTCTTGCATCACCATAGCCATCCGGGGACCACGCAAGGCGCGCATCTGGGTTTCCGAGGCGTTCAAAATGTCAGTTCCATCGAATTGCATTGAATCGGCCTCGATCTTGCCCGGGGGCCGGATCAAGCGCAAAACACTCCGGCCTGTCATGGTCTTGCCCGAACCGCTTTCGCCCACGATGCCAAGGCGTTCGCGGCCAAGTTCAAAAGACACGCCGCGCACTGCCTCGACCACGCCTGCTTCGGTGTTGAAGGTCACGCGCAGGTTCTTGACGGACAGAAGGCTCATCTGCCGGAACTCCGCGGGTCCAGAACATCGCGCAGGCCGTCGCCCATCAGGTTGAACCCGAGCGAGACGACGAAGATGGCGAGGCCGGGCATTGTGGCGACCCACCATTGTTCGAACAGGAACTTGCGGCCAGCCGAAATCATCAGACCCCATTCGGGTTGCGGGGGTTGGACGCCAAGGCCCAGAAAGCCCAAGCCAGCGGCGGTCAGGATCACACCGGCCATGTCCAGTGTGACCCGGATGATGACCGAAGGCAGGCACATCGGCATGACATGGCCCCAGATCACCCGCACCGCCCCTGCGCCCTGCAACCGGACGGCGGCAATATAGTCAGAGTTGCGCACCGTCAGGGTTTCGGCCCGCGCCACCCGCGCATAGGGCGGCCAGGATGTGATCGCGATGGCCAAAACGGCGTTGACCATGCCAGGCCCAAGCACCGCGACAAGCGCCAACGCAAGGATCAGCTTGGGGAACGCCAGGAAAATATCGGTGATCCGCATCAGCACCTGATCAATCCAGCCACCGAAATAACCCGCGACGGTGCCAATTATCAGACCCACAACCGGTGCGGTAAGGATCACCAGCAGCACGATATACAGGGTGATCCGGCTGCCATACAGGATGCGGGTCCAGATATCGCGGCCAAAGTCGTCGGTGCCCATCCAGTGCCCCGGCGTGCCGGGCGGTTGCAGGCGTTCGGCGAGGTTCTGGGTGATCGGATCATAAGGTGCCAGCACATTGGCAAAGATCGACATCAGGATCAGCGCTACCGTGATCCCCAGTCCTATCATCGCCAACGGGTTGCGTTTCAGCCGCAGCCAGGACAGATAGGCCTGCGCCATCCGCGCCTGACTGCGCGAGGTCGGGTTCTGATCGCGCAGCCATTGGTTCCACGTCAGGTTGGGCGCGATCATGACGGTTGGCACCGCCGCCAAATTCCTTCGAAGGAATTTGCAAAAATCTTCGAAGATTTTTGGCTGTTCTGCATCAGCGTGCCCTCGGATCGGCAAGACGATACAGCAGATCTGAGACCATGTTGATCCCGATGTAAACCGCTCCCACCACCACAGTGCCGCCCAGCACGGCGGGCATGTCGGCCACCAGCAAGGCATCGGTGATATAGCGGCCCAGACCCGGCCAGGCAAAAATCGTCTCGGTCAGAACGGCACCCTCCAGCAAGAAAGCGTAGGACAGGGCCACGACCGTGATCAGCGGCACCATGACGTTTTTCAAGGCATGCACCCAGATCACCCGACGTTCCGGCATGCCCTTTACGCGGGCGGTGGTGATATATTCCTGACCCAGCTCGTTCATCATGAAGCTGCGGGTCATCCGGGAAATATAGGCCATCGACAAATAGCCAAGCAGGCTGGCGGGCAGGATGATGTGGCTGACGGCATTTGCAAACATGTCCCACTGACCATTCAGAGCGGTGTCGATCAGGATCATCCCGGTGTATTGCGTAAGCTCGAACTGCATCGTCATGTCGAAGGCGGCGTCCAGCCGCCCCGGACCAGATACCCAGCCCAGCTGGCCATAAAATAACAACAACCCGATCAGCCCCAGCCAGAACACCGGCATTGAATAGCCCATCAAACCGATCAGGCGCACTGCCTGATCCAGCAGCGATCCGGGCTTAGTTGCAGCCAGAACGCCCGCAGGAATACCGATGATGACACCGATGATGGTGGCCAGCGTCGACAGTTCCAGCGTCGCAGGGAAATAGCGTGCGATTTCCGCGACAACCGGCTTTTTGGTGCGGATCGAGGTGCCAAGATCGCCATGCAGCGCGTCGTTTACATAAATGCCAAACTGCATCCACAATGGCCGGTCCAGCCCCAGCTTGGTGCGGGTTTCCGCGATCTGCGCCTCGGTCGCACGTTCGCCCAGGATCGACATCACCGGGTCAATCGGCACGACACGGCTGATGATGAAGGTAACGGCCAAAAGGCCAACAAAGGTGATGAGCAAGGTGATCAGCGTCGCACCAACCTGGCGCAGGATGCGGCCTAGGCGCGAGGGGGCGGCGGGGGCGTCTATGCTTGCCATGAAATACGGTGCGCCCCGGACGAACCCGGGGCGCACCAGGACCTTACTTGGTCACAAGCCAGTAGGCGGCGGCGTCGATGGCTCCACCGGTATAGAAACCTTGCACGCCGGCGCGCAGGCCAGTGTTGCGGGCTTGCTGGAACATCAGGATGAAGGGCGAGGTCTCGCGGTGCTTCTTCTCGATCTCCTCGTACATCGCCTTGCGCTTGTCGGGGTCGCGTTCCAGCACGGCGGCCTTGCTCATTGCGGTCATTTCGCCCGGGTCGTAGGCGTTGCGCCATGCGAGGTAGCCGGTGTTGTTGGCGGCATCCGAATTGTCGGGGTTTTCCGCGAAGGTCGACGAGTTGGTGTTCGGATCGGGATAATCCGGGCCCCAGGTTTGCAGGGTCGCGTCATGCTGACGGGCACGGTATTCCTTGAGCTGTTCGGCGCCTTCGCCGGTTTTCAGCTCGACTGTGATGCCGGCCTGACCAAAGGTGTTTTGAATCGACTGCGCCACGTCCATCCGGTCTGCGGCGTTGCGCACGGACAGCACAACTTTGGGATCCTTGATCCCCGAATCCGCAACCAGTTGCTTGGCCTTGGCAATGTCCAGCTTGTAGGGCTGGTCATCCAGCGCACCCAGATAGCCTTGCGGCAGGAAACTCTGGTGAACGACGACAGTGCCTTTCATGATGGTGTCGGCCATGCCCTGATAATCGACCGCCCAGCGCATCGCATCGAGGAACTTGGCGTTCTTGTACTGCTCGTTCTTCTGGTTGAAGGCGAGGTAATAGACCTGACCGCCCACGTCTTGCTGAATTTTGACGTCGGCGTTGCCTGCCATTCCGGCAATATCCACCGGAGTCAGAGTGCGGGCGATGTCGATGTCACCCTTTTCCAGCTGCAAACGTTCGGTTGCGGCCTCGGGCACATGCGTCATGTAGATCTTGGCAATCTTGGCATCGCCACGCCAATAGCCCGGACGCGCCTCCAGCACATATCCCTCGTTCGGCTTGAACGATTTCAGGATATAAGCCCCGGTGCCCGCCGTGTTTTCGTGCAACCACGCATTGCCCATGTCGCCACCGACGTCATGGGTCTTGACGGTTTCCGCATCCACTATGGATGCAACACCGGCGGTCAGGCAGTTGTACAGGAAGGTCGGCGCATAGGGTTTGTCGACCTTCAAGGTCAGCACGTCATCCTTGGCGGTGATCATGCTGTCGACGTTGTCGGCAGTCCAGCCGAACTGGTTCAGGATGAACGCAGGCGTCTTGTTGATCTTGACTGCGCGTTGCAGCGAATATGCCGCATCCTCGGCCCGAACCGGGTTGCCAGAGGCAAAGGTCAGTCCGGCTTTCATCTTGAACGTATAGGTCACGCCGTCATCGGCCACTGACCAGCTCTCGGCCAGACCGGGCATCATGGCCAACGTTGTTGGATCAATCTCGACCAGACCGTCATAGGTGTTGTTGACGAGGTCCAGGCCGGAAAACTCATAAGCTTCACCAGGGTCCAGCGATACGATGTCATCAATCGCTTCGGCAATCACCAGTGTATCGGCGGGTGTGGCGGCGAAAAGAGCAGCCGGGGCCGCCCCCAGCATCAGCGCCGCAACAGCCGCGACACCGAACCCCCTACGGATCGGATCAAACTTCATTGCAATCTCCCTGTTTTTCATTGGCTTGGCAGCAGTCCCCCATTTCAATGCGGGGCTTCCTTGACCAATTGGGCAACTTCTGGTCCAGCTTGTCAACATGGGTTTTGAACTGGCGCTGTTGGCGGTGCCGCGAAGCAGGTCTTGGTGGGTCGCTTCGGCGGAATAGAGCGTGCGGGGCAGGGGGTAGGTATAATGGACACCGCAAACGAGGGCTGTTCAGCCTGTATCGAGATGTTGTTTTCGGACCAGACCGCCGATTTTGCGCAGAGGGTTCGCCTGGGCCATGCAGCCGGGTTCAAGGCGATCGAGTTCTGGCTGTGGTCGAACAAGGATCTGGCGGCGCTGGAGATCGCACTGCGCCAGACAGGCACCGCCGTGATCGGTTTTGTCGCTGAACCGATGATCCCGCTGAACGATCCCGCAAATCACGACGGTTTCCTTGCGGCGCTGCCCGCCTCAATTGTCTTGGCGCAGCGGCTTTCCGCCCCGTTCCTGTATGTTCAAGGCGGCAGCACCCTGCCAGGCACCCCACATGCCGTGCAAACCGCAGCGCTGGTGGACGTGCTGCTGGCTGCTGCCAAGGTGCTGCAAGGCTCCGGCGTGACGCTGCTGCTGGAACCGGTCAGCGACGCGCAGTCTGGCTTCCTGACCCATGCGGGTGACGGTCTTGCCATCGTTGCCGCCGTGAACCGCCCTGAGATCCGCCTGTTGCTTGACCTGTATCACGCCGCCGTCGCAGGCGAGGATAGCCGCGCTGTCATCGCGGGTAAGGCGCGTCTGATTGGCCATGTCCATGTCGCCGATCATCCCGGGCGCGGCGCACCGGGAAGCGGGGTGCTGGACCTGGCCGGGGACATGGCGTGGCTCAGGTCGCAGGGCTACAGCGGCTGGTTTGGCATGGAACATCGACCCTGACGCCGACTGGAAAAAGGAACGCAATGGAAAACCTCGCCATATTCGACGGCCACAATGATCTCCTGTCTTGCCTCTTGGCAGAAGGCGACGCCACCGGGTCCAGCTTCATCACCGGACGCGACGGCGACATCGACCTTGGCAAATGCCGCACCGGCGGCTTTGCCGGTGGTTTCTTCGCCATCTGGTGCAGCACTGCGCCTGGCACTGGCCCTGACCCCAAGGCCACCTTGCGCACCTTTCCACCCATCGACCCTGTCCGCGCCCGAACAGAAGCTGAGGCGCAGATTGCCACACTCCTGCGCCTGACCACCGCTCACCCGGATGCGATCCGCCTGTGCCAAAGCGCTGCTGAAATTGAGGCTGCCCGCGCCGAGGGTGCGGTCGCTGCTATTCTGCACATCGAAGGCGCCGAAGCCATCGCCGCCGACCTTGATGCGCTGCACGTCTACCATGCCGCTGGTCTGCGCTCGCTGGGTCCGGTGTGGAGCCGTCCCAACATCTTTGGCCACGGTGTCCCCTTCAACCACCCCGCCAGCCCCGACACCGGCGCCGGCCTGACCGAGGATGGCAAGCGTCTGGTCAGGGAATGCGATGCGCTGGGTATCTTGATCGACCTGAGCCACCTGAACGAAGCTGGCTTCTGGGATGTGGCAAAGACCTCCGACAAACCGCTGATCGCCACCCACTCCAATGCCCATGCCATCACCGCCTCGACCCGGAACCTGACCGACCGCCAGTTGGACGCGATGGCCGAACGCGGCGGGCTGGCGGGCCTGAACTACGGTTGCGGCTTCCTGCGGCTCGATGGGATCAAGAACCCCGACACTCCGCCCGAAGACCTGATCCGCCACCTTGACCACCTGATGAAGCATCTTGGCGAAGGTGGCGTGGCTCTTGGCTCTGATTTCGACGGCACGCTGATCCCTAACTTCCTTGGCACCGCCGCAGGCCTGCCCAAACTGATCGCGGCGATGCGCAGCGCAGAGTATGGCGAGGCGCTGATCCGCCGGCTGGCTTGGGACAACTGGCTGGACGTGATCCGCCGCACCATCGGGTGACGCTTGCTGCCGTTTCATCTGTCCCTAAATATCCTCGGGGGTTCGGGGGTGGAAACCCCCGACCTTTGCAACCCACACGCCGCCAGCCCTAACACCAATTTTTCGCAGAAAAATTTAGCCCTGCCCCTTTGCCCACTCTGCCCAAAACCCGGAGGCCGCCATGACCCAACTCGCCCTTGTCACCGCAGGCACCTCTGCCATCGGGAGGCACCTTGTCACCGCCCTTGCCTGCGCAGGTTATGACGTGGCGTTTTCCCATATCTCCGCCGCGACAGAGGCCACCGATCTCATCTGCCGGGTGCAATCCCTTGGCCGCCGCGCTATGGCCCGGCAAAGCGACGCGGGTGACGAGGCGCAGGTCGCCAGCTTCCACGCCGACGCCGCGCACTGGGCCGGATGTGCCCCTTCTGTCATGGTCAACAATGCGGGGATCCAGACCTGGTCGTCGCTGCTGGATCTGTCCGTGGAACAATGGGACCGCGTCATGGCCACCAATCTGCGCGGCCTTTTCCTGAACACCAAGGCCGCCGCGAAAGCCATGATCGCCGCCGGTCACGGCGGCAACATCATCACCCTCGGTTCCGGCTGCAACAAACTCGCCTTCCCGCGCCTTGTTGACTACACCACCTCCAAAGGCGGGATCGAACAGTTCACCAAAGTCGCTGCCAGTGAACTCGGCCCGTACGGCATACGCGTCAACTGCATCGCTCCCGGTGCAATTGAAACCGATCGCACCAAGGCCGAAGCCCCGGATTACGCCGCGACGTGGAGCCCCGTCACACCCCTGCGCCGCATTGGCACGCCGCAAGACTTGTCAGGACCAATGCTGTTTCTGATCTCGGACGCTGCAAGTTTTGTCACCGGGCAGACGATCTGGGTGGACGGCGGGGTGTTCAGTCAGGCACCCTGGCCTTATCCCGTTACGCCATGACATCTGCCGGTTAGGTTTTTCCTAATCAATGCTGCGCAAGTCAATTCTTTTTCCGAAGCCATTTGCGCGGCATAATCTGTCAATGCCAAACAGGGGAATGCCGATGCCCGTCGAGAAAACCGAAGTGCTGGTCGTAGGCGGCGGTCAGGCGGGTATCGCTGCGAGCGAGCATCTGGGCCGGGCTGGCGTGCAGCATCTGGTGCTGGAACGGGACCGGATCGCTGAACGCTGGCGGTCAGGCCGCTGGGATTCGCTGGTTGCCAACGGCCCGGCCTGGCATGACCGTTTTCCCGGCATGGAATTCGCGGGCAATCCCGATGCCTTCCCCGGCAAAGAGGCGGTCGCTGACTACTTTGCTGCCTATGCCGCCAAAATTGCCGCCCCGGTCCGCTGCGGTGTCACGGTGCACTCTGTTCAGCGGCTGATGGGCCGGCCAGGTTTTCGCGCCGAGACCTCGCAAGGGGTGATCGAAGCCAACTATGTTGTCGCTGCCACCGGCCCATTTCAGCGGCCGGTCATGCCGCAGATCGTGCCAGACACCGCGGAAATCATGCAAATCCACTCGGCGGACTACCGCAACCCGGCGCAACTGCAGGCTGGTGCGGTTCTCGTGGTTGGTGCGGGGTCGTCCGGCGCACAGATTGCCGATGAGTTGAACCGCGCGGGTCGCAAGGTTTACCTGTCAGTTGGCCCGCATGGCCGTCCGCCGCGCAGCTATCGGGGGCGCGATTTCTGTTGGTGGCTGGGGGTTTTGAACAAATGGGATCTCGAAGCGCCGCCCACGACCGATCATGTCACCATCGCAGTTAGCGGGGCCAATGGCGGCCAGACCGTCGAATTCCGTCGCCTTGCCGCAGAAGGTTTGACGCTGGTCGGGCGGGCAGCGTCCTTCGCCGATGGCACTCTGCATTTTGCCCCAGACCTTGTCCAAAATGTACGGCGCGGCGACGCTGACTACCTGTCCGTGCTGGGCGAGGCTGATGCTTATGTCATCCGCAACGGCCTTAAGCTGCCCGCGGAGCCGCAAGCCCGCCTGATCGCCCCGGACCCGGCCTGCATGACCCATCCGATCCTGTCGCTGAATCTTGCCGCGGCGGGTGTCACCTCGATCGTCTGGGCCACCGGCTATGGGCTGGATTACAGCTGGCTTCAGGTTGCGGCCTTTGATGAAAAGAACCAGCCCAAACATCAGCGCGGCGTTTCAGCGGAACCGGGCGTCTATTTTATGGGCCTGCCGTGGCAGTCGCGGCGTGGATCTGCCTTTATTTGGGGCTGTTGGCAGGACGCCAAGATCGTGACCGACCACATATTGAAGTTGCGCAGCTATCTTGCGTATGAAACTGCCCGACAGCCAGCGGCTGCCGGGGCATGACAGCCCGGACGGTGACAGGCCCGCCCAGACGTGGTTCAATCTCGCCATCGCCAACTTTGCGGAGCAACCGATGACTCGCCATGATCCGTCGCTGACCCCCATCCAAGAGCTGCGCACCAATGTTTCTGTGCCGTTCAACCAAGCCCGCGCAATGCCGAAATCCGTCTACACTTCGCCCGAGTTCCTAAAGCAGGAACAAGAGCATATCTTCGGCACCGACTGGCTGAGCGCTGGCCGCGCCGATACGTTGAAAAACCCGGGCGACTATCTGACCATGCAGATTGCCGGAGAGCCGATCATCATCCTGCGCGACCGCGACGGCCAGTTGCGCGGGCTTTCCAACGTCTGCCGCCACCGCATGTCCACCCTGCTGGAAGGGCGCGGCCAGGTCCGCAGCATCGTTTGCCCATACCACGCCTGGACGTATAACCTCGATGGCACTCTGCGCGGCGCCCCGGCGATGACGCTGAATGAAGGCTTTTGCAAAGAACAGATCGCTTTGCCCACCGTGCGGGTCGAAGACTGGCTCGGCTGGATCATGGTCACCCTGAACCCCGCCGCGCCCGCGCCACACGCCCAGTTGAAAGACGTCGAAAACCTGGTCGGCTATCTGGATATGGCCTCTTACCGCGAAACCTTCCGTGAGAGCTTTCGCTGGAACACCAACTGGAAAGTCCTCGCCGAAAATTTCATGGAAAGCTACCACCTGCCGGTCTGTCACAGCGACACCATCGGCGGTTCGGTAGACCTGTTGAAAATGACTTGCCCCGAAGGATCCCCGTCCTTCAACTACCACTACATCCTGAAAAACGACACTGTGCCGTTGTCGCTTGCCCACCCCGACAACACCACGCTGCAGGGGGACCAGCGCCGCATCACCTGGCTTTTGTCGATCTATCCCGCCCTGCTGATCACCCTGACACCGGGATACTTCTGGTATCTCTGCCTGACCCCCGACGGCGCGGATCATGTCAACGTGCTGTACGGCGGCGGGATGAGTGCAGACTGGTGCGCCGATCCGCAGGCCGAAGCCAACCTTGCCGCCCTGAAAACCCTGCTGGACGAAGTCAACACGGAGGACAAGGGCTGCACCGAAAAGGTCTATCGCGGCCTGGTCGCGGGCCTGTCACAGCCCGGGCCGCTCAGCCATCTTGAACGCCCGAACTTCGAATTCGCGACATACATCGCCAGCCGCATCCCCGTCTAACGCCCGCAAGGAACCCCAATGGCCCACACCCGCCACCGCAAGTTCAACACCAAAGACACCTACCCGGAACAAAAGCTGGACACCGATCTGGCGCAGGCGGTCATCGCCCGTGGCACCACGATCTTCCTGCGCGGCCAGTGCCCACAAGAGATTGAAACCTCCAAGAATATCCAAAGCCACGATCCGGTCGAACAGACGCACAAGGTCATGCAGAACATCCGCCAGTTGATCGAGGAATGCGGCGGCCGGATGGAGCATCTGTGCAAGGTTGTCGTCTACCTGACTGACGTGCGTCACCGCGAGGCGGTTTACCGGACGATGGGCGAATACATAAAAGGCGTGCATCCGGTGTCAACCGGCGTGGTTGTCACCGCACTGGCCCGCCCCGAATGGCTGGTGGAAATCGACGCTACCGCCGTCATTCCTGACTGAACCGGCTGTGATGGGGTGCGCCCCACAGCCAAAGGAACCCAGGCCTCCCATGACATTCTCGCTGCTCGCCCGTTGCCCGAACACCCGCCGTTTCGGCATGGTGATCTCGTCGTCCTCGCCCGCCGTCGCCGCACGCTGCGCCCATGCGCGGGCGGGCGTGGGGGTTGCCGCGACACAGAACATCACCGATCCGACGCTAGGACCGCGTCTGCTGGATCTGATGGCGCAGGGATTGTCAGCCGAAGCGTCGATTGCGCGTGTGTCCGCCGAGGCAGCGCATATCGACTATCGCCAATTGATGACCGTCGATGGACAGGGGCGCACAGCCGCCTGCTCTGGCGCGAAAATCCTTGGGGTCTGGGGTGTTGCCCACGGCGATGGAGTGATCGCCGGGGGCAACATGCTGGCCAACGCGCAGGTGCCGCAGGCGATGATTACCGGTTTTGGCACCCACGGCGACTTTGGCGACCGCCTGATCGCGGCCTTGCAAGCGGGCCGTGCTGCCGGCGGCGAGGCGGGGCCGGTGCATTCGGCGGGCATGCTGATGGTAGACGCGGAAAGCTGGCCGGTGGCTGAATTGCGCTGCGACTGGACGGATGACAGCGATCCGATTGCCGACGTCGCCCGTGCTTGGGTCGTCTACAAGCCGCAGATGGCAGCCTATGTCCAGCGCGCCCATGACCCGCGCGAAGCACCGAGTTACGGCGTGGCCGGCGACCGCTGACCAAAATTCTTCGAAGAATTTTGCAATTTTCTTCGAAGAAAATTGATCCTCCTGCACCGACGGGGCTAGGGTCGGCCGATGACCCTGCGTTTCACGCTTCGCCAACTTGAATATCTTGTCGCCGTCGCTGATTGCGGCTCGGTCGCGCTCGCAGCTGAGCGGGTCAATGTGTCCTCCCCCTCGATCTCGGCCGCCATCGCGCAACTGGAAGCGTCTTATGGTCTGCAATTGTTTATCCGCCGCCATGCCCAAGGCCTGTCGCTGACTGAAGGTGGCCGCCAGTTCACTGCCAGCGCCCGCGAGGTGTTGGCCGCAGCCAGCCACCTGACCGACAGCGCGGCCGATATCACCGGCAAGGTCGCGGGGTCGCTGACCGTCGGGTGCCTGTTGACCTTTGCGCAGGTGGTGCTGCCGCAACTGCACCGTAGCTTCGTGGACAGTTTCCCCGAGGTCGAATTTCGCCAGCACGAGGGGGATCAGGCCGAACTGTTTGAAGGCTTGCGGATGGCGCGGCTGGATGTGGCGCTGTCATATGACCTCAACATCCCGCCGGACCTTGATTTTCAGCCACTGCTGCCGATTGCACCTTATGCCTTGCTGCCCTTGGGCCATCCGTTGGCTGGGCAGGTCAGCGTTTCGCCCGCCGAACTGGCACCGCATCCGATGGTGCTGTTGGACCTGCCGCATTCCGCCGATTACTTTCTATCGCTGTTTACCGATGCCGGTGTGCGCCCGCAGGTTGCAGAGCGGACGCGTGACATGGGGGTGATGCGGGCGATGGTAGCCAATGGCTTTGGCTATTCCATCGCCAATATCTGGCTGGGGTCCGACCGCGCCGCCGATGGCCGGAGGGTGGCATTCGTACCTCTGCGACCTCCAGTGCGCGTCATGCAGATTGGGTTGCTGATGCCCAAAGCGGCAACTCCGCGCCGGACGGTGACAGTGTTTATCGACCACTGCCGAACCCATTTGATCGATGCGGCGCTGCCGGGGCGCTATACTGGGGCCCAGACATGAACCGCATTGCGTTGATAGTCAGCCACGGCCAGCCCGCTGATCCCGACCCGGCAGAGGCGGAACTGGCGGTGCTGGCTGCCCAAGTTGCGGCGCTGTTGCCCGATTGGGACGTGCGGTCAGCGACACTCGCCAGTCCCACCGCCTTGGCGCAGGCGGTGCGGTGCGGGCCGGGGGTCGTCTATCCGATGTTCATGGCGGGAGGCTGGTTTGTGCAGGACCATCTGCCTAAGCGGATGGCAGAGGCTGGGGGGGCAGGGTGGTATTTCTTGCCGCCTTTCGGTCTGGACGCCGGGGTGCAGGCCCTCTGCGTGACATTGGTGCAAGAGGCAGCGGTCCCGCCGTGCGAAGTGCTGCTGGCGGCTCACGGGTCTTTACGCAGTCCGGCCCCCGCAGAGGTGGCCAATGCAGTGGCCGCACGGATCAGGGCCGCCGGGTTTGCCCGCACAGAAGCGTATTTCATCGATCAGAAGCCGCGCATCGCCAGTGCGCATGGGTTCGGACCGGCCTCACTCTGTCTGCCATTCTTCGCCGCAAAGGGCGGTCATGTGACCAAGGATTTGCCCGCGGCACTTGGCGAAGCGGGGTTTGGCGGCAGCGTGCTGGCACCGGTGGGGCTTGACCCGCGCGTGCCGGGGCTAATCGCGGCGGCCATACTTGGGTCGGATGCCACGCCACCGGTTGACCAAGGTCGCATTGCCGCAGCCCAAAGATGAACAGGTGGTTAATGGAAAAACGTAAGTCATTGATTTTATGTTGCTTTGTGAAATGTCCGCATGTGGACACTTTCAAACGGTGTAAAGATACAGATCGAAATCCACCTCTGACACGGTCCGGGCAACCCGGGCATACTCCGCAGACAAGATTGCCGTAAAAGTCCGGTGCATGTTCTCGCCCAACGCATCCTTCAGAAATGCCGACCCCTTTGCCGCCTCGATTGCAGATCGCCAGTCGACCGGAATCGCGGGCGCATCCGGGGCGTCCTGATAGCCGTTGCCAGTCGTTTCCGGCCCCGGATCAATCTTGTTCTGCCAGCCATGCCGGATACCCGCCAGCACCGTCGCGGCCACCAGATAAGGGTTCGCATCGACCCCGGCAGGCCGATGCTCGATCCGCCGCGCCTTGATATCCCCCGCCGGAATCCGCAACGCGACCGAGCGGTTGTTAACGCCCCAGGTCGGGCTGATCGGCGCGTAAGATTGCCCGACAAACCGCCGCCAAGAATTGGAATGCGGCGCGAAGATCAACATCGACTCACCCATCGTCACCCGCAGACCACCCATCGCATTCAAGATTACGTCGTTGTATTGACCCTCTACCTTCTCGACAAAGATGTTGCGTCCAGTCTTGTCCATCATCGAGACGTGGAAATGCATCCCCGACCCGGCATAGTCCTCGTTCGGTTTGGCCATGAAGCAGGCGGTCACCCCATGGGCCCGCGCATGCATCCGCACGATCCGCTTAAGCCGCAGCAGATCATCCGCCGCCTGCATCACATTCTCGCGGTAGTGCAGGGTCAACTCGTACTGACCAGGGGCAAATTCGGAAATCAGCGTCTCTGCCTTTATACCAGCCAGTTTCGCGCCCGCATAAACGTCGTTGAACAGGGGCAGCATCCCATGCAGTTGATCCACCGAATACACATCGGTCTTCCTGTTGCGCCGCCCGTCAAGCACATCCCGCGCCGGAACCATCTTGCCGTCTGGTCCCCTCTCGTTTTCCAACAGGAAAAACTCCAACTCGAACGCGCCGGCGGGATACAACCCTTCTGCCGCAAAGAGATCGACCTGCCGTTGCAGGGCGTGGCGCGGGTCGGAAGTCATCCGTTGGCCATCCAGGTCGTAGACGCTCATCAGCACTTCGCCGCGCGGCGGGCTTACCCCGTGCAGGGCAACCAGGGAACCGGGAACGGGCCAGGCCCTGCGGTCACCGTCGCCCTGATCCCAGATCAGCCCGGTCTCGTGAACATCCTCGCCGCAGATATCAAGGCCGAGGATCGAGATCGGCAGGTGGCGACCGCCCTTGTAAAACGACAAAAGCTCATGCCGCCGTATGATCTTGCCCCGACCGATGCCGTTCGCATCGTGCAGAACAATGTCAAACGCCTCGATCTCGGGATGGGCGGCAAGGAAGGCTTCGGCTTCGGCTACGGTCGAGCCAGAGGGGCTGGTCAGGGTCATGGATCACTCAGTCTCAAGGTCGGTTTCTGGCGAACAGTTCGGTCAAAACTTCGTCAAACGCGGAGATAAGGCGGTCGACCTGACGTTTCTTGGTCGCGGGGCTGATCAGCATCATGTTGTGGAACGGGGCAATCAAGCAGCCGCGGTTCAAAAGGGCAATATGCACCGCGCGTTCAACCTGGGGCTTATGGGCAAGCGCAGCCTCAGCCCCATTGTGCAAAGGGCCAGGGGCACAAATGAATTCAACGCGGGCGCCAACACGGACAACATGCCAGGGTGCGTCATTGGCCGCAATGACCGAGGCAATGCCCGATGCGAGCCGGCCGGCCAACTTGTCCATATGCGCATAGGCCTTGACAGTCATCACTTGGGCCAAGGTAGCCCGCAGGCAGGCGAATTGCATCGGGTTGGCGGATAGAGTGGTGCCCATGCCGGAATGGCCAGAGGCGCGGCTGGCGTTGACCTTGGCATAGCGGGCGGCGGTGGTGACGCTAAGCCCCCAAACGGCAGTCGGCATGCCGCCCGCAACGCATTTGCCGACGACAAACAGGTCGGGCTGCAATCCATAGACCGCGGAGTAGCCGCCGAGACCACTCGAAATAGTGTGGGTTTCATCGATGATCAGAAGGGTGCCGTATTGCGTTGCAAGAGCCCGCAGGCCGTCGTGGAAACCGGCGTCCGGCAGGACCATGCAGGAATTGGTCATTACAGGTTCGGTCAAGATGGCCGCGACGTCACCTTTGGCAAGCGCAGCTTCAACACCGCCAAGATCGTTGAATTCGCAACAGACTGCGTTGGCAGTAAGGTCGGCAAACTGGCCCAACAGGCCGGGGCGGTTAATCGTGGTGCCGTGATCCAGTGTGACGAAAGTGTCATCCACAGTGCCGTGATAGCAGCCGTTGAACACCAGCACTTTGGCACGTCCCGTGACGGCGCGGGCGACGCGTAAGGCAAAACGGTTCGCATCGGTGGCAGTGGTCGCGATCTGCCATTTATAGGGCCCGAATCGTTCGGTCAGCAGGCGGCCAGCTTCCAGCGCATCTTCCGTCGGCAGCATATACGTCAGGCCGCGCGTCGCTTGATGGCGAATGGCCTTGGCAACCGGGGCCGGGGAGTGGCCGAACATGCTGCCGGTGTCGCCAAGACAGAAATCGTCAATCTCATAGCCGTCGATGTCGGTGACCCGGGCGCCTTTTGCGTTGGTGATCAATGGCAGATGCGGCAGTGGCCAGTCGTTCATCCAATGCAGCGGCACGCCTTCCAAGTAGTGCGCCGCGCCTTTGTTCAGCTCCGCCCGTGCCTTTGGCCGGCTTGCGGCAAAACGCCGTGTCTCGCGCACCGCAAGCGTTTGCAGGCGGAGACGGTTAATGCCAGCGGTGGTTTCGTCGGTCATGGCAAGTCCTTTGGGCGGGCGATTGGGCCGACAAAGGTGCTTATGCCGTGGAATTTGATCAAATGGAAGCGTGACCGGTGACCGGTACCGGACAGCTGACGAACCGCCGCCAATCAGTGGGCCGCGATTGCCGGATTTTTGGGCGCCGACGGCACCGACTTGACGGCGGCGGGACGGCGGCGTGCCTGACGAGCCCAGGGCAACGTTGCCTGAATCTCGGTGCTGGCGGTGATGGCGGACTTTAGCCAGCGGCGTTCTTTTTTCATTTTGTTCCCCTTCCGACCTGACGTCGTTCGACCTTTAAGCAAATTGGCTGGGATTTGCGGCAGGCATTTGACGTCTTTGGGGGCAATTGCGGCCTTTGCGGGGCTTTGTTGTCGGCCCTGACACAGTGGCAGCGGTCAAAGCCGGATGACGGCGATCAAACGACCATAGTCAGCCTCGGCATTGTGGGTCGCGCGGCGAAACGAATAGAACCGTTCAGGATCGCGATAGGTGCAGAGGCGGATCCACTCGGCGTGGCCAACGCCCGCCATTCGCAGGCGGTGCAGCCCATAAGAGGGCAGGTCGAAATGAAAGCGGTCATCCGTGCCGTTTATAAAAAAGCGCGAATTGGCCGGATCATGGGCGATGAAATTGCCGTAAAATTCTGGCCCGACTTCATAAGCGGCCTGACTGATGGTCGGCCCGATCACGGCGCGGATGTTGTCAGGTTTGGCCCCCAACGCCTGCATCGCGTTAACCGTCGCTTCCAGCACGCCATCTTGCGCACCGCGCCATCCAGCATGGGCGGCACCGATCACCTTTGCCTGCGGGTCGGCAAACAGGACAGGTTGGCAATCTGCAGTCAGGATGCCAAGACCGATGCCGGGGGTCGCAGTCACCATGCCATCGGCTTGCAACCGCCCGTCGGGTAGGGCTGCAATGGTGGCAACCTTTGCAGAGTGCGTTTGATTGAGGCTTACCAAGTACTCTGGCGAAAGGTCCAGCGCGTCTGCAACCCGGCTGCGATTGATCGCCACCATTCCAGACTGATCTGTGGAGCCCGGACCACAGTTCAATCCGGCGAAAATGCCTGAGGACGCACCGCCTTTGCGGGTGAAAAAGCCGTGCCGCAGCGGGATCGGGTCAGAAGTCAGAATTTCCAGCATCAGGTCATTCCGGGTGGAGGGGGACTGGCCATGGGGAAGAGCGCCAGCACTTTGAAGAGGGTTCCCATTTCCTGATCGTGGGTCAAGCGCCGTGTGGCCGCAAGGTGCGATTGCAGGCTGCTGCCGACCAGGGTTCGGGCAAGGCGCTCGCTGCGGGAGGTGATGCCGAGTCGGGTCAGGAAGGCCCCTTGGGTTGTCAGCGCGTGGGCGGTGGGTGAGGCCGCAGCAAGCGCGGCGAAATCGACGTGCGCGGTCAGGTCGGCCTCACCCGGATTGGAAAAAGGGTTGGCAAAAGCGTTGGATTTCATGGCCTGAAAGGTGTCGCCGTTGGAAATCCGGTCGCCATAGTCGATGATCATTGCGGTACCGCCGTGGTTTGTGATGCGAGATCCTATGTCGGCCAGAATTGCTGGGACGGCAGGGCAGTATTCGACGATCGTATCCTGAGGGGTGTCGCCAAGGCGATGGGCAAGGGCAGCAACCGGTGCAGGTGCGGTTAGTCCGAAACCAAGCCCATCGGCCGTCAAGGTGACCAGTCTTTCGCGCCAACCTGCGTCAACACGCTGAAACTGGCGAATCGGTAGGGCGTCGAAGAACTCATTGGCGACGAGATACAGAGGCGCCTGCGGCAGTTCGTGGACGGATGCATGCCACTGCACATCATAGGTCGAGAGGGACGCTTGCTGGCGGGAACGAAGGATGGGCGACGCTTCAACAAGGTGGACAGTCATCGCGGCATGGAGGCCAGGCACGGAGCGCGTGGCACGCAAAACGTCAGCCATCAGTGTTCCCCGACCGGGGCCGAGTTCGGCTAAGGTAAAGGCAGGGGATCCTTGGTCAAGCCAGCTTTGGGCAAGAGCGAGCCCCAGGAGTTCGCCGAACATCTGGCTGATTTCGGGGGCGGTGATAAAATCTCCGGCAGTGCCGAAGGGGTCGCGGGTGGTGTAATAGCCGTATCGGGGGTGCAGCAGGCATTCGGTCATGTAATCGGCCAAAGTGATCGGCCCGGTGGCGCGAATGCGGGCGATCAAGATGTCGCCCAGCGGCGTCATTCGGGTCGGGCACGGAGCAGGAACCACAGACCGACCGCGACCATCGGAAGCGACAGAGCTTGGCCCTGGGTTAGACCCCAGCCATGGACTTGCCAAGCAAGGCCGAGTGGATTGCCGTCGCCAGCGAATTGCGCATCGGGTTGTCTGACAAATTCGACCAAGAAACGCGCCAGTCCATAGCCTGCGATGAACATTCCCATTACCCGGCCGGGCCGGTCCAGCCAACCGCCGCGCCAAACGGCGAGCAGGACCAATGCGCCCAACAGCAGCCCTTCGAGCAGCGCTTCGTAAATCTGACTCGGATGGCGTGCGCAGATCCCCGTGACACCGGGGCACAACTGGGCCGCGTCGCCAGGAAACGCCACGCCCCATGGCATGTTCGTCGGTCGTCCCCAGAGCTCAGCGTTGATGAAATTGGCGATGCGGCCCAGCAACAGGCCGACAGGTGCCACCATCGCCATCATATCACCGGTAGATAACATCGGGATTTTTTCATGCCAGCAAAACAGGAGGCCAGCAAAGACAACACCCAGAAAGCCGCCGTGAAACGACATGCCGCCTTGCCAGACCCGCAGAATCAACATTGGATTCTGCCAATAGTAGCCGGGCTGGTAAAACACAACATAGCCAAGCCGCCCACCGATGATCACGCCGGCAATGACCCAGGTCAAAAGCCGCTCCAACTGTTCGGACGTCATCACTGGGGCGGCAGGCCACAAGCGAGGGGTGCGAATCGCTGCCTCTATCAGTTTCCAGCCGACCAGCAGACCCGCGATATAGGCCAAGGCATACCAGCGCAGCGCCAATGTCATGCCAAAGATATCCAACGAAATGATCTCTGGTGAGACATTGGGGAAGGGAATGTAGGACATCAAAGCCTCTTTGCCGCGTGCGGCGGTTTTCCGGCCTTGCGCCTGTGAAGTCAACCGCTGGGCGTGGCAATCTGATCACTTGTGCGGTGAGGGTCCGGGTTCCATATATGATAGAACGACAGGAGTTCGGCGATGCAGCAAAGCAACAAGTTCTTTGACGATTTCTCGAAGCTGATGACCAACGCGATGGGTGTCGCGCAGGGTGCCAAGACCGAGGCGGAAACGGCGATGAAAAGTTTCATCGACCGCTGGATGGCGGACCGTGATTTTGTGACGCGCGAGGAGTTTGATGCAGCCCGCGCGACGGCGCAGAAGGCGCGAGAAGAAAATACCGCGCTCGAGGCGCGGATTGCGGTGTTGGAAGCCAAACTAAACGGTTGAGTGGGGCGCGAATGACGCGGGGGAGAGGTGGTTCGGGAAAACTGAACAGTTGGGATAAGTGGATTTTCCGCGCAACAACGGCATGATTGCCGCATGCGAGGAGATGACCATGACGAGACGACCGCGCCGGAACCACAGCCCGGCATTCAAGGTGTGAGGAG
>JANYFE010000072.1 GCA_025362795.1 Rhodobacterales bacterium | reverse complement strand
CCGAAGACGAAGGTATCGCCGCGCACCAGCTGGTCGATGAAATACTCTTCGAGTTCGCCGAGCACGCGGCCGTTGCGGCCGATCGGGCCGGTGGCGGAGCCGGTCTTGAAGCCCCTGCCCTTCACCAGCCGCACCTTGATCATCGGGTCCTCGATGATGGTGCCGACATTGAGCCGGTATTGCTGGGCGATGTTGGCATTGGCGATGCGCCACTTGCCGTCGGGGGTCTTCTTCAGCTTGGCGTAGCGCTCATAGGCGCGCAACGCATAGCCGCCGGTGGCGACGAAATCGAGGCAGGCGTCGAATTCTTGTTTGGTCAGAAGGGTATAGGGGCCGGCGGTGATGACCTCGGCATAGAGTTGATCGGCGTCAAAGGGTTCGGCGCAGGCGGTGGCGAGGATGTGCTGACACAGCACGTCGCGGGGGCCGCGGCCGCGGGGGTCGCCGTCGAGGTCGTGGGCTTTCACGGCCTCCAATGCGGCCTGGCATTCGATGACTTCCCAGCGGTTCGCCGGGACGATGAGCGCCTTGGACGGGGCGTTGTAGCGGTGGTTGGCGCGGCCGATCCTTTGCACCAGACGTTTGACGTTTTTCGGTGCGCCGACCTGAATGACCAGATCGACGTCGCCCCAGTCGATGCCGAGGTCGAGCGAGCCGGTGCAGACCACGGCCCTTAACGCCCCGTTAACCATGGCGGCCTCGACGCGTTCGCGTTGTTCGCGCGAGAGCGAGCCGTGGTGGATGCCGATCGGCAGGTCTTCGGTGTTCTGTAACCACAAATTATGAAAAAAGATCTCTGCCTGCGCCCGGGTGTTGTGAAAGATCAGGGTGATGCGGTGGCGTTTGACTTGTTCCAGTATGGCGGGAATGGCGTATTTGCCGCCGCCGCCAGACCACGGCGGGGCCTCGTCTGTCACCAGCATCTGGATGTCGGGGTCGGGGCCGGGGTCGGCTAACAGGATGTTTGTATTGGTAGAAAGAAAGCGGGCGAGGGCGGGGGGATCCTCGACCGTGGCGGACAGGCCGATGCGGCGGAGGGTGGGGGAGAGGGTGGTCAGGCGGGCGATTTGCAGCATCAGCTGGTCACCGCGTTTGGATTCGGCCAGGGCGTGGATTTCGTCGATGATCACCCGTTGCAGGCCGGCGAACATGCGGGGGGCATCCTCGTAAGTCAGCAATAACGCTAAAGATTCAGGCGTGGTCAGCAGGATGTGCGGCGGGTCGGCGCGCTGGCGGCGGCGCTGGGTGTAGGAGGTGTCGCCGGTGCGGTCCTCGATCCGGATCGGCAGGTTGGCACCCTCGACCGGGCGGCGCAGGTTGCGGCGGATATCGGCGGTGAGGGCCTTGAGCGGCGAGATGTAGAGCGTGTGCAGGCCGTTGAAACCGTTGGACAATTCGGCGAGGGAGGGCAGAAATCCGGCAAGGGTCTTGCCGCCGCCAGTGGGGGCGATGAGCAGGGTGGCGGGGTCGGCGGCCCGGTCCAGCATGGCAAGCTGGTGCGGGTGCAGGGTCCAGTTTTGGGCGTGGAGCCAGGCGGCGAGGGCGGCGGGGAGATGCATGGCGGGAAGATAGGATGTTTTAGGGGTGGGCGCGAGTTGCGGTTTCGCGGGGGCAGGGGTGCGCAGGGTTAATGCGCTGCATTTGGGCAAAAAGGGCGGTCTTGCACCCGTCTTGCCTGCGTCTTGCCGGCGTCTTTACGACGGAGGGGCCGGAACGGTGGTTAACGAATCGGGGACATCGACGGCGCAGTGCGGCCCACAAATGGCCTTGCTTGGTTTGGGGCTTCGGCCTAATCCCGCGCTTATGAAAACACTTTTCCTGGGCGATGTGATGGGGCGGGCCGGGCGGGCAGCGGTGGCAGAACGGCTGCCGAAGTTGCGCACCGACTGGGGTTTGGATTTTGTCGTCGTCAATGGCGAGAACGCCTCGCAGGGGGCGGGGCTGACCGGGGAACATGCCAAGGTCCTGTTTGCGGCGGGGGCGGATTGTGTGACGCTGGGCGATCATGCGTTCGACCAGAAGGATATGATTTCTTATTGCGAGACCGAGGGGCGGATTTTGCGGCCGCTCAATTTCTCCAAAGTGGCACCGGGGCGGGGGGCGAAGGTTTTTGCGGCCACGCAGGGGCGGCGGGTGCTGGTATGCCAAGCTTTGGGGCAGGTGTTCATGAAGCGGCCGTTTGATGATCCTTTCTCTGCCGTCGAGGCGGTGTTGAAGACGCATCCTCTGGGCGGTTCGGTGCAGGCCACGATTGTGGAAATTCATGCCGAGGCCACGTCCGAGAAGATGGCGATGGGGCATTGGTGTGACGGGCAGGCGTCGCTGGTGGTGGGAACGCATACCCATGTGCCGACCGGGGACGCGATGATCCTGGGGAAGGGGACGGCATATCTGACCGATGCGGGGATGTGCGGGGATTATGACAGCGTCATCGGCATGGAGAAGCTGGAGCCGTTGCGGCGGTTCATCACGGGGATGAATTCGGCGCGGTTCGAGCCTGCATCCGGGGAGGCGACGCTGTCGGGCGTGTTTGTGGAGACGGATGACAAGACGGGGAAGGCGGTTCGGATCGCGATGGTGCGGCAGGGCGGCAAGTTGCAGCAAGCGGGGGTCTGAGGCGCGGGCAATTTTTCTGCGAAAAATTGGGATGCCGGTTTGACGAAGGGGCGATTTTTCTGCGAAAAATCGAAGTTTGAGCGCGGGGTGATTTTTCGGGGCAGGCGCCGGGCTTGAGGGCGGACCGGGGGAGTTTCACACTCCCCCAGACCCCCTCGTGGGATATTTATGAACAGATGAATGGGGGAGAACCGCACGGCGGTGTCGCAATCGCACGGGCATCCGGTGGCGGGATCGGGTCTGGTGTGGCGACGGTCGTGCGGATGCGCCGGGGGGTGCGGGGAGCGGTGTTGTGGCGCGGTGGAAATTTGTGGCGGTGCTGCTGCTGATCGGCATTGGCTGGGGGTCGACCCAGCCCTTGGGAAAGATCGCGGCGTCCGGTGGCCACGGGCCGTTTGCGCTGATCTTCTGGCAGCTGGTGATCTGCGTGGTGGTGCTGGGGGTGATCACCGGGGTCCGGCGCAAGGGGTTGGTACTGACCCGGCGGGCCTTTGGGTTTTACCTTGTGGTCGCCCTGACCGGGACTTTGGTGCCCAATGCGACGTTCTACATCTCTGTGGCACGGCTGCCGGCCGGGATCATGTCGATCCTGATTTCGACCGTACCGCTGATCGCGTTTCCGTTGAACCTGCTGATGGGCAGCGAACGGTTTGACTGGAAGCGGTTGGGCGGGCTGGCGCTGGGGCTGACGGGTGTTGCCCTGATCGCGCTGCCGCAGGCGTCGTTGCCGGATCCGGGGATGGTGGCGTATTTGCCGCTGGCCCTGATTGGCCCGGCGTTTTACGCGATGGAGGGCACGTTTGTGGCGCGGTATGGCACGGCGGGGATGGATCCGGTGCAGGCGATGTTCGGCGCGTCACTGGCGGGACTGATCCTGTGCGCGCCGCTGGTGGTGTTCAGCGGGCAATGGGTGAGCCCACTGCAGCCCTGGGGCCGGCCCGAGGCGGCGCTGTTGCTGTCGTCGGGGCTGCATGCGCTGCTGTATGCCGGATACGTCGGTCTGGCGGCGGCGGCGGGGGCGGTGTTTGCGACCCAGACCAGCTATATCGTGACGGCGGCGGGGCTGTGCTGGTCGATGGTGCTGTTGGGCGAGCGGTTCTCGGGCTGGGTCTGGCTGGCGATGGTGGTGCTGCTGCTGGGGCTGACGCTGGTGCGGCCGCGGTTGCGCGGGGTTGCGGGGGCGGGGGCGGCTGGTGTAGAGGACGCCACCACCTGAAAGACATCGGAGTATGGGTCATGGCAGGCCATTCGAAATGGGCGAATATCCAGCACCGCAAGGGCAAGCAGGACAAGGCACGGTCCAAGGTATTCTCGAAGCTGGCGAAGGAAATCACCGTCGCGGCAAAGATGGGCATGCCCGACCCGGATATGAACCCGCGCCTGCGGCTGGCGGTCAAGGCGGCCAAGGCGGTGTCGATGCCGAAGGATGTGATCGACCGCGCGATCAAGAAAAGCCAGATGGGCGACGGGGCGGATTATTCCGAAATTCGCTATGAAGGTTACGGCGTCAACGGGATTGCGATCATTGCCGAGGCTTTGACGGACAATTTGAACCGGACCGCGTCGAATGTGCGCAGCTATTTCACCAAATGCGGCGGTAATATGGGGCAGACCGGGTCGGTCAGCCATTCCTTCGACCGGGTGGGCGAGATTTCCTATCCGGTTGGTGCGGGGTCTGCCGATGACGTGATGATGGCCGCTTTGGATGCGGGTGCCGATGACGTGGAAAGCGATGAGGACGGGCATTGGATTTATTGCTCGGTCGAGGGGCTGAACGCGGTGTCGGATGCTTTGGAAAAGGCGCTGGGGGAAAGCATTGAATCAAAGCTGATCTGGAAGCCGCAGACCTTGACCGAGGTTGATCTGGAAACGGCGCAGAAGCTGATGCGGTTGATCGACATGCTGGAAGAAGACGATGATGTGCAGAATGTGACGCATAATTTCGACATCCCGGAGGATGTGGCGGCGTTGCTGGAGTGAGGTTGGATTAATGTCACGGACGGAAGGCCCCCGGTTTCGGGGGCTTTTTTGTTGGTGATTTTGGGGTGGGGTTGGGTAGGGTGGCTTAGGAAAATACTACAGTAAGGCAGGTGCCAGACAATGTTGCTTACTTGGGAGACTGTCGTACTCTTTTGTATTAGTTTTGGAGCGGTAACCACGGTCCTCGCATATTTTGAGATTACACCAAAGAACGCGGTGCTCTTGCTGAATGAATTAATTGGCAAGCGTCCTCTGCCAATTCCACCACCCCCCGAACCCGCGGCGATCCGCATCGGGCTGGTGCCGGGGCGGGAGATTGTCGGGCGGGAGCAGGAGGCGGCGGCGTTGGGGGTGGCGCTGGGGTCTGGGGGCAAGGTGGTGTTGGCGGGGCAGGGCGGGATGGGGAAATCCTCGTTGGCGCGGCATTATGCCGAGGCGGCGCTGGCGCAGTATCACGGGGTGGTCTGGACGCGGGCGGCGACGCGGGCAGATGTGATTGGCGGGTTGATGGCGGTGGGTGGGGCGCTGGGGATGGCGCGGCCCGATGTGCCGCAACTGGCGGATGGGCAGGCGGTGCTGGCGCGAGTGGCGGCGACCGGGCGGCGCTGGTTGTTTGTCTATGACAATGTGGAAAGTTTTGGCGATATCAAAGATCTGATCCCGCATGGCGCGCATCTGATCGTGACCACGCGCGGGGCCGAGGGGTGGCAGGGGTTTGTGGTGCAAAGGCCGGGGGTGCTGGGCTTTGACAGCGTGGATGCGCCTGCGGTGCGGCTGTTGCAGGCCGAGGCGGGGCGGGCCGGGGATGCGGTGGCGGCGCGGGATTTGGCGCAGGCTTTGGGGGGATTGCCGCTGGCGCTGGTCGTGGCGGGGGCGCTGATCAGGGCGACGGGTGAGGGTTTTGCTGTTTATGCGGGGCGGTTGGCGGAGGTTTTGGCCCATGTGCCAGAGAACGAGGATTATCCAACCTCGGTGATCGGGGCGGTGATGCTGTCTTATGAGGCGCTGAGTGCGGATGGCCGGGCGATTGCCGATCTCTGTGCGTGGTGGGCGGCAGAGGGGTTGGGGTGGGATTTGTTGACCGCAGCGCCGGGTGGCGAGTGGTGGGAATCGCGGCGTGGCGAGGTGCCGGAGGCGGTGCAGGCGCTGGCGGCAGATGCGGCCCGGGTGCGGGCGGGGTTTGTCGAATTGACCGGGCGGTCACTGCTGACCCACGAAGGCGAGGCTTGGGCGATGCACCGGATGACGGCGCTGGCACTGCGGTTGCAAGCGGGTGCAAGGCCCGAGGCGGCGGTGGCGCTGCTGGCGGCGGCGTTTCCGGGGGTCACGGTGTCGGGCAATTGGCCGCTCTGTGCGCGACTGACGCCGCATGTGCGGGCGATCTGGGCGACAGGGAAGGCGCCACAGACGGATGCGATGGATGCGCTGTTGAACCAGTCTGGGGTCTATCTGGGTGCAATTGCGGATTATCCGGGTGCGGCCGAGATCTCGAAGGCGCGCCTCGACAGAGCAGAGGTGCGGTTGCCGGACGCGGATCGCAGAGTTGCGGTGGCGCTTTCCAATCATGGGTCATCCTTGCGGCAACTGGGCGATCTGGCGGGGGCGCGGGTGCTGGTGGAACGGGCGCTGGCGCTGAATGTGGCGCATCGGCCCGGATCGGCGGATCTGGCCGACACCCATGATATGCTGGGCAGGGTGCTGCTGGACCAAGGACGGGCGGGGCTGGCGGGGGCGCTGGTGCTGGCGGTGCGGCAGAATCAGCAGGCGCTGGTGGTGCGGCGGCGGCTGTTCGGGCGCGGTGAGCCGGTGGCGCAGACGCTGAACAATCTGGGCGCTGTGCGGAGCGCGCAGGGGCGCGGGGCGGCGGCGGCGCGGCTTTATGGGGCGAGTCTGAGGATATTTCGCGCGGTGCTGCCACCGCGCGATGCGCGGTTGGGCTATGGGTTGCTGAATACCGGCTCGACTTGGCTGAAGGCGGGGCGGGCGGATACTGCGGAACCCTTGCTGCGCGAGGCGCTGGCACTGTGGCAGGGGGTTTATGCCGGGCAGCCGCAGCATCGTAACACGCGGAATGCGGCGAGCTGGTTGGTTTCGTGCCTGCTGCGGCGGGCGGCGGCGGGGGAGAACCGGGGGTTGCGTGAGATGCAGGCGCGGCAGTTGTGTGACCGCTATGGGTTTGACTTCGAGGAGTGCAAGGTTATCGCGATGCAGTTTCCCTATGCGCCGGAGGCGGTGAAGGAGGGGTAGGTTGGCGGGGTGAACCCCGCCCTACGGTCATCAACCTGTCATGGGGCTGTGCCAAGGCTTTCGAAACAGTCGGAGGCTGGCATGGGTGTGATGGAAGTGATCGAAGAGCCTGTGACGGGCGGGTTTCTGGACTGGCTTGATGCGCCACTGGCCGAACCGCCGCAGGCAGCACAAGACGGGCCGATGTTCACCTATTCCACCCCCGCGCAAAGCTGGGGGCGGCGCAGTCTGATCCGGGTGGTGGAGCGGTTGAGCGGGCGGGCGCGGTTCGAGCGGCTGTATCAGGACTGGCGCGCCAAGCCGCGCGATGGGCGGGAGACGGTGTTCACGTCAGCCATCCGCACGCTGGGGGTTGAGGCTGCGGTGACGGCGGCGGATATGACGCGGATTCCGGCTGTGGGGCCGCTGCTGGTGGTGTCGAACCATCCGTATGGAATCGTCGATGGCTTGCTGATCGGGCATCTGATTTCGACCCGGCGCAGCGATGTGAAGCTGATCTGCCATTCGCTGTTGTGCCAGCCGCGCGAGGCGCGGGATGTGCTGTTGCCGATTGATTTTGGGGGCGGGCCGGAGGCAAGGCGGGTGTCGGCAGAGACGCGCAAGCGGGCGGTGGAGTGGCTGGATCAGGGCCATGCGCTGATCATCTTTCCGGGCGGTGGCGTGGCGACGTCGCTGCGGCCGTGGCGGGGGGCTGCGGCGGATTTTGCCTGGCATCCGTTTGTGGCACGGCTGGCGCGGCGGGCCGGGGTCAGGACGCTGGCCATGTTCGTGCAGGGCCAGAATTCGCGGCTGTTTCAGGTGGTCAGCCATCTGTCCTATCCGCTGCGCGTGGCGCTGATCTTTTTCGAGACGCGGCGGGTGATGCGGCGGCCGGTGCGTGTGTCGATCGCCGAGCCGGTGGATTTGACGGACGCGGACAAGACGGGGCTGGTGGCCGAATTGCGGGCGCGGAGCTTTGCGATGGCCGAAAGTGCTGCGGCGCGCGCGGATGATGTGTTCGAGTTCAAGACCTTTATCACGTTCTAGGCGGATCAGCGATCAGAACCTGGCGGGCGGCGTGTTTGATGGCCTGGGTGAGCGGGCCTGTGGCGCGGGCGGTCAGCCTGCTGAACTGCCAGTAAAGCGCCATGTCCAATGGTGCGGCGGGGGACAGGTCGATCAGGGTGCCCTCGGCAAGGTGGCGGGTGACGAGCGGTTCGGGGTTCAGCGCCCAGCCGAGGCCGGCCAGGCAAGCCTCGACAAAGCCGTGGCTGGAGGCGAGGCGGTGGCTGGGCGGGTTGGCCGCGCCCCGGTGGGCTGCCCACTGACTTTGCAGCCGGTCCTTGTCGTTGAAGCGCAGGGCCGGGGCGCGGGACAGGGCCGCTGCGGTCGGGCCATCCGGTAGCCAGCGCGCGATATAGGCCGGGCTGGCGGTGGCACGGAAGCGCAGTTTTCCCAGAGGCACCGTGTCGCAGCCCTGCAAGGGACCGGGGTGGGCGGTGATGGCAGCGGCGACGTCACCGCGTTTGAGCCAGTCTTGCGACACATCCTGATCGTCGATGACAAGATCGTAAAGAAAGCCTTGGGTGGCGGCGAGTGCCGGGATGACCCAGGTCGCCAGACTGTCGGCATTGACGGCGATGCGCAAGGTGGCGGCGGTGGTGGCAAGCCCGAGGTCATGTGACAGCGCCTTGTCCAAGACAACGATTTCGTCGTGGTGGCGGATCAGGCGCAAGCCGGTTTCGGTGGCCGTGCAAGGCTGGCCCCGGCGGATCAGCAAGCTGCCGGTTGCATCCTCCAGCGCCTTGATGCGCTGCGAGACGGCGGACTGCGTCACATACAGGTCAGCGGCGGCGAGGTCAAACGAACCGCGCCGGTGGACGGCGGCGAGCGCGGCAAGCTGGGCAGCATCTGGCATTAATATTTCTTATGACTTGGGAGAATGATTAATTGGAATGAAGCAGGCCCGGCCCGTTAGGTCAAGCGGTGACGATATGAGGGCAATGAGATGTTCGAAGCGGCGCGGCATGGCTATTTGACCTCGCTGAGCCTGATCCTGTCGATTGGGGCGCAGAATGCGTTTGTGCTGCGGCAGGGCATCCGGCGCGAGCATGTGGCGGCGGTGGTGGCGGTCTGTGCCCTGTCGGATGCCGTGCTGATCGCGGCGGGAGTGGCGGGGTTTGGCGTCGTTTCAGCGGCAGTGCCGTGGATCGGCGTTGCGATGCGCTGGTTTGGCGTGGTGTTTCTGGTGGTCTATGGGGTGCTGCGGTTTCGGGCGGCGTTGCGCGGGGGAGAGGCGCTGAAACCGGTGGCGGGGGAGGGGGCATCGCTGCGGCGGGTGGTGCTGAGCTGTCTGGTGCTGACCTGGGCCAATCCGCATGTCTATCTGGACACGATGGTGCTGCTGGGGTCAATGTCGACCGGGTATGCGCCGCATCAGGCGGCGTTCGGGCTGGCGGCGGCGCTGGGGTCGCTGAGCTTTTTCGCGGCGCTGGGGTATGGGGCAAGGCTGCTGGTGCCGGTGTTTGCCAATCCGCAGGCCTGGGTGGTGCTGGAGGTGGTGGGGGGGCTGACGATGTGGGGGATCGCGGCGACCTTGGCGCTGGGCTAGGGCGGCGGGCGAAGGGCCGGCGTGAAGCCCTGCGCCAAGGTGAATGGAGCCGAAATTTCAGGTAAATTGGCGGGAGTCGGGTTGGGGATCCCAAGACGCACCGGGGTGTTGCGCGGGTGCGGAGGGGTGCGCCCGGTCGGGTTACAGGGTGTTGACGGCGCCCTTCTAGGGTCGTGGGTCAAGGCGTTCCTGCGGAGGTATTCATGCCCGATACAACGACGATCCAGTCGCTGCCCCTGATCCAGCCGTCGCAAGCGCAAAAGCATGTGACGCATAACGAAGCGTTGAAGCTGATCGACGTGATGGTGCAGCTGTCGGTGGTGAACCGCACCTTGACGGTGGCACCGGGTGCGCCTCTGCTGGGGCAGAGCCATATCGTGGCGGCAGGGGCCACCGGCGTCTGGGCCGGACAGGCGGCCAAGGTTGCGGTGTTCACCGGGTCGGTCTGGGAGTTTTACACGCCGCGCACCGGCTGGCACGCCTGGCTGTCGGCCGAGGCGCAACTGGCGGTGTTCAATGGCACGCTGTGGGTGGCGATTTCGGATGGGCCGGCGGTGTTTGGTCAGTTGGGCGTGTCGGCGACGCCGGATGCGACCAACCGGCTGAGCGTGTCATCGCCTGCGACGTTGTTGAACAATGCGGGGGCCGGGCATCAGTTGAAGATCAACAAGGTGGCGGCGACCGACACCGCCAGCCTGTTGTTCCAGTCCGGCTTTTCCGGTCGGGCCGAGATGGGCACCGCGGGCAGCGATGATTTCAGCGTCAAGGTCAGTGCCGACGGGCTGACGTTCTTTCAGGGGCTGGTGATTGACCGCACCTCTGGCCGGGTGCGGGTGATGAGCGGGCTGGGTGTCAATCCCGGCGCGGGTGATCCGGCCAGCCCGGCGGACGGCGACATCTGGTACAATTCCACCACGGCCAAGTTCCGGGCGCGGCAGGCGGGCGTGTCGGTCGATGTGCTGGGGTCGGTGGTGGGGGTGTTTTCCGACACCGCGTTCAAGTTGCAGGACAACGGCGATGCGACCAAGCAGGCGCAGTTCGAGTTGTCGGGAATCACCACGGGCACCACGCGGGTGGTGACGCTGCCGGATGCGAACGGCACGCTGGTGCTGGCGGCGGCGACACAGACCTTGACCAACAAAACGATTGCGCTGGGGTCGAACACGATCACCGGGACGCTGGCGGCGGCGCAGGAGCCGGCACATACCGGCGATGTGACCAATGCGGCGGGGTCGCTGGCGTTGAGCATTGCGGCGAATGCGGTGACGAATGCCAAGCTGGCGACGATGGCGGCGACGACGATCAAGGCCAACAATACGGGTGCGGCGACGGTGCCGCTGGATCTGACGGGTACGCAGGTCACGGCCATGCTGGACGTGGTGGCGGCGGGCACAAAAGGTCTGGCCCCGGCGTCTGGCGGCGGCACAACGAACTTTCTGCGGGCCGACGGAACCTGGGTAGTGCCAGCGGGGGCGGCCGGGATTACCGCGCTGACCGGAGATGTGACGGCTGCCGGGACCGGGTCGGTGGCGGCGACGATTGCGGCGGGTGCGGTTGGCCTGTCCAAGATGGCAAACCTGACCGCCAACACGATTCTGGGCAACAACACCGGGGCGGCGGCGACGCCAGTCGCGCTGACGGCCGCGCAGGTCAAGGCGGTGCTGGCGATTGCGGCAAGCGATGTCAGCGGGCTGGGGGCGCTGGCGACAGTGGGTTCGGTGAGCCTGGCGACGCAGGTGACCGGGGTTTTGCAGGCGGCGCAGGAACCGGCGCATACCGGGGATGTGACGAATACCGCAGGGTCGCTGGCGCTGTCGATTGCGCCGAATGCGGTGAGCAACGCCAAGCTGGCGACGATGGCGGCCAGCACGATCAAGGGCAACAATACCGGGGCGGCGGCGGCTCCGGTCGATCTGACGGCGGCGCAGGTCAAGGCGGTGCTGGCGATTGCGGCGGCGGATGTCAGCGGGCTGGGGGCGCTGGCGACAGTGGGTTCGGTGAGCCTGGCGACGCAGGTGACCGGGGTTTTGCAGGCGGCGCAGGAACCGGCGCATACCGGGGATGTGACGAATACCGCAGGCTCGCTGGCGCTGTCGATTGCGCCGAATGCGGTGACGCTGGCGCAGATGGCACAGGTCAGTACCAACCGCTTTCTGGGGCGGACCACGGCGGCAGTGGGCAATGTCGAGGCGCTGACCACAGCGCAGGCGACGGCGCTGCTGAACCCGTTCGGGGCGACCTTGCAGGGTGTGGTGCCAGCCTCGGGCGGTGGCACCACGGCCTTTCTGCGGGCGGATGGCACGTGGGTGGCCCCGGCTGGCGGCGGTGCACCGGGCGGATCGACCACGCAGATGCAGTTCAACAATGCCGGTGCCTTTGCCGGTGCGTCAGAGGTGCTGGTCGAGAACAACCAGCTGCGGCTGGCGGCGACGGCGAGTCTGACCGCGCCCGCAGCGGGCGGCGCACGTCTGATCGGGCGCAGCGATGCCGGGCGCACGGTTCCGGCCTTTCTGTCGCAGGATGGCGTGTTGCGCGATGTGCAAACCGCGCTGACACGGTCGTCACCGCTGATCTGGAAGGCGCAGGCAGGGACCAACGCGCTGACGGTGCTGGGGGGCGCGGCACCGACGGCGGTGGGGACGGCGACGGCGGCCAGCATTGCCACGACCAATCTGGTCAACTACACGCCGCGGCTGGAATATCTGGTCACGACCGCCGCGACTACGGCGGTGGCAGGGTTCCGTGGCACCAATACCCAGGTCACGGTCGGCGGCCCGGCGGCGGGCCTGGGCGGATTTCAGTTTACCGGGCGTTGGGGGCCGGCGACCGGGGTGGCCACCACCACGAACCGGGCGTTCTTTGGTCTGGCGAATGTGGTGCCCGCCCCGACCGATGTGGAGCCGTCGACCGCGGTTTCGGCGGTGTTCATGGGCTGGGACGCGGCGGACACCAATATCCAGATGATGACCAATGACGCCAGCGGCACCTGCACAAAGGTCGATCTGGGTGCGTCGTTTCCGGTGCCCGTCACCGACCGGACGGCGCTTTACGAGTTGGCGCTGTATTCGCCCAAGGGCACCACGCAAAGCGTGGCATGGCTGGTGACGGATCTGGTGTCGGGGGCCACGGCCAGCGGCACGATCACCACCGATCTGCCCGCGACCGGGACGCTGCTGGCGCCGCGCGCCTGGATGAGTGTTGGTGGCACGTCGAGCGTGATCGGGCTGGGGTTGAACTCGCTGGTGCTGGATCCTTTGTTGTAGGGCCGACAAAGCCGGGGGATTTTGCGTCCCCCGGACCGCCTCGGGATGTTTTCAGACAGAACGTGCGAAATTCCAGACGAATTTGCAGGATAAGCGGTGAGGGAGAGTTGGGGCGGCCTTTGGGCCGCCCTTTGGCATTTGACAGGGTCGGGGCGGGTTTCTAGACAAGGGTTGGCAGAAAACGCAGGTTTGAACCTGGGACGGGTATAGTATGAAAATTGCGATGATTGGGACGGGCTATGTGGGTCTGGTCTCTGGCGTTTGTTTTTCCGACTTTGGCCACGAGGTGGTTTGCGTCGACAAGAACCCCGACAAGATTGCCCAGTTGCAGGCCGGACAGGTGCCGATCTTTGAGCCGGGGCTGGAAGAATTGATGGCCAAGAACGTGGCTTCGGGCCGGTTGTCGTTCACGCTGGATCTGGCCGAGGCGGTGGGGGGCGCGGAGGCGGTGTTCATCGCGGTGGGCACGCCGACACGGCGCGGCGATGGCCATGCGGATTTGACTTATGTGATGGCGGCTGCGGCAGAAATTGGCGCGGCGCTGACCGGCTATGCGGTGATCGTCACGAAATCGACGGTGCCGGTTGGCACCAACCGCAAGGTGGCGGAGGTGGTCGCGGCGGCGTCGAAAGTCGCGTTTGACGTGGCGTCCAACCCGGAGTTCCTGCGCGAAGGGGCGGCGATTGACGATTTCATGCGACCGGACCGGGTCGTGGTGGGCCTGGAGACGCAAAAGGCGCGCAAGGTGATGTCGGATATTTACCGTCCACTGTTCCTGCGCGAGTTTCCGGTGGTGTTCACCGGCCTTGAGTCCGCCGAGATGATCAAATACGCGGCCAATGCGTTTCTGGCGACCAAGATCACCTTCATCAACGAAATCGCGGCTTTGTGTGAACGGGTGGGTGCGGATATCAAGGATGTGTCCAAGGGCATGGGCCTGGATGGCCGGATCGGCAACAAGTTCCTGCATGCGGGCCCCGGTTATGGGGGCAGTTGTTTTCCCAAGGATACCAAGGCGTTGGCGCGGATTGGCCAGGAACATGCCGTGCCGATGCAGATCACCGAGACGGTGATCAAGGTCAACGAGGAGATCAAGCGCCGGATGCTGGACAAGATCGTTGACCTGTGTGATGGCGGGGTCAACGGCAAGACCATCGCGGTGTTGGGGGTGACGTTCAAGCCCAACACCGATGATATGCGGGATGCGCCCTCGCTGACGATCATTCCGGCCTTGGTCGGCTTTGGTGCCAAGGTGCGCGTCGCCGATCCGCAGGGCAGGCGCGAGGGCGAGGCCTTGTTGCCGGGCATCAAGTGGACCGACAACGCCTATCAGGCGGCACAGGGCGCGGATGTGTTGGTGGTGCTGACCGAATGGAACGAGTTCCGGGCGCTGGATCTGGAGAGGATCGCGCGCAAGATGGCGACGCCGCGCATGGCCGATCTGCGCAATATCTACAGCCGGGAAGAGGCCGCGGAAGCGGGGTTCGAAACCTATGTCGGGGTCGGGCGTTAGGGCCGGCTAGCGGTCAAGCGCGTCGTAGACAAAACGGTGCAGCGTGATCAGGCCGATGAGGAACAGGCCGCCCGATATCGCGAAAACATAGAAGGGTGAGACCCAGCCGGCGTCATAACTCGGAAAAAACGCGTGGCGCATTTCCGCGACGACATGCGCCGCGGGGTTCCACCACAGGATGTTGAAAATGTAATCGGGCAGGTCATCGATCAGAAAAAGCACGCCGGAGGCCAGAAACATCGGCCTGCTGAACATACCCCAGATGTTTTCGTAGGTCGGCCAGGCCAGAAACAGCACCGAGTTAAAGGTGCCGATGCCCAGGGCAAGCGCCCCGGCCATTGCGATGCTGAGCCCGACGGATTCGACATTAACGTTCACCCGCAAATCGTAATACCAGATGATGATGCCGGTCAGGGTGACGAATACCAATGCACTGATCACGTAGTTCAAGATGAACCGGGCAAACAGCGCATCCAGGACCGTGACCGACGGAAAGCCCAGCAGCTGGCGCGAAAAACGGATAGAGCCCGACACTTTGCTGGCGCACTGGCTGTACATGTGGAACGGCACGACGCCGGTCACGTAATACAGCGGAAAGTTGGTGCCGAGCCGGGGCGACCGCAGCGTGATCGAAAAGGCGAAGGCCAGGATGATGACGGTGCCGATCGGCTCGATGAACGCCCACAGGAAGCCCAAGGATGACCGGCTGTCGCGCGACCCGATTTCGCGCAAGATCAGTGCCATGATCACGCGAAAGGTGCGGAAGCTGCGGGTGGCGGGCTCTTGCGGCGCGGTGAAGCCCAGCGGACTGGCCCGATCGGCGGTGGATTGCTGCATTTTTGTTGGGTTCGCGTCCGGCTGAATGGGCAGGGGATGCCCGCGAAACTCGGCGCTTGTGGGCGATTGCCGAGTTGGGGTATCTTATAACAGACAGTTTTATCAGGCGCAAACCATTGCGCACAACGGGAACAGCGCCCTTGATCTCTCCCACTGGCAAGGCCCAGTCGAATTCGCAGGGCGAGTCCGACCTCGAAAGCTCCCCGAGTTCCGCAGATGCGACCAATGCGCCGGAAACGCCGCAAAAGTCCGGTGGTGCGGTGACCAAATCGCGCAGTCGCAGCGGCGGTGGCACGGCCAAGCGGCGGCCTGCGGCACTGGAGTTGCGGGTGGCGCGAAAGCGCACGGGCAAGGCTGCTGCGGCCGAAAGTGGTGAGCCGGCGGAGGCTGGCGTGGGCACTGGGCGTGCGGGGCGTGGTTGGGGGCAAGGCGGTGGATCGGGTGCCGGGAACGGCCGTTTTGCAGGGCGCGGGATGCGCGGCGGCAAGGTGACGCAGGAACCGGGCGACGTGCCAGCGCTGAACGCGCTGGCGGATGTCGAAGATGCCGAGGTCGTGCGTGAGGAGGTCGTGGCACCGCAACCGGCCGCCTTGACGCACCAGCCTGCGGCTGCGGCGAGCGTTGGCGAGATGTTTGGAACCCCGGCAGCGGGACGCGCGGAACCGGTTTCGGCCGAGATGGACGAAGACGACGGGGACGCTGAAGCGGACGTGCCGACCGGCCCGGGTCGGGGTCGGCGCAAGCCTGCGGCGGGCGCAGGCAAGCGGGGTTCTGCGGCAGGCAAGAGCGCCGGCAAACTGGATCTGTCGAATTATGTCGTCGCCCCCACGGTCAGCCCGGCGGCGCTGCAGCCCCGGCATTTCGGGGTGATCATGCTGTTCGTCATGCTGGTTGTGCTGCCGACAGCGGTTTATTCATGGTATCTTTGGAACCGCGCGGCGGACCAGTATGTCAGCGACGTGGGCTTTGCCAGCCGGACCGAGGACGCGCCTGCGACCTTTGATTTTCTGGGTGCGCTGGGCGGTGCCAGCAGCACCAGTTCCAAGGACATGGACATTCTGAACCAGTTCATTGTCAGCCAGGATCTGGTGGCCAGGATCGACAAGAAGCTGAACCTGCGGGCGATGTACAGCAAACCGACGAATGACCCCCTTGGTACTTTCGATCCGAAGGGCACCATCGAGGATCTGGTGGACTACTGGCGCCGCATGGTGGTGGTGAATTATGACAGTTCGACCGGGCTGATGAATTTGCAGGTTTTTGCCTTTGACCGGCTGGATGCGCAAGCCATCGCACTGGCGGTGCTGGCCGAATCCACCGCGACGATCAACGATCTGAACGTGACCGCACAGGAAGACACCACCAAATACAGCAAGGAAGCGTTGCAGGTTGCTGAAGACCGGCTGTCCAAGGCGCGTGTTGCCGTGACCGCGTTCCGGGTCAAAAACCACATCGTCGACCCGTCGAATGACCTGGCCAGCCAGATGAGCGTGCTGAGCACGCTGGTGCAGCAGCAGGCGGCAGCGCAGATCGACCTGGACCTTCTGGCCGGTGTTGCCACGGAAGCGGACCCGCGTGTCGCTCAGTTGAACCGCCGGATCGAGGTGATCAAGAAACGCATTCTGGAAGAAAAGGCCAAGGTGGGCGCGGTATCTGACAGTTCGTCGACCGGCTATGCCGTCATGGTTTCAGATTATGAACGGCTGAAAGTGGACGAGGATTTCGCCGAGAAAGCCTATCTGGCCTCGCTTGCCGCTTATGATCAGGCTTTGACCGATGCCCAGCACAAGACCCATTATCTGGCGGCGTTTGTGACGCCGACCCTGGCCGAGGCGTCGACTGCGCCGAACCGGCCTTTGACGGCAGCGCTGACCGCGTTGATCGGGTTTCTGGCCTGGGCGGTCAGCGTGCTGATCTACTACGCGCTGCGCGACCGGCGCTAAGGGCTGCGGCGATGATCCGGTTGGAGCATGTGACCAAGGCCTATTACTACCGGGGCCAACCCAAGTTCATTGCAAATGACATATCGGCAGAGTTTCCGACCGGGGCACGCATCGGGTTGATGGGGCGCAACGGCACCGGAAAATCGACCTTGCTGTCCATCATCGCGGGCAGCCTGAACCCGGACCGGGGCCGGGTGCGGGTGTTTGGCACCATCTCTTGGCCAATCGGGCTGACCGGTTGCATTCATCCGGAACTCACGGGGGCGCAAAATGTGAAGTTCATCGCCCGCATTTACGGGGTTGATACCGAGGAACTGATTGATTTCGTGTCCGACTTTGCCGAACTTGGCGTAAACTTTCACCAGCCGGTCCGGACCTATTCCAGCGGCATGCGGTCGCGGCTGAATTTCGGCATGTCGATGGGCATCCGGTTTGACACCTATCTGATCGACGAGGTTTCGGCGGTCGGTGACGCCAGTTTCAAGAAGAAAAGCCGTATGGTGTTTGACGAGCGGATGTCGAAAGCCGGGGTGATCATGGTCAGCCATTCCGCCAAATTGATGCAAAGCATGTGCACCTCTGCGGCGGTGCTGGAGGCAGGGCGGCTGAGCTTTTTCGACAATGTGGCGGATGCACTGGATGTCCATTCCCGCAACATGCTGGGTGCGGATTACAATAAATCGAAGGAATTCATGGACGACTGAAGCAGGATGACGGATTGCGCCGCGCCATCTATCAGCGTCCAGACCAGCACGCCGGTCGGGATATAGGTGACCAGAGCCTCTGCCACAGCGGCGTTGCCTGCGCCGGGTAAAGTGGTGAAAGTGAGCTGGAAATCTGCCCGGGTTGCCCCGGCGAGGGTGAACACCAGTGTATCACCGCCGACATTGCTGAAATCCGTGATCCAGTCTTTGCCCGAGCCGGCCTGACCCGATCCGCAGAACTGATCCGCGCCGCTGCCGCCGGTCAGCGTGTCGGCCCCCGGCCCGCCATCGAGCCGGTCCGCGCCGGGGCCGCCGGACAACAGGTCATTGCCGAAATTGCCGGTCAGCCGGTCATTGCCGCCGTCGCCCAGAAGCGTGTCGTTGCCGCTGCCCCCATCCATCGTGTCCTGTCCGGAGCCACCAGAGGCGCTGTCATCACCCCCGCCCGCATCCAGCAGATCGCTGCCCTGACCGCCGAACAACTGGTCGCCAAGGTCGCTGCTGTCAGCGCCGCCCGTCAGGGTGTCGTTGCCACCGCTGCCCAGCAGCGTGTCATTTCCGTTGCCACCCCGGAGGTCATCGGCGCCGCTGCCGCCATCGAACCAGTTCGCAGCACCGCTGCCGAGGATCGTGTCGCCAAAGGCGCTGCCGGTAAAGGCTTCGATGCTGAGATAGCGGTCGCCGGTCGCAAGGCCGGTGTTGTTGGCGGGCGTTGTCAGATCGACCTTCAGCGCGGCAATCGAGCGTGAATAATCGGCGCGGTCCCACCCCGAACCACCGTCCAGCAGGTCGGCCCCGGCGCTGCCCATCAGCACATCGCTGCCGCCCAGACCGTGGATCGTGTCATTCGCGGAGGTGCCGAACAGCGTGTCGGCGGTGTCGCTGCCGTCGATGACCGACGCGGTGGAAAAGCTGAAGAGCCACAGCCCTGCCACCCCGGTGTTGCCAAGCGCCTGCGGCAGGCCAAGTTCCGCGGTCTGATCCCCCGAGGCGGCCAGCGCTGTCATCGCCCCGGCTGCAGTGATCCGGTAGCCGATCTGGGCCGCTGCGCCGCCCAGCCCGCCCCAGCCGCCTTCCAGATCGCCCGCGGTCCAGGTGATGGACTGGTAGCGGTAGACCACATCGAAACTGCCGCCGCCCCGATCAAAGATCTGCAACTGGAACGTGTCGGTCAGGCTGGCATTGCGGCGGTAAAAGCCGACATGATCCCAGGTGATGGTGATGCAATCCTGTACGGTATCGACATCCAGCCAGACCCCGCCGCTTTCCGCGCCCTCACCATCCAGTCGGGTGTCCACGTCGCCGTTGAAGATGGCGAAAAACGGCGCGGGAATGCTGGCAGGATCGGCGGCGACACCGGAAAAGCCCGCGCCAAAGCTGACCATGCCATCGGTCGAAACAAACAGCTGAGTGCCATCAAAATGGGTGGTGCCAAGCATAAAGCCCGCGCCAAACACAGCCGTGACATCCACCTGCGCGACGCTGTCGTCGCCGCGGGGCAACAGCGTCTCGCCATAGCCCGCGGCCCCGCCCAGGCCTGTGACCGCGGTGCCATTGCCGGAAATCTCGCCCATCGTCGCCAACCCTTGCCGCGTTTCTGCACGCCAGAATGGCGCGATCTGGTGAAGGCCTTCTTAACCTTCGACCCGCGTATCAAACTGATTTTACAGGAGTTTTATCCAAGAGCCACAGCTTGGCCCGAAAGCCACCGCAGCCCCACCGCCGCTGCCCGGCAGGGTGGGGGTCGATTTCGACGATCCGGGTGGGTCAATGCCGTTGCAACTGGTGTCCAGTTATCTTGCGCAATCCCTTGGGATTGGTGCCTTGTCGAACGGCATGGCTTTGGTCGTGCTGAATGGTACGGCGCAGCTGATCTATTCAGAGCAAGACCTGAACGCCGCCCAAAGCCTGTCACTGGGCCCGATCGGCGCACCGGGCAGCGGCTATGTCACGCGGCAGGGACTTGCGGCGCCGGCCAATGCGCAAAGCCAGCAACCGGGGGCGTCGATTGCGTTTCAGGATACCGGCAGCGGCGTGCGGGCGTTTCTGTTCGACAGTCACACCGGGGTTTTGAACGCGGCGCTGCTGACCGCATCGGGCACGCCGGGGGCGGCGCAGCCGGTCACCACCTCGATCGGGGCGCTGCACGGGGTGCAGACCTTTACCATCATGGGCGGCGGGGCCGGCAGCGTGGCGGTGCTGTCGACCTGGAACAAGCCGGGGCTGGATGTGTTCCATCTGACCAGCGATGGCACGATGGTGTTCGAAACCTCGGTCAGTGACACGCCGAAAAGCTATCTTGGCAACATCAGCGACACGGCCACGGTGACGCTGGCGGGGCAGAATTACTTGCTGGCACTGTCGTCGTTGGAAAACGGCATCACCAGCTTTGCGGTGGGGGCAGATGGCAGGCCGGTGCTGGTGGACAGTCTGGGCACCCGTGACGGGCTGTGGGTCAGCGGCCCTGCTGCCTTGCAGGTGGTGTCGGTGGCGGGTGTGACCTATGCCGTGATCGCCGCTACGGGTTCAAGCACGCTGTCAGTGGTGCGGGTCAACGACATGGGCTGCCTGTTTGTGACCGATCAGCTGGTGGATGACCTTGCCACCCGTTTTGCCCGCCCCGAAGTGCTGGACACGTTCACCTTGCAGGGCCGGGTCTTTGTCGTCGCGGCCGGCACTGATGCCGGGATCACGGTGCTGGAATTGCTGCCGGGCGGACATTTGTCGCCGTTCTATACGGTCGCGCTGGAAACCGGGGCGGGGCTTTATGCCGTGACCGGGTTGCAGGTGGCGTTGGATGGCACCAGGCTGGATATTTTTGTGGTTGATGCCCATGCCGACCGCATTCAAAAATTCGAGATGTCGCTGGCCAGTCTGGGTGGCGTAATTGCGGCCGCAGCCGGGGTGGCGAACGGCACGGCCAAGGATGATCTTGTCCTGGGCACGGCGGGCAATGAGGCGTTGCAGGGTGGGGCGGGCGATGACTGGTTGATTGCGGGCGGCGGGTCGGACACGCTGACCGGAGGGGCGGGGGCCGATGTCTTCGTGTTCGATGCCGGGGCCGGCAGCGACCGGATTGCCGACTACGAATTGCATTTCGACCGGATCGACCTGTCGGACTGGGGCAATCTGTATTCGGTGGCAGCGCTGACCATCACGGCAACACCCAACGGCGCAGTGCTGGGGTTTGGCGGGCATCTGCTGACGCTTGTTGCGGCGGATGGTCATGCATTGAGCGCCGCGAGTTTCAGCGAGAGCGATTTCCTGTTTTAGAGCCGGATGGGTTTAGGTAGAAGCATATCCTGAGTTTCGGAGGTAGTTTTCGCATTCTTGTGGTGAGAACTGGTCGAGGAGGGAGCCGATCCTGCGCCAGACGGTTTCCTTACTACGCTCGGCGGCTTTGCGCAGGAG
>JANYFE010000058.1 GCA_025362795.1 Rhodobacterales bacterium | reverse complement strand
CGCTTGAAGACTCGCCCCGCGCCGATGCTCCGCCAAAATCACGCCACGTTCCTCGCCGTTGAGGTGCTTGTACCGTTTGTCCATCGCAACATCCTATGCCCCATGGGCGCTGGGTGTTGCACTTGATGTTTGAGTCTAAGGTCCCTTCCGCGAAATTATGGCTCGATTGGGTGACACCGATCCGAGTGAGCGTGTCGTGTGACGGGAACCGAACCTTTCCTTTGTCCGGCCGGCAGCCAAAAACCAGTCAAGAAAGCAAGCCGGGGATGATTTGTGAAGTCAGCCAAGCAGAGAGAAACTGTTCGCGACTGGGTCCGCTCAAAATGTGACGGCAGAACCAAGTCGCGACGGCCATGATGGCTGGCAGGTACAGTTAGTCCGATTTCTTTGCCTGGTTGGCACCAAGTACGAATGAACGCCAATTCTCTATTTGGAAGAGTTTGACTGGCAACTCCGATGTCTATCGCTGCCTTGGACACTTCCAGACCTCATCCCAGATATTGTGAACGCACCGCGTTGGGGGCGGTGCCGTAGGCGGTCTTGAACTGGTGGTAGAACTGGCTGATCGAGGTGAAGCCGGACGCCTCTGCCACCGACGCAATCGCGAGCGAACTTTCGACCAGAAGGGCGCGTGCCCGCATCAGGCGCATGCGCAAGACGAACTGGCGCAGCGGCACCTGCATGATCTGCGTGAAAAGCCCAAGCGCGTAATTTTCATGCAAGCCGGTCACGGCGGTTATGTCGGCATTGCGCAACGGCTTTTCGAGGTTTTCCAGAACCAGCCGAACCATCGCAATCACGTGGCGGATGTGGACCGAACTCAACGCACGGTCGCCCACTGAATCATTGCGCGGGCTGCGCAGGAATTCAGGTTGGTCGATGAAAACGCGGCGAAACAGCGCATTCAGTTCCATCTTCAGCACTTCGGTCCGTTCAAAGTCGCCGGACCGATAGTCGGCGTACCATCGGCGCACCATGTCTTCGTTACACAACGCCTCTGGCAGCAGCAGCATGCCGCCGCCCAAAAGGGCGACCTGCATCGAGGCGATGTGGTTCATCATCAGGAAAGCATCCAATGGCAGATAGATGTTGCACAGCTTGGGCGGCTGGTCGCTGGTGCGGGTGACCTGGTGCAAGCGGTGCGGGATGCCGGCCCAGAACACCGCAAGGCGGCCGGCGGGCACGTGCACGGCCTGGTTGTCCACGTCGTAATCCATAGAGTGGTGCAGGGCGAAGTTCGCCTCGACGTGGCCATGCCAATGCGGTTTGGCCATGGTCAGCGGTTCAAAGATGCGCATGCCGAAGCGACCGAAGGCGCGGTTGGCCGAGTAGAAATGCCGCTCGTGGCTGGGCGCTGCTTTAAGGCGACCAGCTTCGGGGCTGTCGTTCATGGCAGGTAATTCCCTGATCTTAGAAAGCCGGAATAGAATCTGCCAAAGCGCTATTGTTGTAAAGGGGATTTGTTCGCAATGTGGGGAGACTGCGGCGCAGAATCGCGGTCTGCGCCGAAGTCCGCGAGAATTAGGGATAACCCGGCCCGAGTCGGCCAAGGGAGGAAAAATGACAACGCATATCCGGCGCGCTGCGGTTGCAGCGCTGTTGCTGGGTGTGTCTGCTGTGGCGGTGCGTGCCGACGTAATGGCACCCACAACCCCACCGGACGCGCCGAAGTTCGACGCTCAGGGATCACCGGTTTTCGTGAACCGCTCTGACATTTTCGAGTACAAAGCCCTGCTGGCCTACAACGAGCCAGCCTGGGTTACGGCATTCGTCACTGCGGGCAAATTGCCGCCGGTGGCAGACCGTCTGCCCAAGGAACCGTTGGTCTACAAGACCGCAAACGAGCCGGATGGCACGGGTGTCTATGGCGACGTGATGCGCCACGTGATCGGCGGGCGTCCGGAAGGGTGGAACTTCTGGGCGGGCCAGTCTTATGGCTGGGGCGGCATTGATATCGGGCTGGTCGAATGTCTGACCCGCACCGGACCGCTGTTCGAAGTGAACCCGACCGACCTGCAACCGTTGCCGAACCTGGCAAAGGCCTGGGAATGGTCCGAGGATGGCAAGGTGCTGACAGTGCATCTGATCGAGGGTGCCAAGTGGTCGGACGGGGCGCCGTTCAACACGGCTGACACCGAGTTTTACTACAATGACATCGTGAAAGACCCCGATGTGACCCCTTTGATGGGGGCGTCGGTCGATACCTATGCCGGTGGCGTCTATGCCAACGTGGATGACTATACCTTCACGCTGACGTTCCCGACCGCTTTCCCGGAATCGGTGCTGTACAACATGGCCTATGGCAACTTCTGCCCCGGCCCGAGCCACCTTTTGAAACCGCAGCATCCGAAATACGGCGGCAAGGATTATGAATCCTTCCAGAAGGCGTTCCCGGCGGATTACATGAACTTCCCAACGATGGGCGGCTGGACCGTGGTCGAACATCGGCCCGACGACATCGTCGTGCTGCGCCGCAACCCGTATTACTGGAAGGTCGACGAAGCTGGAAACCAGCTGCCCTATCTGGACGAAATGCAGTATCGCCTGTCGACTTGGGGTGATCGCGACGTGCAGGCCGTGGCGGGAACCGGCGACTTTTCCAACCTGGAACAGGCAGAAAACTACGTCGAAAGCCTGAAAAAAGCCGCCGACCCTGCGTCTCCTGCCAAGCTGGCGTTTGGCCCGCGTACCATCGGCTATTCGCTGCTGCCCAACCTGTCGGGCAATGGCTGGGGCGAACCGACCGCGGACCAGCAGGCAATCCGCGATCTGAACCGCAACCTGGACTTCCGCATGGCGATTTCCTACGCGCTGGATCGTCAGCGTCTGGGCGACAGTCTTGTGAAAGGCCCGTTCACTGCGATCTATCCGGGCGGGTTGTATGACGGGACGTCCTATTACGACAAGGCGTCGACTGTTTACTATCCGTTCTCGGTCGACAGCGCCAAAGCCGAACTTGAGAAGGCCGGGCTGACCGACACGGACGGCAACGGCTTTGTCAACGTCAAGGGTGGCGCGGACCTGAACGTGACGCTTGTCACCCAGTCTGACTATGCTACCGACAAGAACCTTGCCGAGGGTGTGGTTGCGATGATGGCCGATGTCGGCGTCAAAGTGTCGCTGTCCGCGCTGACCGGCAAGGACTTTGACAATGCCCGCGACGCCGGCAAGTTCGACTGGATCGTCGTGCGTAACGGCACGGAACTGATCACAGTGGTGCAGAACACCGCGCAACTGGCCCCGACTGGTCCGACGACGTCGAACCACCACCGGGCCAATGGCAAGGGTGAGCTGGATCTGCTGGACTGGGAAAAGGCCGAGGTTGATACGGTGACCAAATTCATCGGCAGCCGCGACCCTGCGGAACGTGTGGCGCTGATGAAAACCTATCAGAACCTGTACACCACCAACCTCGACGGCATCGGTCTGACGGCCTATCCGGGTGCGCTGATCATCAACAAGCGTTTTGCGAACATCCCGGCGGGTGCCCCGATCTTCATGTACAACTGGGCCGAGGACAACATCATCCGCGAGCGGGTATTCGTGCCCACCGACAAGCAGATCGGGGCTGAACTGCACCCGAACATGCTGCCGGGCAAGCCGGGTGATCCGGGCCCGATTGCGGCGAACTAAGGGTAACTCCTGATCGGCGGGCAGGGCAGTCTTGCGCCCCGCCCGCCGGTTCTTATTGTCCTCATTCCCGAAATCAGGTGTGCCATGCTGCGTTTTCTAGGCGTCCGGCTGTTGCAGGCGATTCCGGTACTGATCGTGATGAGCATCATTACATTTGCCATCATACAGGCCCCGCCGGGCGATTATGGCGACTTTATCCGGACCAACATGATCACGCAGGGCAATGCGAGCCAGGAGGCTGCGACCAAGGCAGCCGAAGCGTACCGCGAGTCGCATGGGTTGAACGACCCGATGGCTTTGCAGTACGTCCGCTGGATCTGGGGGATCGTGTCACGCGGTGATTTTGGCCAGAGTTTCCTGTATAACAAACCGGTGCTGGATGTGATCAGCGCCCGCCTGCCCAAGACCATCGCCATCGCGCTGGTTTGCCACATTTTGGCATCGGTGCTGGGCATCAGTTTCGGCATCATCGCGGCGACCCGGCAGTACAGCTGGATCGACACGGTGCTGTCATTTGTCTCTTTCCTGGGCATGACTGTGCCGCGGTTCCTGCTGGCGCTGATCATCCTGTATATTCTCGCCTACAAGTTGAACGTGCAGGAGATCGGGTCATTCTTTTCGTCCAGATATGGCGGAGAGCTGTGGTTTCCGGGCGGGTTGGCGTTCAACTGGGGTAAGGCGTGGAACCTGATCCAGCATATTTGGCCGGTGGTCGCGGTCGCGACGATCGGCGGTCTGGCCTATAACATGCGGGTCATGCGGGCCAACCTTCTGGACACGTTGAACATGCAATATGTCGAAACCGCGCGGGCCAAGGGCCTGTCAGAGGGCAAGGTCATTTTGCGCCATGCGGTGCCCAATGCCTTACATCCGCTGATCGCGTATCAGGGCGTCGTGCTGCCCTATATGCTGACCGGCGAGATCGAGGTGGCGATTGTCTTTGGTCTGGCCACGATCGGCCCGGCGATTGTCGGTTCGATGGCGATTGGCGACGTATTCGTGACGGCCAGCCTGCTGTTGGTGTTGGGTGCGACGCTGATCATCGGCAATATCATTGCAGACCTTTTGCTGGTGGCACTTGATCCACGCATCCGGGTGGGGAGCGACGCATGACGACGACGCATGAAGGCGAAACCGCTGACGACCGGATTTCTTCTGCCCCAACCGCCAGCCAAGGCTATTTCGCGCTGGTATGGCGGCGGTTCAAACGGTCGATCCCGGGTATGTTCGGGCTGACGCTGGTGGGGCTGCTGCTGGTGATCGCGATTTTCGCGGAATTCGTGGCGCCGATGGACCCTAACGAGCCGACCGCGAGTTTTGCGCCGCCTGATCATCTGTCGTTCTTTACCAAGGATGGTTTTACCCTGTGGCCGGTCGCTTATTCGATTACCGAGGGCACCGATCTGGACCCGGTGACGTTTCAACCGCTGATGGGGCCGGACATGGCCCATCCGCGCAGCATCGTGTTGTTTGCCAAGGGGGCGGAATTTCATCTTTGGGGCTTGATCCCGATGAATCGACATCTGATTGGTGTATCGGACGGGTCGCCCTTGCACCTGCTGGGCACCGACAAACTGGGGCGTGATATTCTGAGCCGGGGCGTGTTTGGCAGCCGGTTGACGCTGATGATCTCGCTGGTATCGATCACGTTGATCACTATCATCGGCACGCTTCTTGGGATTACCTCGGGCTATATCGGCGGACGGTTCGATATGTGGTTTCAACGCTTTGTCGAGGTGATCCTCGCCTTTCCTCAGCTGCCTTTGTATCTGGCGCTGGCGACGCTGATCCCGCCCACGGCGCCCAGCTATCTGTTCATCAGCTTTGTCATTCTGGTGATTGTGGGACTTGGCTGGGCGCAGCTGAGCCGCGAGGTGCGGTCGAAAACGATGGCGCTGGCACGGGTGGATTATGTTCGGGCGGCGGTGGCGGTTGGCGCCAGCGATGGCCGGATCATTACGCGTCACATCCTGCCCAACGTCCTAAGCCATGTGATTGTCGCGGTGACGCTGGGAATTCCGACCATCATCCTGTTGGAAAGCTTCCTGGGGTTCCTGGGGTTTGCAGTGAAGCCGCCGCTGATCAGCTGGGGTCTGATGTTGCAAGATGCGCAGACGTTTTCGGTGATCGGGTCGTATCCGTGGATTCTTTCGCCGGTTGGTTTCGTGCTGCTTGCGGTCTTTTCGTTCAACGCGCTGGGCGATGGCCTGCGCGATGCCGTAGACCCGTATTGAGGGGATGAAGGTGGTCAGCACTAGTAACAATTCCGGTGACATGGTGATCGACGCCCGCAATGTCGGGGTCAGTTTCAAAGTCTTGGGTGGTGTGGTCGAGGCGGTGCGCGATGTATCGTTCCAGTTGCACAAGGGCCAGACGATTGCGTTGGTGGGTGAGTCCGGTTCGGGTAAGTCGGTGACGGCGCGGGCGATCATGCGGCTTTTGTCCAAGCGGGCTTTCGTTTCGGACAAAACCGAGATCATTTATGACGGCAAGAACATGGCCCGCCTGCCGCAAGCCGAGATGCGGCACTTGCGCGGCAACCGGCTGACCATGATCTTTCAAGAGCCGATGTCGTCGTTGAACCCGGTTTATACAGTCGGGGCACAGATTGTTGAAGTGTTGCGCATCCATCAGAAGATCAGCAAGGCGGCGGCCTGGGCCAAGGCAATTTCCCTGCTGACCGAGGTGCAGATCCCTGATCCCGAGGCACGGGTGCGGCAGTATCCGCACCAGTTGTCGGGCGGGCAGAGGCAGCGCGTGATGATTGCGATGGCGCTGGCCAACAACCCGGATGTGCTGATTGCGGACGAGCCGACCACCGCGCTGGATGTGACGGTGCAGGCCGAGATTCTGGGGCTGATCAAGGCGTTGAAAGAAAAGACCGGGATGGCGGTGATCCTGATCACCCATGATCTGACGGTGGTGAAACAGTTCGCGGACCATGTCTATGTGATGCAGCACGGCGTGGTGCGCGAGGAAGGTCCAACCGCGCAGATTTTCGGCAACCCGCAGCATCCCTATACCAAGCGGCTCTTGAGCGCCGAACCTAAAGGCCGCGCCGATCCGGCAGAGGTGCGGCCTGAAACTGTCCTGGCTGGCGAGAATATCCGCGTGACCTATACGCTGCGCCGGGGCGGGGCATTTCGCGGCACCTATCACGCCTTGCAGGCGGTCGACGGGTTGAGCCTGGAATTAAAACGCGGCGAGACCCTGGGGCTGGTGGGCGAAAGCGGGTCGGGCAAGACAACCTTCGGGCAGGCCTTGTTGCGGTTGAACAAGCTTACCAGCGGCGAGGTTTCGTTTCTGGGCCAGCGGATCGAGAAATTCGACCGGGGCCAGATGAAACCGTTGCGTAGCCGGATGCAGGTGGTGTTTCAAGACCCGTTCGCCAGCCTGAACCCGCGCATGTCGGTGCGGCAGCTGATCGAAGAAGGGTTGACTGTCAACAACATCGGCAAAAGCGGGGCGGACCGGATTGAACGGGTCAAGCAGGCTTTGCGCGATGCCGGGTTGCCGGACACCATCCTGTCGCGGTTTCCGCATGAGTTTTCCGGCGGGCAGCGCCAACGTCTTGCCATCGCGCGGGCGATTGCGCTGGAGCCGGAGTTCATTTTGCTGGATGAGCCGACCTCGGCGCTGGACCTGTCCGTTCAGGCGCAAATCATTGAATTGTTGCGCCAATTGCAGCGCGACAAAGGGCTAAGCTATCTGTTCATCAGCCATGATCTGAAGGTGGTGCGGGCTTTGTGCCACCGCGTCATCGTCATGCAGAACGGCAAGATCGTGGAAGAGGGGTCGGTTCAGGACGTGCTGGACAACCCCGCGACCGACTATACAAAGCGCCTTGTGCGCGCCGCATTCGAAATCGCAACCTGAAGGCAAGATTATGGGCAAGACAGTCATCACATTCATTGGCGCAGGGTCCGCCGTATTCACCAAGAACATCGCCGGCGATATCCTGAGCCGCCCGGCCTTGGCCGACGCCGAGGTCCGGCTGATGGATATCAATCCGGTGCGGCTGGAGGAATCGGAAATCATTGTCGGCAAGCTGGCGCAGACTTTAGGCGGCAAAGCTACGGTCAAGACCTATAGCAACCAGCGGCAGGCGCTGTCCGGCGCGGACTTTGTGGTGTGCTGTTTCCAGGTCGGCGGGTATGACCCCTGCACGATTACCGATTTTGAAGTGCCGAAAAAGTTCGGCCTGCGCCAGACGATTGCCGACACTTTGGGGATTGGCGGCATCATGCGCGGCATCCGCACGGTGCCGGTGCTGTGGTCGATCTGCGAGGATCTGATGCAGGTGGCACCCAACGCCATCATGATGCAGTACGTCAACCCGATGGCGATCAACACTTGGGCGATTGCGGCCAAATACCCGAAAATCCGCCAGGTCGGCCTATGCCATTCAGTGCAGGGCACGGCGTACGAACTGGCCCGCGATCTGGATATTCCGGTCGAGGACATCCGCTACCGCGCCGGTGGCATCAACCACATGGCGTTCTACATGAATTTCGAACATCGTCAGCCGGATGGGTCGTACAAAGACCTGTATCCGGCCTTGAAGCAGGGCTACCGCGAGGGGCGGTTCCCCAAGCCGTCGCACTGGAACCCGCGTTGCCCGAACAAGGTGCGCTATGAGATGCTGACGCGGTTGGGATATTTCGTCACAGAATCCTCCGAGCACTTCGCGGAATATACGCCGTGGTTCATCAAGCGCGACCGGCCTGACCTGATTGAACGGTTCGGCATTCCGCTGGACGAATATCCGGTGCGTTGTGTCGAGCAGATCGCCCGGTGGAAGAAAGAGGCGGAAACGCTGAAAACCGCCAACACGATCGAGGTCAAGGAAAGCCACGAATATGCCAGCCAGATCGTCAATTCGGTGGTGACGGGCGAGCCTTCGGTGATTTACGGCAACCACGGCAACAAGGGCTTCATCCCGCAACTGCCCGAAGGCTGTGCTGTCGAAGTGCCGACGCTGGTGGACCATATGGGCCTGCAACCCACTGTTGTCAGGGACATTCCGCCGCAACTGATCGCGCTGATGCGGACCAACATCAACGTGCAGGATTTGACAGTGCAGGCGCTGCTGACCGAAAATCCCGAGCATATTTATCATGCCGCGATGCTCGACCCGCATACCGGGGCGGAGTTGGACCTGGATCAGATCTGGGCCCTGACCCATGACCTGCTGGCCGCACATGGCGACTGGCTGCCCGAATGGGCGCGGGTGGAAATGCGCAAGGTTGGCTGAAAGAGCCGGGGGATTTCACATCCCCCGGACCCCCTGTGGGATATTTATGAAAAGATGAAAGGGTCAGGGCAAAGGGCGATGGCGCAGAACTGGCCGAAACACATCGTCATCGTCGGGGGCGGCACGGCAGGGTGGCTCGCCGCCATGATGCTGTCGGATGTGGCTTTGCGGCAGAAGACCGGGACGCGCGTGACGGTCATCGAATCGTCTAAGATCGGCGTGATCGGCGTCGGCGAGGGGTCAACTGCGGTGTTCCGGCAGATGCTGCGGCATTTCGGGCTGGATGAGGAGGAATTCCTGCGCGAGACCGGGGCGACGATCAAATACGGCATAAGGCACCGGGACTGGCGGCGGCTGGGGCATTCCTACGACGGACCGATCGACACGCCGCAGATGGTGGCGGGTGGGGCCAATCTGGACACTTACGCCGTGGCGGCCGGGCGGTCGGTGGGGGAGGCGCATCTGTTTCAGCACCTGTTGAACGGGCGAAAAGCGCCGTTTGCTTTGAAAGATGGCAAGCGGGTGGCGGCGGGGCCGTTTCATTATGCGTTTCACTTTGATCAGGCACTGGTCGGGGCCTGGCTGCGGCGCAAGGCCCGTGGCATCGCGCTAATCGACGATCAGGTGGTGGGGGTTGAGAAGGGGGAGGATGGTATCGTCGCGCTGGCTCTGGAAAGTGGGAGCCGGGTTGAGGCGGATTTTTTCCTGGATTGCACGGGGTTCAGGCGGCGGTTGATCGGCGAGATGGGGGCGGAATGGCTGAGTTTCCGCGACGTGCTGCCGATCAACCGGGCGATGCCGTTCTGGGTCGATATCAAACCCGGCGAGGAGATTGATCCTTGCACGCTGGCCTGGGCGCAGAAATCGGGCTGGCTGTGGTGGATACCGACGCAAGGGCGCTATGGCGCGGGCTATGTCTATTCCGATGCCCATTGCACGCCGGATCAGGCCAAGGCGGAAATTGAAGCGGCGCTGGGCTATGAGATTCACCCCCGCAATGACATCAAAATTGATGCGGGGCGGTTGAAGGAGGCCTGGATCGGGAATTGCGTCGCGGTGGGGCTGTCATCGTCGTTTCTGGAACCACTGGAGGCGACCTCGATCCATGGCACCATTGTGCAGATGATGATGCTGTCGGAATGGCTGGGGCAGGGCGATGGACGGGCGCGGTATAATGCCGCGACGGGGCAGCAGGTCGACGATTTTCGCGATTTTATCCGGCTGCACTATGTCAGCGAGCGGCGCGATAGTGCGTTCTGGCGGGATATCGCGGCAAGTCATCCGCAGGTCGTAACGGACCGGTTGGCCTTGTGGCAGGGCCATGTGCCGCAACCAGCTGATTTTGCCCGGTTTCCGCCGGGCTTGGAACATCTGGGGCTGGCCCATGTGCAAGAGCAGTTGTATGTGCCGGTGCTGGGTGGGCTGGGGCTGTTGAACCGGGATGCGGCGCGGGTGGTGATGGCCGCTAACCCGAAAGGTCGCGATCTGGCGCGCAAAACCCATGCGTCGCTGGTTGCGGAATACACCAACGCGGCGGCGCAATGTCTGCCACATCGGGCGTGGTTGCAGTCGCTTTCGGATTAGGTCGCTTCGAGCCTTGTGGCGCGGAATTCCAGTGGTGCCATGCCCCGGCGGCGGCGAAAGGCCTTGGCAAGGTAGTTGCCATCGGCAAACCCGGTGGCTGTGGCGATGTCGCTCACTTTCATTTCGGTTGCCAGCAACAGGCGTTCGATGCGTTCCAGTCGACGTTCCAGCACGAAATCGGAGGGGGGAATACCGAAGCTGGCGGTGAACTTTCGCACGAAATGGGCGCGGCTGGTGCCTGCGAGGGCGGCAAGCCGGTCAATTGGCAGGGCGGCGGCGAGATTGGCGTCGATGAAGTCGGCGACCCGGGCCATCGCGGCGGGCAGTGGTGTTTCGGGCAGGTCGCGGCTGCCGAAAACGCTGTCATGCAGGGTGGTCATGGCGGCATAAGCCTCGGTCGAGGCGACGCCTGGGGTTGGTTTCGGGGTGGTGAGAAGGGCGAGGCAGGCGGTGGCAAGGCGGTCGGTCAAGGCATGCCCAATCTCCAGAACGGGACCGGCAGTGTCGAGTATTTCGCGGGCCAGGCGTTGCACCTCCCGCCCGTGCAGAACCAGCCAGAAATACTCCCAATGGCCACCACGTTCCAGCCAATAGCGATGCGCATGCGGTATCGTCACGAGCATGGTTTGACCCGGTCCGAGGTGATAGGTGGTTCCCGCATAGTCAAGCCGCCCCTCCCCTAAAATGGTGTGCTGGATGACCAGAAAGGGTGAGTTGCCCCGCTTCATCCCATCCCAAGCGTAGATCTCGTTCATCCGCTGTTCATATCCGGCGCTTGCCGCCATGCAATGCAGCGGAGCGGTGTTGCGGGACAGCGTCAGAGCGCGGATGTCGTGGCCGTGGTTGAGTAAGGCGGGAAGCATGAAATTACCCGTTTTGGCATAAAATTTCTCTACAGGTGAATCGCGCGGGCAGCTATCTTTTTCGCAAAGGTCTGCCACTGTGGCGGCGCGGAGGGTCTCATGTCGTTCAAAATCACCATTATCGGCGCCGGGAGCGTTGGATTTACCAAAAAACTATGCTCCGACATTTTGAAAGTGGCGGAGTTTGAAGATGTTGAAATCGCGCTGACCGACATCAGCGCACACAATCTGGATATGATCACGCAGATCATCCGGCGGATCGTGTCGGTGAACGGGTTAAAGACCAAAGTGACGTCCTCGGTGGACCGACGCGTGGCGCTGGAAGGTGCCCGCTATGTGATGAACGTGGTAAGGATCGGCGGGCTTGAGGCATTTGCCGAAGACATTCGCATCCCGCTGAAATACGGCGTCGATCAGTGTGTGGGCGACACGATCTGCGCGGGAGGCATACTGTATGCACAGCGCGGGATTTCGGCGATGATGGAATTCTGCAAGGATATCAACGAGGTTTGCGAGCCGAACGCCTTGCTGCTTAACTACGCCAACCCAATGGCGATGATGACCTGGGCGGCGATTGATCACGGCAAGGTGCGGACCGTCGGCCTTTGCCACGGTGTCCAGAACGGTCATCGGCAGTTGTCCCGGGCCCTAGGCGTGCCGATGGGCGAGGTCGATATCATCTGTTCGGGCATCAACCATCAGACCTGGTATCTGGAAATCCTACACAAGGGCCGCAAGGTTGGCCGTGACGAACTGACTGCGGCATTCGAGGCGCATCCGGTGTTTTCCAAGCAGGAAAAGGTGCGGATTGATGTGTTGAAACGGTTCGGTTTCTATTCGACCGAGTCGAATGGCCATCTGTCGGAATACCTGCCGTGGTATCGCAAGCGGCCCGAGCAGATTCTGGACTGGATTTCCATGGATGAGTGGATTCACGGCGAGACGGGTGGGTATCTGCGCTATTCGACCGAAAACCGGAACTGGTTTGAAGAGGATTTTCCGAAGTTTCTGGATGAAGCCGGGGCGCCTTTGGCCGATTACAACCGGACCGACGAGCACGCGTCGCACATTCTGGAAGGGCTGGAAACCGGACGGACCTATCGCGGGCATTTCAATGTGAAAAACGGCGGGGTGATCAAGAACCTTGCCCCGGACTGCATCATTGAAAGCCCCGGATTTGTCGATCGGTTCGGCATCAACATGGTGGAAGGGATAACCCTGCCGGAGGCTTGCGCGGCGACATGCAGTGCGTCGGTCAATGTGCAGCGCATGGGAATGCGAGCGGCGATCACCGGCGATGTGGAACTGTTGAAGCAATCGGTTCTGCACGATCCGCTGGTCGGTGCGATCTGCACGCCCGAGGAGGTCTGGCAAATGGTCGATGAGATGCTGGTGGCCCAAGCCAGATGGCTGCCGCAATACGCGCATGCCATTGTCGATGCCAAGAAGCGGCTGGAAAATCCCAAGGTCAAAACCCGGGACTGGGTTGGGGCGGCCCGACTGGATGTCCGGACCGTGGGGCAATTGCGGGAGGCGCAGGCGGTCAAGAAAGCCTCGGAAGCGCATGGTTTGGGCACCAAGGTCCTGGGGTGATCTGACGCCGGTTGCAGACTGTTTACGGCGCAGCGCGAGCTGCGCCGATTTCATTTGCTGCGGTGCAGAATCTGCTTGATAGTAAGCGAAGCTTATTATAAGCGGTGCTTATGAAAACCATTGTCTCCGGTCTTGGCCTGCTTTTGCATGATGCCTCTCGCGCCGTCCGCAAGCGATTTGAAGAACGCGGTGCCGCGTATGGCCTGTCTTCGGCACAATGGCGGATGATGGTGCATGTCTGCAAGATGGGCTGCGCGACCCAAAGCCGCTTTGCCGACCTTTTGGAAATCGAGCCGATTTCAGTATCGCGCCTGATTGACCGCATGGAAGAGCAAGGCTGGGTCACGCGGGAAAACGACCCCACCGACCGCCGCGCCAAGCTGATAAAACCGACGAGCAAGGCGCTCGAGGCGTTCAATCATATCAAGAGCATAGCCGATGAAGTCTATGCCGAAGCTCTGGCTGGTCTTTCTGAAGATCAGTGTGGTGAACTTATGTCGGGTCTGTCCGCCGTTGTTGTCAATCTGTCGAGGGCCGAAATTATCGGCGAAAAGGTGTCCGCATGAACGCTGTATCCAATCAAAAACCCACAATTGTCGAAGTGACCGCTGAGGCGCCGACGCCGGCCAAGCCGGTTGCCGCAGTGCCTGTCACAGCGCCTTTGGCGGTAAAACCAAAGCGGCGGCGCATTGGCCTGATGCTGGCGCTGCCGGTGGTGCTGTTGGCGGGCGGTGCGGTTTATTGGGTCAATGGCGGCCGGTACGAGACGACCGACAATGCCAACATGCATCAGGCGCGGATCAACGTTGCGTCAGATTTGACGGGCCGGGTCGTGTCCGTTGGTGTTATGGACGGCAAGTTGGTGAAAAAGGGCACCGTGATGTTTCAGGTCGACCCAGAGCCATACCGACTGGCGCTGGTGCAAGCCGACACGGCAGTCTCTGCGGCGCGGCTGCAGGTCGAGCAGCTGAAGGGTGGTTATGATGCAGCGGTGGCGCAGGCCAAGATTGCAGCAGATGATGCGGCGTATCAGAATGACCAGCTGACCAAACAGCAATCGCTGTCCACGCGAGGCGTCGGCACGGATTCGGCACTGGACGAAGCAAAGAATACGCAGCGGCAGTCGGCCGAAAAGGCGATGCTGGCGCGGATTGCAGTCGCCAACGCCAAGGCAGCTTTGGGCGGCGATCCGGCGGTTGAAACCGACAAGCACCCGGCGGTTGCGGCGGCTCTGGCAGCGCGCGATCTAGCGGCCTACAAGCTGCAATTGACCGAGGTGAAGGCACCGGCGGACGGCCTTGTTTATCAGGCGACCTCGTTCAAGCCGGGTCAGATCGTCACGGCAGGAACGGCGCTGTTCACGGTGTTGCCGGCCGGCGAGATCTGGGTGGACGCGAATTTCAAGGAAACCCAGTTGGCGCATATCAGGCCGGGCGAAGCGGTGACGGTGACGTTTGACATGTCGAGCGGTACCAAGATCGCCGGCCATGTCGAGGCGATTGGTGCAGGCACTGGGTCGGAGTTTTCCTTGCTGCCGGCCCAGAACGCCACGGGCAACTGGGTCAAGGTCACGCAACGCGTGCCGGTGCGTATCAGGCTGGACAATATCGCGGATGGGGTTTCGTTGGTGTCGGGGATGAGCGCTTCGGTATCGGTAGATACCGGTGTCACCCGCAGCTGGAGCGATCTGGTCCCGTCAATCCTGGTTGGCAAGTGACGCATGCAGGCAACTAATCATGGCTGAGTTTGGGCCGAATGGCGAATACCCCAATCGCGGGCTGATCACGGTGATGATCATGCTGGCGACGATCATGCAGGTGCTGGACACCACGATTGCCAATGTCGCCCTGCCGTCGATGACCGGCGATCTGGGCGCGTCGCAGGACACGATCACCTGGGTTCTGACCAGTTACATCGTGGCGGCGGCGATCATGACGCCGGTGACGGGCTGGCTGGCCGATCAGATCGGCAAGCGGGAATTGTTCCTGATCTCGATCATCGGGTTCGTCGCCTCGTCACTGCTGTGCGGGATTGCGTGGAACTTGCAGGCGATGGTGGCGTTCCGGGTGATGCAGGGAATATTTGGCGCGGCGATCGTGCCGTTGTCGCAGACGTTCCTCTTGGACATCAACCCGCGCGAAAAGGCGGGGTCGGCGATGGCGATGTGGGGGGCGGGCATCATGGTCGGGCCGATCATCGGGCCGACTTTGGGGGGCTGGCTGACCGAAAGCTATAACTGGCGCTGGGTGTTCCTGATCAACCTGCCGGTGGGCATCATCGCGGTACTGGGCTGCATCGCCTATCTGCCGCAGTCGGTGCGGCGCATCCGGCGGTTCGACTTTTTCGGCTTTGCGATGCTGTCGATGGCGATTGGCGCGTTGCAACTGATGCTGGACCGCGGCGGCGAGGTGGACTGGTTTTCATCGGCCGAGATCTGGATCTATCTGTTCCTGACCGTGACCGGATTCTGGGTGTTCGTGATCCATATCCTGGGGGCCAAGCTGCCGTTCATGGAGCCGGGGATGTTTGCCGACCGCAATTTTTCAACGGGATTGGTGTTCATCTTCATCATCGGGATCATCCTGCTGGCGAGCCTTGCGCTGTTGCCGCCGATGCTGTCACGGATATTCGGCTATCCGACGATCACGACCGGGCTGGTGATGGGGCCGCGCGGCTTTGGCACCATGTTTTCGATGATCATGGTCGGGCGCTTGGTGCGCACGATGGATGCGCGGATCCTGGTGGTGATGGGGCTGATCCTGACGGCGGCCAGCTTGTATTACATGACGGGGTTTTCGCCGGACATGGGCAGTTGGCCGATCATCTGGACCGGGGTGTTGCAGGGGCTGGGGCTGGGGCTGGTGTTCGTGCCCTTGTCGACGATTGCCTTCGCCACGATTGACGCGAAATACCGGGCGGATGCGACCAGCCTGTTTTCACTGGTGCGCAATATCGGGTCGTCGATCGGAATTTCCATCGTATCGGTGATGCTGGCGCGGAATGTGCAGGTCAATCATGCGGAACTGGGCGCGTTCATCAACCCGTTCAACCCGGTCTTGCAGCAGGCGGTGCCATCGGCTGCGGCGGGCAATCTGACCGCGCTGACCCAGATGGACGGTCTGGTGAACATTCAGGCGGCGATGGTGTCGTATCTGAACGACTTCAAGCTGATGATGGTGGTGACGTTGTGCGCGATTCCGCTGGCGTTCGTGTTGCGCAAATCCAAGGCAGCGGCGGGCGCACCTGCGGCCCAGATGGTGCATGCGGACTAAGAAAGCCGGGGGATTTCACATCCCCCGGACCCCCTGTGGGATATTTGGGCCAAAATGAAACGAAATTTTAGATAAGTTGTCGGAATTCTGCGTCAGATGAAGTCGCGCGGGATGCGGCGGTGCCAGTTGCGTTTGAAGATTTCGACGCCATCCTCGGTGACGTGCAGTTCGGTTTCCAGTTGGAAATGGGTGGCGTCGCAGGTCATGCGGGTGCGGCTGTGGTGGCCTGCGGTCACGTCGGGGCGTTTCAGCGCGACCTTGTATTCGCAGATGGTTTCGGCGCTGAGCGGATCGTCCAGCGTGATCTGGAACCGCGCATACCCTTCGGAGGTGAAGGTGGTGCCGGTGTCGAGATAGTCGATTTCATAGGTCCAGCGCGGGAAATCGACGGTCATGCGACCGGTGATCAGATCGCGGATGACTTGCCTCGGGTGGGTTGCTGCGACGGTGCGGGTGATCGTGGGGGAGTTTTCAGCCTCCTCGGCTGCATCGAAGGCGCGGAGTTTGGCGTCTTCGGGGCGTGGCGGGCGGATGGGGAGCGTCAGGTGGCTTTGATCCAGCCTTATGGTGAGGGTGGCAAGTTCCGGCGAGGGCCATGCGATGGGCCAGTAGGTCGTGGAGAGCGCGATGGCGATGCGGTGGCCAGCCGGGAAGTGATGGGCGATGTCGTCAAGCTCGATGGTGGCGTGATGGAGTTTGCCCGGCTCCAGAGGGTCTGGGAATTCGGGACTGTTGCGGTGGGTGAGGTTGAGGACGCCGAGGGCGACGCGGATGGAGGCGCCGTTCGGGGCCACGTCGTTCAGGCGGACGGCAGCGAGCGCCCAGGGTTTGTCACTGGTGAAGGTGATGTGCAGGCGGGCGGCACCGAGGATTTCCAGCGGTTCGGAAAGGGGGGCGGTGGTGAAGACCAGTGAGCCTGCGTCATCCGCGCGCTGATCGCCGGGCCAGTCGGCGTCATTGCCGTAACGGCCGATCTCGCCCGCGCCCGCGCCGACCCAGAGGGGCGAGTTGATGCCGGCTTCGCCGGGCTCAGGGGGGCCGCCAAGACGGTGGTTGGGGTTCAGTGCGAAGGTGGTGTCGGTGATGTGGGGGGAGGGCCAGATGGCTTCGCCGACCCAGCGGCCGGGGCGGCTGGTGTAGCAGGTTTTTGGTGGCACGGAATCCTGCATCCATGCCCGCAGCATCGGTTCCCGCATGATGCCGGTGTCGCGGCCCTTGAGCCAGTGGTCGAGCCAGCGCAAGGCTTCTTGCAGCCAGCCGATGGCGGGCTCAACCGCCACATCATGCGGGAAGGAATGCGCCCAGGGGCCGATCAGGCCGAGGCGGGGGCCCTTGAGATTGGCGAGGAGGCGGGGGATCGCCTCGGAGTAATTGTCGGCCCAGCCGGAGATCGCATAGACCGGGATCGTGACTTTGGCGAAGTCCTGACAGATCGAGCCCTGCTGCCAATAGGCGTCGCGGCGTTGGTGGGCCATCCAGATATGGCTCCACGGTTCGTTGGCGTGGATGCGCTCCAGCCACATCTCGCGCCATTTGGGGCCGACGATTTCGGGGTCGGGGGGCAGGTCGTTCTGCGCCATCATGGTGGCCGACCAGTCGAGGTTGTCTTTGGACAGGCAGCCGCCGATGTAATGGACGTCGGTGGCATAGCGGTCGTCGGTGGAGCCAAGGGTGATCACGGTTTTCAGGGCGGGCGGTTGCAGGGCGGCGATCTGCAACCCGTTGAATCCGCTCCAACTGATGCCGATCATCGCGATCTGACCGTCGCACCAGTCCTGACCCGCAAGCCATGCGATGGCATCAACGCCGTCTTGTTGTTCGGTGTGGGTGTATTCGTCGTGCAAGGTTCCTTCGCTGTCGCCCATGCCGCGGATATCCAGACGGATCGCGGCATAGCCGAAGCCTGCGAGGTAGCCGTGCAGGCCCTGATCCCGCGCGCGGGTGCCGTCGCGTTTGCGGTAGGGCAGGTATTCCAGCACGGCGGGGACCGGGGTGTCGGTAACAGGTAGCCACGCCTTGGCCGACAGAATTGTACCATCGGGAAGTTGGATCGGCAGGCTTTCGACAACGCGAATCTTGAAGGGGAAATCGATGCGGATGGGGATCATGTGACAGGTCCGAGGTGGGGGGTCAGCAGGTCGAGGCAGGCCTGACGGGCGGCCGCGGCGGGCATCGTGGTGGGATCGATGCAATGTTGCAGGCCGAGTCCATCGACAAGGCAGATCAAGGTGCGGGCGAGTTGGTCTGCGTGGGGAGGCGGAAGGGTTTCGGCGATCATGGCGTGGTAGGCGCGGTATTGGGTGCGGTGTGCGGATTTTAGGTCGGGGTTGTTTGAAATCTCGGCCCAGAGGGTCAGCCAGATGTTGAGCGCCGCGCGGTTAAAGACAGCGGGGGAAAAGAGATGGTCGAGGAGGGACAGGATTTTCGGGTCTTGAAGAGCGTCCAGGGTTGGGGTCGATGCGGCGTAGATGTGGGAATAAACGGCGGCGAGCAGGGCGTTCATTGAGCCGAAATGATGGGTGATCAGGCCACGGGAGACATGCGCCTCGGCGCAGATCTGATCGACGGTGAAGGCCCGGATGCCGCCCTTTGCAATGCAGGCCAGCGCCGCCGCAATCAGAGCGGCTCGGCGGTCCGGGGCGGGCAGGCGGGTGTAACGGGGTTTGGTTGGCATAGCGCCAGCCTAGCGGGTGGGGTGCGGGGCGGCAAGGCACGCGTGTCCACATGTGGACAACAGATGAAATCATTTATATTCAATGGGTTAGAGCGTGTCGCGTTCAGCTGACCCCATAGCCTGCGGCGATGAAGTAGTTTCGGCATTCGGTTGGCTTGAACAGATCACAGACTGCGCCGACCTGTTTCCAGAGAGCATGGTAGGTTCTGGCGGCGGCCTTGCGTATCA
>JANYFE010000055.1 GCA_025362795.1 Rhodobacterales bacterium | reverse complement strand
CGCATAACTGCCACGGCGATGACCGCCCCGACTGCCCGATCCTGACTTCGCTCAGTGCGAATGATGCAGATCAGGGCATTGTGGCGAAAACCAACTCAAGCCTTGGCAAGGGGTTTGAGAAAAAGGCGAACACCCGGCGCTAGAGCGGTTTTACGGCCCCTGAGGCGAAATGGCGGTCATGCCGGGATGCGGGCTGCCCTGCGATGTGGTGGGCGGGATGTGCAACCTGATGGTGTCGCGCGGCACGGGTCGAAAACAGGATGCCGTCCAAGTCCGGGGCGGCGAGGCTGGCAGGGTTCAGGCGCGGTTCAGGCCCAGCAAGGCGCGGGCCTGGACCGGGGTGGCCACGGCACGGTTGTAGTGGGCGCACAGGTCGGTGACGCGCTTCACCAGGGCGGCGTTGGATGGGGCGAGGCGGTCGCGGTCCAGGCGCACGTTGTCTTCCAGCCCGGTGCGGGCATGGCCGCCGGCACGGACGGACCATTCGTTCAGCGTCAGTTGCGCCGGACCGATGCCAGCGGCGCACCAAGGCGCATCGGGGCCAAACAGACGGTGGACGGAGCGGATATAGTAGTCGAACACGTCGCGGTCGGCTGGCATGGCGTTTTTGACACCCATGACGAATTGCACATAGGGCAGGGCGGCGATCTGGCCTTTGCACCACATGTCATGGGCTTTGTGGATGTGAGACAGGTCGAACGCCTCGACCTCGGGTTTGACGCCATGCGTGATCATTTCGGCGGCCAGCCAGTCGACCAGATCGGGTGGGTTTTCATAAACCCGGGTCGGGAAGTTGTTGGAGCCGACGGACAGGCTGGCCATGTCGGGTTTCAGGGGCAGCATGCCGCCGCGCGCCGCGCCAGCCCCGGAGCGGCCCCCGGTCGACAGTTGAATGACCATGCCGGGGCAATGGTGTCGGACGCCCTCCATCAGCCGGGCAAAGCGGGCGGGGTCAGAGGTCGGTTTGCCGTCGTCATCGCGGACATGGGCATGGAGGATGGCAGCACCTGCCTCGAATGCGGCATGGGTGCTTTCGAGCTGTTCAGAGATGCTGATCGGCACGGCGGGATTGTCGGCCTTGGTGGGCAGGGAGCCGGTGATGGCGACACAGATGATGCAAGGTTGGGTCATGTGTCGATGAACACCGCCTTGGGGCCGGCTTGCAAGTGGATGTTGCGGCGGGAGGGCGGGGCCAACCTTGGGGAAGCTCTGGCTGTGTCTGACGTGAGAAAAGCGGGACCGCGGTTGCCGCTGTGGGATGCCAGCGGGCGTGCCGGCCTTGGTCAATGCCAAGGGCTGTGTTCGCCATCGCGCGGTCTCGGATGGTGGCGCTAATCCTCGGTCTGAAAGCCTTTTGGGATCAAACGTGTGATGTCCACTGGCAAGCCTGCGTCTTGCATCAGGTCCGCGGCCATCGCATCCGCGTTGGGCCCTGCCTGCGCAAGTTGCCGCCAGATATCCCGAACCGCCGAGGCGATGCGCGGCTCTGTCACGGCACGCGCCGTGTGCAGCCAGATTGCCAGACCATCGCTGCTGGCATAGTCGCGTTGTTTGCGCAGGGCGGCGATCTTGGTTTCCGTCGCGGCGGCAAAGCGCAGGAGTGCCGCTGGTTTCCAATGGGTCAGATCATACAAGTCCAGCCCGTTCGCCAGATGTGACGCGGCCCAGAACCGGGCTTCGGCAGCATGGCTGTCCAGGAAATGCGGTTTCGCGGCGGCCAGTTTGTCGGACAGGTCCTGCGCCGCGTCAACCAGCGCGGCCGTGGCCTTTTCTTGTTTCCAGGTGCTGAACATCGTGTCCTCTGCCCGATTGTAGGGATGAAAAGACCAGAACGGAAAAGCCGCGTCCTTTATCGGGGTGGCCAGAAGGTGACATCTGGCCGACGACGGTCTGAGCGCGTGCGCCTATTGGTCCTGTCGCCTAGAGGCCGTTGGCTTTGCCGACAAAATCGACGAGATGCGGGACATAGTCGGTGTCACCTTCGCCGCCCTTGGCCACGGCGGAGGCATAGGAATTCTTGATGGCGCTGGACATGGTTGTGGCGACGGTGACGCTGTTGGACATCGACTCGATATAGCGCATGTCTTTCAAGGCATTGCGCAAAGTGAACTTATGGGCGTCGCGATTGCCTTCAAGGGCGTAGCCAATGAAGGTTTGATAGAAGCCGCAATCCATTCTTCCGCCGCGAATGACGCTGTCGAAGGTTTCGACGGGAATACCGACTTTTTTGGCCAGCGTGATCGCCTCGGCATAAAGCGCCCCGTAGCCGAGCGAGATGAAGTTGTTGACCAGTTTCATGCGGTGGCCGTCGCCGATGCCGCCGATGTGGACGATCTTGCCGGCCCAGGTGGCGATGATGGGTTGGATGCGGGCAAACACCTCGGGGGTTGCGCCGACCATGCAATCCAGCGTGCCGGCCCAGGCCTCTTTTGGCGTGCGGCCAAGCGGGGCATCGGCGAAGTCTACGCCCAGCGGGGCAAGTTCGGCGGCGAGGCGTTGGGTGACTTCGGGTTCGCTGGTGGAACAGTCGATGATCACCGCACCGCGTTGCAGGCCGGGTTTCAGTTGCGCCACGACTGCGGCGACCTGCGGCGAGGCGGTGAGGCAGAGGAAGATCACGTCGGACGATCGCGCAAGGGATTCGAGGCTGCTGGCCTCTGTCGCGCCGCGCGACAGCAGATCGTCGACGGGCGCACGGTTGCGATGGGCGATCACGGTCAGAGGATAGCCCTTTTCGACGATGTTTTTGGCCATGCCCTGACCCATCAGGCCAGTGCCGACGAAGCCGATTTTCGGGAGAGTGGTCATCGGAAGGCTCCTGTCATTTGGGAAAGCGGGTGTGAAGGTCGGCAATCTGGTCTGGGGTCAGGGGACGGATCGGGTGGTTGTGCAGGAGGAGGAACAGGCGGGCGGTCTCCTCCAGCTCTTCGGTGGCAAACTGGGCATTGGCGAGGGTAGTTCCGGCGACGATGGGGCCGTGGTTGGCCAGAAGCACGGCGTGGTGGTCACGGGCAAGGGCGCGGACGGCCAGTGCAAGGCTGGCGTCGCCGGGGGGATGGTAGGGCACCAGCGGCAGCCGGCCGACGCGCATGATGTAATAGGCGGTCAGGGCGGGCAACACATCGGCGGGGTTCACATCGCGCAGGATGCTGACGGCGGTGGCATAGGTGGAATGCAGGTGGACGATGGCACCGGCGGTGGGGCGTTCGGCATACATGGCGAAGTGCAGGAACGACTCTTTGGTTGGGGCATCGCCAGCGATCAGGGTTCCGGCGGCGTCGAAATGCGACAGGCGGGCGGGGTCGATCTGGCCAAGCGAGATGTTGGTGGGGGTCATCAGCCAACCGCCTGCGGACAGGCGGACGGAGATGTTGCCGCTGGACCCGGCGGTCAGGCCACGGTCGAACAGCGACGCGCCGGTGCGGGCGATGTCATCACGCAGGCGGGTTTCGTCAGTCATCCAGCAGGGTCCAGGCCTTGGTGAAGAAATCCTCTGCGCCGAAGTTGCCGGATTTGAGCGCCAATGCAAGGTCGGGGCCATTCACGCTGCGGGTCCAGGGCACGCCGGGCGCGATTTCGGGGCCGATTTCCAGCATTTTGACGCCGAGTGCTGCCACAACTGCGCCAGAGGTTTCGCCGCCTGCGATGATGAAACGGGTGAAGCCACGGCTTTGCAAAAGACAGGCGACCTTTGCCAGGGTCTGTTCGACCAAAGTGCCGGAAGCGGCAGTGCCTATGTGGTGCTGGATGGCCGACAGGGCGTCGGGGTCGGCACTGGAGTAGACCACGGGGGTCGCGGTCTGGCGTGCAACCCAGTCAGCGATTTCGGGCGCGGTCTGGCGATGGTCGGCAAGCGCCATGGCGTCAAGTGCAAGGCAGGGCAGTCCGGCGGATCTGGCAGCGGCGATCTGACCGCGCGTCGCCTGCGAGCAAGAACCCGCGAGGATGGCAGAGCGGCCCCTGGGCGCGGTCATGCGCTGGGGGGCCATGCGCTGCGGGGCTTGCGGTCTGCTGGTGGTGGAATTGGCGGCAAGGCCAAGGGCGATGCCGGAGCCGCCGGTGACAAGGGGAAGATCGGCGCAGGCCTTGCCCAAAGTCATCAGGTCGGTATCGGTCAGGGTATCGGTCACAAAGATGCGTATGGCATCGGGCTGCGCTGCGAGGGCGGCACGAACGGCGGTGGTGCCCTGGGCGATGGTGGCGCTGGTGATCAGGCCGACGGGAAGGCTGGTCTGGCGCTGCAGGACGCGCACCAGATTGGCGTCGCGCATGGGGGTCAGCGGGTGGTCCCGCATCGGGCTGTCGGACAAAAGCTGGGCACCGACAAAGAGATGGCCCTGGTAAACGGTGCGGCCATTGGCGGGAAAGGCGGGGCAGGCGATGGTGACGCGGGAATTGGTCAGCGTCATCAGCGCCTCGGTGACGGGGCCGATATTGCCCGCGTCGGTGCTGTCAAAGGTGGAGCAGTATTTGAACAGGATTTGCCGGGAGCCCGCCGCAAGCAGGGCTTTGGCGGCGGTGACGGACATATCGACCGCTTTGGCGGCGGGGATGGTGCGGGACTTCAGGGCGATCACCACCGCGTCGGCCTGCGGCAGGGGGCCATCCGGCAGGCCGATCACCTGCACGGTGCGCAACCCGGACCGCGACAGCATCAGGCTGAGGTCGGTCGCACCGGTGATGTCATCTGCCACGGAACCGATCAGCACATTGCGCCCTTTATTCAGGTTGTCCGACGGCGGCCCGGCCCGCAAATCAGGGCTTGCGCTGGTTTGGCCGAGGGGGTTAATTCCGCGATGACAACGCTATCATTTCAAGATTTCCTGCACAAGACCAAGCCTGAAAGGGGGGTGAATGGCGGAAAGTTCAAGGTTGAAGGTCGGCGTGATCGGTCTGGGGTCGATGGGCTTTGGCATGGCCGGGGCGCTGTTGCGGGCCGGGTTCGCGGTGAGCGGTTGCGACGTGAACGCCGATGCGGTCGCGCGGTTCGGGGCGCTGGGCGGTGCCGGGGCGGCTGACCCGGTCGCGGCGGCGCAGGGTGCCGATGTGCTGATCGTCGTGGTGGTCAACGCGGCGCAGACCGAGGCCGTGCTGTTTGGCGGCGCGGCACAGGCAATGACTGCGGGCGGGGTGATCGTGTCTTGCGCCACGATGGCCCCGGATGCGGTGCGGGGCTTTGCGGCCAAGGCGCAGGCGCTGGGTTTGCAGTATATCGACGCGCCGCTGAGTGGTGGTGCGGCGCGGGCGGCCTCGGGTGATTTGACGGTAATGGGGTCTGGTCCTGCGGCGGCATTCGCCAAGGCGCGGCCAGTGCTGGATTGTATCGCGGCCAAGGTTTACGAATTGGGCGACGAGGCCGGGACCGGGGCCGCGTTCAAGATCGTCAACCAGTTGCTGGCGGGGGTTCATATCGCGGCGGCTTGCGAGGCGATGACGTTCGCGGCGGCGATGGGGCTGGATTTGGCGCGGGTCTATGAGGTGATCACCGCCTCGGCCGGGAATTCCTGGATGTTCGAGAACCGGGTGCCGCATATTCTGGAGGGGGATTATGCGCCGCGTTCTGCGGTGGATATCTTCACCAAGGACCTTGGCATTGTGGCCGATATTGGCAGGGGGCTCAAGTTCCCGACACCGGTGGCGGCGACGGCGTTGCAGATGTTCATCATGACGGCGGCGGCGGGAATGGGGCGGGACGATGACGCATCGGTCGCGCGGATGCTGGCCGGCTTGGCGGGATTGGAATTGCCGGGGCCGAAGGGCTGATAGTCACAAAGGAGATGAAAATGGGCAAACGGATTGTTTTTACGGGCGGATCGGGCAAGGCGGGGGTGCATGCGGTGCAGCATCTGCTGGGCAAGGGGTATCAGATTCTGAACCTTGACCTGAAGCCGTTGAACCTGCCGGGGGTGACGACGCTGATCACCGACCTGACCGACAATGGCCAGTGTTTCAACGCGCTGACCACGCATTTCGGGCTGAACCACTATGAGGATGGGGCACCGCCCAAGGCACCGGATGCGGTTGTCCATTTTGCCGCGATCCCCCGTGTCGGGCTTGAGCCGGACAACAAGACTTTCGCGGCCAATGTGCTGAGCACCTACAACGTGCTGGAAGCGGCGATGAAGCTGGGGGTGCGCAAGGTGATTATCGCCTCGTCCGAGACGACCTATGGGGTCTGCTTTGCCGAGGGGGACAAGGATTATCATTCGTTTCCGCTGGACGAGGATTACGACAGTGATCCGATGGATTCATATGGCTTGTCCAAGGTGGTGAACGAGAAAACCGCGCGGGCGTTTGCGATGCGGTATGGGGCGGATGTCTATGCACTGCGGATTGGCAATGTGATCTCGCCCGAGGATTACACGGCGTTTCCGGGCTATATCGCCAATCCGCCAAGCCGCAAGCGCAATGCGTGGAGCTATATCGACGCGCGGGATCTGGGCGAGATCGTGCATCTGTGCCTGCAGAAAGACGGGTTGGGCTATCAGGTGTTCAACGCGGTCAATGACACGATTACCGCAGACATGCCGACGACAGAGTTTCTGGCGAAATATGCGCCGAAGTCGCCGGTGACGCGGGCGATGGGTGTGGACGAAGCGCCGATTTCCAACCGGAAGATCCGCGAGGTTCTGGGGTTCAAGGAAGCCCATCCGTGGCGGAACTATGTGACGCTGTAGGATGAGGGTCCGGCTGCCTGACCGCAAAAGCCGGGTCACAGTGGAGGATGTGGCGCGACGGGCGGGGGTCAGCCCGTCCACCGTGTCGCGGATCATGCGCGGGCAGGCGGTGGTGGCAGAGGCCACGCGTGCGCAGGTGATGGTGGCGGTGCGCGACCTTGGCTATGTGCCGAACCGGATTGCGGGGTCGCTGGCGTCACTGGATTCGCGGCTGATCGGCGTGGTGATCCCCTCGATGTCGAACATCGTTTTTCCCGAGGTTTTGCAGGGAATCAACGTGGCATTGGTGGGCAGCGATCATCAGGCAGTGATTGCGGTGACGGATTATGATCTGGACCGGGAAGAAGTTGCGGTGCGCGGATTGCTGGCCTGGCAACCGGCGGCGGTGCTGATCGCGGGGTTCGAGCATCGGGACGCGACACGGCGGATGTTGCAGCACAGCGGTGCGCGTGTGGTCGAGATGATGGAGATTGATCAGGAGCCGATTGATGTGGCGGTCGGGCTGTCACACCGGCGGGCGGGCTATGCGACGGGGCGGCATCTGATCGAGCGTGGCTATCGGCGGTTTGGCTATGTCGGGCATGACTGGGCGGCGGATCGGCGGGCGCGGCTGCGCTATGACGGGTTGTGTGCGGCTTTGGCAGAAGCGGGGTTGGGCGTTGTCGCGGAGGCGCGGGCCGGGGGGGCAAGTTCGGTCGCTGCGGGACGGGCGCAGACGGCGCGGTTACTGGCAACGGCGTCGGTCGATGTCGCGGTCTATTCCAACGACGACATGGCGGTGGGCGGCGTCTTTCACTGTCTGACCGCCGGCATTCGTCTGCCGGTCGACCTGGCGATTTTCGGCTTTAACGGGCTGGAGATTGGGCGAGAGTTGCCGCAGCCGTTGTCGACCTTGCGGTCCAACCGATATTTGATCGGTCAGCAGGCCGTTGCGGCGGCGCTGGCATCGCCGCTGCGGCCAGACCGCGGACTGGTGATTGACACCGGGTTCGAGGTTTTTGCGGGGGCGACAGCCTGAGCATCGCGCTGACGCCTGGGGAAGGCTGCCTATGGCCGCAAGACCAGACGCAGGACGGTATCGATGTTGAAATTCAAGCGCTGTTCAAGCGCCTCTTTTGCCATGAGGTCGGTTTCGAAGACGATCGAGCCTGTGAAACGGTTTGTCAGATAGTAGTATCCGATCGCCGCGATCGTGATGTTCAACTGCACCGGGTCAATGTCGGCGCGAAAAACCCCGGCCGCCACGCCGCGATCCAGAATGGCGCTGACCATCGCGACAAACCGGCGGCTGTAAACCTTGACGATTTCTGACTTTTTCAAGTGCTTTGCGCGGTGCAGGTTTTCGCTGTTCACCAGCGTTATGAACTCTGGGTTCTTCAGGTAGTAATCCCAGGTGAAGCGGACCAGACGTTCCAGCGCCGCCTTCGGTTCCAGACCGTCGAGGTCGAGTTTCTGTTCGGCAGAGCGGATATCGACATAGGCTTCTTCCAGAACAGCCTGAAATAGCGCCTCTTTGCTGCCGAAGTAGTGATAGATCATCCGCTTGTTGGCCTGCGCTTTTTCGGCAATCTCGTCCACCCGGGCACCACCCAGACCCTTTTTGGCGAATTCCTTTTTGGCGGCGGCAAGAATACGCGACTTTGTGGTTCGGGCGTCGCGAACCTGCGGCCGGGTTGCGGGCTTTTCGGGCGGCACCGGCGGTTTCGTCAACGGCAATTCCCTTCGTCGTTCGTACGGCAGCGCTCGCATCGTCTTACACAACGGGTTGGCAGCGCGTCAAAGCCGTTTTGGCGTTGGCGCGGTCGCGGTCGGGCGGCCTGTGTTGGAAACGCGAGGTTTGCGGCGTCGTTTGGGGTGGTTTAACTATACGGTTACTTATTGTGCCGCCCGGCAGGGCCGTTCATTGCTGCCTGGACCGCGCCGATGGGGCACGGTGGACAGCGCAATTGGTGAGCATTCGGACTGCATTGCGGGCATGCAGGGGGAATCGGTCTGGAAAAGGCGGGTCGCGGGTTGGTGAATTTGGGTGGTCCTGCCCGCCCCGGACGATCCCCTGTCCGCGATGTTGGCGAAGTCGACGGGCTGCGGCACCGGGGAACTGACAGGTCGGACCGGGCGGGCGTTCTGCGGCGATTGCCGTCTGGCATCGGGACAGGCTGGCGTTGCCAGGTGGAAGAAGTCAGCGTTTGGCGGGGAGGCAAGTGCAAATTTTCCCCGCAAAAAAACCTATAGGAATGGCTAGCTTGATCGCCTTAGAGCGTGTCGCGTTCAGCTGACCCCATAGCCTGCGGCGATGAAGTAGTTTCGGCATTCGGTTGGCTTGAACAGATCACAGACTGCGCCGACCTGTTTCCAGAGAGCATGGTAGGTTCTGGCGGCGGCCTTGCGTATCA
>JANYFE010000051.1 GCA_025362795.1 Rhodobacterales bacterium | reverse complement strand
CTGCGCGATGCGTTCGAGGGGGTGCAGTTCACGACCCATGGCGTGCCGCAAGACCTTGCAGGTGCAAAGGATATGGCGGCGCGGGGGCGGGACGACAAGAATTACTACTTTGAATTTGAAAAGTGGGCGCTGAGCCTGATTGCGGCGCAACCGGGCAACCTTTCGAAAAAGGGCGCGGACAAGGGCATCGACGGCAATCTGTATTTCGGCGCGAAAAGCGAAGGGCGGGCGATTGTGTCAGTCAAGGCGGGCGATAATGTCGGGGTGGCGATGATCCGCGACCTGCGCGGTGTGATCGAACGCGAGGGCGCGCAGGTTGGCGTGTTCCTGACCCTGACCGAGCCGTCGCGGCCGATGATCACCGAAGCGGCGGGGGCGGGGTTGTGCGAGGTGGCGGGCTTTGCCGCGGTGCCGCGCATCCAGATCGTGACGATTGAACAGGCGATGGCGTTGCGCGACCGGGCGGTGCGGCTGCCCGCGCGGGTGGACGGGTTCAAGCGGGCGGCGCGGGAAGAGGATGCGACGCGGCAGGGGGCGATGGATTTGTAGGGTGGGGCTGACCCCGCCGTGCGGTTGGCGGGGGAAACCGCGCCTTCCGTAACAGAGCCTCCGGCGGGAGTATTTGGCAAAGGGTAAATCGGGTCAGCCGCCAGTGTGGCTCATGTGGCGGCGGGTTTGGCCGGCCACGACTTGCCTAGAATAGTCAAAGTCATGGCCTTTGGGTTTGTGGCGGATGGCGGCGCGGATCGCGTGTTCCACGACGGCGTCGTCGGGGCTGGCGCGCAGGGGGGCGCGCAGGTCGGCCATGTCTTCCTGGCCGAGGCACATGTACAACTCACCAGTGCAGGTCAGCCGGACGCGGTTGCAGCTTTCGCAGAAATTATGGGTCAGTGGCGTGATCAGGCCGATGCGCTGGCCCGTCTCATTCAGGCACAGATAGCGGGCGGGGCCGCCGGTGCGGTCGGCAAGATCGGTGATCGTGTAGCGCGTGGCGAGTTGGGCGCGCAGGTCATCCAGGCTCCAGTACTGGTCAAGGCGGTGGGCCTCGCCCATGTCGCCCATCGGCATCACCTCGATGAAGGTCAGGTCGTGGTGGTCACGGGCGCACCATTCGGTGAGGGTGAAAAGTTCATCCTCGTTGAATCCTTTGAGGGCGACGGCGTTGATCTTGACCTTGAGGCCCGCCTCGCGCGCGGCTTCGATGCCGTCGAGCACTTGCGGCAGGCGGCCCCAGCGCGTGATCGTGGCGAATTTCGTGTCATTCAGGGTATCGACCGAGACGTTGATCCGTTTGACGCCGCAGGCGGCGAGATCGCGGGCGTATTTGCGCAACTGGCTGCCGTTGGTGGTGAGGGTGAGTTCTTGAAGGGCGCCGGTGGCAAGGTGGCGCGACATCGCCTCGAAAAACGTCATTATGCCTTTGCGCACAAGGGGTTCGCCGCCGGTGATCCGCAACTTTTCGACGCCAAGCCGGATGAAAGCGGACGCGAGGCGGTCGAGTTCTTCCAGCGTCAGCAGTTCGGCCTTGGGCAGGAAGGTCATGTGTTCGGTCATGCAATAGGCGCAGCGAAAATCGCAGCGGTCTGTCACCGAGACGCGCAGGTAAGTGATGGCGCGGGCAAAAGGGTCGATCAAGGGCGCGGTCATGGCCCAAGTGTAGGCTTTGGGGGGTGGTGTCGCAAGGGAGATCACTGCGACGTGAGGGGCGCAGGACCAGCAAGTATTTGTCTTATAGGCGGCATGTTTTCGCAGATGCGGGCCGGTGGGGGTGTGATCGTTGGGCGCACGGTTGGCAGGTGGCGGTTGAAAGTGGCTATCAGGGGCGGGGTATATGCCTTGGCAGGGTGCAGTTGGCGGTGCAGACCCGTGTGGCACAGGAAGGATTGCGTTGACTTGGCGCCGGGGAAAATGCCTTGATGGTCGACTTTTTACATGATGCGACAATTTTTAGATCAGGAGAACTGGGATGGCACGTATTGATACGACACTGGGGCTTGGGTCCGATTTGAGCTGGGCGAATTTCTTTGGGCAGTTCGACGTGAGCCTGCCGCATCTGGTTTTGCAGATGAACAATCCGGGCACCGTCGGCGATCACCCGCTGGACGATACGATCACACTGACGCAGCACAGAACGTCGCTTATCGCAAATTTCCGGGATCTGGTGCTGGATGGCGACCACATGGCGGTCGGCGGCAGGCTAAGCGGGTTGTTCGTGGTCCGCGATGGCGTGGCGTTGTCAGAGGTGACCGGGCTGGATGCGCAGGCTGCCGATGTGTTTCAGGCGGCGCTGACGCCCACGGGGGCAGATGACCAGTTGCTGTGGATGGCGCAGTTGAGTGGCCATGACACGTTCCGGCTGTCGGCCTTCGACGATACGGCGAATGGTTTTGCTGGCAACGATGTGTTGCAGGGCAATGGCGGCGCGGATCACCTGCAGGGCGGCGATGGTGACGACCGGTTGTTTGGCGGCGCGGGCAATGACCAGTTGTTCGGCGATGACGGCAATGACCGCCTGCACGGCGGGACCGGCGACGACACCTTGTATGGCGGCACCCACAGCAATCTTGGCGATTCCCTTTACGGCGGCTCCGGGGCGGATCAGTTCGTCTTTGGCACCAACAATGCCTCGGTCTATGTGGATGACTTCAAGAACGGGGTCGACAAGCTGGTGATCGACGGTGGAGGATCTGTCGGGTTTGGCGATCTGCAAATCATCACGGGTTCGGCTGACACGCTGATCACCGTGGGCGAGACGCACATCACGCTGCACCTGTTCAACGGGCATCATCTGGACGCGAGCGATTTCATATTCCTGTAGGTGGCAGGTATTTCGCGGCCTCTTTGGCGGCCCAAGGCTTCATGTGAGGGCCATGTTCCGAAAGGAACTGCTGGGTGCGCCGAGGGTCGTGTTTGCCGAGGTCGCGCAGCCACCAGGCGACGGCTTTCTGGATGAACCAGTCTTTATCGGCGGTGTAGGCGGCGGCCCAGTCAAGGACGCGGTCGCGGATGGCGAGGTCGGCGGGCTTGGGATGGTTCTGTTTGGTCCAGGGCAGGGTGATGACCAATGCCGCGCGGCGGGTCCACATGTTGGGGGATGTCGTCCAGGCTTCAACTTCGTCAAGGCGGCTGGGATCGGCGGTCAGGCGGCGCTGGCCCGCGTCGCAGGCGTGGTCGGCGACGGCCCAGGCGTCGAACGTGGGGACCCATGAGGCAATGAGGTGCCACGTCTGGTCATCGTCGGCGATGCGGGCTTGAGTCAGGAGTTTGGTGGCGGCGACCATGGCCTCGTGAATGTTGGTTTGCCAGAGCGCGTCAGCAAGGGCCGCCCGTTGCGCAGTATCGGTGGTTTCGCGCCACCCGGTTGCGAGCGCGGTGATGTCGGGGACCGTGATGCCGAGGTATTGGCGGGGGGCCTTGTGATAGGCGGCGATCTGGACGGCCTTTTCGGGGTCGGCGAGGGCGTGGAGTTGGGCCAGTGCTTCGGTCGGGGTCACAGGTTGGCCTCGATCCCGGTGGGGAAGCCGTCGATGGTCGCGGTGTTCTTTTCGGTCCAGTAGTCGCGGATGCCGTCTGGCCCCTTTTCGGCCGACCATGCATCGCCGTCGGGGCGTTCGGCCTGATATGCCATGCGGGGGACGCCAAAGCCGCAGGAGGTTTGGACGAGGTCAATGGTCATGTCGAACAACTGGCGGGCGGCGATGTCGGGCGGGAACATCGCGTTGCCTGCGTCCCAGCCATCCTCGCCGATGTGGATGGCGCGGGCGGTGCCGTAGCAGCGCAGGATAAGCGGCTGTTCGTTAAAGCTGCACCACATCAGGGTCATGCGGGGATTGAGGCGCAGATGGCCTGCGGTTTCATTGCCCGACCCGGTGGAATTACGCCAGAGGATGCGGTTGGCACCCATGACGCGCAGGGAATTCATGCCCTTGGGCGAGGTGTTGACCCGGCCCGTGGCGGCGGCGGTGCCAACAAAGAACAGATGCTGCGCCTCGATGAAGGCGCGGTGCGGCAGGGCGATCTTGTTGAATTGCTTGGCCATCGGGGCACCGGAGTTGGGGCGTGGGGCCGGAAGAAAAAGAGCCTCCGGCGGGGATATTTAGGGACAGATGATGGGGTTTACTCCACTGTGACGGATTTGGCGAGGTTTCGGGGTTGGTCGACGTCGGTGCCTTTGGCGATGGCGGTGTGGTAGGCGAGGAGTTGGGCGGGGATGGCGTAGAGGATGGGCGCGAAGAGGGGGGAGACTTGCGGCAGGGTGAGGGTTTTCCAGGTGCCTTGACCAGCCTCGGCCACGCCCTTGGCGTCGGAGATCAGGAGGATCTTGCCGTGGCGGGCCATGACTTCCTGCATGTTGGACACGGTCTTTTCAAACAGCGCATCGCGGGGGGCGAGGACGATGACGGGGACTTGCGGGGAAATCAGCGCGATGGGGCCGTGTTTGAGTTCGCCTGATGCATAACCTTCGGCGTGGATGTAGCTGATTTCTTTCAGCTTTAACGCCCCTTCGAGAGCGAGGGGGAACATGGCGCCACGGCCCAAAAAGAGCACGTCTTGGGCTTCCGCGAGTTCCTCGGCGATCTGGGCGATCTCGGTGGAAAGACTCATCGCGTGGTTCATCAGTCCGGGGAATGCGGCGAGGTCTGTGAGGTGTTTTGACAGAGCTTCTGGGGTGAGGCGGCCTTTGTCTTGTGCGGCTTTGAGGGCGAGGAGGGCGAGGGTGATCAACTGGCAGGTGAAGGCTTTGGTGGAGGCGACGCCGACCTCTACCCCGGCCATGATCGGCAAAGCGAGGTCGCTTTCGCGGGCGATCGAGGAGGTGGGCACGTTGACCACGGCCACGACTTTCGCGACCTTTTCCTTTGCGTAGCGCAGGGCGGCGAGGGTGTCTGCGGTTTCGCCCGATTGGCTGACGAACAAGGCCCATGAGGCGGGGGACAGTGGGGGTTCGCGGTAGCGGAATTCGGAGGCCACGTCGATGTCGCAGGGCAGATGCGCCACGGTTTCGAACCAGTATTTCGCGATATGGCAGGCGTAGGAGGCGGTGCCGCAGGCGACGAGGGTAAGGCGGTCGACGGTGGTGAAATCGACTTCGGGCGGGAGGTGCAGGGCGTTTTGGGCGACGTAGCGTTTCAGGGTATCGGCAATGACGACGGGTTGTTCGGCGATTTCCTTGGCCATGAAGTGCTTGTATCCCGCCTTTTCGATGCGGGTGGCGTCGATCTGGATGCGGGCCTCGGCGCGGTTGGCGAGGCGGTCCTGGGCGTCATAGATCGTGGCTCCGGCGCGGGTGACGACGGCGCAGTCGCCTTCCTCGAGATAGGTGATGCGGTCAGTCATCGGGGCCAAGGCGATGGCGTCGGAGCCCACGAACATCTCGCCCTTGCCATGCCCGATGGCGAGGGGGGAGCCTTTGCGGGCGGCGATGAGGAGGTCATCTTCGCCGTCGAACAGGAAGCACAGGGCAAAGGCCCCGTGCAGGCGTTTCAGGGTTTCGCGGGCGGCCTCGATGGGGGTGCGGCCCTGGTCCATCAGGTGGCGGGTCAGGAGGGCGACGGTTTCGGTGTCGGTTTCGGATTCCTGTTGCAGGCCAGCAAGGGCGAGTTCGGCGCGCAGGTCGCGGAAGTTTTCGATGATGCCGTTGTGGACCACGGCGACGGGGCCGGAGCGGTGGGGATGGGCGTTGGTCGTGGTCGCCGCACCATGGGTGGCCCAGCGGGTGTGGCCGATGCCGGATTTACCGGCGAGGGGTTCGTGGACCAGAAGGTCCGACAGGTTGACCAGTTTGCCGACGGCGCGGCGGCGGTCGAGGTGGCCTTTGTTGACGGTGGCGATGCCTGCCGAGTCATAGCCACGGTATTCGAGGCGTTTCAGGGCTTCTACCAATAGTGGGGCGGCCTGATGGTTGCCGAGCACTCCGACGATGCCGCACATTATTTCGGTCCTTTCGCGGCCTTGATCGCGCGGAGGCGGTCCATGAATTTGGTGGCAAGGCCGGGCTTGTTGACTTGGCGGGCGCGACCGATGGCGAGGGCGTCGGGCGGAACGTTGTCGGTGATGACAGAACCGGAGGCGGTCAGGGCGTTGTCGCCAACCGTCACCGGGGCGATCAGCATGGTGTTGGAGCCGATGAAGGCGTTTTTGCCAATCTCGGTGTGGTGTTTCATCACGCCATCGTAGTTGCAGGTGACGGTACCTGCGCCGATGTTGGTAAATTCGCCGATATGGGCATCACCCAGATAGGTGAGGTGGCCGACCTTGACGCCTTCGTCGAGCACGGCGTTCTTGATCTCGACGAAGTTGCCGACATGAACGTCTTCGGCCAGTTCGGCACCGGGGCGGAGGCGGGCGAAGGGGCCGACGCTGGCACCGCGGCTGATGTGGCAGCCTTCGAGGTGGCAGAAGCCTTTTATTTCGGCACCGGATTCGATCGTGACGGCGGGGCCGAAGATGACGTGGGGGCCGATGGTGGCGTCACGGCCGATGTGGGTATCCAGCGCGAAGAACACGGTGTCGGGGGCGGTCAAGGTGACGCCGTTCTCCAAGGCGTCAGTGCGGGCGCGGGATTGGAACTGCGCCTCGGCGGCGGCGAGTTGGGCGCGGGTGTTGATCCCGAGGGTTTCGGATTCGTCGCAGGTGACGTAGCCGGTGGTCAAGCCTTCGGCGCGGGCAAGTTCCACGATGTCGGTCAGGTAGTATTCGCCTTGGGCGTTGTTGGTGGTGAGGTTGGCGACGAGGCGGAACAGGGTTTTGCTGTCGGCGCAGATGACACCGGAATTGCAGAGGGGGATGGCGCGTTCGGCTTCGGTCGCGTCTTTGTATTCGGTGATGCGGAGGAGGTCGGAGCCTTGGGTGATAAGGCGACCGTAGCGGGCGGGGTCGCGGGGTTCGAACCCCAGCACCACGACAGCGTGGCGGCTGCGGGCGGCGAGCATGGCTTGCAGGGTTTCGGGGCGCACGAAAGGAGTGTCGCCGTAGAGGACGATGGCGTCACCTTCGGCGTCGGACAGCAGGGGGGCGGCTTGGGCAACCGCGTGGCCGGTGCCAAGCTGGGGGTCTTGCAGGACGCATTCGGTGAATGCGTCGAAGTCTTGGGCGGCTTTGGTGACTTGCGTGGAGCCATAGCCGGTGACGACGACGATGCGGCTTGGTTCCAGCGCGCGGGCGGTGTTCAGGGCGTGGTGCAGCATTGGAACACCGGCCAAGGAATGCAGCACTTTGGGCAGGTCGGAGTTCATCCGGCTGCCCAGACCCGCGGCGAGGATGATTAGGGATACCTGCATGCTGCCTCTTCCTTCTTTTTCGCAATGGTTTTACCCGGTAATACCAAGGCCGCAAGGGGCGCAAGGCTCACGGCATGTTTCAGGGGGTCTGATGCGCACGGTTGTCTTTGATCTGGACGGGACTTTGGCGGATACCAGCGCCGATTTGCTGGCGGCGGCGAATGCCTGTTTTGAGGTGCCCATGCTGGGGCCAGCGGATGCTTTGACGGCGTTTCACGGTGGGCGGGCGATGCTGCGGCTGGGGTTTCAGCGGCAGGGTCTGGCCTGGACCGAGGCGGATGTCGCACGGGAGTATCCCCGGCTACTGGCGGCGTATGCCGATGGGATTGTCCGCGAGACGCGGCTTTATCCTGGGGCGGTGGCGGCGGTGGAGGCGCTGCGGGTCGCGGGGTTTCGCACGGCAATCTGCACCAACAAGCCGGAGGGGCTGGCAGAAGAGCTGCTGCGGCGGTTGGGGGTGCGGCGCTTGTTCGGGGCGCTGGTGGGGGCGGATACGCTGGTTGTGCGCAAACCCGATCCGGCGCCGTATCATCTGGCGGTGGACTGGGCGGGTGGGGTGGCCGGGCGGTCCATGCTGGTGGGCGACACCGAGACGGACCGGCTGACGGGCCGCGCGGCGGGGGTGCCGGTCGCGCTGGTGACATTCGGGCCCGAGGGGCGTGGGGTGGCGCGGCTGGAGCCGGAGGCGCTGCTGGAGCGGTTCGAGGATTTGCCGGAGATGGCGGAGCGGCTGGTGCCATGACGGCCTGCGGCGGGGATATTTGCGGACGGGTGCCGGCGGTGGTTTGACAGTTTTGGGCGGCACCTCTAGGTTCCGCGCATGGAAAACATTGCACCTTCGGCGGCGCTGGCCCCCTCTCGCCATGCGGTATATTTCGTTCTGATCACGGTTCTTCTGGATATGATGGGCTTTGGCCTGATCATTCCGGTTTTGCCCAAACTGATTGAGACGGTGGGTCAGGTTTCACTGGCCGAAGCGTCCAAGGTTGGCGGCTGGATGTTCTTTGCCTATTCGGCGGCACAGTTCTTTTTCGGGCCGCTGATGGGCAACTTGTCGGACCGGTTCGGGCGCAGGCCCTTGCTGCTGCTGGCGATTGGCGGGTTGATGCTGGATTATCTCTTGCAGGCCCTGGCCCCGTCGCTGGCGTGGCTGTTCATTGGCCGGTCGCTGTCGGGGATTTGCGGTGCGTCCTGGATGATCGCCAATGCCTATATCGCCGACATTACGACGCCGGACCAGCGGGCAAAGTATTTTGGCATGATGGGCGCGGCGTTCGGGTTGGGTTTTGTGCTGGGGCCTGCGGTCGGTGGTTTGCTGGGCGAATATGGCGCGCGGGTGCCGTTCTATGTGGCGGCGGGGATTTCAGCCTGCAATCTGGTCTACGGTTATTTCGTGCTGCCCGAAACGCTGGATGCGGCACACCGGCGGCCATTTGAGATCAGGCGGGCCAACCCGTTCGGGGCGTTCAAGGTGTTCCAAAGCTATCATGGTGTGGTGCCGATGTGCATCGTGCTGTTTTCGTTCTTCTTTTTCTCGAGCGTTTACCCTGCCATCTGGCCGTTCTGGGGCATGGCGAAGTTTGGCTGGTCATCGAGCATGGTCGGTATGACGCTGGCGATTTTCGGGCTGTGCATGGCGCTGTCACAGGCGGGACTGACCGGGCCATTGGTCAAGCGGTTCGGCGAGCACCGGGTGGCGTTTATCGGGTTGATTGCTGCGGTGATTGCGTCCTTTGGCTATGGGATGGCGGGTGGGTTGGTCATGGTGATCGTGATGATGATTGTGCACACGCCCGAGGGGTTCATCCACCCGATGCTGATGGCGCAGATGTCCAAAGCGGTGCCGGAGAATGCGCAAGGTGAGTTGCAAGGCGGGGTTTCGGCGGTGCTGAATGTCGCGCAACTGGCCGGGACGGTGTTTTTTGCGCAGATTTTCGGCTATTTCATGGGCCCGGGCGCACCGTTCCAGTCGCCCTCGATGGGGTTCTTTGTGGCGTCCGCTGGCTTGGCGCTGACGTTTGGCCTGTTCGTTTGGCTGGTGCGGAAGCCGGTTCATGTCTGAGCGGTTCACCGGCAGTTTCACCCAGCAGGAACCTATTCCCGAGGCGGGCATCGCGGCGGCGCTGGCGGTTTTGCAGCATGGCCGGTTGCACCGGTACAACACGGTGCCGGGTGAGGTGGCGGAGGCGGCCTTGCTGGAAGAGGAGTTTGCGGCGCTGACAGGGGCGAAATACTGTCTGGCGGTGGCGTCGGGCGGTTACGCGATGGCTTGTGCGTTGCGGGCGGTCGGGGTGGTTGCCGGGGATGCCGTGTTGAGCAACGGGTTCACGCTTGCGCCGGTGCCGGGGGCGATTGCCAGTGTCGGGGCGCGGCCGGTGTTTGTCGAGATTACCGAGAGGCTGGTTCTGGATTTCGCCGATCTGGAGCGGAAGGCGGCGGATTCCGGGGCGCGGGTGCTGCTGTTGAGCCATATGCGCGGGCATATCTGCGATATGGGTGCGCTGATGCGGCTGTGTGACCGCATGGGGTTGCTGGTGATCGAGGATTGCGCTCATACGATGGGCGGGGCGTGGGAAGGTGTGGCGTCCGGGCGGCATGGGCGGATCGCGTGTTATTCGATGCAGACCTACAAGCATGTGAATTCGGGCGAGGGCGGATTTCTGATCTCTGATGATGCAGAGGTCATGGCGCGGGCTGTGCTGCTGTCGGGGTCATACATGTTGTATGCCAAACATTCCGCAGCGCCGCCGCCCGAAGCGTTCGCGGCGGTGCGGATGGTGGTTCCGAATATCTCCGGCCGGATGGACAATCTGCGGGCGGCGATCTTGCGGCCGCAGTTGAAACTTTTGGTGGAGCGGGTCGCGCGGTGGGAGGCGCGGTATCGGGCACTGGAGGCGGGGCTCGCGGCGGTGCAGGGGTTGCGGTTGATCGAGCGGCCCGATCAGGAGCGGTTTGTCGGCTCGTCGTTCCAGTTCCTGCTGCCGGGATGGTCGAAGGCGCGGGTCGGGTTGTTCCTGTCGCGCTGCATCGGGCGCGGGGTGGAGTTGAAGTGGTTCGGCGCGGACCAGCCCGTGGCGTTTACTTCGCGCTATGACCATTGGGGTTATGCGGACCGGCAGAGCTTGCCACAGACCGACCGGATATTGGCGGGGCTGGTGGACATGCGGGTGCCGCTGACGTTTTCATTCGAGGATTGTGCGTTGATCGCGCGGATCATCCGGGCGGAGGCGTTGGCCGTGGGGCAGGGTGAGGAACCGGAGGATGTGGCGGTGGTGGCGGTGCAGTAGGGGATTGGCGGTTTTGGAGAGATTGACATTTTTGGTCAGGTGTGACATTTTATTTGCGTAGTGTCGGGAGTTCTTGAAATGGCGAAATCTGGTGGATTTGCGGATGCTGCTTCCCTTTTTGAGGGGAACAGTATGGTGCAAACCAGTCTTGGGCCGGATGGGCGGCTTCTGATCCCGGCGGCGATCCGGGATGCGGCGGGGATACAGCGCGGCGACAAGGTGCGGCTGCGGGTCGAGGATGGACGCATAGTGGTGTCGAGCGTTCGCGCGGACTGGAAACGCATACAGGGAATTGCGGCACATCTGAAGAAACCCGGTGAAAGCATTGTGGATGAGTTTTTGGCGGAACGTCGCGCTGAAGCAGAGCGGGAATAGCAAGGTTGATCGTGCTAGATGCCTCGGTCGTGCTGGCTTCTGCATTTGATGAGCCGGGGCGATTAGACCTGTCGGAGGTTGAGGATGCGGTGATTTCAGCGGTCAACTTCGGCGAGATTGCTTCCAAGTTGCTGGAGCGCGGGTTGGAGAAAGACCGCTTCGACCTGATCGTTGAACAGTGTCTGGGGATTTGTGTTCCGCTTCTGCCGTCGCAAGCCTTGCGGGCGGGTTTGTGGCGGATGCCGACACGCCATCTTGGCCTTTCGCTTGGCGACCGCTGTTGTCTGGCACTGGGGCTGGAACTGGGGGCGGAGGTTTATACGGCGGATCGGGCTTGGGCGCAGCTGGACCTGGGGGTCAAAGTGCAGGTGATCCGCTGAGGCGGTTCGGGCGGGTCGATACGACGCCGCCCGTCTATATTGCGATGACCCTGCTGGTCATGGTGAATGTGGCATCACGGTTTAGGCAGGTTGCCAAAGATCATATCAGCGCAGGGCAGCGCCAAAACCACGACGGCCCCTGACACATTGACGGGATGCTACGCCGATTATGCGTTTGACGGCGACACGCTGGAATATCAGGGCTTGGGGCATGACAGATATGGCCGCGAACCGGTTTGGATGCGGGTGGGTGGCGAGGATGTTGCGGCGCTGATGATCGCCGAGGGGCTGGCGGTGGCCTATGATGGCGCGTCGCGGATCGACTGGTGTGCGCGGCTGGCGGGCGGGTGAGGTCGGGGACGGGCACATCGGCGCAATCCCTCAAAACGGCTTGGAAAACCCGGGGTTTCGCCCCACCTTTGGTTGACCCCGCCCGAGGCGCGGTCTAAATGATCGGTAGCAGGTGGGGTTGCCGTGGCGGCCCGACCAGACGCCAAAGTCGAAGGAGCCCGTTGTGGACACTCTTCTGCGTGAATATCTGCCGATTCTTGTGCTGCTTGCGGTGGCGACCGGATTGGGACTGCTGCTGTTGGGGGCTGCGGCGCTGATCGCGGTCAGGCACCCCGACCCGGAAAAGCTTTCGGCCTATGAATGCGGGTTCAATGCGTTTGACGATGCGCGGATGAAGTTCGACGTGCGGTTCTATCTTGTGTCGATCCTGTTCATCATTTTCGATCTGGAAGTGGCGTTTCTGTTCCCCTGGGCGGTGGCATTTGGCGAGATCTCCATGGTGGGGTTCTGGTCGATGATGGCGTTCCTGAGCGTGCTCACGGTCGGGTTTGCCTATGAGTGGAAAAAAGGGGCGCTGGAATGGGCGTGATGACGGGAACCACGGTCGGTTCTGACCGCGAGGTCGAAGCGCAGGCGCTGAATGCCGAGTTGCAGGACAAGGGGTTTCTGCTTACCTCGACCGAGGACATCATCAACTGGGCGCGCAATGGCTCGCTGCACTGGATGACGTTTGGCCTCGCCTGTTGTGCGGTCGAGATGATCCATGTGTCGATGCCGCGCTATGATCTGGAGCGGTTTGGCACGGCACCGCGCGCCAGCCCACGCCAGTCGGATCTGATGATCGTGGCGGGCACGCTGACCAACAAGATGGCCCCGGCGCTGCGCAAGGTTTACGACCAGATGCCCGAGCCGCGCTATGTGATCTCGATGGGATCATGCGCCAATGGCGGCGGGTATTATCACTACAGCTATTCCGTCGTGCGGGGCTGTGACCGGATCGTGCCGATTGACATCTACATCCCGGGCTGCCCGCCGACGGCCGAGGCGCTGTTGTATGGAATTTTGCAGTTGCAGCGGAAAATCCGCCGCACTGGCACTTTGGTTCGCTGAGAGGTTCCGATGGATTTGACCGAACTTGGCGCGACGATTGCCGGGAAACAGCCAGTGCAGGCGCAACTGATTGCCTTTGGCGAATTGACCCTGACGGTGGGGCTGTCCGATCTGGTCGGGTTTGTCGGGTTTCTGAAGGCCGATCCTGATTGTCATTTCACCTCGCTGGTTGACATCACGGCGATTGATCACCCGGCCGATGTGAAGCGGTTCGAGGTCGTCTATCACTTTCTGTCGATGTACAAAAACCACCGCATCCGGGTAAAGGTTGCGGTGGGCGAGGCGGATATGGTGCCGTCGATCATCGCTGTCTATCCGGCGGCGAACTGGTTCGAGCGGGAAGTGTTCGACATGTTCGGCATTCTGTTTTCGGGGCATCCGGATTTGCGCCGCATCCTGACCGACTATGGCTTTCGCGGTCATCCCTTGCGCAAGGATTTTCCGACCACGGGCTATACCGAGGTGCGTTATGACGAAGTGCAAAAACGTGTGGTCTATGAGCCGGTGAAGCTGGTGCAGGAATACCGGCAGTTCGATTTCATGAGCCCGTGGGAGGGTGCTCAGTACATTCTGCCCGGTGATGAGAAGAAGCCGGCCTGATGCGGCAGGGCCCCGCCATCATGATCTGCGTCGGTGCGACCAAGGCGGGGACGTCCTGGGTGCATGATCAGGTTTCGGGGCATCCGGATTGCGAATTCCGTTCGATCAAGGAATTGCACTATTTTGACACGTTGCGGGACGAAAGTGTCGCGCCGCGCATTCGCGAGTTTCAGGCCGAGAAGGCACGGTTGAAGCAGCGGCTGGTGGGCGCAACAGTGCCCAAGCAAATGGTGTTGCAGCGCCAGATCGCTGACTTGCGCGACTGGATTTCGGTGCTGTCGCGGCGCTCTGGTGACTGGGGGGCCTATGCCAAGTTCCTGACCGCGGGTCGTGAGGCGCAAAAGATGGTGGGCGAAGTGACGCCGGCCTATGCAACGCTGCCTGCTGAAACCCTGCGCCAGATTGCCGGAATGGCCGAGGATGTGCGCCTTGTCTATCTGATGCGCGACCCGGTCGCGCGGCTGTGGAGCCATGTGCGGATGCTGGCGCGGCGCGAGGCAGGCGATGCGGCAGGCTATGCGAGGGCGGTGTCAACGCGGTTTGACCGTGTGGTGGCGGGTGATCCTTACATGCAGGACCGCGGCGATTATGCCGCTGCGCTGACCAAGCTGCGTGCTGTGGTGGCACCGGAGAGGTTGCTGACGATGTTCAGCGAGGATCTGATGACCGAAGCCGGGATGGCGCGGTTGTGGACGTTTCTGGGACTGTCGCCGGTACCAGCGATTTCAATCGGCGCATCCATGAGGGGCTGCCGTTGGCAATGACGGCGGATCAGCGGGCACGGGCGCGGACTGCGCTGATGCCGCAATATGAATACGTGGCGCGGGAGTTTCCGGCATTGCCGGAGGCCTGGCGCAGAAGCATGGAAGAGGTCGCAGCATGATGGACGGCGATATTCGGGCGAATGCCTATGACGATGGCTCGGTCGATCTGCTGACCGGCGAGCAGCGGATCCGCAATTTCAACATCAACTTCGGCCCGCAACACCCTGCAGCGCATGGCGTTTTGCGGTTGGTGCTGGAACTGGACGGCGAGATTGTCGAACGCTGCGATCCGCATATCGGGCTGTTGCACCGTGGCACCGAAAAGCTGATGGAATCGCGCACTTATTTGCAGAACCTGCCTTATCTGGACCGGTTGGACTATGTCGCGCCGATGAATCAGGAACATGCCTGGTGTCTGGCGATCGAGCGGTTGACGGGGGTTGTGATCCCTCGGCGCGCCAGTCTGATCCGGGTGCTGTTTTGCGAGATTGGCCGGGTTCTAAACCACATCCTGAACACCACGACGCAGGCGATGGACGTAGGCGCGCTGACGCCGCCGTTGTGGGGGTTTGAGGAACGCGAAAAGCTGATGGTGTTTTACGAGCGGGCTTCGGGGGCTCGCTTACATGCAGCGTATTTCCGGCCCGGTGGCGTGCATCAGGATCTGACGCCGCAGTTGATTGATGATATCGACGTCTGGGCGGATGAGTTTCCGCGCGTGCTGGACGATCTGCACGGGCTGTTGACCGAGAACCGGATTTTCAAGCAGCGCAATGCGAACATCGGCATCATCAACGAACAGGATGTGCAGGACTGGGGATTTTCGGGCGTGATGGCGCGGGGGTCGGGGCTGGCCTGGGATTTGCGCCGTTCGCAACCCTATGAATGCTATGACGAATTCGACTTCAAGATCCCGGTCGGCAAGAACGGCGACTGCTATGACCGCTATCTGTGCCGGATGGCAGAGATGGCGGAAAGTACCCGCATCATCAAGCAATGCATCGCCAAGCTGCGGGTTGAGAAGGGTGACATTCTGGCGCGGGGCAAGCTGACGCCGCCGGTGCGGAGCGAGATGAAGACGTCGATGGAAGCGCTGATCCACCATTTCAAGCTTTATACCGAAGGGTTCCATGTGCCTGCCGGTGAAGTTTATGCAGCGGTCGAGGCGCCGAAAGGCGAGTTCGGGGTGTATATGGTGGCGGACGGCACCAACAAACCCTACCGCGCCAAACTGCGCGCGCCGGGGTTCCTGCACTTGCAGGCGCTGGACTACATGTGCGTCGGGCACCAGCTGGCGGATGTGAGTGCGATCATCGGGACAATGGACATTGTGTTTGGGGAGGTGGACCGGTGAGGATACAAACTGCCACGGATATACGTTCGCTCACTGCCGCAGACAAAGATGAACTTATTGCCGAGATCACAATAGAGCTTGCCGCTCAGAAGGAAAAGAATGACCTTCTCAAGCGGGCGTCGGATCGCGCAAACCAGGGTCTGACGATTTGGAAGCTAGTGACTACCGCTGTGGGAGCGGTAATTGCTTTGGCTGTGGGTGTTCTTTGGTTCGGGGGCGAATGGTCTGCATGGCAAGCAATTAAAGAAGCGCATAAAGTGGATCTTGGCAATGGGCAGACCGCTTACGCACACCAGAACTTTCTTCCGGCCGATGTAACTGCCATGAAGACCGCACTTGGTATGCCAGAGATGGCAACAGTTGCGTTGAAAAGCGAAGTTGCGGCCTTGGACCTTACGCAATACGTCAAATATTCCGACAGGTTCCGCATACAATCAGCAAATTCCCCCTTCGCGCCTGATTTCCTTCACGTTCAGCCCAGAGGGGGGCAATTTGAGGCTTACGTGGTCGTTGGTGGCAACAGCCAAGATACGTGGCAGCTAATCAAATAAGTGAGAAAACAATGCTACGCCGCCTTCACAAAGAACAACCCGCCTCGTTTGCCTTTACCGCCGCCAACCTTGAATGGGCGCAGGGGCAGATTTCCAAGTATCCCGAGGGGCGGCAGGCCAGTGCCATCATTCCGCTGCTGTGGCGGGCGCAGGAGCAGGAGGGGTGGTTGTCGCGGCCTGCGATCGAACTCGTCGCAACCATGCTGGGGATGGCCTATATCCGGGCGTTGGAAGTGGCGACGTTCTACTTCATGTTCCAGTTGCAACCGGTTGGTTCTATTGCGCATATCCAGATTTGCGGCACGACATCCTGCATGATCTGCGGGGCGGAGGATCTGGTGGCGGTGTGCAAGGAAATGATCGCGCCTGCCGCTCATGCCGTCTCTGCCGATGGCAAGTTTTCGTGGGAAGAGGTCGAGTGCCTTGGGGCCTGCACCAATGCGCCGATGGCGCAGATCGGCAAGGATTATTACGAGGATCTGACGCCTGCGAAGTTGCGGGAGTTGATCGGGCGATTCTCGAACGGTGAGGTTCCGGTGGCAGGACCGCAGAACGGGCGGTATTCGTGCGAGCCCTTGTCGGGGCTGACCAGCCTCAAGGATTTTGAATCCGGGCGGACGCAATACAATGCGTCGGCACAGCGGGCGGTGGATTTGAAGGATACGGTCAAGCGGATTGACGGGACGGAAGTGCCGATCCTGACGCCGTGGTTGCAGGACAAGGTGAAAGCGTAAGGGGGGCGGGGAATGTCGGGCGCAAGCAATGAGGACGGCGGCTGGCCAAACGGTTGGCTGATCGCGGCGGTGGCGGGGGTCATTGCGGCCATTCTGGCCCGCTGGATCGGCGATACCGGCATGGCGGCGGCCGTGCTGGTCGGGATTTTCGTGTTTCTGGTGTTTGGCGTGCTGCTGGGGATGTTCTGGGGTGCCCCCGCAGCGGGTGGCCATGAAGACCACGGGCATGAAGACCACGGGCATGATGCTGGGCATGGGCACGCGGCTGAGAGTGCTGCGCCAGTGCAGGCTGCCGCGCCTGTTGTGGTGGCACCTGCGATGGCAGCGCCAGTGATGGCTGCACCTGTGATGGTAGCCCCTGCGCCTGAACCTGTCGTCGGCGGCGTGCTTGCCAAACCGGTTGCCTTGTCTGGGCCACGGGGTGGCAAGGGCGATGACCTGCAGGTGCTGGAAGGTATCGGACCGGGCCTGGAAAAGCTGTGCCACGAGTTGGGGATTTTCCACTTCGACCAGATCGCAGGCTGGGGTGGCGGCGAGATTGCCTGGATGGATGGCAATCTGAAAGGCTTCAAGGGCCGGGTCACGCGGGACAAATGGGTGCGGCAGGCCAAGCTGATCGGCGAGGTTGGGGTTGCGGAATTCCTGCGGCGTGCCAAGACCAATGACTACTGAGGTGGCCGTCGGTCCCAACGACAAGGCGAACGTGGCCGAGGTGCGGCTGGTTGCACTGGTCATTGCGGGCGCGATGATCGGCTGGATGGGATTTCAGTGGCTGGGCGGGCAGATGGGCTGGCCGCCGAAGTATATCTTGCTGGGTGATCTTTCGGCTTTGGCCGCATTCATCTGGGCGCTGATCGCGACATATCGGATTTGGCGGAAACGTCAGGGTTAAGGGGTCTTTCGGGACCGAAGTAAAAGGAACGGGCGCATGCTCAAGGATCAGGACCGCATCTTTACCAATCTGTACGGGATGCATGATCGCTCGCTGGCGGGTGCCAAGAAGCGTGGGCATTGGGATGGCACGGCCGGCATTCTGGCGCAGGGACGCGACAAGATCGTCGAGCTGATGAAGGCCAGTGGCTTGCGCGGACGGGGCGGGGCGGGGTTTCCAACGGGGTTGAAGTGGAGCTTCATGCCCAAGGTTTCGGATGGGCGGCCCAGCTATCTGGTGGTGAACGCCGACGAATCTGAGCCCGGCACCTGCAAGGACCGCGAGATCATGCGGCACGATCCGCATACGTTGATCGAGGGCTGTCTGATCGCGTCCTTCGCGATGGGGGCGAATGCCTGCTACATCTATATTCGCGGCGAATACATCCGCGAGCGCGAGGCTTTGCAGGCGGCGATTGATGAGGCCTACGACGATGGCCTGGTCGGCCGGAACGCAGCCAAGTCAGGCTATGATTTCGACATTTACCTGCATCACGGTGCGGGGGCGTATATTTGCGGCGAGGAAACCGCTCTTTTGGAAAGCCTTGAGGGCAAGAAGGGCATGCCGCGCATGAAGCCGCCGTTTCCGGCGGGATCGGGTCTGTATGGCTGCCCGACCACGGTGAACAACGTGGAGTCGATTGCGGTGGTGCCGACGATTTTGCGGCGCGGGCCGGAGTGGTTTGCCGGTTTCGGGCGGCCCAACAACGTGGGAACCAAGATTTTCGGGATTTCGGGTCACGTGAACAATCCGTGCGTGGTCGAGGAAGTGATGTCGATTCCGTTGCGCGAGTTGCTGGATGAGCATTGCGGTGGGGTACGGGGCGGCTGGAAAAACCTGAAGGCGGTCATTCCGGGCGGCTCGTCCGTGCCGCTGCTGACGGCGGCGCAGTGCGAAGACGCAATCATGGATTTCGACTGGCTGAAGGATCAGAAATCGGGTCTGGGCACGGCGGCGGTGATCGTGATGGATCAATCGACGGACGTGATCAAGGCGATCTGGCGGCTGTCGAAGTTCTACAAGCACGAAAGCTGCGGCCAATGTACGCCGTGCCGCGAAGGCACCGGCTGGATGATGCGCGTGATGGACCGTCTGGTGCGCGGCGATGCCGAGGTTGAAGAAATCGACATGCTGTTGTCGGTCACCAAGCAGGTCGAAGGCCACACGATCTGCGCACTTGGCGATGCGGCGGCCTGGCCTATTCAGGGGCTGGTGCGGGCGTTCCGGGGCGAGATCGAGGACCGGATCAAGGCAAAGCGCACCGGTCGCATGGGCGCGATGGCGGCGGAGTAACGGATGCAGGCAAGGCCGGCTCTGGTGCAGCGGACGGCCAGAGTGGCTGTGGGCTTGCTTGGGTTTGGACTGGCGTTGTCGGCCTGTGGCAATGCACCGTCCCGGCCGCTGACTTTGCCGCCTGCGGATGGTCGGGCAACATCGGTTGTGCTGGGGAGCCATCACTATGACGTGGGGCGGCAGCAAGGCACGCGTGGCGTGTTTTTGCGGGTGACGCGGGCGGATGGGCCGGATCTGGATTATTCAGATGGGTTGGTCGCAAAAGAGGTCGCGACCCGGTATTGCGATGTCTATCACCGCCTGCTGAACCCGACGGCTATGGGGCGGTTTTCGGTGCCGGCCTCTTGGATATTCGAGGAGGGCTGCCAATGACTGTGCCAGCGCCCGTCGAGCGTGGTTTCGCCCAGACCAATCACATGACAGACCCATGTTATGGCATGTCAGGCGCAAATTCGTCAGCCTTGGCCCTGCCGCAAGTGAACAGCGCCCGGAAAGGTGCGGCCCGGGTGCGACGGATCAAGGGTGTTACGCCTATGTCTAAATTCTGGTTTTGCGCTGTTGCCGGCTCGGCTTTGATGTCGTTGTCGGCTGTGGCAAGTGCAGAGGCCAAGGTGCCGCTGCCGGAAGAACAGCATATCAACGAACAGCTGATTGCAGCGGCGGAGGGTGATCTGATCCGCAACAACTGCCCGGCAATCTCGGCGCGGATGTTCGTGGTGTTCGACAAGATGCTGGCATTGAAGTCCTATGCAGAGGGCAAGGGCTATACCGAGGCCGAGGTCAAACTGTTCCTGAAAGACAAGGTGCAGAAGGCAAGGGTCAAAGCGGCGGCGGTGGCCTATCTGGCCAGCGCCGGGGCGGTCGAGGGCGATGGTGCAAGTTATTGCGCGGTCGGCCGGGCTGAGATTGCCAAGGGCACGTTGCTGGGGTCGCTGTTGAAGGAATAGCATGAGCAGACCGGGATATCATCTGGCTGAGTTGAATGTCGGGCGTCTGCTGGCCCCGACCGATGATCCGCGCGTCGCCGATTTTATGGCGGCGCTGGACCGGATCAATGGTCTGGGCAAGCGGATGCCGGGGTTCGTCTGGATGATGGAAGGCTCAGGCGAGCCGGGGACGGGGAATACCGAGGCCAAAATTGCCGGAGATCCGCAATATGTGTCGAACCTGACGGTTTGGCAAAGCGTCGAGACGCTGGAGGCCTTTGTCTGGAACACCGTGCACCGTCAGTTTTATGAGCGGCGGTCAGAGTGGTTCGAAGTGCTGGGAAAGATGCATTTTGTCTTGTGGTGGGTGCCGGAGGGGCACAGACCGACACTGGATGAGGCGCTGGCACGGCTGGACCACTTGCGCGAATATGGGGCGAGTGACGCGGCGTTCGGCTGGGCCTGGTTGAAAGAGGCGCGGCTGTGGCGCGAACGGGCCTGCACACCACGGGCGGCGGAGTAGCGATGCAGCCTGCAGGACATCATTTGGCGGAGTTGAACTTTGGCGAGTTGAAGCATGACTGGGACGATCCCCGGGTGCGCGACTTTGTCGAGGGGCTTGGTCTGGTGAACGGTCTTGCCGCGCAAAGCCCCGGGTTCGTCTGGCGATTGCCCGACGACGAAATGGATCATGCACAGAATGATACGGGCGGCGCCTTTGGGGGCAATCCGCGCATGGCAGCAACTCTGTCAGTCTGGCGCGACGCGGCCTGTTTGGAGCATTTTGTGTGGAACACGGTTCACCGCCAGTTCTATGCGCGGCGGGCGGAATGGTATGATGCGGTCGGCAATTCCAATCTGGTGATGTGGTGGGTGCCAGTCGGGCAGCAGCCAACGGTCGCGGAGGGGCTGGCGCGGCATCGCCTTCTGAGCGAACATGGTGCAAGCGATACAGCGTTTGGCTGGACCTGGTTGAAAGAGGTGCGGCTGTGGCAAGAACGGGCGTGCGGCCAAACGGCAGCGGGGTAAGCGAAGGGCTGGTTGGCGCATTAAAAGTCTGCTGCGGCCAAGGCATGCGCGGGCCGACATTGCTGGATTTGCTTTCGCGGGCAAGGACATCGCGGGCGACATTACTGAAAAATACGGGCCGCAGGGCGACCTTTTGGACATCTACACCGGGATCACCGGCAGCCTTGTTCACAAATGGCACCCAGCCTTGTTCACAAATGGCACCACTACCTGCCACTCTACGAGCGTTATTTCGGCCCGTGGCGCAGCCGGACCAACGCCCGGTTGCGGTTTCTGGAAATCGGCGTGTCGCAAGGTGGCAGTCTGGCGATGTGGCGCCGCTATTTCGGCCCGGATGCCGTGATTTTTGGGGTGGATATCGACCCGGCCTGTGCGGCCTATGATGGGCAATCGGGCCAGGTGCGGATCGGGTCGCAGGATGACCCGGATTTCCTGCGACGGGTTGTCGCGGAAATGGGCGGTGTGGACGTGATTCTGGACGATGGCAGTCACGTGATGGCGCATATCCGTGCCAGCCTTTTGGCGCTGTTTCCGCTGTTGTCGCCCGGCGGGATCTACATGATCGAGGATCTGCACACCGCGTATTGGAAAAAGTTCGGCGGCGGCTATGGCTCGCGCGATAACTTTTTCGATTTCGTGCGTCTGTGCATCGCTGACATGCATCATTGGTATCATCAGGAACCGCTGGCTCATCCGGACCTGGCCTTGCAAGTCGCAGGGCTGCACGTGCATGATTCCATAGTGGTGATCGACAAGGCTCAGGTCCACAAGCCGACCCATTCGCGGGTTGGCGAGGGGTCTGCGGGTGAGGGGGCGGAGTAGGGCGATGTGTTATGGCGGGATTGATCCGAAATACATGCTGCGCGACACTCGGGCGCACGTGAAAGACGTTGCCTTTGGGCAGGATAAATCGGAAGTAGCGGGCGATGTGTTGCCGGGCGGCCTGTGGGCGCGGCTGGTGGCATTGTTCCGGCGGAAGCAAGTGGAAGGACCAGGCGAATGGCACCCCTCAAGAAGCTGATCATTGACGGCATCGAGATCGAGGTTGATGGCGCGATGACCATCATTCAGGCCGCCGAAGTGGCCGGGGTGGAAATTCCGCGGTTCTGCTATCACGAGCGGCTGACGATTGCCGGGAACTGCCGGATGTGCCTGGTCGAAGTGATCGGCGGGCCGCCCAAGCCTGCGGCAAGCTGCGCGATGCAGGTCAGGGACTTGCGCGGGGGGCCGAATGGCGAGCCTGCGGTGGTCAAGACCAACACGCCGATGGTGAAAAAAGCCCGCGAAGGGGTGATGGAGTTTCTGCTGATCAACCATCCCTTGGATTGCCCGATCTGTGATCAGGGCGGCGAGTGTGACTTGCAGGATCAGGCGATGGCGTTTGGCGTAGATTTTTCGCGCTACCGCGAGCCAAAGCGGGCGTCTGAGGATTTGAATTTGGGGCCGCTCGTCGAGACCAAGATGACGCGATGCATTTCGTGCACGCGCTGTGTGCGGTTTACCTCGGAAGTGGCGGGCATCTTGCAGATGGGCCAGACCGGCCGCGGTGAGGATGCGGAGATCACGACTTATCTGAATGCGACCTTGGACAGCAATTTGCAGGGCAATATCATTGACCTGTGTCCGGTGGGGGCGCTGACGTCGAAGCCCTATGCGTTCACCGCGCGGCCTTGGGAACTGACCAAGACTGAGTCGATTGATGTCATGGACGCATTGGGCAGCAACATCCGGATTGACACCAAGGGCCGGGAAGTGATGCGGATCTTGCCGCGCAACCATGACGGCGTGAACGAGGAATGGATTTCCGACAAGACCCGTTTCATCTGGGATGGGTTGCGGCGCCAGCGGCTGGACACGCCCTATATCCGCGAGAATGGCAAGCTGCGCCGTGCGGGTTGGGGTGAGGCATTGGCGGCGGCGGCGGCCGCAATGCAGGGCAAGCGGGTCGCCGGGCTGGTGGGTGATCTGGTGCCGGTCGAGGCGGCTTATTCCTTGAAACTGCTGGTGGAATCACGGGGCGGTCATGTCGAATGCCGCACCGACGGGGCGAGGCTGCCCATTGGCAACCGTGCGGCCTACGCCGGGACAGCGCGGATCGAGGACATTGATACGGCCGATGCGATCCTTCTGGTCGGCACCAACCCGCGCGACGAGGCGCCGGTCCTGAACGCCCGGATCCGTAAAGCCTGGTCGCGGGGGGCGATTATCGGGGTGGTCGGACCTGCGGTGGATTTGACCTATGACTACACCCATGTCGGCACCGACCGCGCGGCCCTGGCCTCGCTGCTGATGCTGGACGTGTCGGGACTTGCGGGCAAGAAGACGCTGGTGATCGTCGGGCAGGGGGCACTGTGCGAAGCTGATGGTGAGGCCGTTCTGGCAACGGCCCAGGCGGCCGGGGCGATGTCGGGGGCGGGGCTTTTGATCCTGCACACTGCCGCATCCCGTGTCGGCGCGATGGACGTCGGTGCCGTGACGGAAGGTGGGCTGTCGGCAGCGGTCGAGGGGGCCGAGGTGATCTATAACCTTGGCGCGGACGAGGTCGATATCGCGCCGGGGCCGTTCGTGATTTATCAGGGCAGTCACGGCGACCGGGGTGCAAACCGGGCAGATATCATTCTGCCGGGGGCGGCCTATACCGAAGAAAACGGGTTGTTCGTCAACACCGAGGGGCGGCCGCAACTCGCGATGCGGGCGGGGTTTGCACCGGGCGAGGCCAAGGAAAACTGGGCGATCCTGCGGGCCCTGTCAGGCGAGATCGGCGCGACCTTGCCGTGGGATGCGCTGGCGGCGCTGCGGGCGAAGATCGTGGCAGAGTTTCCGCATCTGGGCCGGATTGACGAAGTGGCCCAGAATGCGGGGGCTCCGCTGGAACTGCGCGACATGGGTGTGGCGACTTTCCGCAATGCGTTCAGGGGTTTCTACCTGACCAACCCGATTGCCCGAGCCTCTGCGGTGATGGGTGAGTTGGCCGCCTTGGAGGCGGACCGCGCCAAAACCAAGCTGGCGGCGGAGTAAGGGATGCGCTTGGGGTTGATCTTTGCGGGACTGGCGAGTGCTGCGTCGCTGTCGGCCTGTGTGGATCAATCGGTGACGCAAGCGGCTGCGACTGACCCGACACAGGTGGCGGATGCCAGTTTCAAGCCGGGTTATCTGGGGATCGAAACCATTCTCTTGGACGGTGATCTGGTCGATTTTCGGGTGGCCATGACCGGGGCGCGCAACAAAGACGACGTGTCGGCCTATGCGCGCTGTGCGGCGGCGCAATATGCGTTGATCCGCGGGGCGGGTTTTGCGCGGCATGTGCGGACGAATATCGCACAAATCGGTGGAACTTGGCGCGGAGATGCGGTTTACACGATTTCGACGGCACTGCCTGACGGGCTGCGCACCATCGACGCGGAAGTGACGGTGCGCGACTGCGGGGCACAGGGAATACCCACGGTATGACGTGGGCGGGATGAGGGACGAAGAATGACGGAATTCTTTCAAACCGGGCTGGGGACGGCGGTTCTGATCATTGCGCAAAGCGTGCTGATCGTGGCCTTCGTGATGATCAGCCTGCTGTTCCTTGTGTATGGCGACCGGAAAATCTGGGCGGCGGTGCAGATGCGGCGGGGCCCGAACGTTGTGGGGCCGTTCGGTCTGCTGCAATCGGTGGCGGACGCGCTGAAATATGTCGTCAAGGAAATCATCATCCCGGCAGGTGCCGACCGTGCCGTGTTCCTGCTGGCGCCGATGTTGTCGTTTGTGCTGGCGGTGCTGGCATGGGCGGTGATCCCGTTCGCGCAGGGTTGGGTGCTGGCGGATATCAACGTGGCGATCCTGTTTGTGTTGGCTGCGTCATCGCTGGAGGTTTACGGCGTGATCATGGGCGGCTGGGCGTCGAATTCGAAATACCCGTTCCTTGGGTCTTTGCGGTCGGCGGCGCAGATGATTTCCTATGAAGTCTCACTGGGGCTGATCATCATCGGCATCATCATTTCGACCGGTTCGATGAGTTTCAGCCATATCGTCGAGGCGCAACGCGGGTCTTATGGTCTGTTCAACTGGTACTGGTTGCCGCATCTGCCGATGGTGGTGTTGTTCTTTGTCAGCGCATTGGCCGAAACCAACCGCCCGCCGTTCGATTTGCCAGAAGCCGAAAGCGAACTCGTCGCAGGCTTCATGGTCGAATATTCCTCGACCCCGTATCTGCTGTTCATGGCGGGCGAGTATATCGCTGTCTTTCTGATGTGTGCGCTGATGAGCCTGTTGTTCTTTGGCGGCTGGTTGTCACCGATCCCCGGCCTGCCGGACGGCGCACTGTGGATGGTGGGGAAGATGGCGTTCTTCTTCTTCATGTTCGCGATGGTGAAGGCCATCGTACCGCGCTACCGCTATGACCAATTGATGCGGATCGGCTGGAAAGTGTTCCTGCCGATGTCCTTGGGCTGGGTGGTGCTGGTGGCGTTTCTGGCAAAGTTCGAAGTGTTCGGCCACTTCTGGGCGCGCTGGACGATGGGAGGCTGAATATGGGACCGGTACAAACCACGGACTACAAGCGGGCGGTCAAGTATTTCCTGCTGTTCGACTTTATCAAGGGGTTCGGGCTGGGGATGAAGTATTTCTTCGCCCCCAAGGCCACGCTGAACTATCCGCATGAAAAGGGGCCGCTGAGCCCGCGTTTCCGGGGCGAACATGCCTTGCGCCGCTATGCCAATGGTGAGGAGCGTTGCATTGCTTGCAAGCTGTGCGAGGCGATTTGCCCGGCGCAGGCGATCACGATTGATGCCGAACCGCGCGAGGATGGGTCGCGCCGCACCACTCGCTATGACATCGACATGACCAAGTGTATCTATTGCGGTTTCTGTCAGGAAGCCTGCCCGGTTGATGCGATTGTCGAGGGGCCGAACTTTGAATTTGCGGCTGAGTCCCGCGAGGAATTGTTCTACGACAAGGCCAAACTTTTGGACAACGGCGACCGCTGGGAAGCCGAGATTGCCCGCAATCTGGAAATGGATGCGCCCTACAGATGACCGACGACTTCGCCAAAATGTTCGCGACGATGATGGAGCAGGGTCAGCAGATGGCCAAGGCTTTCACGCCGGGTGTTGGTGGGATCGACCCCAAGGCGTTTGAAAAACTGTTTCCGGCAATGCCCAAGGAGATGCTGGAAACGTTCTTTGGCAAGACCTTCAACCCCGAGGGGCTGGACGCGCGGACGCGGTTTCTGGTGACGATTGCCGCCGTGACCGTGCTGGGTCCGGTGGGTGAGCCGCAACTTAGGCTGACGGTGCAGAACGCTTTGGCGGCGGGGGCCACCAAGCGCGAGATTGCAGAAGTGATCTGGCAGATGTCGATGTTCGGCGGCCTGCCCGCCACGCAAAAGGCGCTGGAGATCGCACAGGCGGTCTTTGGCGAAACCGAGGGGACGCGGACATGACCATTGCAGACCTGGCATTCTACGCCTTTTCCACAGTCACGATCGCGGCGGCGCTGATGGTGACGCTATCGCGCAATCCGGTGCATTCGGTGTTGTGGCTGATCCTGACGTTCCTGTCATCGGCGGGACTGTTCGTGCTGCTGGGGGCCGAATTTGTCGCCATGCTGCTGATCATCGTCTATGTCGGTGCGGTCGCGGTGCTGTTCCTGTTCGTCGTGATGATGCTGGACATCGACTTTTCGGCGCTGAAGGGCGAGATGGCGAAGTATATGCCGCTGGGCCTGCTGGTCGGCGTCGTCGTGCTGATGCAACTGGCGTTGGGCGTGGGCGCCTGGGTCGAGGCGAAGGGTGCCTTGGGGCTGCATCAGGCGGTCACTCCTGATGCGACCAAGATCGAGAATACGCGGGCGCTGGGGCTGCTGATTTACGACAAGTATCTGTTGTTGTTCCAGCTTTCGGGTCTGATCCTGCTGGTGGCAATGATCGGGGCGATTGTGCTGACGCTGCGCCACCGCCGCGACATCAAGCGGCAGAACATTCTGCACCAGATGTGGCGCGACCCGGCCAAAGCGATGGAACTGATTGATGTGAAACCCGGTCAGGGTCTTTAGGGAGGTTGGAATGTTCAGAACGGCAATTTTGACGACGCTGGTGACGGCGCTTTCCGTGACGGCGGTTTTTGCGGACAATCAGGTGATCAAGCAGTTGAAAGCCTGCGGGTCGGAGGCGACCAACAGCTTTGGCCGCCATAAGGAATATCCGATCACCAACGAAGGCAGCGGCTTTACCGGGGTCCAGACCGAGGAAGAGGATGCCAAGGGCACGACGGAGCGCTACTCGCTGGTCAACTGCGCGACGCGCAAGCTGGTGCAGATCAACACGTCGTATCTGTTGACCGACAGTTCCAAGGGCTTGCCGCCGCAGGGCGATCTGTTCGCCTTTGTCGACATGCTGCGCAAGCAGTCGCGTCTGGCCAACGAGGCGCTGTTCAAGACCAATGCCAAGACCTACGGCTATCCGATCACCGAAGGGGCACTGCCCAAGATGTATACCGACAAGGCGGCGCGGGCCGATTGCGGGTGTCAGCTGTATTATCCCGAGACGATGACGGGCGGGTGAACCGGGGTGGTGCGTGAGATCACGCACCCTGCGGAATGATGGGCAGGGTGCGTGGTTTCACGCATCTCCCAAACGACAAAACGGGCCAAGACCCGGAGGGACGATGATGGTGGGACTGGAACATTACCTGATTGTGGCGGCGGCTTTGTTCGTCATTGGGATCTTTGGCATCTTCCTCAACCGGAAGAATGTCATCGTCATCCTGATGTCGATCGAACTGATGCTTTTGGCGGTCAACATCAACTTTGTGGCCTTTTCGTCGATGTCGGGCGATCTGGTGGGGCAGGTGTTCACCATGTTCGTGCTGACGGTTGCGGCGGCCGAGGCGGCGATTGGCCTTGCGATCCTGGTGGTGTTCTTCCGCACGCGCGGCACCATCGAAGTTGAAGACGCGAATGTGATGAAGGGCTGAAGAATGACAACGATCATCCTGTTGGCGCCGCTGGTCGGTGCGCTGATCTGCGGGTTCTTCTGGACCGTGCTGGGCGAAAGGGTGGCGCAGGTCATCTCGACCGGGCTGTTGTTTCTGGCGGCGGTGCTGTCGTGGTATGTGTTCCTGACCTTTGACGGGACGACGCAGCACATCACGCTGCTGCGCTGGATCGAAAGCGGGTCGCTGTCGACAGACTGGGGCATCCGGCTGGACCGGCTGACGGCGATCATGCTGGTGGTGGTGACGACGGTGTCGACTTTAGTGCACCTGTATTCGTTCGGCTACATGGCGCATGACGAAAACTGGGGGCATGACGAGCCGTATCGGGCGCGGTTTTTTGCCTATCTGTCGTTTTTCACCTTTGCCATGCTGGCGCTGGTGACGGCGGACAACCTGGTGCAGATGTTTTTCGGCTGGGAGGGCGTCGGCGTCGCTTCCTATCTGCTGATCGGGTTCTACTACCGCAAGCCCACGGCGAATGCGGCAGCGATCAAGGCATTCGTGGTCAACCGGGTTGGCGATTTCGGCTTTGCCCTGGGAATTTTCGGGCTGTTCTACATGACCGACAGCATCAAGTTTGATGATGTGTTCGCGGGCGTCGAGGAGCTGTCAAAGCAGAACCTGCATTTCCTGTGGTGGGACTGGAATGCTGCCAACCTGTTGGGCGTGCTGCTGTTTGTGGGCGCTTGCGGCAAGTCGGCGCAATTGTTCCTGCACACCTGGCTGCCGGATGCGATGGAGGGGCCGACGCCGGTGTCGGCACTGATCCATGCGGCGACGATGGTGACGGCGGGGGTGTTCCTCGTCTGCCGGATGTCGCCGCTATATGAATTTGCCCCGCAGGCTAAAGAGTTGATCGTGGTCATTGGCGCGACCACCGCGTTCTTTGCGGCGACGGTCGGGCTGGTGCAGAACGACATCAAGCGGGTGATAGCGTATTCGACCTGTTCGCAGTTGGGCTATATGTTCGTGGCGGCGGGGTCGGGGGTTTACGGCGTGGCGATGTTCCACCTGTTCACCCATGCGTTTTTCAAGGCGATGCTGTTTCTGGGGGCGGGATCGGTGATCACCGCGATGCACCATGAACAGGACATGCGGAACTATGGCGGATTGCGGAAGAAAATCCCGCTCACCTTTGCGGCGATGCTGATTGGCACGCTTGCGATTACCGGGGTGGGGATACCGTTCACCCATATCGGGTTCGCGGGTTTCCTGTCGAAAGACGCGATCATCGAAAGCGCCTATGCCGGCGGGTCGATGTATGGCTTTACCCTGCTGGTGGTCGCCGCCTGTTTCACCAGTTTCTATTCGTGGCGGCTGATCTTCATGACGTTTTACGGGCCGGAAAAGGGCGACCATCACAAGCACGAACATGCCCAGGAAAGCGGCATGTCGATGCTGATCCCGCTGGGGGTGCTGGCGCTGGGCGCGGTGTTTGCTGGCATGATCTGGGTTGGCAGTTTCTTTTCGAATGTCGAAGGGATGCAGCATTTCTTCAACCTGACCGAAGGCGGCGCGCCCGGCGCTGGCGGCATATATATGGCGAATATGGATGTGATCGAGCGGGCCCATGAAAGCCCGGCGCTGGTCAGCCTGGCGCCGTTCATCGCCATGCTGATCGGTTTTGCGGTAGCGTATCTGTTCTACATTCGCCGTCCTGACCTGCCGGGCAAACTGGCCGAACAGCAGGCGCCGCTTTACCGGTTCTTGCTGAACAAGTGGTATTTTGACGAGGTTTACGACGTGATCTTTGTGCGGACCGCCAACTGGTTGGGCAATTTTCTGTGGAAGCGCGGCGACGGCAATGTGATCGACGGCACGCTGAATGGCGTGGCGCTGGGGATCATTCCGTTCTTCACGCGGTGGGCCGGGCGGATGCAGTCGGGCTATATCTTCACCTATGCCTTCGCGATGGTGATCGGGATTGGCCTGCTGCTGACCTGGATGACGCTGGGCGGGGGGGCGAAGTGATGGATAACCTCCTGTCGATCATCACCTATATTCCGGCGGTTGCGGCGGCTGTTCTGGCGCTGTTCCTGCGCGGCAATGATGCGGCTGCGGCGCGGAATGCCAAATGGCTGGCGCTGTTTGCCAGCACGTTGAGCCTGATAGCCTCGTTGTTCTTGCTCAAGGGGTTCGATCCGGCCAACACCGGGTTCCAGTTTGTCGAGGACCGGACCTGGGTTCTGGGTCTGCACTACAAGATGGGGATTGATGGCATTTCGGTGCTGTTTGTGATGCTGACGACCTTCCTGATGCCGATCACGATTGCGGCGTGCTGGAACGTGGAGACGCGCGTCAAGGAATACATGATCGCGTTTCTGCTGTTGGAGACGCTGATGCTGGGCGTGTTCTGCGCGCTGGACCTTGTGCTGTTCTATCTGTTCTTCGAGGCCGGGCTGATACCCATGTTCCTGATCATCGGGATCTGGGGTGGCAAGGACCGGATCTATGCGGCCTTCAAGTTCTTTCTGTATACGTTCCTGGGCTCCGTCCTGATGCTGGTTGCCATGGTGGCGATGTATTGGGCGGCCAAGACCACCGACATTCCGACACTGATGACGTTCGATTTCGCGCATGAGCCGATTGCAGTCTTGGGGCTGCATGTGGCGGGCGGGTTGCAGACGCTGTTGTTCCTTGCGTTCTTTGCCAGTTTTGCCGTCAAGATGCCGATGTGGCCGGTGCATACCTGGTTGCCGGATGCGCATGTTCAGGCCCCGACGGCGGGGTCGGTGGTGCTGGCGGCGATCTTGCTGAAGATGGGCGGCTACGGCTTCCTGCGGTTCAGCCTGCCGATGTTCCCGGTGGCGTCGCATCTGTGGTCTCCGGTGGTGTTCTGGATGAGCGCGATTGCAATCGTCTACACCTCGCTGGTGGCGTTGGCGCAGTCGGACATGAAAAAGCTGATCGCCTATTCGTCGGTGGCGCATATGGGCTATGTCACGATGGGGATTTTCACGGTCACGCAGCAAGGGATTGACGGCGCGATTTTCCAGATGCTGTCGCACGGGTTTATTTCCGGCGCATTGTTCCTGTGCGTCGGCGTGATCTATGACCGGATGCACACGCGGGAGATTGACGCCTATGGCGGGCTCGTCAACCGGATGCCGGCCTATGCGCTGGTGTTCATGTTCTTTACGATGGCCAATGTCGGCTTGCCGGGGACCAGCGGGTTTATCGGCGAATTCCTTGTGCTCATGGGAATTTTTCAGGTGAACACGGTGGTGGCGGCGGTGGCGACCAGTGGTGTGATCTTGTCGGCGGCCTATGCGCTGTGGCTGTATCGCCGCGTGGCACTGGGTCCTTTGGTTAAGGCGTCGCTGGCAACGATACAGGATATGAACCACCGCGAGCGGGCGATTTTTGCGCCGCTGGTGGCGATGACGCTGCTGCTGGGGGTTTATCCGGCGGTTGTGACGGACATGATCGGGCCATCGGTCGGTGCGCTGATTACGGAATTCCGAGCCTCGGTCCCTGCGGACGCGGCCGTGGTATCGAACTGAAGGACTAGGTGAATGATGTCTTCTGATTTCGCGGTGGTTCTGCCCGAACTGATCCTGTCGCTGTATGCGATGCTGGCGCTGCTGGTGGTGGTATATGCGGGCAAGGACGGGCTGACGGCGGCGCTGACCTGGGCCACGGCGGGGCTGATGGTGGCGCTCGCTTTGTGGATTGGTTTGGGCGAGACGGGGATCCGGGTGGCGTTTGGCGGCATGTTTACCGACGATGCCTTTGCACGGTTCGCCAAGGTCACGATCCTGGTGTCGGCGGCGGCGGTGCTGGTGATCAGCCAGGATTTCATGGTGCGGCGCGGGCTGGCACGGTTCGAGTATCCGATCCTGATCGCGCTGAGCGTTGTCGGCATGATGGTCATGGTGTCGGCGGGCGATCTTATGGCGCTGTATATGGGGTTGGAGTTGCAATCGCTGGCGCTGTATGTCGTGGCCAGTTTGCAGCGCGACAATGCCAAATCGACCGAGGCGGGGCTGAAGTATTTCGTGCTGGGGGCGCTGTCTTCGGGGTTGCTGCTGTATGGCGCGTCGCTGGTCTATGGCTATGCAGGGACGACACTGTTTTCGGGTATCTTGACCACGGTTTCGGCGGCCGTGCCGCTGGGCTTGCTTTTCGGGCTGGTGTTCATGCTGTCCGGGCTGGCGTTCAAGGTATCGGCGGCACCGTTCCACATGTGGACGCCGGATGTGTATGAAGGTGCACCGACCCCGGTGACCGCGTTCTTTGCGACCGCGCCCAAAGTGGCGGCGATGGCGCTGATTGCACGGCTGGTACAGGATGCGTTTGGCGGCGTTGTGGGGCAATGGTCTCAGGTGCTGGCTGCGCTGTCGGTGGCGTCGATGTTTCTGGGGGCGATTGCCGCCATCGGGCAGCGCGATATCAAGCGGCTGATGGCCTATTCCTCGATTGCGCATATGGGGTTTGCGCTGATGGGGTTGGCGTCGGGCACGGCCGAGGGCGTGCAGGCAATGCTGATCTACATGGTGATCTATGTGACGATGAACGTCGGTACTTTCGCCTTTATCCTGTCGATGGAGAAGGACGGCAAGCCGGTCACGGACATCATGGGGCTGAACCAGTTTTCCAAGCGCGAGCCGTTGAAGGCGCTGGCGATGCTGGTGCTGCTGTTCAGCCTGGCGGGTGTGCCGCCGATGTTGGGGTTCTTCGGGAAGTTCTATGTGCTGAAGGCGGCAGTGGATGCCGACATGGCCTGGCTGGCTTTGGCCGGAGCGGTGGCATCGGTGATCGGGGCGTTCTACTATCTGCGGATCGTGTTCTACATGTATTTCGGGTCTGAGGGCGAAGTGACGACAAGCCGGATGGCCCCGGTGCAATGGCTGGCTTTGGTGGCGGTGTCGGCGGCGATGCTGTTGGGGATCGTGAACTTCTTCGGCATCGAGCCTGCGGCGATTGCCGCCGCGCAATCGCTTGTCGGATAGGCCGGTCTGGCCCAAGGGCGTCGGGCGGCGGGTTTATGGCGCGATTGACAGCACCAATGCCGAGGGATTGCGGCTGGCATCTTCGCTGAGCGGGGCGGCTTGGCTGTTGGCAGAGGAGCAGACGGCGGGACGGGGGCGGCGGGCGCGGCCTTGGGCCAGCCCGAAAGGAAATTTCCATGGCACGCTGGTTATGGTGCCGAATGAGCCGGCGGACCGGGTGGCCTTGCGATCCTTCGCGGCCGCGCTGGCGCTGCGGGATGCGTTTGTGGCTTTGACCGGATTGCCGGGGGCGTTTGCGCTGAAATGGCCAAATGACGTGCTGCTGAATGGTTGCAAGGTGGCGGGGGTTTTGTTGGAAAGCGTGGCGGCGGGTCTGGGTGTCGCGCATCTGGCGATTGGGGTCGGTGTGAACCTGATCGCGGCGCCGGAGGCGAGTATGCTGGAACCAGGGGCATTGCGTGCGGTGACGCTGCTGGAGGAGACGGGGTTGCGGATCGGCCCGGAGACTTTCCTTGACCATCTGGCCCCGGCCTACGCCAAATGGGAAGCGGTGTTTGTCAGCGAGGGGTTTGCGCCGTTGCGCACGGCATGGCTGTCACATGCGGCCCGGTTGGGTGAGGTGATCCGCGCACGCACGGGGACGCAAAGCCGCGAGGGGCGGTTCGAGACGGTGGACGAGTCAGGGGCGCTTATCCTTGGCACCGCGGCGGGGCGTGTCGCCATTCCGGCGGCGGAGGTTTTCTTTTGAGGGCGGCGGTGGAGGTTTCAAACCTTCAGACCCCAGTGGAGTTTTTGCGCCAAAATGACCGGCGATGCGGGAGAGAGCGGCATGCTTCTGGCAATTGATTGTGGCAATACCAATACTGTGTTCTCGATCTGGGACGGGGTGCGGTTTCTGGCGACCTGGCGGATTGCCACGGATCACAAGCGGACGGCGGATGAATATTTTGTCTGGTTGTCGTCCCTGATGATGCTGACCAAGGTCGAGGCGCGGGTGACGGAGGCGGTCATATCCTCCACCGTGCCGCGTGTCGTGTTCAACTTGCGGGTTCTGTGCGACCGCTATTTCCAGTGCCGACCTCTGGTCGTGGGCAAGCCCGAGTGTCGGCTGCCGGTGCCGCCCCGCGTCGATCAGGGCACAACGGTCGGGCCTGACCGGTTGGTAAACACCGTGGCCGGGTTCGACCGGCATGGCGGCGACCTGATCCTGGTGGATTTCGGCACGGCAACCACCTTTGACGTGGTGGACACAGACGGTGCTTACATCGGTGGCGTGATTGCTCCGGGCGTCAACCTGAGCCTTGAGGCACTGCATACGGCGGCCGCCGCGCTACCCCATGTCGATGTTGCCAAACCGGCCCGGGTGATTGGCACGAATACGGTGGCCTGCATGCAGTCGGGCGTGTATTGGGGCTATGTCGGCCTGATCGAAGGCATCGTGCGCGAGGTGCGGCGGGAGCGGGTTCACCCGATGAAGGTGATTGCGACCGGAGGACTCGCGTCCTTGTTTGCCCAAGGAACAGAGCTATTTTACGCGATTGAGGATGATCTGACGATGTATGGTCTGGTCCTGATCAACGCCTATAACAAAGAGAATTCGGATGGCCGGTGAAAGACTGATTTATCTACCCCTCGGCGGCGCCGGGGAAATTGGCATGAACGCCTATGTCTATGGCTATGGGCAGAAAGGGCGCGAACGGCTGATTCTGGTCGATCTGGGGGTTTCGTTCCCGGATATGGATTCGACGCCCGGTGTCGATCTGATCATGGCCGATATCTCTTGGCTGCTGGCGCGGATTGATCGGCTGGAAGCAATTTTCATCACCCATGCGCACGAGGACCACATCGGCGCGCTGGCACATCTGTGGCCGCAGCTGAAAAAGCCAATCTATGCGCGGAAGTTTACCGCGACGATTGGCCGGATGAAGTTCGAGGAAGCCGGGCTGCCGTTGGATGCGATCAAGACGGTCGAGGCGCGGCCTGCGGCGGTGACGGCGGGGCCGTTTACGGTGCAGTTTGTTCCGGTGAGCCATTCGATCCCAGAAAGTGCAGCCTTGGTCATCGACTCGCCTGCGGGGCGAATCGTGCACACCGGCGATTTCAAGCTGGATGCCAATCCGGGCGTTGGTGAGGGCTGGGAGGATCAGCGATTTGCTGAGATCGCCGCGGAAACTCCGGTGCGGGCGCTGATGTGTGACAGCACCAACGTGTTCTCGCTACATGCCGGGCGGTCGGAAAGCACCCTGCCAGAACCGATCGCCGAATTGATCCGCGGTGCGGGTGGCATGGTGGTGGCGACGACGTTCGCCTCCAACGTGGCGCGGCTGAAAACGCTGGCAGAGGCCGGGCGGGCGGCGGGTCGTTCGGTCTGCCTGCTGGGGCGGGCGATGAAGCGGATGGTAACAGCGGCGGAAGAATCCGGTGTGCTGGCCAAGTTTCCGCCGACAATCACCCCGGAGGCCGCGCTGGAAGTGCCACGCCGCAACCTGATGCTGATCGTCACCGGGTCGCAGGGCGAGCGTCGGGCGGCTTCGGCGCAACTGTCGCGGGGCAAATATCTGGGGCTGGAGATGAAAGAGGGCGATACGTTCCTGTTTTCGTCCAAGTGTATTCCGGGCAATGAACGCGAAGTCGGCAAGATCATCAACGCTTTTTCGGAGATGGGCGTCGACGTGATTGATGACAACACCGGGAAGTACCACGTTTCGGGCCATGCCAACCGGCCTGATCTGGAGCATGTCCACCGCCTGCTGTTGCCTGACATGGTGATCCCGATGCACGGCGAGCATCGCCACCTGCGCGAACATGTGCGGATTGCGCATGACGCTGGAATTGCCTCGATGATCGCGACCAATGGTACGATGTTGGACATCTCCGGTGATGTGCCGGTGGTGGCGGAGCGGATCGAGGCGGGGCGGACCTTCCTGGATGGGTCTGCATTGATCGGCGCGATGGACGGCGTTGTGCGCGACCGGATCCGCATGGCGCTGAATGGTCACATCACGGTGACGCTGATTTTGGACGAGGGCGACGATCCTTTGGGCGATGCGTGGGTCGATCTGCGCGGCTTGCCGACCAAGGGTAAGGGCGGGCGCGATCTGGCGGAAACGCTGGAGGGCGATCTGGGGGAATTTGTTGCCGGGGCCAGCAAGAAGCTGTTGGGCGACGATGACAAGCTGGACGAGGCGCTTAAGCGGGTGGTGCGCCAGGTCACGATGGAAGAAATCGGCAAAAAACCAGAGGTCACAGTGGTGGTCAGCAGGCTGGCAGCGGAGTAGAACCAGAGATATTGCCGGGCGCCCCGCTGGTGGCGCCCGGAATTGTCGCGGGTGTCCGCATGTGGACATCTTGGAAATGTCATTGAAATCAAATGTTTGATTTTTTTCGTTAACCGCTTGGTCAGATTTATGGCGGCTGGCACCAGGGAAAATCGAGTAGGGTTGGTGAAAGCCAGCGTCACGTCGATAGCTGCTCGCTGGATCGCGTTGACGCCCGCTGGATGCTGAACGGCAAGATGTTGATCATGGTTCCAAATCAAGCTGGCTTGCGATGTCCATTGCAGGATGAAGAATGCCCGATCACGGCAATTCCGTTGTCCGCGATAAGATGGAAACTCAAATGACGCTCTTCCGGAAAGGAGCGATGGCATTTGCCGACGTCGCTGCGGTCGCGACCTTGCTTGGGATGACCGGCCAGCCAGTTGAACCGAACCGACAGGGCGCGAAGATAGGACTTCATCCGCGCCTCGCCTCAATTGCGTTGGGTCCAGCGGGCTAGCACCTTCAAGTCCGCCCGCGCCCCTTACTTCATCGCCATGCTTGCCGCACTTTCTGGCAGTTCCTCGGCAAAACAGCGTTGGTAGAATTCGGCCACCGTGCTGCGTTCCAGCTCGTCGCATTTGTTCAGGAAAGTCAGGCGGAAGGCATAGCCGACGTTGCGGAAGATCTCGGCGTTTTGTGCCCAGTTCAGAACGGTGCGCGGCGACATCACGGTGGAAAGGTCACCGTTCATAAAGGCGGTGCGAGTGAGATCGGCGACCGTGACCATCTGGCCAATCTGCTTGCGGCCTTTTTCGGTGTTGTAGTGCGGGCTTTTGGCTAGAACGATCGCAGCTTCCGCGTCGTGGCTCAGGTAGTTCAGCGTAGCCACCAGCGACCAGCGGTCCATCTGGGCCTGGTTGATCTGCTGCACGCCGTGGTAGAGGCCCGTGGTATCGCCAAGGCCAACGGTGTTGGAGGTGGCGAACAGGCGGAAGGACGGGTGGGGGGTGATGATCTCGTTCTGGTCCAAGAGGGTCAGCTTGCCGTCATGTTCCAGCACGCGTTGGATGACGAACATCACGTCCGGGCGGCCCGCGTCGTATTCGTCGAACACGATGGCGACCGGGTTGCGCAGGGCCCAGGGCAGGATGCCTTCGTGGAATTCGGTCACTTGCTTGCCGTCGCGCAGCTTGATCGCGTCCTTGCCGATCAGGTCGATGCGGGAGATGTGGCTGTCGAGGTTGACCCGCACGCAGGGCCATTTCAGTGCAGCGGCAACCTGTTCGATATGGGTGGATTTGCCGGTGCCGTGGTAGCCTTGGATCATTACCCTGCGGTTATAGGCAAAACCCGCCAGAATCGCCAAAGTGGTGTCAGGGTCGAATTTATAGGTCGGGTCAATCGCCGGAACCCGATCGGTCGCCTCGGCAAAGCCTTTGACCTTCATCTCGGTATCAATGCCAAACACCTCGCGGACCGAGATGTCTTCCGTGGGTTTTGCGACCGTATTCAGCATTGCAACCGTCCATGAACAGATGGCAGACCCGATTTGCGGGCCGGCATTTCAGTGACTTGTTTGGAACATTCCGCCGGGGGCTGCAAGGGGCGCGGCTGTGTTCACGATGCTTCGCAACTGCGTGAGGTGATGATTTTGTTGGCGGTCGGGCGGGCGATTGCCGGTATTCTGGCACAAACCCCTGAAAGGAGTTCATATGCAACGTCGCAGCTTTCTTGCCCTTGGCACGGTATTCGCCAGCTTGGGCCGTGGTGCCTGGGCCGAGACCTTCAAAGTGACACATAGCGATGCCGAATGGCAAAGCCTGCTGACCCCGGCGCAATACAAGGTTCTGCGCCAGCAAGGCACCGAGCGGGCCGGGACCAGCCCGTTGCTGGAGGAACATCGCAAGGGTCAGTTTTCCTGTGCAGGGTGTGATTTGGCGGTCTATTCATCGGACACCAAGTTCGAAAGCGGCACCGGTTGGCCGTCTTTCTGGCAGCCGCTGGCGGATGCCGTGGGGACCGGCGCGGATGGCGGGCGAACTGAGGTGCACTGCAGCCGCTGTGGAGGGCATTTGGGCCATGTTTTCAACGACGGCCCGCAGCCGACCGGATTGCGCTATTGCATGAACGGCGTGGCGCTGGTGTTCAGAGCGGCCTAACTAGAGTGGACAGGGCAGGGTGTCACCGCTATCCATAGGGGAAACATTTAGGAGCCCCGCTTGTGCCCCCTGCCTCGCCGCTGACCATTGCCGCAACGGAGGCCCTGCGCAAAATTGCCGCAGCGCCCGCGGATGCCGCCCAGCTTGCCGCCGCGCTGCGGCATTTGGCAAAGTGGCGGGCAGAGCTGCTTGCCAATACGATCTTGGAACGCTCGGGCAGCGTTGTGCTGTCTGGCCCGTTCAAAGGCATGGATTATGCCATCCGCGCCTCTGAAGGGTCACGTTCGGCGCGGCTGCTTGGCTGTTACGAGGCGAGCCTTGCGCCGGTGATTGAGGAAATCGTCGCCCGCGCTTATCCGCTGGTGATCGATGTGGGCTGTGCCGAAGGGTACTATGCGGTGGGTCTGGCGCGGCGCATGCCGGAGGCCCGGGTCTGGGCCCGGGACGAAAACCCCAAGGCGCAGGTGCTGTGCGGAAAGCTGGCAGAGCGGAATGGCGTGGCGGACCGGGTCGTCATTGGCGGGCGGATGGACCATGCCGATTTTGGGGTCTGTGCCGACCAGCCAACGCTGGTCCTGTGCGACATCGAAGGGGCGGAGGCGGTGCTGCTGGACCCGGTGCTGGCGCCGGGCCTGCTGGCTGCGGATATTCTGGTGGAAACCCATGATGTGATGCTGCCGGGGCTGTCGGGACTGATCGCCGGCCGATTTGCGGCAAGCCACCAGATCACCCGGCTTAACCGTCAGATCAGCGCCGACTTGCCGGACTGGATGGAGACCCTGAGCGACCTTGACCGTTTGATAGCGCTTTGGGAGTGGCGGGGCGGGCCGACACCTTGGTTGTGGATGCAGCGCAAATGAAGGCGAATGCGGCGATTTTCTACGCATCGGACGGCTATGCGCCCGCCGTCAAAGGCATCAATGGCCGCAGGGTGGCGGGCGAGAGTTTTCTGAAAGGCTACCTGCGCCACGGCGCGGTGGAAGAGTTTGTCATCCTTGCCAAGGCCAATTCCGAAGCCGCCGAAGTCGAAACACTGGTGCAGGCGTTGCGCCCGGACAAGAAACTGCGGCCGGTCGGGTTGGCGCGGCCCGGCAGTATCGCGCCGTTGACCAACCTGTTTTATCCGGCGGCCAATATCGCCGGCGAGGCGTGGCGGCGCGCCGATTACGGTTCGGATGCCTGGGCGGTGTGCGGGATCACCCACACCACGTCGACCATGGGTATCATGCAGGGGTTTTTCGATCTGCGCATGGCGCCGGTGATGGAATGGGACGCGGTGATCTGCACATCCACTGCGGTGCAGGCCGCGGTTTCGGTGCAGATGGACTTGATCGACGCCCATGTCCGGCAGCGTTTTCGCGCTGCTCCGCCGCCGCGGCCGATGTTTCCGGTCATTCCGCTGGGCATTCATTGCGACGATTTTGTGCCGGACCCGGTGGCGCGGCAATCGCTGCGTGACCGACTGGGTTGCGGCGCGGAGGATGTGGTTTTCACCACGATCGCCCGCCTGACCCCACATGAGAAATTCGATCCGCTGCCGATCTATCTGGCGATGCAGGCGGCGCAAGATGGGTTGAAGCCGGGACAAAAGCTGCATGTGGTGTTTTGCGGGCTGTTTCGACACGCCTATGCCAAGACGGTTTTTGTCGAGGGCGCAGCCAGGCTGATGCCGGATGTCGGATTTCTGCTTTTGGATGGTGCGCTGGCAGAAGACCGCAGGGCCGCGTTGTCGGCAGCAGATGTCTTTCTGTTCATGATTGATAACATTCAAGAAACCTTTGGCCTTGCCCCGCTGGAGGGTATGGCCGCGGGACTGCCGTTGCTGGTGTCGGACTGGGATGGCATGAAGGACACTGTCACACCGGATGTGGGCTTTCGGGTCAGGACGCGAATGTTGGGGCCGCACCATCTGGCCAATGAGGCGTTGCGGTTGCAGGGGGGCGTAGACGACTATTCGCAATATTGTGCAGCGGTTTCGGCGATGACCGAGGTGGATGTGCGGGACATGACGCGGCAGATTTTGCTTTTTGCGCAGAACCCGGACCTGCGGCGTCGTATGGGGCAGGCGGCGCAGGCAAAGGCGCGGGCGGTTTATGACTGGGCGGTGGTGATCCCGCAGTTTCAGGAGTTGTGGGGCGAGCAGGACGCCAAACGGCGGGCTGCGGGGGATGCGGCGGTGCGGATTGCGGGGCATGCTTTGCCGATCGCGCCCTCTCCGACGTTGTTGTTTCAGGGCTATCCGACCGAAACAGCCAATTTTGCTGACGCGCGTTTTGTCGCCAGCGATCTGACCGGCCGCACTGGGTTGCGGGATCTGCTGGCGCTGCGCAATTATCAGGCGTTGAACCGGCATTTTGCCACGACAGATCAGATTGCGGCCGTGCTGGCCGTGATCACGGCACGCGGGGCGAACAGCACCGGAGTTGAAGTGATTTCAGGCGCGACCCGGTTTCAGCCGATGTATGTGGAACGTGTGCTGATCTGGCTTTTGAAGTATGATTTCATCCGGCACGCCTGACGCTATTCCTTGAAATAGCGACTGTCTTTCAGTTGATCCCAAGCCCAGACAACTTCTTGCAAGCGTTCCTCGTCAGACCGGTCGCCGCCGTTCATATCTGGATGAAGATCCTTGACCAAGCTCTTGTATTGCTTTCGGATTTCAGTTTTTGTCCAGGTGTCGCGCGCATCCAGAATCTCGACCGCCTTGCGTTCTGGGGCGGGCAGTTTGCGGGTGGTGTTGGACACCGGCTTGCCGGGGCTTTGCGTGGCATTTGGTCCCAACAACTGCATCGGATCATCCACGCCAAGCCGGGCCCAAGCGCGGCCGTCGTCCTTGCGGGAAAACGGTTTGGTTTCGCGTTCCCACAAGCGGTCTTTTTCCAGGAGCTTCTGAAATTCCTCGTCCGTGGCGGCGCCGAAGAAATTCCATTTGAGGTTATACTCGCGGACGTGGTCGCGGCAGAACCAGAAGAATTCATCCAGATGGTCCGGCGATTTCGGGGCGCGGTAGGCCCCCTTTTCCTTGCAGCCCGGAAAATCGCATCCCTTGGTTGAAGTGTCGAACGCCCCGGACATACCCCGACGCCCGGTTTTGCGCTTGGCCTTATCGGACGAAACGCGGATGTCGAATTCAAAAGGGGGGCGACTGGTCATTAAACGGCCTTTCCGACTCTGGGCCACAAGCTTAAGCGTTTTGTCAGCAGATAGAAGGGGAAAGCGACGCATGTCCGTCACTGAAGAGATCACAACGCGGCTGACCCGCGCCTTTTCGCCGACCGAACTGGTGGTCAGGAACGAAAGCCACAAACATGCCGGGCACGGCGGCGATGATGGTTCGGGCGAGAGCCATTTTGCGATTCACATCCGTGCCGACGTTTTGGCGGCGATGACAAGGGTCACACGGCACCGGGCGGTTCAAACCGCTTTGGGAGATTTGAACCGGCGAGTGCACGCGATTGCGCTGGATATCGGCTAGGAGGACTTCTTTTCTTGCCGACGCGCGTGCAGAATCGGTTCGGTGTAGCCGGAGGGCTGCACGCGACCCTTCAGCACCAGATCCAGTGCGGCGGCGAAAGCGATGCCGTTGAACCCGGGAGCCATCGGTTCATAGGCGGCATCGCCCGCGTTTTGACGGTCCACCACCCCGGCCATTTTGCGCAGGCTGGTGATGACTTGCGGTTCTGACACGATGCCATGATGCAGCCAGTTGGCGATGTGTTGCGCGGAGATTCGGCAGGTGGCGCGGTCTTCCATCAATCCGACGTCGTGAACGTCGGGTACTTTGGAGCAGCCGACGCCCTGATCAATCCATCGGACGACATAGCCGAGGATGCCTTGCGCGTTGTTTTCCACCTCTTGCACAATCTGCGCTTCGGTCCAGCGGCGATAGGCGGCGAGGGGGATTTCCAGCAGCGTTTCAACATAGGCGCGGCGCCCGCCCGCTGCGAGACGACGCTGCACGGCAAAGACGTCAACCTTGTGGTAGTGCAACGCATGCAGGGTCGCGGCGGTCGGTGAGGGCACCCAGGCGCAGTTTGCCCCGGCCTTGGGGTGGTCGATTTTCTGTTCCAGCATTGCGGCCATCAGGTCGGGGGCGGCCCACATGCCCTTGCCGATCTGGGCGCGGCCCGACAGGCCGCATTCAAGCCCGATATCGACGTTCTGATTCTCGTAAGCGCCGATCCAGGCCTTGCGTTTGATGAAGTCCTTGCGGGAAAACGGCCCCGCCTCCATCGAGGTATGAATCTCGTCACCGGTGCGGTCGAGAAAGCCGGTGTTTATGAAGGCAATCCGCGACCTGGCAGCTTTGATGCAGGCTTTGAGATTGGCGGAGGTGCGACGCTCTTCGTCCATCACCCCGAGTTTGACGGTGTTTTGTTTGAGGCCAAGGATGGCTTCGACCTTGGTGAAAATGGCGTCGGTGAAGGCAACTTCCTCTGGCCCGTGCATCTTGGGTTTGACGACATAGACGGACCCGTGGTGGGAATTGCGCAGGCCGTCGGGTTTTTGCAGATCGTGCATGGCGATCATTGTGGTGATCATCGCGTCCATCAGACCCTCTGGCACCTCGCGTCCGTCGCGGTCGAGGATGGCGGGGTTGGTCATCAGGTGGCCGACGTTGCGGATCCACAAAAGTGCGCGACCTTTGAGACTCAATGGCTTGCCATCGGGGGCGGTGAAAGTGCGATCCGGGTTGAGGGCGCGGGTTACGGGACGGCCGCCTTTGGAGAAATCGGCGGTCAGGGTGCCTTGCATGGTGCCGAGCCAGTTGGCGTAGGCGGCAGTTTTGTCTTCGGCATCGACGCAGGCGACGCTGTCTTCGCAGTCCATGATGGCGGACACGGCAGATTCGAGGACGATGTCGGCCAGCGCGGCCTGATCGCGAGAGCCGATCAGGTGTGCGCGGTCGAAGATGAGTTCGACGTGAAGGCCGTTGTTGACGAGAAGGACAGAGTCTGGCGCTTTGGGATTGCCTTTGTAGCCTACGAATTTCGCAGGGGTTACAAGGGGTTGGTCGTCGATCAGCAGCGCGCCGTTCGAGACGTAATAACGGCGGGCGTCGGCGTGGCTGGTGTTCTGGACCGGGAAAGCCTCGTCCAGAAAAACCCGGGCGCGGGCGACGGTGCGGGCACCACGGCCTTTGTCATAGGGGCCGCCAACGACCGGACCCATCGCGTCGGTGCCGTAGAGGGCGTCGTAGAGGCTGCCCCAGCGGGCGTTGGCGGCGTTCAGCACATAGCGGGCGTTGGTGATGGGCACGACGAGTTGCGGGCCGGGGATTGCGGCTATTTCGGGGTCGACGTTCTTTGTGTCGATCTGGAAATTGTCAGGTTCCGGAAGGAGATAGCCGATCTCACGCAGAAAGGACAGGTAGGCTGCGGGGTCGTGGGGGTGGTCGCGGTGGGCGATGTGCCATTGGTCGATACGGGTTTGCAGATGGTCACGTTTGGCGAGGAGCGCGCGGTTTTGGGGGCCGAAAGTGTGGATCAGGTCGGCAAAGCCTTGCCAGAAGTGATCCTGGGCTATGCCAGTGCCGGGTAGGGCACGGGATTCGACAAAATCGGCAAGAATTTGATCGACTTGCAGGCTGGCACGGCTGACACGTTGGGGCATTGGAACCTCCGCTTTTGGCGGAGCATGAGATACCAGAAGCGGTTGGGCCGCAAGGATTGGGTTGCGGGGTTTGCGGGGATAGATCTTCTGCGGGGGCAAGATAATCGTGGTTTGGGGGGGGCAGTGCTGCGCCGACCGGGGCCGCCATTCGGTTGGGGGAGCAGAGGTTAACCTGCCGGAAACGTTGGGAATCTCACGGTGGGCTCTGGCCGGCGTCGGGTTTGCGTTTGGTACAGGTCCAGACACGCTGACAGGCGGAGCGGTCTAACGGGTCGCGTGGGGAGCATCCTAAGAGCCGGGGGATTTCACATCCCCCGGACCCCCTGTGGGATATTTATGAACAGATGAATTTGGGGGATAGGGTAGGAGTGTTCACTCTGCCAAGCAGAGTGAACGGCGGGGTGACCCAGCCGTACCTTATGTCAGCTACACCCGCTCGTCCCGCCGCAGGTGTTGCATTTCATGCAGGTGCCGTTCCGCACCAGCGTGTAGTTGCCGCATTCGCCGCAGGGGTCGCCTTCGTAGCCTTGCATCTTGGCCTTGACGCGCTGGTCCATCCCGACGGTGCCGGAGGCCAGGGCGGTGGTGTAGGTCGCGACGGGGGCGGCAAAGCCGCCGCCCATCGCCGCGCGGGCGGTTTCTGGCACCAGCAGGTTCAGGTTGGACATCGGATCACCCGCGCCGCCCAGGCCTTGCATGCCCATGCCGCCTTGCAGCACGACCAGTTCCTGCGGCACGCGCTTGCGCAAGTAGCCGGTGGAGGAGATCTGTTTCAACACCTCCAGCCCGCGCGTGGCGGCGGCGTCAGAGACTTCGCTGACGTTGCGTTTGCCTTCCTCCACGCCGCGACCCAGATCATCGAAGGACGCGCCGGTCGGTTTGACATGGGCGAGGTCGGTGCGGTCGAGGTAGGAGATCGCGAGTTCGCGGAAGATGTAGTCGAGGATCGAGGTCGCGTTTTTCACGCTGTCGTTGCCCTGAACCATGCCCGCGGGTTCAAAGCGGGTGAAGGTGAAGGCTTCGACATATTCCTCCAGCGGCACGCCGTATTGCAGGCCGACCGAGATCGCGATGGCGAAGTTGTTCATCATGGCGCGGAAGCCCGCACCTTCCTTGTGCATGTCGATGAAAATCTCACCCAGACGGCCGTCGACGTATTCGCCAGTACGCAGGTAGACCTTGTGGCCGCCGACGATGGCTTTTTGGGTATAGCCCTTGCGCCGCTCGGGGAGTTTTTCGCGGTTGGTGCGGATGACTTCCTTGATGATGATCTTTTCGACGATCTTTTCGGCGAGGGTGATGGCTTTTTCGTGGTTGGAGCCGGTGGCGAGGATTTCTTCGGCCTCGTCATCGTCTTCCACCAAAGCGGAGGCGAGCGGTTGGCTCAGTTTCGATCCGTCGCGGTAAAGGGCGTTGGCCTTGATGCCGAGGGACCATGACAGTTCATAGGCGGCCAAGGCGTCGCCGATGGAGGCATTGTTGGGCATGTTGATGGTTTTGGAGATGGCACCCGAGATGAAGGACTGGGCGGCGGCCATCATGTAGATGTGGCTTTCAACCGACAGGAAGCGTTTGCCGGTCTTGCCGCAGGCGTTGGCGCAATCGAAGACGGAATAGTGGCGTTTGTGGAGGTGCGGGGCACCTTCCAGCGTCATTGAGCCTACGATATGGTCATTGGCGGCGGCGACTTGCGCCTTGGTGAAGCCAAGGTGTTGCAGCAGGTCGAAGGTCGGGTCGGCGAGTTTTTCGGCGGGGATTTTCAGGGTCTTGAGGCAGAAGTCTTCGCCAAGGGTCCACTGGTTGAACACGAAGCGGATATCAAATGCGGCGGGCAGGGCGGCTTCGATCTTTTCGATCTCAGCCGGGCCGAAGCCACGGCTGACAAGTGCGGTGGTGTTGATGCCGGGGCAGTTGCCAATGGAACCGTGGCCCACGGCATAGGCGATGATTTCGGCGATTTGCGAGGTCGGGTAGCCGAGTTTTTCCAAGGCTGCCGGGACGGATTGGTTGATGATCTTGAAATAGCCGCCGCCTGCGAGTTTCTTGAATTTCACCAGCGCGAAGTCGGGCTCGATGCCGGTGGTGTCGCAATCCATCACCAGACCGATGGTGCCGGTGGGGGCGATGACGGTGGTTTGGGCGTTGCGGTAGCCATGCGCCTCTCCCAACGCCAAGGCTTCATCCCAGGCGGATTGTGCCAAGGATACAAGGCTTTGGTCGGGGCAGTTGATGTGGTCGAGGGCTACCGGTGCGACGTTGAGTTCCTCGTATCCGGCGGTTTTGCCATAGGCGGCGGCGCGGTGGTTGCGGATGACGCGCAGCATATGGGCGGCGTTGCGGGCGTGGCCCGGGAAAGCGCCAAGCTCGCGGGCCATCTCTGCACTGGTCGCATAGGCCACGCCGGTCATGATGGCGGTCAGGGCACCGCAGAGGGCGCGGCCCTCTTTGCTGTCGTAGCCAAGGCCCATGTTCATCAAAAGCCCGCCGATGTTGGCATAGCCGAGGCCAAGGGTGCGGAAGTCATAGGAGAGTTGGGCGATTTCCTTGGACGGGAACTGCGCCATCATCACCGAGATTTCCAGCGTCACGGTCCAGAGGCGAGACGCATGCATGTAACCTTCGGCGTCGAATGTGCCGCCTTTGTGGAAGGTCAGCAAGTTCATCGAGGCGAGGTTGCAGGCAGTGTCATCAAGGAACATGTATTCGGAGCATGGGTTGGAGCCGCGGATCGCGCCATCTTCGGGGCAGGTGTGCCAGGCGTTAACGGTGTCGTGGAACTGGATGCCGGGGTCGGCGCAGGCCCAGGCGGCGTGGCCGATCTGGTCCCACAATTCGCGGGCCGAGGTGGTTTTGGCAATCTTGCCGTCGGTGCGACGGATCAATTCCCACGGGGCGTCATCCTTGACGGCCTTGAGGAAAGCGTCGGTGACGCGGACCGAGTTGTTGGAGTTCTGACCGCTGACGGTCATGTAGGCTTCGCTGTCCCAATCGGTGTCATAGGTCGGGAATTCGATGCTGGTGAAGCCCTGTTTCGCGTATTGCAGGACGCGGAACGTGTAAGTGTCGGGGATCATAGCCTTTTTAGCGGCCTTGATCGCGGCTTTCAATGCGGGGTTCTTGACGGGGTCGACGGCGTCGGCCTGCGTGCCATCCCAGGTGCGGATCGCGGCGAAGATATCATTCAGGCGGGCTTCATGGGCCTTGGACCCAGCGACGAGGGAAGCGACTTTTTGTTCTTCGATGACCTTCCAGTTGATGAAAGCCTCGATATCGGGGTGATCCATGTCGCAGATCACCATTTTGGCTGCGCGTCGCGTGGTGCCGCCGGATTTGATCGCGCCTGCAGAACGGTCGCCTATTTTCAGAAAGCCCATCAGGCCGGAGGATTTGCCGCCGCCGGACAGACGTTCGCCTTCGCCACGGAGCGAGGAGAAATTGGTGCCGGTGCCGGAGCCGTATTTGAAGAGACGCGCTTCGCGGACCCACAGGTCCATGATGCCGCCGTCGCCCACGAGGTCATCCTTGACCGACTGGATGAAGCAGGCGTGGGGCTGGGGGTGTTCGTAGGCGGAGGTGGATTTGGTGAGTTCGCCTGTGGTGTGTTCGACATAATAGTGCCCCTGCGCGGGGCCATCGACGCCGTAGGCCCAGTGCAGGCCGGTGTTGAACCATTGCGGCGAGTTCGGCGCAGCTATCTGGCGGGCCAGCATGAAGCGCATTTCGTCATAGTAGGCGCGGGCGTCGGATTCGGTGGTGAAATAGCCACCCTTCCAGCCCCAATAGGTCCAGGCCCCGGCGAGGCGGTCGAACACTTGTTTGGCGGAGGTTTCGCCGACAAAGCGTTCCTCTTTCGGCAAGGCATCCAGCGCCACTTCGTCGGGGACAGAGCGCCAGAGGAATTTGGGCACGCCGGCTTCCTTGACGCGGCGCGAGCGGGCGGGAACACCAGCTTTGCGGAAGTATTTTTGGGCCAGAACGTCGGCGGCGACCTGGCTCCATCCTTCGGGCACTTCGACCGCTTCGTTGCGGAACACGACCTTGCCATCCGGGTTGCGGATTTCAGACGTGGTCAGGTTGAATGGGATGGTGCCATAGGCCCCGGTTTCCGCTGCGGTAAACTTGCGCTCGATCTTCATTTGCCCCGTCTGTCCCTATATTGCGGCAAGGCTTTTCGCAGCCCCGTCCGACACGCCAATGGTTCACTGTCCCTACGTCGAAGACCCAAACAGCCCTATGCGTCCGTCTTTCGAAAAAGACCGACGGACCCTTGCAGTGGTCGTGACGCTGGCTGTGCGTTTCCCCTCGGACCGGGCGATTTCAGAGCGCCCTAATCCGACCTGGCCAAACTGATCTATAATTTGTGTGTCATCAACGGAAATTTTACACTTACCCCCAAGATTTTGTGCTTGACGATGCGGGGATGTCTAGGGGTGGCGTGATGACGCGTCCTGGGTGGGCTGTGGGTGGAACGGTGGACAAGCTGTTGGCGCAGGTGGGATGGCGCGAGAAAATTCAAGGCTAGAAGCCACTTTGCCACCTGTGGATAAGATTTTGGGTGAACTGTCGAATTGCAACTCCAGCGCGATTCGTGGCGTGAATTACGCCCGACGATTGATCAGGATGATTCCCCCCGACACCAGTGTTGCAGCCCCGATGAGGCTTGGCGACAACGGTTCGTTAAAAATGATGCGCCCCAAAAGAATGGCGAAGATCGGAGTAAGGCCGGAAAAGCTGGCGACGGTCGATGCGGGGTAGACCGAAAACAACCAAAGCCAGCTGATGAAACCGCCCGCCACCACGGCTGCGGCCTGAAACAGCAGCCAGAAGTAATCGACCGGCTGGACGTCGCGGATCAGGGGCCCGAACAACGGGGCCGCGAGCAACAAAAGCGGGGCAGAGACAAGGACCATCCAGAACAGCTGTGCCTCGGGGCCGGCGCGGCTGAGGCGGGTCTTGCGGGCGAGAAAGGCGGTGCCTGCCCAGCCCCACGCGCCGATCAGGGCACAAAAGTCGCCCAAGAGGCTGGGGGTGCCCACGGTGGTCTTGGACAGGATTGCCCAGGCAGTGCCGGTGAAGACGATGGCGAGGCCTGCCGCCTTTATCGGGGTTGCGCGTTCGCCGGGCAGGAAGAAATGCGCAAGAACGGCAATCCAGACCGGCATGGAATTCAATATCAGCGCGGCCCGGCCCACGGTGGTCAGGTCAAGCGCCAGAAACAGGCCCAAGAATTCCACGGCAAAGACGGTGCCAATCGCCAGACCGGGGCCAAGGTCGGCCCATTTCACCCGATCCATGAGCCCTCGATACCAAAGCCAGCCGCCGACGAAGGCAATGGCAAGGGTCGAGCGTGCCCCGGCAAAGAATACCGGCTGAAAGCCCTGATTGGCCAGTTTGATCACGATCTGGTTAACGGCAAAGAGAAGCGTCACACCCAGCAGTACGGCAAGTCCCAACCCATCAAGTCTTTCCTTGCGCATCATGTCCCCGCTTTTGGGCACACCCTTTCCGGCCAGGGCGGCCGCGTCAAGGGCGGGTGGCGCCGAAACCACTGGCAGCAGGGCAGGGTTTCCCTTAAAGCGCGGTGCAAAGGGTGGGGTGCTCATGGCTGATATCATCGCACGTTGTGAGGCCAAGGGGCTGCGCATGACCGACCAGCGCCGGGTTGTGGCGCGGGTGATCGGTGATGCGGAGGATCACCCGGATGTCGAGGAGCTGTATGCGCGTGCGGCGCGGGTCGACCCCAAGATCTCATTGGCCACCGTCTATCGGACGGTGAAGCTGTTCGAAGAGGCCGGTATCCTGGAAAAGCATGAATTCGGCGATGGTCGCGCGCGGTATGAGGATGCCGAGCGCGACCACCATGACCATTTGATCGACGTGAATACCGGGCAGGTGATCGAGTTTGTCGATCCCGAGATCGAGGCATTACAGGAAAAGATCGCCGCGCGGCTGGGCTATCGGCTGATTGGCCATCGGTTGGAACTGCTGGGCGTACCGAGCCGGAAAACCTGATGCAGGCGGATAATTTTCGAGGGATTTTGCTGATGGTCGCCTCTATGGCGCTGTTCGCTTTGGAGGACATGTTCATCAAGCTGGCGGCAGAGGGTGTGCCAACTGGCGAGATCATTTTGATCGCAGGGTTGTTCGGCATTCCGATTTTTGCCGCCTTGGCATGGCAGTCCGGCAAAAGCGTATGGGTACGAGCGGCGTGGCGGCCTGCGGTGGTCGTGCGCAATCTGGGCGAGATGGTGGGGTCGATTGCCTATGTTACGGCGATTGCGACGGTGCCCTTGCCTACGGTTTCGGCTGTGTTGCAGGCGATGCCGCTGGTGGTGACGATGGGCGCGGCACTGTTCTTGCGCGAAAGCGTCGGCTGGCGGCGCTGGACGGCGATTGCGGTGGGGTTTGTCGGCGTGATGCTGGTTATTCGCCCCGGCCTGGACGGGTTCCGTCCGGCGGCGCTTTGGGTGCTGATCACGGTGGTCGGGTTGGCGGTGCGCGATCTGGCATCCCGCGCGGTGCCCGCGGAGTTTTCCTCGGCGCAGGTTTCGGCCTGGGGTGCGATGGCGATCACACTGCTGGGGGTGATGATGATGGCTTGGACGGGCGCGGCGGTGATGCCAACGGGTCTGCAAGCCGTGCAGTTGAGCCTGATGGGGATTTTCGGTTCGGCGGGCTACTGGGCAATCACGGCGGCAACACGGACCGGCGAGGTCTCTACCGTGGCACCGTTCCGTTATGCGCGGCTGGTGTTCGCAATCATCATAGGCTGGCTGATTTTCAACGAGCCTGCTGACACGCTGACCCTTTGCGGGGCGGGGCTGATCATCGGATCGGGGCTTTATTCCTTTGCCCGCGAGCGCAAACGCAAAATGCTTTCCATGACTTCCCCTGCCCTGTAAGACCTTGCCAAACGCAATCCAAGCCCTGTGGAGACCCCAATGAGCACGATCATCGACATTCATGCCCGCGAAATTTTGGACAGCCGGGGCAACCCGACCGTTGAGGTGGATGTGTATCTGGAAAGCGGGGCGATGGGCCGTGCGGCGGTGCCGTCGGGAGCCTCGACCGGCGCGCATGAAGCGGTGGAACGCCGTGACGGCGACATGGCACGCTACAAGGGCAAAGGCGTTCTGGAGGCGGTGGCGGCAGTCAATGGCGAGATCGCCGAGGAAATCGTAGGCTTTGACGCGACCGAACAGGTGGGCATCGACCGCACCATGATCGAGATGGACGGCACGCCGAACAAGGGGCGACTGGGGGCCAATGCGATTCTTGGCGTGTCTTTGGCGGTGGCCAAGGCGGCGGCGGAGGTTTCGGGGCAGCCTTTGTACCGCTATGTCGGCGGCACCTCTGCCCGGGTTCTGCCGGTCCCGATGATGAACATCATCAACGGTGGCGAACATGCCGACAACCCGATCGATATCCAGGAATTCATGATCATGCCGGTGGGGGCCGAAAACATCCGCGAGGCCGTGCGGATGGGGTCGGAGATTTTTCACACGCTGAAGAAGGAATTGCAGAACGCGGGCCACAACACCGGGATCGGTGACGAGGGCGGTTTTGCGCCGAACCTGTCATCGGCGCGGGATGCGTTGGATTTCATTCTGAAGTCGATTGAAAAGGCGGGCTATCGGCCGGGCGACGACGTATGTCTGGCGCTGGATTGCGCTGCCACGGAATACTTCAAGGGTGGCAAGTACGAGATGAAGGGTGAGGGCAAGACCCTGTCCGTCGAGGAAAATGTCGCGTTTCTGGCGGGGTTGGCGGCAGATTATCCGATCATCTCTATTGAGGATGGCTGTTCGGAGGATGACTGGGCCGGGTGGAAGCTGTTGACCGATACTTTGGGGAAAAAGATCCAACTGGTCGGCGACGATTTGTTCGTGACCAACCCCAGGCGGCTGGAAATGGGGATCAAGCAGGGTTGTGCGAACTCGATGCTGGTCAAGGTCAACCAGATCGGCACGCTGACCGAGACGCTGGCGGCTGTCGATATGGCGCACCGGGCGGGCTATACTAATGTGATGAGCCACCGGTCTGGCGAGACCGAGGATGCGACGATTGCGGACCTCGCGGTGGCCACGAATTGCGGGCAGATCAAGACCGGGTCGCTGTCCCGTTCGGACCGGCTGGCGAAATACAACCAGCTGATCAGGATTGAGGAAATGCTGGGCGAGACGGCGGAGTTTGCCGGGCGGTCGATCCTGAAGGCGTAAGATGGAAGCAGACCTGATCATTGCCAGATTGGGTCTGCTGCCGCATCCGGAGGGCGGCTGGTACCGGCAGACTTGGATGGGGCCGACGGTGGCTGGCCGGGCGTCGGGCACAGCGATCTTGTTTATGTTGAAGGCGGGTGAGCGGTCGCACTGGCACCGGGTGGATGCCGATGAAATCTGGTTGTTTCATGCTGGCGCACCGCTGATTTTGCAAATGGGTGCGGCTGCGGCGCGGCAGGTTCGGCTTGGGCCGGATGTGCTGCGCGATGAGGTGGTTCAGGCTGTGGTGCCCGCCGGGTATTGGCAGGCGGCGCAGTCAACCGGGGAATGGTCGCTGGTCAGCTGCACGGTGTCGCCGGGGTTCCGGTTTGATGGGTTCGAACTTGCCGCACCGGGGTTCGATCTGGTGCGGGACTAGCTGTCCGCCTCTGGACAATTTTAAATATCGTTACAATTCAACTGCTTGGATTTCAAAAATTGACGCTTTGTTAGGAGTTGGTGCAACTGCGGGCCATCAGGCTATTGCCGCTCGATGCGGCGGGACAGCGGCATCGGGCCGGGCAATCTTCGCCTTTATGGTCAGACCGGATTCTGGGTCGACCCAAAAGACGCCGCTTGCGATAGGGTGGCGGAAGTGCAGGATCGGGCGGCTGCGCGGGGTGCAGACTGCGCCGCAATGTGCGCGGCGCTGGCATTTTCATCCGGCGCAACATCGCCGGACGTGACCCGGACCTGGTGGGGGCTGACCGTGTCAGGAGATCCGTATGAGCGGTGGTGCCGGCGCGTTGCCGGACATCCCTCCTGAAGAGGGCCGGCTGACTGGGTTTTGTGACCGTTACAAGTTTGGCATGGAGCTTTCTGAGCCGGGACTCTAGGAGAGTGCCATGACTGACAGGCCCGCCAAGAACGAGGACAGTTTGCGCGGCTTTGGCTTTGCGCTGACCGCATATCTACTGTGGGGCTTTCTGCCGGTTTTTATGAAGGCGGTGGCGCATATCTCGCCGGCCGAAGTGATCGCGCACCGGGTGATCTGGTCGGTACCGATTGCGGTGGCGGTGCTGCTGTATCTGGGGCGGCTGAGCGATTTGAAGATCGCGCTGCGCTCACCGCGGACGCTGGTGATGGGCGCGGCGACGGCGTCGCTGATTTCGGTGAACTGGGGGATTTATGTCTGGTCGATTGGCGCCGGGCATGCGTTGGATGCGGCATTGGGCTATTACATCAACCCGTTGTTCAGCGTGTTTCTGGGTGCGGTTTTGCTGGGCGAACGGCTGTCACTGCCGCAGAAACTGGCGATCGGGGTGGCGGCGCTGGCGGTCGGCATTCTGACAATCGAAGCGGGCAAACTGCCTTGGGTGGCACTGGGGCTGACGGTGACCTGGGGATTTTATGCCTATCTGAAGAAGTCGCTTCCGATCGGGCCGAACCAGGGGTTTTTGCTGGAAATTCTGATCTTGCTGGTGCCGGCTTTGGGCTATGTGGGCTGGCTTGGCGTTGAGGGGACCGGGCATTTTTTCATGGGCAATACGCGGGACACTGTGTTGCTGCTGAGTTGCGGCCTGGTGACCGCCCTTCCTTTGATGATTTATGCCAACGGCGCAAAGCTGCTGCGGTTGTCCACCATTGGCATCATGCAATACATCGCGCCGACGATGATTTTCCTGACGGCGGTGTTTGTCTTTGGCGAGCCGTTCGGTCGGGCGCAGATGGTGGCGTTTCCGATGATCTGGGCGGCACTTGCGATTTACACGGTATCGATGGTCCGGCAAGCGCGGGCTACTTGACGAATTCCGGGGGCCAGCCCCCGGACCCCCGGGATATTTATGGACAGTTGATGTGGGTTAGAGGCCAAGTTTCTTTGCCACCAGTTCGCCGACCGTAGCGGGGTTGGCCTTACCGCCGGTGGCTTTCAGCACTTGCCCTGTGAACCAGCCGGCGAGTTTGGGTTGGGCGCGGGCCTTTTCGACCTGTGCGGGGTTGGCTGCGATGATCGCGTCGACGGCGGCTTCGATTTCGGCCTTGTCGGTGACTTGTTTCATGCCATGTTTCGCGGCCTGCTCGGCCGGGTCGCCGCCTTGGGTCCACAGGATTTCGAAGAGATCCTTGGCCATTTTGTTGCTGATGGTCCCGTCCACCAATAGCATCAGCAATTCAGCAAGCTGCGAAGATGAGACACGGCTTTCGCCTATAGAGAGGTCATCCTTCTTCAGCTTGCCAAACAGATTATTGATAATCCAGTTTGCCACAAATTTCACATCAAGATAGCTGCCACCGGTCTTTGCGCCACCAGCTGGCACGCCAGTTTTCTTGTGCGGTCCTCTAGTCTTCCAGAGGTCGTCTAGCGCCACAAGGCTTCGCTCGAAATAGCGTGCATCCTCCTTGTCAGCGGTTAAAACACTCGCATCATAGTCGGTAAGCCCAAAGTCGCTCATATAGCGCGCCTTCTTGGCGTCTGGCAGTTCGGGCATTGTGCGGGCAATGTCATCAACCCAATCCTGTTCAATCTCTAGCGGCAACAAGTCGGGGTCGGGGAAGTAACGGTAATCGTGCGCCTCCTCCTTGGAGCGCATCGAGCGGGTTTCGCCTTTGTCGGGGTCGTAGAGGCGGGTTTCCTGGGTGATGGAGCCGCCATCCTCCAGAATGGCAATCTGGCGGCGGGCTTCGTAATCAATGGCTTGGGTCATGAACCTCATGCTGTTCATGTTCTTGATTTCGCAGCGGGTGCCAAGGTGCGCGAAGTCCTGTGTGGCCCAGTATCTTTCGTATTGGCCGGGACGGCAGACCGAGACGTTGACGTCGGCGCGCAGGTTGCCGTTTTGCATGTTGCCATCACAGGTGCCAAGGTAGCGCAGGATCTGGCGCAGTTTGGTGACATAAGCGGTCGCCTCTTCTGGCCCGCGAATGTCGGGACGGGAAACGATTTCCATCAGTGCGACGCCGGTCCGGTTGAAATCGACAAAGGACATGGTGGGATCCATATCGTGGATCGACTTTCCGGCGTCCTGTTCCAGGTGGATGCGTTCGATGCGGACCGTACGGGCGATGCCGGGGCCAAGTTCGACGAGCACTTCACCTTCGCCAACGATGGGGTGGTAAAGCTGCGAAATCTGGTAGCCTTGCGGCAGGTCAGGGTAAAAATAGTTCTTGCGGTCGAAGGCAGAGTGCAGGTTGATCTGCGCCTTGAGACCAAGGCCGGTGCGGACGGCTTGTTCGATGCAGTATTCATTGATCACGGGCAGCATGCCGGGCATGGCAGCGTCTACGAAGGCAACGTTGGAATTGGGTTCGGCACCGACTTGCGTGCTGGCGCCGGAAAAGAGCTTGGCGTTGGAGGCAACTTGGGCGTGGATTTCCATCCCGATGACCAGTTCCCAATCGCCGGTGGCACCAGAGATGATCTTGGGTTTGGGGGCGGTGTAGGTTACATCTAGCATAGTCGTCTCCGGTACTTGTGCAGTCTTTCTAGGGTTCGGCGGGCGGCGGGGCAAGGGTACGGAAGGCGGAAAATTGCCGATACCGGCGGTGCCTGGGGTGGTATGCTTGCTGGGAGCGGCAGTTGACGCCATCAGGCCTCGTCGCGCCAGACGCGATGCTGACCACACGGATTGCATGACGATCAAGACAATTGTTGCCATGGCGCTGAGCTCGGGCCTGCTTGCGGGCTGTGACCAGGTGCAACTGCCCGACCTAGCTGCGTTCTTTCCAGGCGGCGTGCCGGCGATGCGTTGGGATGCGCGACCTGAAGCGGCAGGGTGGACCACCAAGGCGATGGCGGAGGTGGCGCGGCATGATGGCGAACTGGCGTCGCGGGTGCCAAGCGATATCGGGGTGTTTTGCCCGGACTATGTCAAGGCAACGTTGCAGGACCGGCGGGCGTTTTGGGTGGGTTTAATGTCGGCAACCGCCAAGCACGAAAGCAGCTATAATCCCAAAGCTTCGGGCGGTGGCGGGCGTTATGTCGGGCTGATGCAGATCATGCCATCGACGGCGCGGAGTGCGGGCTGTGATGCAAGGTCGAGCGCGGCGTTGAAGGACGGTGCGGCCAATCTGCAATGCGCGGTGCGGATCATGGCCCCGCATGTGGCGGCGGATGGTGTGGTGGCGGCCAAAGGCGGCGGCATCGCGCGCGACTGGGGGCCGTTCAGCAGCGGGTCCAAGCGGAGCGAGATTGCGGCCTGGACCAGCGCACAGAATTATTGCCGGGTTTGACCCTTCAGGTGACGCGGAAAACCCGCGCGATGCCATCAAGCGCCTCTTTCTAAGGGGGGGTAATGGCACTGTCGCCCAAGACGGCGGTGTCTTTCAGGACTGCCATTAAGGGTTGGAACCCGGCTATTGCGTTCAGTTTCCACAAGCGCCGGGAGAGGCGGTCGATGCCGGGCTTCGGGCCGCCGCATTCGCCGATCAGCCAGCGGCCCAGAATCAGCGCCTCTTTCGCTTGATTGTGACTTTGCGCGAGGTTGACTTGCAGGCTGCGGGTCAGGCCATCTAATTGTTCGGTGCGAGTCCGGCCGCCCAATTCGAGAAAACCGATGCCAAGGCCGGCAGTGGCGACATTCGGGTCGTTCAGGCAATCGACCGGGTGGCTGTTAGCGTGCCTGACAAAGCCGAAGTTGCGGGCGGCCGCCTGGACATCTTGCGCCATGTCAGCCGGATCGCCCGCCATCAATGCCGCGTGGCGGGTGCGCAATAGCCAGAAATACACGCCGGCACCTATGACCAGCAAACCTACTAAAACAGACACAATGAACCTCACTAAAATTTATGCAACTTTAGCGGTGCTATGGTGATTTGGTCAACCTGGCTTGTGGCAACAGTCTGTTGCGTGGCGGAGGCGACCCGCACAAGGGGCCGCCGGATGTCGCCTTATGCACCCAGCATCCGCCCCACCATCTCGGCCAGATCGCGGCTGAGGTTTGGGGTGGCTTGGATGCGCCGCAGTTCGGCCTTGGACTTGGTCTGGCGTCCAGCGTCGTATCGGCGCCACGTCTCGAAGGCGGTGGACATGCGGGCGGCGGTTTGCGCGTTGACCGGGTCCAGTTTGATCAGCCAGTCGGCGAGGAGTTTGTACCCGGCACCGGAGGCGTGGTGGAAACCGGCGTGGTTGCCGGAAAGGGCGCCTATGACGGAGCGGAAGCGGTTGGGGTTTTTCCAGTCGAAAAGTTTGTGCTGGGTGAGTTTGTCGGTGACGGCGGCGGTTTGGTCAGGGGCTGCGGTCAGGATTTGCAGGGCAAACCATTTGTCCATAACGAGGCGTTCGTTCTGGAAGCGGTGTTCGAAGGCGGCAAGTTCCGGTTGGCCCGCGCCGTTGTCGAGGAGGGCGGCGAGGGTACCGAGGTGTTCAGTCATGTTGTTGGCGATTTTGCAGGCATCGGCCACCGGCGTCGTATCAAGGCGGGCCATGAGGGACAGGGCAGCGAGGCGTAGGGCGCGTTTGCCAGCGGCTTTTGCGTCGGGCGAGAACCCTCCGGTGCTGCGGTTGGCGGATTCCAGCGCGGGCAGGTGGGGAGCCAAGTGCTGGGCCAAGCCGAGGCCAAGGACCCGCCTGGCGGCAAAGATGGCGTCGGGGTCGGGGGTGTGACTTTGGGATGCGAGCGTGGCTGCCATGTCGTCGTCCCCGGGGAGGCGCAGCGTCAGGGCGCGGAAGGCGGGATCCAGTTTGCTGTCAAGGACCACTGCGGCAAGGCCCTGGATCAGGTCCGGTGACGGGGCGGCGCCTGATAGGATTAACTTCGCCAGAGTGTCTTTGGCCAGCGAACGGCCCGCCTCCCACCGGTTGAAGCTGTCGGTGTCGTGGGCGAGCAGGAACGCGCGTTCGGACGCAGGAACCTCGCGCTGCAGGGTGACGGGGGCAGAGAAGCCGCGCAGCATCGAAGGGATCGGCTTGGTGGCGAGGTTGTTGAAGGCGAAGAATTGGGTTGCGTCGGTGAGTTCGAGAACGGTGGTGGGGACAACCTCGGCGCCGTTGGGGTTGAGCAGGCCAACGGCGATGGGGATAACTTTGGGGTCTTTGGTGGGCTGGCCCGGCGTGGGTGGGTTGGTCTGGGTAAAGGTCAGGCTGTAGGTGCCGCCTTGAAAGGCGGGTTCCCAGTGGTCGGAGACGGTAATCTGCGGCGTGCCTGCCTGTGAATACCAGCGTTTGAACTGGGTCAGGTCACGACCGGTGGTGTCTTCAAACACCTTGAGCCAATCCTCGATCGTGGCGGCGTGGCCGTCGTGGCGGGCGAAATACAGGTCCAGCGCGCGGGCATAATCGGCGTCGCCGATCATGGTTTTCAGCATGCCGATGACTTCCGCGCCCTTTTCGTAGACGGTTGCGGTGTAGTAATTATTGATCTCGATGAAGCTTTCCGGGCGGACGGGATGGGCGAGTGGGCCTTGATCCTCGCGGAACTGGCGGGCGCGCAAGGTCAGGACGTCTTCGATGCGCTTCACTTCGCGCGAGCGCATGTCACCGGTGAATTGCTGGTCACGAAAGACGGTCAGACCTTCCTTGAGGCAGAGTTGAAACCAGTCGCGGCAGGTGATGCGGTTGCCGGTCCAGTTGTGAAAGTACTCGTGCGCGATGACACCTTCGATGCGGTTGTAGTCATCATCCGTGGCGGTTTCGGGACTGGCGAGGACCAGTTTGGAGTTGAAGATGTTCAGCCCCTTGTTCTCCATAGCCCCCATGTTGAAATCGTCGACGGCAACGATGTTGAAGATATCAAGGTCGTATTCGCGGCCATAGACCTGCTCGTCCCACTGCATGGAGCGGATCAGACTGTCCATCGCATAGGCGCAGCGATCCTCGTCGCCAGGGCGCACGTAGATGTTCAGGTCAACGGGTTTGCCGGAGGCGGTGGTGAATTTGGCGGAGTGGGGGACGAGGTTGCCCGCGACAAGAGCAAACAGGTAGGCGGGTTTGGGCCAGGGGTCGGTCCATTCGGCGAAACCGGGGCCTTGGGTGCCGGGGTTGCCGTTCGACAGCAGGATGGGGAGGTCGGAGAGGATGCGGACGTGGAACGGGGCCATCACGTCGGGGCGGTCGGGGTAGAAGGTGATGTGGCGGAAACCTTCAGCCTCGCATTGGGTGCAGTAGAGGCCGTTCGTCATGTAGAGCCCTTCCAGCGCGGTGTTGCTGGCGGGGTCGATTTCGACCTCGGTTTCCAGCGTGAAAGGTTGGTTGGGTAGGCTGGCTGCGAGGATCGTCAGGGAAGTGTCGTCCTGGGTGGCCTGGACAGGGTGGCCGTTGATCGCGCAGGAAATGAGTTTGAGCCCCTCGCCATCAAGGCGCAGGTTTTGCGGGCCGGGGCGTTGCGGGTTGGGGGCGAGCGAGAGTTTGGCCGTGACGCGGGTGGCGTGGGGCGCAAGGCGGAAGGTCAGGTCAACCTGGGTTATGATGTGGGTGAAGGGCTGGTAGTCGGCGAGGTGGATGGTTTGCGGCGCGGTCATGGTGAGGCTCCCTGATGTTGGCGGGAAGGTAGCGGGATGGGCGGGGAAGGGAAGGGCGCGGGGAGTGCGGTGTTTGCCGGAAAAGGGCAAATTTTCTGTGAAAAGTCGGGCATCCGGGCCAGGTATGCTGAAGGTTCGGGTGGCTTTGAGGCGCAATTTTTCTGCGAAAAATTGACGGGGGGCAGGTGGAAAATATTAGTTTGCCGACCAGTGGATTCCGATCCGCCACTCTTCCCAGGTCGGTCAATGTCGCGCCGTCCGGCGGATGCTTGCGGATTGGTCGGGCCTGAAAATATTTGGAGAAGCGCGGTTTAAAGTGTGGCCACAAGAGTGGCGAGTTTGCCAAGCGTCTGTTGCCCAAGCGCAACGGCGCCGAACGAGAGCGCCGCAGTTTTGGCATCGGCGTTTGGGAATGTGATGGTCTGGGTCAGGCGGGTGCCGGTGCCTTCGGGAGCCATCGTGACCTCGACATGCATTGGTGCGGAGGTGTCATCGTCGGCATCCATCAGGAATTCGATCTGGCTGGTGGGAGTTTGGCGGGTGTAGCGGTGGCGGTTGACGAAAATCGTGCCATCGTGGGCGATCATGTCAAAGCGCCACTGGCCACCTTCGGTCAGGTTGATTTCTTTAGTTTTGCAGGAGAAGCCGTCTGGGCCGAACCAGCGGGGCAGGAGGATCGGGTCCGTGAAGGCGCGCCAGACTTTGTCAGGCGGGGCCGGGATCAGGCGGGTCAGGGTCAGCTGGAGGTCTTGGGTCACAGGGTTTGGGCCAGTTCGCCCAGCTGGTCGGCGCAAGTGCCCCAGCCCTCGTGGAAGCCCATGTCGGCGTGTGTGTTACGCTCTGCGGTGGAGCGATGGCGGGCACGCGCCGTGTAACGGGTGCCGCTGCCTTCGGGAAACATCGTGATGATCCCGGCGAAGCCGAGGCTGGGTTGGGGGTTGGGTTTCCAGTCGGCCATGAACAAGTCTGTGAAGGCAACTTTTTCGCCCGGAATGACCTCGAGAAACGCCCCGTCGTTGACCATTTCGGTGCCATCGGGCAGCACGAAAGTTGAGGCGAAGCGGCCGCCGCCGCGAAACTCCATTACCACGTCCTTGGTAATGACGGGCTTTGGCGTCCACCAATGGCAGAACAGCACGGGGTCGGTCCAGCAGCGCCAGACCTTGGCGGGCGGGGCTGCGAAAAGGCGGGTCAGTTCAAGGTCGAGGGTTGGGTCAAATTTCATCATTGTCGTCCTTGAAAGTTGTGAGCAAGTCTTCCAGCCGGTCGGTGCGCTGTTCCCAGACGGCACGCTGTTCGGCCAGCCAAAGGGCGGTGGCGGTAAGGGTTTCGGGGCGGGCAAAACACAGCCGGGTGCGACCGGTTTTGCGGGTGAAGATCAGCGCAGCATGTTCCAGCACGGCCAGGTGGCGCATGACGGTAGGCAGGGCAAGACCGGTGGGGCGCGCGAGTTCCGAAACCGGGATGGCATCACGGCCTAGGCGGGCCAGCATAGCGCGGCGGGTCGGGTCCGAAAGCGCCTGGAATATGAGCGAGAGGTTTGGATCATGTTTAGCCATATGACTAAGTAACATGGATTCTTGGGGCGGGGAAGAGCCGTCAGTCGTGCAATGTGGGCGAAGTGCCTGCGTGCGCGAAGCCAGAGTGCCAGCATTTAAGGCAACCGGTGCCGGGTTTTCGCGATCTCGGCGCCCAACTAGCTGAACCGCACCGACGATCCAGTTGAGGTGATCCAGGAAGCCCTGGTGGCGGATTAGCTGTGTAGACTGCGAGGCAACCGGGCAAGCGGCCAAGCGTGCGGTAAGGTAAGTTTCAACTTCGCATAGTCGATGCAGGCGGCAAGCCCGTTTTGTACGGCAGTCGGGTGGCGACGACGCATCCAGTCGAGCCACAAGCCGTCGAGTGTCGCCATGATCAGGTCGGACACTTGCGGGATACAGGCCGCGTTTTCCGGTGTTGCGGGGGCGCTCCGGGGGACATTCGATGTCGCTGCGGTAGCGTTGGTAAAGTACCAGTTCAGTTTCGGCAGTCGCCGGATGGCCAAGGGCTGCGGACCACAGGTCGATGCGCATGCGCAAGTGTGACGGTGTCAGAAAATTTTCGGTAAACCCGGCTTGCAGATGCGGCCGACGGATTTGCGGTGGGGGATAGGCGCGTCGCTCAGGGGGGCTACACCGTCTGCCTCTTGGCTTTTAGCCCCTATTCGCCCAGAAGGGCAACCTTAACCGGGAGGCGATGATGGCGGGCTTTGGCTTTACTTTGCAGGGCACAGACGGGGCTGCACGGACCGGGATTATTCACACCACGCGAGGCGAGATACGGACACCGGCGTTCATGCCGGTGGGGACGGCGGCAACTGTCAAGGCGATGTTGCCCGAGTCCGTGCGGGCGACAGGGGCGGATATTTTGCTGGGCAACACCTATCATTTGATGTTGCGGCCAACTGCCGAGCGGATTGCGGCATTGGGAGGGCTGCACCGGTTCATGAACTGGAAGCGGCCAATCCTCACGGATTCGGGTGGGTTTCAGGTAATGTCGCTGGCGGCGTTGCGGAAGCTGACCGAGGAAGGCGTACGGTTTTCATCCCATATCGACGGGTCCAAACACATGCTGTCGCCCGAACGGTCCATGGAAATCCAGAAGCTGCTGGGGTCCGACATCGTGATGGCCTTTGACGAATGCCCGGCGCTGCCTGCCACGGATGCGGAAGTGGCAAGGTCGATGCAGCTGTCGATGCGCTGGGCGCAGCGCAGTCGTGATGCGTTTGGCGACCGGCCGGGCCACGCGTTATTCGGCATCATGCAGGGCGGCGTGACACGGGCGTTGCGGGAGGAAAGCGCAGCGGCGCTGTGCGGGATCGGGTTTGACGGCTATGCGGTGGGCGGGCTGGCGGTGGGCGAGGGGCAGGAGGCGATGTTTTCGGTGCTGGATTTTGCGCCGGGGTTGCTGCCACAGGACAAGCCTCGCTATCTGATGGGGGTGGGCAAGCCGGATGATATCGTCGGCGCGGTCGAACGCGGGATTGACATGATGGACTGTGTTTTACCGTCGCGGTCGGGGCGGACCGGGCAGGCCTGGACGCGGCGGGGGCAAGTGAACATCAAGAACGCGCGGCATCGGGAAGACGCGCGGCCTTTGGATGAGGATTGTTCGTGCCCGTGCTGCCGGAATTACTCGCGCGCCTATCTGCATCACGTGTTCAAGGCGCAGGAGATCATTTCATCCATGCTGATGACCTGGCACAACCTGCACTACTTTCAGGAGTTGATGCAGGCCCTGCGCGAGGCGATTGCGGCGGGGCGGCTGGCGGCGTTTGCCGCGGTGTTTCGCGACATGCAGGCGCGGGGGGATATCGAGCCAATATAGGCCGCCCGCCGTCTTCAGGGTGTTACGACTTCGCGCAGGTAGACCATGTTGCCGTTGCCGTCCGACGTGGTGATCTTTGCCAGATGCTTGTCGGCGTATTCGCCGTCTTACATCAGTTCGACTTCGAAATCTGCCTTTTTGCCGCCAAAGCGGTCGGTCATCCCGCCTGCACAGGTCGCGCTGAACTTTTGCAACACCTTGCCGCGCTTCGGCTTTGGTTGGCCGACGCGGGCAGGATCACTGACGCGCCCCGCGCAGTAGATGCCGACAAGCGAGATCAACTCGGCCCCGCTCTAGCCGTCCTCGACAAAGTAGCCCGTTGCTGCAGTCGAGGTCCGGGAGAGGGTGATGCCGACGGCTTTGAGCGGCGCCGCGCAAACGGGTGCGGCGGTGAGAAGCAGGGCGCAGGTCAAAGCAGTTTGAAGATTGCGGGGCAAGAGGCATCTCGGACGGATGAGCCACTTGTCGCTGCTGAACGAGGCTTCTCCAGTCGCACTTTCTGCGATTGGAGCGGAGTCGCAAACGTTTGACGGGACGGGGTTTGTCGAAACGTCGGTGCCATGTGGGCTGAAAACGGCAGAGATTGCGCGGTTGGTCGAGGATTACCGGCAGGCCGCTGTCAACACCAAGGCTGCGGGCTTTGACCGGGCGGAGATTCATGCGGCCAATGGCTATCAGATCGACCAGTTCCTGCGCGTCACGTCGAACAACCGCACCGACGGCTGTGGTGGCTCGATTGCGAACCGGGCCCGGTTGCTGAGTGAGGTCGTTGCGGCGGTGACAGCCGTTTTGGGCGCTGGTCGGGTTGGCGTCCGGCTGAGCCCGTTTTCGAATGCGAACAACGTGGGGATCGACAGCGACACGGTGGCGACCTTCGGTGCCGCGATTGATGCGCAGAATGATGCCGGCGTTGCGTTTCTGCATCTGGTCGAGGGGCAGGCCGGCGGGCCGCGTGACTGGCCCGCAGGGGAGCTTGAGGGGCTGCGCGACCGGTTCAAGGGCGTTTACATGACGAACAATGGCTATGACCGGGCTTCTGCCATTGCGGCGGTTGCGAGCGGCCGCGCTGACCTTGTGGCGTTTGGAAAGCTGTATTTCTTCAACCCCGATTTGGCGGAACGTCTGGCTAGGAATGCGCCGTTGAACCCGTTGCCTGTGGCGGGGCCATATGGTGCTGGGCGTGAGGGGTTCACCGACTATCCTACTTTGGCGGAGGTCGCCGCCTGATCCTCACTTCGTTGCCCGTTTATCAACCTGCGCACATGACTGCGTGCAGGTTGATCGGCTTTGCTGCATTGGCTGCTTGATCGGGCCTGCGACAAGGCGCAGTTTAGGAGAATGTATGGTGAGCGTGGTTGACACCCCGAATTGGGGATACCAGATATAGTTGACGAACAGGGGATGGTTCAAACGTTGCCGATTGCCGGGACAAGGGGCCATCCTGCCAGAAAGGAAATAGTATGACGACCAAGTTGTCTGTGAGCTACCCGGTCCTGCCGCTGCGCGACATTGTGGTGTTTCCCCACATGATCGTCCCGCTGTTCGTCGGTCGTGAAAAGTCGGTCCGTGCGCTGGAAGAGGTGATGGCGGACGACAAGCAGATCCTGTTGTCCAGCCAGATTGACCCCTCTGTCGATGACCCGTCGACTGATGGCATCTACAAGATCGGTGTGCTGGCCAATGTGCTGCAACTGCTGAAGCTGCCTGATGGTACCGTGAAGGTGTTGGTCGAGGGCAAAATGCGGGTGAAGATCACCGATTTCGTTGCCAACCCCAACTTCTTTGAGGCCCGCGCCGAAAAGCTGGAGGAAACCCCGGGCGACAAGGATTCAGTCAGCGCCATGGTGCGATCCGTCGGCGAAGAATTTGAACGCTACGCCAAGATCAAGAAGAATATCCCCGAAGAGGCGCTGTCAGCGGTGGCCGATACCCATGAGCCTGCACGGCTTGCGGATTTGGTGGCCGGCCATCTGGGCGTGGAAGTGGCGCAGAAGCAGGAGCTGCTGGAAACGCTGGACGTGGCGGAGCGGCTGGAGAAAATCTTTGGTCACATGCAGGGCGAGATGTCTGTCTTGCAGGTCGAGAAAAAGATCAAGACCCGCGTGAAATCGCAGATGGAGCGGACGCAGCGCGAATATTATCTGAATGAGCAGATGAAGGCCATTCAGAAGGAACTGGGCGACGGCGAGGAAGGCCAGAACGAAGTGGCCGAACTTGAGGCGCGGATTGCCAAGACGGCTTTCAGCAAGGAAGCCCGCGACAAGGCCGAGGCCGAGTTGAAGAAGCTGAAGAACATGTCGCCGATGTCTGCCGAGGCGACGGTGGTGCGCAACTATCTCGACTGGCTGTTGAGCGTGCCATGGGGCACCAAGTCTCGGGTCAAGAAGGATCTGGGCGCGGCGCAGAAGGTTTTGGATGCGGATCACTACGGGCTGGAAAAGGTCAAGGAACGCATCGTCGAATATCTGGCGGTGCAGGCGCGTTCGGCAAAACTGAAGGGCCCGATCCTGTGCCTCGTCGGCCCTCCGGGTGTCGGCAAGACGTCTTTGGGCCGGTCGGTGGCGAAAGCGACCGGGCGTGAGTTCATCCGCATTTCCTTGGGTGGCGTGCGCGACGAGTCTGAAATCCGTGGCCACCGTCGGACCTATATCGGGTCGATGCCGGGCAAGATCATTCAGGCGCTGAAAAAGGCCAAGACGACCAACCCGCTGATCCTGCTGGATGAGATCGACAAGATGGGGCAGGACTTCCGGGGCGACCCGGCCAGCGCCATGCTGGAGGTGCTGGATCCGGAGCAGAACGCGACGTTCACCGACCACTATCTTGAGGTCGAATACGATCTGTCCAACGTGATGTTCATCACGACGGCGAACTCTTACAACATGCCCAGCCCCTTGCTGGACCGGATGGAGATCATTCCGCTGTCGGGTTATACCGAGGATGAAAAGCGCGAGATTGCCAAGGGTCACCTGATCCAGAAGCAAATCACCGGGCACGCCTTGAAGAAGGGCGAGTTCAAGATCACCGACGCCGCGCTGATGGAAATGATCCGCACTTATACCCGTGAAGCGGGCGTGCGGAACCTGGAGCGTGAGATTGCCAAGCTGGCGCGGAAAGCCGTGACCGAGATCGTGAAGAAGACCGCCAAAACGGTCGAGGTCACGCCGGACAAGCTGGAAGGTTACCTGGGCGTCAAGCGGTTCCGCTATGGTCTGGCCGAGACGGAGGATCAGGTCGGCGTCGTGACGGGGCTGGCGTGGACCTCTGTGGGTGGCGAGTTGCTACAGATCGAGGCGTTGCGGCTGCCGGGCAAGGGTCGGATGAAGACGACCGGCAAACTTGGTGACGTGATGAAGGAAAGCATCGAGGCGGCAGCGTCTTATGTGCGGTCCGTCAGCCCGGAACTGGGGGTCAAGCCGCCGAAGTTCGAAACGATGGACATCCACGTTCACGTGCCCGAAGGGGCGACGCCCAAGGATGGCCCTTCTGCCGGTCTGGCGATGGTCACGGCGGTTGTGTCGGTGATCACCGGCATCCCGGTCCGCAAGGACGTGGCGATGACCGGCGAAGTGACGCTGCGCGGCAATGCGCTGCCGATCGGCGGGCTGAAAGAAAAGCTGCTGGCGGCTTTGCGCGGCGGCATCAAGACCGTGCTGATCCCGCAAGAGAACGCCAAGGATCTGACCGAAATCCCGGACAATGTGAAAGAGGGGTTGACGATCATCCCGGTTTCCCACGTTCGCGAAGTGCTGAAAGTGGCGCTGGTGCGTCAGCCGGAAGCGGTCGAATGGGACGAGGCGGCGGAAGAAGCCCTGGCACTGGCACGGCAAGCCAAACGTGACGAAGGGCTTTCGTCGCCGACGGCCCACTGAGGCTTTCAAATGGAACAGGCGCGTCCCGTAACCGGGGCGCGCCCTTTGTTATCCAACCGCAATGGCGTGAGCCTTGCCAAAAATGGCCAAGGCGTGCTGCGGGCCTAGTTGTTATTGATGACAATCGACTCTGGGATCGTGCCGCCAGCGTAGGCGACAGCGATCGCAATCACCAACAGCGGAAGTAGTGGCACGATCAGCCCGCCATTGCTTGATGTGATTTGTGTGGCGACGACATCAGGTGCCATCACCGGCTCTACCACACCAACGGCTTGGGCGATTGACCCGGACAGCGTCAATGCCGCTGTCGCGGACAGAAGAAACTAGTGCGTGTTACTCTCCAAATAGTTGCAACATTATGCAGCTGCCGCATAAAATCTGCGCCTTGGTCAAACACGTTGCGAAAGGGCCTGCAAATTTCTAAAATCTGTTGCAAACCCGAAATATCGGTTGTTCTGCGGAAAAATGCCCGGGTTACGTACGATTTTCGGAAGGTTTGTCTGTGGCTGGCGAAGTGACGCCGCGCTGCGGCATCAAGACGATGCTGATCCTGCAAGAATAGCCCAGAGATTTGACGGAGATCCCGGACAACGATGTGCAGAAGATGGCGCGGTTGGCGACCATGGGACGTGGAGGGTAGGACAAAGATTGAGCGCGTGCCGCAATGGCCGCACGATATCATTGCAGTCGGGCGGTTGGCCGCGGCAGTCGGCTAAGGGGAGAGTAAAAAAACAAAAGCACACCCCGGCATTGCGGGGAGCGCCAATTTCGAGAGCCAAGCAATACAGCGTCAGTCCGAGCAAAAAGCAGGGCCCAACGAAACTGTGGCGGTCTTAGTTCGGGACCACCGCAGGGACCGCTCCGCCAGGATTGGCATTGGCAACGGCCACGGCGATCACCAAAAGCAGAAGCAGCGGCACGATCAGCCCGCCGTTGCTGCTGGACGTGGTTTTTGCAGCGACAACATCGGGGGTCATCACCGGTTCTACCACACCACCGGCTTGGGCGATCGAGGCGGTCAAGGTCAAAGCGGCAGTCGCGGCCAACAGGTATTTACGCATTTTCAACTCCTAATGCTTACATTGTCATCACGGTTTACACACAACCGGGACGCGGTCAATTTCGCACCGCATTTTACTGCAAATATTGCAACCTCGTTGCAAGCAAGCAATAGCGATGCCCCGTGGCGAAATTCGTTGGTTTTGCACAATATTCCTGTCTTGTTGCCCGGTGCCGCGCTAATGTTGTTACCGGAACGGAAACAAACGCGGATCATCCCAACATGCCAAGCAAGACCACGACACCGAAACCAGCGGCCAAGGTCAAGACTTCTGCGAAAGTCAGCGCACGCACGGCAGGGGTTGCCAATCCAGGTCTGGCGCGGCGGACAGCAAAACCGATGCCGGTGCAGGCCGAAACTGGCGCAGCGCAAGAGATGGCGGGCGAGGTCAAGGTCGCGGCAGCCGGGCTGCGGTTAAAAGATCTGATCGAACAGGTGGTGGTGGCCACCGGCGGCAAACGTAAGGGCGTCAAGGAAATCGTCGAGGCCGTGCTGACCCAGATGGGCGACGCGCTGCAACGTGGCGAGACGCTTCACCTGCCGAACTTTGGCAAGGCGCGGGTGGCCAAGGCCGGGGCTGACGGCAGCGGGCCGATTACTGTCAAGCTGCGTCGGATGACCGGGTTGGGTGGCAAGGGCCGCGCGGCGGTTAGCGAGGACAAAGACGCTCTTGCAGAGGAAAGTGAACAAGGCTAATGAACCCGCCGACGGGTCGCTAGCTCAGCGGTAGAGCACTACCTTCACACGGTAGGGGTCACAGGTTCGATCCCTGTGCGACCCACCATTTTGAGAAAAGCGCGCCTGTGTCGGGCGCGCTTTTTAGTTTGAGGAATGCCGATGACGCCAGAGGTTTTGATCCTGCGCCACGGCCAGACCGCGTGGAACCTGGCGGGGCGTTATCAGGGCGCGATGGATTCGCCTCTGACCACGCTTGGACGGGAACACGCGGCACAGCAGGGGCGGATATTGCGGGAGTTTCTGGCGAGGTCGTCCGGGTTCGAGTGTCGCAGCAACCGCGCGCATTGGCTACGGCGGCATTGGCGGTGGCACCGCTGGGGTTGACCGTGCTTGCCGACGTGAGGTTGCGCGAAATCGCGATTGGGGATTGGGAGGGACTGACCCGTGCCGAGATTTCCACCCGACACCCGGCCGAGGAGGACGATCACTTCTTGTGGATAAACGCGGCTCCCGGGGGGAGAGCGCCACGAGGAGGTCGCCGCGCGGGTCGCGGATCTGCTGGCCAGCCTGACGCAGCCGACGATCCTTGTGACGCATGGAGTGACGTCGTGCCACTTGCGCGGTCAGCTTTTGGGGCTGAGATTGCTGGGTGCAAGTCAGCTTTATGGGGCGCAGGGGGTGGTCTATCACATTACCCAAGGCCGCGAAGTGGTTCTGCGGGACCGATAACCTGCTTGCGCCCCGACCCCGGGTCGGTGTAAGTGCGGCGGGCGGGCGATTAGCTCAGTTGGTAGAGCGTCTCGTTTACACCGAGAATGTCGGCGGTTCGAGCCCGTCATCGCCCACCATTTTCCGCTGATAATCAAAGAGTTGCGCGCCGAAGTTCAGGTGGTTTCCTGTCACGGCTGCGGCACTTTGTCGTGGTCAAACCTCAGAAGTTCGATCATCAGACCAAGGTCCAGCATGGTGTCGTAATAGGCATAATGCCCGCCGCCGCCGTCAAATTCACCGCGTTGCAAAAGGGTATGGCCTTTGGATTCCAGATACACATTGCGCTCGGTCGGGTTGCGGGTCTTGAAGGCGATGTGGTGGCAGCCGGGGCCTTTTGTTCCAGCAGATCACGGCACGCGCTTTTCCCGGGGCAGGATTCCAGAAATTCCACGTCGATACTGCCAAAGGCGAACATTATCAGGCGGCAGCCGACCGAGGCGGGTTTGCCGTGGTAGATGGCCTGGGCGGTTTCGGGGCTGGCGGCATAGCCGACTTTGGGCTTCGGGTTGCCGGTCAGGTCGGCGAACCATTTGGCCGATTTTTCAAGGTCATGGGTGACGAAGCAGATTTGCATGACCCGGTCCTCATCTAGAAGGCGGGTGTCCATGTGATCCTCCTGCAGAAAAGTCGGTGCCCGGGGAGCTACGGGGCACCCGACGCCATCACTTCAAGATTGTGTCGTAGTTGTCCTTGATCTTGGCGACGGCGTCGTCAGCGGTCATGGTCGGATCGCGCCAATAGGCGAAGTACACGTCCCACAGCGATGACATCCAGTCGGCATCGACCATCGAATTGGGGTTCTGGACCTGGATGGCCGGGTTGGCCAGGGCGGTCAGCACCGCTTTGGAACAGATGTCGAGTTTGTCTTGCGGCGCGTCCAGACGGGTGGGGGTGGAGCCTTTGACGGCCGCGAAATCACCCTGCACTTTCGGATCGGCGACAATGGCAGCAAGGCGCAGTTCGGCGGCGGTCTTCTCGGGGACTGGCTGCCCAAAAGCCCCCAGCTGTCGACGGTCACGGACAGAGCCTTCGCACCGGGTGGGGTAACGCAGCCGAAATCCTTACCGGCCTCTTTGCCCGCAGCGCGCCATTCACCCTTCATCCAGTCGCCATGCAGTTGCATAAGCGCCTTGCCCGTGATCACGAGGTTGGTGGTGACATTCCAGTCGCGGTTGACCGAACCGTCGTCGGCTGCTTGCTGGAATTTGCGGACCCAAGCCAGCAGGTTGCGCATTTCCGGGCTGTCGATGGCGGCAGGGTCAACGGTGCCCAAGTAGATTTTATTATAGAATTCCGGGCCTTCCAAGGCGGCGGCGAGGGTGTGGGTCAGGTAGCCCACAGGCCAAGCCTGGGCACCGATCGCGATGGGCACATAGCCGGCGGCTTTAATCTTGTCGAATTCGGCAAACATTTCTTCGAAGGTTTTCCACGCAGTCGGGTCAACCCCGGCAGCTTCGGCGACGGCAAGGTTGTAATAGATCATGCCATCGATATGGATGCCCTTCGGGATCTTCATGATTTCGCCGTCCACGGTGATGGATTTGACCACCGAGTCGGGATAATGTTGGGTGACATGGCTGTCAGCGAAGAATTTGGTCAACGGCAAGCCAAGACCTTGTTTGGTCAGATCACGATAGAAGCCGGGGCTGGATTCCAGGAACACGTTGGGCGAAGTGCCGCCAGTGACGAGGCTCATCAAACTGACGTTCGAGCCGGTGTCATGCGGGTGGCGATATCGGTCCAGGTGTCACCGCCTGCCTCCAGCGCCTTTTTCAGGACACCCAGGGCGCCAACCTCGGCGGGGGATGACCAGTTGTGGAAGATGACGAGATCTTTGGCCTTTGCTGCAAGGCGAGAGTTTAGGATCGCCAGCACAGCTGTGCCGAGTTTGAGCTTGTTCAACTTGATTTCCCCCCCACTTTAGATGGTTCGTTCGTTAAAGGTGAAGCCCAGTTGCCGCGTTAAAGATGTTGATCTTGTGGCCGGGGAATTGGATGTGCAGCTGGTCGCCGGTTTGTGGACGCGCGGCGGCTTCGGGTTCGATGCGGGCATCCATGCGACCTTGGGTGACAGCCAGTTAGACAATGACGTCTGACGCGCTGCGTTTGACATGGGTAGCAGGCAATATGGCGGCGAGGGCGCTGTCGATTTCCCTTGACGAAGAATTTGCCCAGCAGGAAATTAGATCACCAGGGGCGGAATGGCGGTCAGCAGGGCAGCGGCCTTGTTGACGTTGTAGGCGGCGGTTCCGGTCGCGACAGTGACCATGTTGGCGAGATTGACGGTCATCGGTATGTTGCCCAAGCCGCCAAAGGTGACGCCAATCAGGTAGTCGTTCCAGATCGAGGTGATTTGCAGGATTGATACGACGATCAGGATATTGCCGGACATCGGCAGGATGATTTCTGCGAAGATACGCCCGAAAGAACCAGAGTCGATGATGGCGGCCTTGATGATGTCCGCGGGCACGTCCTTGAAGTAGTTGCGGAAAATAAGGGTCACGACGGGCAGGGCAAGAACGGTGTGGACGGCAATCACCGCCCAGCAAGTGCCGAACATCCCCATGTCACGGGTCAGAATGATCAAGGGATACATGATGATCTGCAGCGGCACGAAGGCGCAAAGAAACAGTAACAACAGGAACAGCCCGATCCAGCGGGCGTTTCAGATGGCAAGGGCGTAACCGGTCACCATTGACAGCGAGACCGAGGTGATCATCGAGGGGATCAGGATGAGGATCGAATTCCAGCACCTTGCGCGAAGGCCGGTGCAGGTCATGCCAGAGCGGGCAGATTCCACGCGTGGTCTCAAGCCGTGAGCGTCGGAGCACGGGGCAGGGAAAAGATCGCGCCCTAGCAGATTTGATCCAGGTCTTTCAGGGACGTGGTGATCAGGAGGTAGAGCGGCACGCAGAAAAAAGAGAGCGGCCATAGTCAGGAAGACAAGAATAGCACTGGAAGCTTTGCTGATGCGCTTTTTGGGGCGAGGAAACAGGACTGTCATGCGGCCCTTGCGTTGCTGCCACCAGGTAAGGGCGATCAGCGGCAGGAAAATCTCGAGCGTAAACAGCAGCATCATGGTAGCGGCCGCAGAGGCCCGGCCTAGGTTCTGCTTTTTTGTCAGCGCTTAGATGGTGTAGTAGGCAGGCACCCAGGTTGATTGGCCTGGGCCGCCGTTGGTCATGGCAAGGACGATGTCATAGGCCTTGATGACCCCAAGGGAGAGCAGGATGGCGCAGGTCAGGAAGGTGAATTTCATCATGGGGATGATGACTTCGAAGTACAGGCGCAGCGTGTTGATGCCGTCGAGGCGGGTCGCGCTCCAGATTTCGGTGTTGATGGATTTGAGGCCGGAGAGCATCTGCGGCATGTAGAAGCCAGCGCTTTGCCAGACGCTGGCAAAGATGATGGCTTACATGGCAGTTGGGCCTTGGGCGAGCCAGTTGAAGTTGACCCAAGTCAGACCGAAAGAGTGGAGGGTGGCTTCGAGGCCCATTTCGGGGTTGAGAATCCAGCGCCATGCGACGCCTGTCACGATCAGTGATACGGCAAGCGGATATAAGAAGAGGGTGCGGAACACGTCTTGCCCGCGCTTTTCGCGGTCAATCAGTGCGGCAAGGATGAAGCCTGCGACGATCGCAATGGCCGAGCCTGCGGCGAGAAAAACCAGGTTGTGAAGCGCAATGGCCCAGCTATCATCCTTGAAGACGCGATTGTATTGGCGCGCCCAGTCGGTCCAGTCGATCGCGTAGTCAGGCAAGCGTTTGGAGCGGGTGAAGGACAGAAGAATGGTCCAGCCAATCGCGCCCACAAAAGCCACCAACGTCACGATGACAGCGGGAGCCAAGGCGAATTGGGGTGATATCCGGCTCCACCGCAGTCCGATATCTTGTCCTCCACGCAATCTTGTCACGTTTGGGTGCTGCCATTCGGTGCGCCTGCGCCGGGCATCTCTGGCTTGCAATGCTTGATATTAACGATAATACTGAAAGCATGATCAGCCTGCCGTCAAGCAAAAATACGTTAGATGCAGGATCCAGGTTTCGTGATGGCGGATGACAGTGATGAATGGAACCATTCCAATGCCTTCACTGGGCTACGGCACTTATGGTCGCCGTGGGGCGGAAGGTGTTGCGGCAATTCGGTTGGCGTTGTGGACCGGCTATCGCCATCTGGACACGGCCCAAGATTACGAGACCGAGAACGAAGTTGGGCAAGCTTTGCGCGAATCGGGAGTGCTACGCCATGAGGTTTATCTGACGACGAAGGTCGCCACGGGCAATCTTAAGGCGGAGCGGGTTGTGGCGTCGCTGGAGGAAAGCCGGGCAAAACTGGGGGACGGGCAGATTGATCTGGCGCTGATTCACTGGCCTGCGCCCAACGGAGAAATTGAGCCGGAGGTCTATCTGGAAGCGTTGCAAAAGGCGCAGACCAAGGGGATCTGTAGGCAGATTGGCGTGTCGAATTTCACGATCGCACTGATCAGGCGGGCAAAAGAACTGTTGGGCCCACGAGCGCTGGTTTGCAACCAGATCGAGCTAAACCCGCTGTTCAAGAACACTGAGATCGCGGCGCATTGTGTGGCCCGAGGCATTCGCGTGACCTGTTATCTGCCATTGGCGCGGGGTCGGTTGTCCGGCAATTCAGTGATGGCGGCGATCGCGGCACGGCTTGGGGTGACGGGAGAACAGGTCGGATTGGCCTGGGAACTTGCCAGGGGGTACGCGGCGATACCTACTTCGTCTCGACCAGAACGGATTGTTGCGGGGTTTGCTGCAAAGAATATCCGGCTGAACGCTGAGGAAGTGGATCGGATTGATGCGATAGCCGATGAGCTTCGGGTCATTGCATCGGTCTGGGGTCCGGCTTGGGATTGAACCTGTATCGACGTCACAGCACACCAACATAGGATTGATGAAATGAGCGGGATCAACGGGCCGGGCCATCTAGCCATCAAGGTAAAAGATCTAGATTTCTGGCGCGACCGGATTGGCCTGAAAGAAATGCGTCGGCTGAAGCGGGACGATGGCGAAACATGGCTGGTCTATCTGCGGATCACCGACCGGCAATTTCTGGAGCTGTTTCCGGGGAGCCGAAACCGGTCAGGCGCCGGGGGTAGAAGTGAATGGCGTGCTGCACATCTGCCTGACGATTGGCGATCTTGACGTAGAATTGGCGCGGCTTGAAAAGGCGGGGGACAAGATAGTCTCGCCAGCGAAGGGCGGGCTGGAGGGTAATCGTTGTGTGTGGATACATGATCCCGACGGCAACCGGATCGAACTTATGGAAATGGCGGCGGACTGCCTGCAATACTGCGCGATCCGGGCGCTGACCTGAAAAGAGGTGACATGGCCAAGTCTGTTGCGCGGCTGAAGGATATTGCGGCACAGACGGGTTTTTCCGTCAACACCGTCAGTTTGGCACTGCGCGGGTCATCGCGCATCCCGGACGAGACGCGGCTGTTGATTTTGCAGATGGCCGAGCGGCTGAACTATCTGCCCAATCAGGTCGCGCAATCGCTGGTCCGGCGCGAAACGAGATCGGTTGGGTTGATCATCACCGACCTGAAGAATCCCGTGCTGACGGCTGTGGCGCAAGCGGTGGAGTTGGAACTATCAAAGCGCGGATATTCCACACTATTTGCGACATCCAACAATACTTTGGCGCTGGAAGAACGGATGATCGAAACGTTTCGGGCACGGCGGGCGGATGGGATGCTGATATTCCCGTGCAGTCACCGGCAGCTGGATCATATCCGGGCTTTGCGCAAGCGGAACTATCCCGTCGTGCTGCTGGTGGGTGATCCGGATGCCGGGATCGATGCCGTCTGCATGGACGAACGGGCGGGGGCATACAAGGCAACGGCGCATCTGATCAACAATGGTCATAAGAGAATTGCGCTGATCGACGGGGCGGCGGCGCGGGGCAATACCGAGAAGCAGGAGGGGTACCTGCGGGCGCATCAGCAGTTGGGGCCGACGTCCGACCCGCGATTGATGGTCGATCCCAGGGATGGATCGGTGGCGTCAGGCTACTGGGCGACCGATGACTTGATGCGACGCAATCTGGGGTTTTCGGCTGTCCTTACCTCGAACGATTCGCTGGCATTGGGGGCGCTGCGCTATTGCGTGAAGCACGGGTTGCGGGTGCCGGAGGACGTGGCCATCGTGGGGTTCGACAATATCGAATTTGCCGAATATGCAGCGACGCCGGTGTCATCGGTCAATTATGATGTGGAACGCGTGACCCGCATGGCCATCGAACGGGTGCTGGAATTGATCGGCCTTGCGGGCGAATTGCCCGAAGCGCAGGTCATTCAGGTCGAGCCAGAACTGTTAGTTCGCGAAAGTTCCAACCGCCGCTATGAGGGAGCCAACGGGTAACGGACATAGGCGAGGCGGTTGGAATCCGGGGCCCAGGACGGCACATTGATGGTGCCCTGACCACCGTTGAACGTATCCAGATCGCGCATGTTTTTGCCGTCGGGATCAGCAAGACGCAGGATTACGGCCTTGTCAGCAGGGTGGCCAAGGGTGCCCTCGGGGAAGCTGATGTAAACCATTCTGGCATTGTCGGGCGCCAGGTGGGGGAACCAGTTGACGCGGGGATCGTGGGTCAACTGCTCGACCCCTGAGCCATCGGGACGCATCCGGAATATCTGGGCATGGCCTGGGCGGGTCGCGGCCTGTTCCCCGTTAAAATAGAGCCACTTGCCGTCAGGAGAATATTCGGGGCCGTCGACCGGGCAAGAGCCGTCAGTCAGGTAGGATTCCGTGCCGCCTGCAGCCGGCATAGTCGCGATACGCATCATGTTGCTATCGCCATGTTTCTCATATGCGACATAGGTCAGCGTCAGGCCATCGGGTGATACCCCATGCAGGTAGTAGCGGTACTTGCGCGAGGAGTCCTGAACATTTGACAGCTTTTTCGGAGTGCCGCCGGTGAGGGGGACGACATAGAGATGGCCGTCGTTGGCACTGAGAAAGACGTTTTTGCCATCAGGGGCCAGAACGTGATCGTTGTTCAGATTTTCGACCGGATCGGTGTTGATGCGGTGGGGACCATCGCTGCCATCGGGTGAGATGCGGAACAGACGGCCATCTGCGTTATAGACAAGCCAATTGCCATCCTGGGTCCAGTTTGGCGCCTCGATCAGTTCTTGGGTGTCATAGATGACGGTGGTTTTCCCCGTGGTCACATCGGTCACGACCAGCTCGCAGGACTGCCGATCCAGCAGGCGGCGGGCGTCGGGACTGGGCCGCATTTTGGATATGCCGGTCACGGAAAGGCTCCTTTGACGAAGGGGATGGCCATATTATCGTTAATACTGTTGCGGGAAAGGTGTGTCAACAACAGGGACAGATCCATTTTATCGTTGTCTGCGCTATGGCGGACCGCCGGCCGCTCCGAAGCTGTGACGGTTCGCGCCTGAACACCCTTTGTGCGCGATTTCAGGGTGAGTAACGAAAAGGTTGTGCCTATATTGTGAGCAACCCGATGGAGGCTATGATGAGCTGGAATCCCGTGCTTGACCATTCCATCCCGCTTGGAGATCAGGTGGATGCGATTGAAACTGTGATCATTCCGCGGGCCCGTGATCTGGGCGGGTTCGAGGTGAGACGGGCGCTGCCGTCTGCTCAGCGGCAGATGGTGGGACCTTTCATTTTTTTTGACCAGATGGGCCCGGCGGAGTTTTTGACGGGCAAGGGCATCGATGTGCGGCCACATCCGCACATTGGACTGGCGACTGTCACCTATCTATTGCGGGGGCGGATTCACCACCGGGACTCGCTGGGCACTGATGCATGGATTGCGCCGGGTGAGGTAAACCTGATGCTTGCGGGCAATGGGATCACGCATTCAGAGCGGATGGACGGGCCCGCCGCGCGGGCGCCGCAGAGTTTGTTCGGGTTGCAGACCTGGTTGGCGTTGCCGAAAGACAACGAGGATGATCCTGCGGCGTTTGTGAATGCTGCGGCTGATGTGCTGCCGGTTCTGGAGGGCGAGGGCAAGTTGGTACGGCTGATCCTGGGGCATGGTTGGGGCGAGAAAGCCGGCGTCCAGACACCGTCTGAAACACTGTACGCCGATGCCACGCTGGCGGCTGGGGCAGTCTTGCCGTTGCCGGATGATCACGAGGATCGTGGTGTATTTATACTGTCAGGCGAGGTGTCTGCGGGCGGGGTGACATATCCTGCGGGGCAAATGCTGGTGTTTCGACCGGGTGATCGCCTGGGCATCAAAGCGGGGGCGCAGGGTGCCCGGGTCATGCTGCTGGGCGGGGCCACAATGGACGGGCCGCGGCATATCTGGTGGAATTTCGTCGCGTCATCGAAAGAGCGGATTGATGCGGCGAAAGAGGCTTGGCGCGCAGGTGATTGGCGGCACGGGCGGTTCAGCCTGCCCAAGGGCGATGATGCCGAGTTTATTCCAGCCCCGGAGCACTGACCGGCGAATGCTGCGTATATTGGCGATTTCCGGCAGTACGCGGGCGGCATCGCGCAACATGGCGCTGCTGCGTGCATTTGCGGCAGCGGGGCTTGCAGAAGTTGCGGTGATGGCTGATCTTGCGGCGCTGCCGGGGTTTTCGCCGGATCTGGAGGGGCCACCTGCGCCCCCGGCGGTCGAGGTGCTGCTGGCTGCGATTGCGGCGGCCGATGCGGTGGTTATTGCCTGTCCGGAATATGTGCACAGTTTCCCGGGCGCGTTGAAAAACGCGATAGACTGGTGCGTGTCGCGGCCGGAAATCATTCACAAGCCGATTGCGCTTTTGCATGCCTCTCACCGGGGTGACGAGATGCTGGTGCATTTGCGCCGGGTGCTGGAGACGGTTTCAAGCCGGTTTGCGCCAGACATCTTTCTGCGGGTGCCGATTGCCGCGCTGCCAGAGGCCGAGGTTGTCCGGGTTCTGGCAGGTGCAGAGCTTAAGGCAGCGCTGGCGCGGTTCGTTCGGGCCCTGACGGATTGGGTTGACGAGCCGGTGATTTCCCGACCTTTCGACGGAACGGCGCTTGACGGCGCGGACGGGCTTCCGTAATACCCCGACACGTTCGGGCGGGCCCGGGCGGCGAAGCGGTGGTAGCTCAGTTGGTTAGAGTACCGGCCTGTCACGCCGGGGGTCGCGGGTTCGAGCCCCGTCCACCGCGCCAGTTTCTCTTGACATTGGGGTGATGCCTTGAACCGCTTCGGCGGAATGTAGCCAATGATAACAGATCACTGCACACGGATTGTCACCACCTATCAACTGCGCGTGCGAAGGGCTGGCGGGACTCGGCGAGCCGGTCTAGACCACGGCCAGCACGGTCGGGACATGCCGGGTGGTAGGAGCCACTGACGCGACACGCCAAGACGACCGCGCGACTTCGAGCCCCTGAAAACAACAGAGTGGGCCGGATCTGGAGACTGAAAATGCGTATGAAACTTGCTTCCGTCGTTCTGCTGACGACTACACTTGGCTTTGGTGTGGCGGCTATGGCCGCGCTGACTGATACCACCGGCACCATCAAGTCCATCGACGCCAAGGCGATTTCGGTGACGTTGGACAATGGCACCGTCTACATGCTGCCCAAAGCGTTCAAACTGGCGGCTTTCAAAGTTGGTGAGAAGGTCTCGGTTCACTGGGAACTGAAGGGCACGGCGCACGATGCGACCGAAATGACCGCCGCGTCCTGACGGCAGACGGAAGCGATTTGAACGGGGGCCTTGCGGCCCCCGTTTTTGTTTGTGTAGCGGGCGGGGAAATTCTGGTTTCGTATGTGTGTGCGGGCCGTTTCGTCCAACTTGCGGGCAAAATGTCGCCGCGCGAACTGCCGCAAGATACCCTCCTGCACAGGCATTATGCATTTGGCTCCATCGGCTGAAAATTTTCAAAAATATCGCTTTAAACAATAGTTTACATGACTTCATCGACGCTTGATTGGCTCTTTCACGTTGATCACGCCGCCCCCAGATCCATTGGGCAAAACCAGAGCCAGCGGGGCGACCCGTGATCAAGGTCGCTGACACGACAGACCCGGAGCGCCTTGCGATACCTGAAAGGACCAGCGTCCCAACTGTGGGCGTATGGTCGAATTACTGGAGCTAAATCATCTCCAATAAAATTATCTCGCTTGCCCTGATCTCTGCCCTGACCCTTTGCGGAGCTGTTTCGCTGAGCAGTGCGGCTTTCGCATCGAACAACGCGCCCGTCTCGCAGACCGTTGGTTCGGTTCTGGTGCTCCATGCAGAAGAAGGCACTGTTATCCTGAGCGATGGCGACCTGTATGTGGTACCCACGTCGATCAATCTGGCCTCGTTCAACGACGGCGAGCATCTGGCGGCAAGCTGCCAGCAAATCGGCGATACTCGTCTGGTGGTAAGTTTGACACGCGCGCAGTAAATCCTGGCAAGTTTCGAACGGGGGCAGCGTGCCCCCGTTCCAAAGTCTAAACGGGGGGCCAAGTGGCCCCCTTTCCATTTCAAACGATGGGCAGGCGGTATCGGATATGGCCGTCAGCGGGCACAATGCTTTCGTATAGCCGACGAGCGTTCGAGTTGCCGGCGTCAGTGTGCCAGTAAAGCCGGTGCCAGCCCCGATCGCGCGAGATAGCCATCAGATCGAGGATCAGTGCCCGACCCAGCCCTTTGCCCCGCGCGGCGGGTGCGACGAATAAGTCCTCCAAGTAGCAATCTTCACCCATGACCCAGGTCGATTCATGGTGGTGGTAGATGGCAAAGCCAAGGACGGTGCCGTCCACTTCGGCCACGCGCATTTGTAGACGCGACGCCGGGTCGATCAGGCGCGACCAAGTACAAGTGGTGATCGCTGGATCGAGCGAAGTCTTGTAGTAGGCGAGAAAGCTTTGCCACAGGTCGCGCCAGACGGCTTCATCGGCGGGTGTTGCGTCGCGGATCATTGCAAACGCGCCAAAATCCGCGCCCAGGAGCGGATGCCTTTGTGAAAGCTGCTGATGTCGTATTTCTCATTCGGGGAATGGATCTGGTCGTCATCTTTGGCAAATCCGAGCAAAATCGCATCCATTCCAAGATAGGTCTTGAAATAGCCGGCGACCGGGATTGAGCCGCCTGCACCGGTATAGGCGGCGGAAAGACCCCACTCGTCGGTCAAAGCCGCACGTGCCGCTTCAAAGGCGGGATGGTTAATCTGCATCGCTGAAGCCGGGCTTGTGCCGTGTTCCTTGAATGTGACGCTGCAATCGGCGGGAAGCTGGTCGCGGACCCAAGCGCGGAACGACTCTCGCAGGATGACAGGGTCTTGGCTGCCGACCAAACGAAAGCTGACCTTGGCATGCGCCTCTCCGGGGAGGACGGTTTTGAAACCATCGCCGGTATAGCCGCCCCAGATGCCGTTCATTTCAGCCGTCGGGCGCGACCAGATTTTTTCAAGCGGCGTACGATCTTGTTCCCCGGCGGGGACCGACAGGCCGACATCGCCCAGAAAACGGGCGTGGTCGAAAGCGAGGTTCTGCCACTGGGCACGCAGGGTGTCGGGCAGTTCGGTGACGCCATCATAAAAGCCGGGGACCATTACGCGGCCATCGGCATTGTGCAGACCGGCGAGGATTCGGGTCAGGATCTGAATGGGATTTTGCGCCAGACCACCATACATGCCGGAATGCAAATCGCGGGAGGCGGCGCGGATTGTGATTTCTTCACCCAGTAAGCCGCGCAGCATGGTGGTGATGGCAGGGGTGCGGCTGTCGAACAGGCCGGTGTCGCAAATAAGTGCAACTTCGGCCTTCAGTTCGGCGGCGTTGGCCTTGAGGAAGGGAATGAGCGACGGCGAGCCTGACTCCTCCTCTCCCTCCAGAAAGATTGTCAGCTTGCCGGGCAGGGCGCCGTGAACGGCCTTCCAGGCGCGGCATGCCTCTATGAAAGTCATCAGTTGACCCTTGTCATCCGACGCGCCACGCCCGCGCAGGACCGTGCCTTTCGGGGTGTCTTCAATTTGCGGATCGAACGGATCGTGATGCCAAAGAGACAGGGGATCAACAGGTTGCACGTCGTAATGCCCGTAGAATAGCAGGTGGTTGCCGCCGCTGCCGCCGTGGGCGACCACCATTGGATGACCTGGCGTGGGTCGGGCCGAGGCATCAAAACCCAATGACTTCAGGTCTTCGACCAGCCAATCGGCAGCCCTTGCGCAATCGGCCTTGAAGGCAGGGTCAGTCGAGATTGATGGGATTCGCATCAAGTCCATCAACCGGTCCAATGCTTGGGGCAACGTGTCGTCGATGCGGGCCAGAACGGCATCAAGGGTCATCGCAATCTCCATTTCGTGATAGGCATGGTCAAGCCTAGCAGGCGCGTGGGGACTGTCCAGAGCGGGCGCCCTGCGCTAGAAGGCGGCGAGTTTATGCGGAGGAATGCAATGCGTTTCATTTTAGGTCTTGGTCTGTCTTTGGGTTTGGCGGGCGTGGCTGGTGCGGGTGAGGTGCCGACCGAAGTCAACAAGCTGGCGGGGCAGAAGATCACGTTGCATGTTCAGCCGTTTTTGACGGAGGCTGAGTTGTCGACTTTGCGGTTGGTGGCGACCAACAAGCAGGCGCTGAAACTGTTCGTCACCAGTGCCAAGGGCTTTGCCGCGATTGCGGTGGCTCCGAAGGAAGGCTTTATCCGAGATGGTGCGCCGGCACCCTCGGCCACGGCGATCGGTGAGCTGCCGGATGCGGCAAGTGCCACGGCGGCGGCGTTGAAAGGCTGCGATGACAAGCGCAAGGGCGGTTTGGCTTGCGTGATTGTGCTGGAGGTTGGTCCGGGGCGCTGACCGTCCGACCAAGGTCGGTTGCCGGATCGCGGCAAAATGACCAATATCGTTTTGCTGTAAATTGCGGCACATCGAGGTCGCCGGTCCGACCTTGTGGGCTGCGAAGTGGGGATGCCGGAATGACTTATGATGCCGCGCTTGATGTTGCGCTGAACCGTCTGCACGACGAGGGACGTTATCGTACGTTCATCGACGTCGAACGGCAGCGCGGCGCGTTTCCGCTGGCGACCTGGCACCACCCGGACGGGTCGGCGCGGGAGATTACAGTTTGGTGCGGCAATGACTATCTGGGCATGGGCCAACACTCTGACGTACTGGCCGCGATGCACGAAGCGGTGGACTCCGCCGGTGCAGGGTCTGGTGGCACGCGGAATATTTCTGGCACGACAGTCCATCACAAGCGGTTGGAAGCCGAGCTGGCCGATCTGCATGGCAAGGAGGCCGCGCTGGTCTTTACCTCTGCTTATGTTGCCAATGACGCTACGCTGTCGACATTGCCCAAGCTGTTTCCCGGCCTGATCATTTACTCGGATGCACTGAACCATGCCTCGATGATCGAAGGAGTGCGGCGCAATGGCGGGGCCAAGCGGGTGTTCCGGCACAATGATGTGGTGCATCTGCGGGAACTATTGGCGGCAGATGATCCCAATCTGCCCAAGCTGATTGCCTTTGAGTCGATTTATTCGATGGACGGCGATTTTGGCCCGGTCAGGGAGATCTGCGATCTGGCAGAGGAATTTGGGGCGCTGACTTATATCGACGAAGTTCACGCGGTGGGCATGTATGGGCAGCGTGGGGCCGGCGTGGCGGAGCGTGATGGTCAGATGGGCCGGATCGACATCATTAACGGCACTTTGGCCAAGGCATTCGGGGTGTTTGGCGGTTATATTGCTGCGAGTGCGAAGATGGTAGATGCCATCCGGTCCTATGCACCGGGCTTCATTTTCACCACCTCCTTGCCGCCAGCGATTGCCGCGGGTGCCGCTGCGTCAGTACGCTATCTGAAGACCGCGCAGCATCTGCGGGAAGCGCAGCAGATGAACGCGCGAATCCTCAAGTTGCGTCTCAAGGGTTTGGGGCTGCCCATCATTGACCACGGCACGCATATTGTGCCCGTCCATGTCGGTGACCCTATCCATTGCAAGATTCTGTCGGACATGCTGCTGGAAAATCACGGTATCTACGTGCAGCCCATCAATTTTCCCACCGTGCCGCGTGGAACGGAACGGTTGCGGTTTACGCCGTCGCCCGTTCATTCGGCGCCCCAGATCGACGAGCTTGTTAAGGCGATGGATACACTTTGGCGGCATTGTGCGCTAAATCGCGCCGAGGCTTCGGCTTGAGTTTTCTCGCATATGCAAAAAGGCTTGCCCTGTGTTAGCCTTTGCGAAATAGGAACCGGATGAGTCGCCTGCTGCGGGCGACCGTGACTATAACGGGGCAAGCATGGGGCAGTGCGCATGATCGGGCGGAGGTCTAAAACTCCGACGGCAGAAGTAGACAAGCCCAAGGGGTTTGACGACTTCGAGCTGCGGCTTGGCGATCTGATGCGCGGTGAACGTGCAACGCTTGGTAAGTCGCTGCTGGATGTGCAGCGCGAACTGAAGATCAAAGCCACTTATATCGCAGCCATCGAAAACGCTGATATCTCAGCCTTTGAGACGCAAGGGTTTGTGGCGGGCTATGTGCGGTCCTATTCGCGCTATCTGGGGATGGACCCGGATGTGGCGTTTGCCCGGTTCTGCAAGGAAGCAAATTTCGAAGTTGCGCATGGCATGTCGGCCGCGGCGTCAACCGCCAGCATGTCGGCGGCCCGCAGTCGGGCGCTTTCGCAGGAAAGCCGCGATCCATTCGTGCATGCCAGCTTTATCCCCCGTGCCGAAAGCATGTTCGCGCAGGTGCAGCCGGGTGCGGTCGGGTCGTTGGCCGTGCTGGTCGCGCTGATCGGGGCGCTTGGCTATGGCGGCTGGTCGGTTCTGCAAGAAGTGCAGCGTGTACAACTGGCCCCGGTCAATGAAGCGCCTGCCGTGGTTGCGGAAATTGACCCGCTTGGCAATGTGACGGGAGATGCGCCCTTGGTCAGGTCGGCCCCGGCTGCCCCGGATCAGGTCGCGCTGGCGGGAGGTGATGCGGCATCATCTGATCGGTTGTATCGGCCAGAGGCGCTGGATGTGCCTGTGATGACCGCGCGGGATGGGCCGATTGCGGCAATCAACCCGAATATCGTGGCAAGTCCGGCAGGAAGGGAGGCCACAGCCATTTCTGATGCGGTTGCTGCGGCGGTTTCTGGCGATGCACCGGTTCGGGTGGTGGCGGACAGTGCGCCGGGTGTTGAAGTTCTTGCGGTGCGTCCATCCTGGGTGCGGGTATCATCGGCCGATGGAACGGTGCTGTTCGAAAAGATACTGGATGCGGGCGAACGTTATACCGTTCCGGCCTTGCAGCAGGCCCCTTTGCTTCGGTCGGGGAATTCCGGATCGGTTTATTTCTCGGTCAATGGCAAGACTTACGGGCCAGCGGCACCGGGTGCACAGGTGATCAAGAATGTGTCGCTGGCGGCCGATACGCTGATGCAGACCTATGCGCTGGCAGATCTTTCTGGCGATGCCGATCTGGCGCAGTTCGTCAATGTGGCCGATGCCTCGGCGGTGGCGCCCAAACCTTAATCCGGTTCGTGTGGCAGGAGTTGCCGCGCTGCGTGGGCTGGCCTATCTAGGCTTTAGCCGCGATGGAGTATGCGATGACCCACAATCCGATCCGCCCCTGGCGCAACATTGAACGGCGCGTCTCGCGGCAAATTCGCGTTGGCAAGGTGCTGGTGGGGGGGGACGCGCCGATTTCGGTGCAGACCATGACCAACACGCTGACCCATGACGTGAAGGCGACAATCGAACAGGTTCAGCGCTGTGCCGTGGCGGGGGCGGACATTGTGCGGATTTCGACACCGGATGAGGCGAGCACGCGGGCCTTGCGCGAAATTGTGGCGGAAAGCCCGGTGCCGATCGTGGCGGATATTCATTTCCATTACAAACGCGCCATCGAGGCGGCGGAGGCGGGGGCGGCGTGCCTACGGATCAACCCCGGCAACATCGGCGACGCAAAGCGGGTGCGCGACGTGGTGCAGGCGGCCAAGGATCACGGCTGTTCCATTCGGATCGGCGTGAACGCCGGGAGCCTAGAGAAGCATCTTCTCGAAAAATATGGCGAACCTTGCCCGGATGCGATGGTGGAGTCGGCGCTGGATCACATCCGGTTGTTGGAGGACAACGATTTTCGGGAATACAAAATTTCGGTCAAGGCGTCGGATGTGTTTATGGCGGCGGCGGCCTATCAGCAATTGGCCGGCGTGACGGATGCGCCAATCCATCTGGGCATCACCGAGGCGGGCGGGTTGGTCAGCGGCACGGTCAAGTCGGCGATTGGTCTGGGCAACCTGCTGTGGATGGGGATTGGCGATACAATCCGGGTCAGTCTAAGTGCCGATCCGGTGGAAGAGGTGAAGGTTGGGTTTGAGATTTTGAAATCTCTGGGTTTGCGGCATCGGGGGGTGACGATCATTTCCTGCCCAAGTTGTGCGCGGCAGGGCTTTGACGTGATCAAGACGGTGCAGGCGCTGGAGGAGCGGTTGGCGCATGTCACGACCTCGCTGAGCCTGTCGATCATCGGTTGTGTGGTGAACGGGCCGGGCGAGGCGCTGATGACGGATATCGGCTTTACCGGCGGCGGGGCGGGCAGGGGGATGATCTATCTGGCGGGCAAGCAGGCGCATGTGATGGGCAACGCAGGCATGGTTGATCATATCGTTGAACTGGTTGAGAAAAAGGCGGCGGAACTGGAGGCATTGGCGGCGCTGGAGGCGGCGGAATGAGCGACCGGCATCCGGCGATAACACGCTGGAGCGAGATCGAGGATCCAGCGCCCGGGCCATTTCGCGGGACGGATGAGCCGATGAGTTTCGGGGCGGCGTTCGGGCAACATTTTGGGTTGCAGGCGATTGGGCTGCATCGCATGCGTCTTACGCCTGGGCAGCGAACGTCGCTGCCGCATGCCGAAAGTATCGAGGACGAGTTTGTCTATGTGATCGAAGGCCGCCCGGATGTCTGGCTGGACGGTGTCTTGCATCGCCTGACCCCCGGCGATGGCGTGGGGTTCCCGGCGGGCACGGGGCTGGCGCATAGTTTCCTCAACAATTCTGACACCGAGGTTTCGTTGCTGGTGGTGGGCGACGCTGACCGGGCGGAGAACCGTATTGTTTACCCGGTCAACCTTGAACGCAAAACTTGGCGCGACGATTGGTGGCACGATGCACCAAAGCGCACGCTTGGGCCGCACGACGGGACACCTGATCTGAGGGCGAGTGCGGCGCGGGTAAAAAGTGTCAGTGTGGCGGGGCATCCGGCGATTGTTCATTGGCGCGACATCGAAGACCCGGTGGCGTTTCAGCATCGCGACAAGGACGAGCCGATGAGTTTTGGTGCTGCTTTTGGCCGCCATTTCGGCCTAAAACGGCTTGGCATTCATCACGAGCGGCTGTTGCCGGGCCGGCGAAGAGAGGTGGTTCGGTTTATCTGAACAGGTTCTGGGCGTTTTCTAAGTGGTTTTCCGCCTCGATTACGCCGCCAGCGTTACAGGCGGCGGCAGGTTGAAGTAGGCCTGATCGGGGGTTCTACCGTCAAGCGATGAAT
>JANYFE010000005.1 GCA_025362795.1 Rhodobacterales bacterium | reverse complement strand
GGGGCAGGCGATGATCAGCACCGCCACCGCGTTGACCAGCGCAAAAGACAGCGCCGGTTGCGGCCCCCAGATCAGCCAGACCGCAAAGGTCAGCGCAGCGGCGGCCATCACGGCGGGCACGAACCACGCCGTGACCCGGTCAACCACCGCCTGAATCGGCAGCTTGGCCCCCTGCGCGCTTTCGACCATGCGGATGATCCGCGACAGCATCATGTCGGCCCCGACCTTTTCGGCCCGATAGGTAAAGCTGCCGGTCTTGTTGATCGTGCCGCCGGTCACTCCTGCGCCTTCCGCCTTGCGCACCGGCACCGGTTCGCCCGAAATCATCGCCTCGTCCACATAAGATGCCCCGCTCAGCACCGTGCCATCGACCGGCAGCCGGTCGCCGGGGCGAATCTGGATGACATCGCCGGGTATCACCGCCCCCAACGCCACTTCGACCACGGCGTCGCCGCGCAGGACGCGGGCAGATTTGGCCTGCAAGCCCACCAGACGGCTGATCGCTTCTGACGTGCGGCCTGTGGCGCGACTCTCCAGAAACCGGCCCATCAGGATCAGGGTCACGATGACCGAGGATGCCTCGTAATAGACATTGGCCGTGCCCTGCGGCAGCACGGCGGGTGCAAAGGTCGCCACCACAGAATAGGCCCAGGCGGCAGAGGACCCGACCACCACCAGCGAATTCATGTCAGGCGACAGCCGCCACAGCGCGGGCAACCCCTTGCGGTAAAACCGCAGGCCGGGGCCAAACTGCACCACGGACGCCAGCACGAAATAAAAGATGTAGAGCGCTGTGTCGCCCACCGCCATCGCCAGCCACATGTGCAAGGCCGGGATCAAGTGACGCCCCATTTCCAGCCCGAAAATCGGCAAGGTCAAAGCCGCGGCGATCAACAGATCACGTTTCAGCAGCCCCTGAACGGCGTCACGCACAGCGCTTTTGTCGGCCCCTGCCGCCAGAACGGCCCGCGGTTCATATCCCGCGCGGCGAACGGCGGCTTCCAGGGCGGCGGTCAGGACGGGACTTTTGCCCAACACCCGGATCGTCGCACGTTCGGTCGCCAGATTGACCGAGGCCGCCACCACCCCCGGCACCGCCGCCAGCGCCTTTTCCACCCGGCCAACACAAGAGGCGCAGGTCATGCCTTCAACGCCCAGGTCAAAGGTTTCCGACTCCACCTCATAACCTGCTTTGCGGATTGCCGCGACGACCGCCTCATGGACCGGTTGGTCCGCATAGCGCACCTCTGCCCGCTCGGTCGCAAGGTTGACCGAGGCTGCGGCGACACCCGCCACCCCGGCAATCGCCTTTTCCACCCGCCCGACACAAGAGGCGCAAGTCATGCCCTCTACAGCAATCGAAAACGCGGGCCCGAACGGTGGCGAGGCGGCAACGTCTTTCATCATCAACGGCTTTCAGCAGAGGAACTCTGCCCCGGACCGGGGCACAGAGGCACAGAGGCACAGGATCACAAATGGCCGCTGGCGATGCGGCCCCCGGTTTCATCCAAGGGTGTCAGGCGGGGGTGAACCCGGCATCGACAACCGCCTGCTTGACAGCCTCCGCACTCGCGCTGGTTTTGACCTGCACCTTGTGGGTGGCAACGTCGATCACCAGTTCGGCAGCCGGATCGACCGCTTTGATGGCAGCCGTCACGCCACGCGCGCAGCCGCCGCAGGTCATGTCGGGAATGGTCAGGTCTAGCATGGTTCGGTCCTTTCAGACTGTCCGGCAAAAGTGCCATGACCCGCAGATGGGGCTTCCCATCATGTCAAGGTCAAGGGCCAATGCAACAATCTTTTGAAATTCGTTGAAACCGACCGGGACGGCGCACCGCCCTATCACGATCACGCCAGCCGCGACTTGTCCTTGGCCGTGGTGAACGCTAGCTTCTGGCTATGATCAAGTCGCGCCCTTTCCTGATCTGGTCGCACGCCCTGCGCGTCGTGCTGGTATTGGCCCTTCTGGCCATTGCCCCGCTGTATGAAACGGCGCATGCGATGCCAGTCTCGGCGACGATGCCAGTCTCGGCGGCGATGTCGATCACAATGCCCGACATGATAGGGCAATCGGAGGGTGTCGCGCCCAAGGCGGATGGCAGGGTCGCCTCCCGCCAAGCCCATGATGCCGCCTGCCGGATCTTGTGCTTTGGCTGGGTGGTAACTGCGTTGCCCACCCGCCCCGCCGGACTGATCACCAAAGCGGCGCTTCTGCTGTCGCCCGCCGTCATCGCCCTGCCCGACAGCCTGACACCCGCGCCGGGCGACCATCCCCCAAAACCGGCCCATTTCGCCTGAAACAGCGCCGCACCGGCGGCACTTCCCCCTCTCGCGCCCGAAGGGGCGAACGGAGATTGACATGACACCCATTCTGAACCGCCGCAGCTTTCTTGCGGCCACGGCTGCATTGGCCGCTGCACCGGCCCTTCCACGCTTTGCCTCTGCCCAAAGCGCACCCCTGACGCTCCGCGCCGCCACGCGCACGCTCGACATCGACGGCCGCGCCGCCACCGTCTTTGGCCTGGTCAACGGCACCGGCGGCACCGGGCTGATCCTGGAACCCGGCCAGCGTTTTTCGGTTGCTCTGACCAATGCGCTGAACGAGGACACCCTGATCCACTGGCACGGCCAGATCCCGCCCAATCTGCAGGACGGTGTTCCGGGCATGCCTGCCCCCCTGCTGAAACCGGGCGAAGCCCGCAGCTATGACTTCGCGGCCAAACCCGGCACCCACTGGATGCACAGCCATGTGCCCTTGCAGGAAATGGCGCTCCTGGCCGCCCCTCTGATCGTGCGGACCGCGGCGGATGCCAAAGCCGACCGTCAGGAAGTGGTGATGCTTCTGCACGACTTCTCCTTCAAAACACCCGAGGAAGTCATGGCCCAGATCACCGGCGGCGCGGCCATGGGCGGCATGGCGATGGGGCACACCGGCACGCCCGACACCGGCAAGACCGACGGCGCAATGTCGGGCATGAAGATGGCCGGGACGGACAGCACGATGTCCGGGATGGCGATGGATCTCAACGACTATGACTTCGATGCCTATCTGACCAATGACCGCACCCTCTCCGACCCGGAGGTGGTGCCGGTCGAAGCCAAAGGCCGCATCCGCCTGCGCATCATCAACGGCTCAGCCGCCACGGTGTATTGGATCGACACCGGCGCGGCAGCAGCCCGCCTGATCGCCGTCGATGGCCATGACATTGAACCCGTCAAAGGCCGCCGCTTCGGTCTGGCGATGGGCCAGCGGCTGGATATAGAGGTTGACCTGCCGGGCGACGGTGCCTTTCCGATCCTTGCCCTGCGCGAAGGCGCCCGCGACCAGACCGGCCTGATCCTCGCCACACCCGGTGCCACGGTCCCCAGACTTGCAGCCGTTGCCGACACGGCCTCGCCTGCCTTTGACACCGATCTTGCGCAGGAATCCGCCCTGCGCGCCCTTGCCCCGCTGTCCGCCAAGCCCGCGACAAACACCCAGATGCTGATGCTGGCCGGCGGAATGCAGCCCTATCTCTGGACCATCAATGGCCAGACGTGGGACACCCATCAGCCCATTCCTGCCAAATCCGGCGAGCGGGTCGAGATCATGTTCCACAACATGTCGATGATGGGCCACCCGATGCACCTGCATGGCCACAGCTTTCAGGTCGTGGATACCGGCACAGGCCGCTTTGCCGGGGCCTTGCGCGACACGGTGTTCGTGCCACCCAGGGCGGTCGTGACAGTCGCACTCGACGCGGGCGAGGCGGCACGCTGGATGCTGCATTGCCACCACATGCCGCATCTGGCGACCGGCATGATGACGGAACTGGTGGTCAAAGCCTGACGAAACCGGCCCCCGGATGGCCATGAAACCTACTTCAGGGTCCGTAACGTAAAGCCGCGACGCTGGCGGCTTCACCCCGACCTGCGCAGTAGCCCCCACGCGGCCAACCGGGCTTTTGCGGCCTTGCCGAAGGCGTTTACATTGGCATAGGCCCGGGTGTTCTGCACTCTGGAAATCTTCAGCACGCTCTGCGAACCCCTTGCAGGCGACCCGTTGCCAACACCCGAATGTTCGCCACAACTATGCCCCGGAGATCTGGCTTACAGGCCAGTCCTCTCCAGAGCGCGGCCGGCCGTTCAAAGATCACGCAACTGATCGACCGCCGCCTTGCGCATCCTCGTTTGGGTCAAAAGGACTGCCCCCGCGACCGAAGCCGCCACCAGCCCCGCCAACAGCACCAGATAGTCCAGTGGCAGCACCAACCCCTCTGGTGGTGGGTCAAACACCCCGGTCAGCAGTTTGACCAGCAACCACGCGGTGACTGCACCTGACGCAAGCCCCAACACGCAGCCGCCGAAGATCACCAGCAGCCCTTCGGACCACAGGAACGCCCCCAGTTGCGCGGGCTTGGCCCCGATGGCCGTCAGGATGGCAAAGCTGCGCCTGCGGTCGTTGAAGCCCAAAGCCAGCATCACCCCCGCCGCCGCCGCAGCCATCAGCACGGCAAACCCCAATTCAATCCGGGTCAGGCTGGTCAGGTTGACCGAGGTCAGGCTGGACCCGATGATCTGGCTGACATGCGCGATGTCCTGCACCTGAAACTGCGGCAATGCGGCCCGCACCTGATCTGCCAGCGCCACCGGATCGCCCTTGGTTTGCAGCAGCACGTATTCGGCATCAGGCGCACCCGTCATCTGCGCCACATAAGCCGCGTTGGCCACCAGAAACGAGTCCTTGGGCGCGGTTGGAAACTCCCGCGCCACGCCGATGAAGTGGAATGCCACGCTGCGCCAGGCCTGATCAGCCCCTTTCAACCGCAGGTTCAGGGTGTCGCCCAACGTCAGCTGGAAATCCGACACAGTCTCCTCTGACACCAGAATCCCATCCGGGGTAACAGCAAGTTTGGCCATAAGTTGCGCTGCCGTGCCACCTGTGAAGAAGGCGTCCGACAGGCTGGTCGCTTTCCCAATCGTGGGGGCATTCACCCCGAACAGGTCTTGCAGGTCAGACCCCACATAAGCAAAGCGGTGCTGCATCGGCTCTGCCGTCACACCCGGAAGCGCGGACAACTGGGCCAGATGCGGGCTGGCGGGCGCGGCAAAGGAGCCGAACACCGCCACATCCGCACCGTTGGTCAGCAGAGAGTCCACACGCGCCTGCGCCTGATAGGTGGCATTGAAGATCGCGGTTGACGTGCCAAACGACACCGCCAGCGCGGTCATCGCCACCCCCAGTGTAATCCGCCGCGCTTGCGTGGCCAACGAGGCTGATACCACCGGCGCCAGCCGCCCCGCCACCGGGGACAGCAAAGTGCTCAACAGCCTGCGCTTGCCCCCGATCACAGCGGCACTGATCCGCACCACCAGCAACCCTGACCCCAGCCAGAACAGCGCGGGCGCTAGGAAGGCCTTGTAGTCGACCGACGCCGCGGCAACCCCCTCCGGGGCCAGAACGATCTGATAGCCGGTGCTGGCGCTTTGCCAAAACGCGGCGGCGGCAAGTGCCAGCAGGATTACATCCAGCCACACCCGCTCCCACAAGGGTGCAGCCCTGCGCCCCACGGCCCGGCGCGCCAGAACCACGGTTTGCGCCCGGGTTTGCCGCCAGGCCGGAACCAGCAATGCCGCGCACCCCAGTGTCAGCCCCACCAAAGCCGCCCCGACTGCCGGCAAGCCCCAGGCGTTGGTGCTGGCCAAAGCTGCCGCAACCAGCAGGCCCACGGCAATGCCGCCCGCGCTGACCAGAACCGCTTCCCCTGCGGCCAGCCCGATGATCCGCGTGGCGCTGGCACCCCGAATGCGCAACAGGGCCTGTTCGCCGCGTCTGTGGCCTGCCCCGCTGCCGGTGATGGCAAGCGTCAGCGCCGCGCCAAGGGCCGCACCCGGCAGGCCCAGAAACAGGAACAGCACCGCCGCATACAGCGCATCGCCGCGCACCGCATCCAGACGCGCCGCCAGCGTGTTGGACACCAGCGCTTGCCCGGTCACCTGCACCTCCAGATTGCGGCCCTGTCCGGTGACCTGGGTATAGGCCTCGGTCGGCCGGACGGGCAGGGAGGCGTGATCCAGCCGGACATGAAACTGCAGGCGGGTGGTGTCAGGGCGCAAGGTGGTTTGCGGATCAAAAATCCGGTGCCACTCCGCCGCGGGCAGGATCAGCACATTATCCGGCGGCGCTTGGGGGGCCGCTTGCGGCGGCAGACCCACGCCCTGAAAGAACGCATCCGCATCGGGCATGTCGATGACACCGGCCACTGTCACCACCGATGGCACAAGGCCGACGCGGTTGATCGTCACAGCGTCTCCCGGCCCGACATGCAGGTTCGACGCGGTTTGCTGGGCGACCAGTACCCCGTCAAGCGTGCCAGACAAAAGCCGCACCTCTTTGGGAAAGGCCGCAAGGTAACTTTGCCCCAGCCCCACAACCTTGCCCGGCCCCGTGGTCTGCACCGTGCCGCCCGTGGTGGCCTGCAACCCGGCGGTCTGGGCGTAAAACACCTGCTCCAGCGCGGCAACCGGGGCGGCTTTGTGGATGGCAGCTTCAATCGCCGTGGCATCTGCGCCGGGCACCGCTTCCACCTGCCAGTCAATCGGCACGCCCGTGCTGGCGCGTTCGGTCATGGACGTGGTACTGGTGACAAGAAACGCGCCAAGCGACGCCAAAAGCGCCACCGTCACCGCAATGCCAAAACCAGCCCCCGCCAACCGCAACGAACGATGGCGCAGCAGCCCAACCAGCCAAAGAAAGGTCATGTCAAAGCCTCCGCATGCGTGGCGGCAAACAACTTGCCATGGTCAATCGTCCAGCGCTGCCTCATACGCGCCGCAACCGCCGGATCATGGGTGGCGATGACCAAAGCCGCACCGATCTGGTCCGCACTGGCAATCACCTTGGTCAGAAACGCCGCTGCCGTGGCGCTGTCCAGCTGGCCGGTCGGTTCATCGGCAAGGATGATGGCGGGGCAAACCGACAATGCCCGCAGCAGGGCAATGCGTTGCGATTGGCCGCCAGAAAGCTCCTCGGGCAAGCTGTCCGCCAGCTCACTCAGGCCAAAGCCCGCCAACAGCTCGTCCGGCGCAAAGCCGGGCACAGCCGGGCGGCCTGCCAGCAGCAACGGCAAGGCGATATTCTCGCGCACGGTCAGCGAGGGGAACAGGCTTTGCGTCTGAAACACCACTTGCAGCTTTTCGGGCATCAGGTTCTGTTGCGGCCCAAGCGCGGGCCACGTCACCTCCCCCTCGGTCGGGTCCAGCAAGCCCGAGATGATGTGCAACAACGTGGATTTGCCGCTGCCAGACGGACCGATCAGGGCAATCTGCGCCCCGGCCCCTATCTGAAGGTCAATACCCGACAGGATGTTGGACATCTGGCCATCAGAGGCAGCGTAGGCCATGCCCACGGCTTTGGTTTCAATCAGCGGATCAGTCATGGCAAATCGCCCCATCCTTCAGGCGCAAGATCCGGTCGGCGCGGTGGGCCAAAGCCTCGCTATGGGTGGCGATCAGCGTGGCCTTGCCAGAGGCGCGACGTGCCTCGAACATCGCGATCAGGCGGTGTTCGGTGGCGGCATCCACCTCCGCCGTCGGTTCGTCCGCAATCAGGATCGGCGGGTCGCAGGCCAGTGCGACGGCCAGACCGGCCCGCGCCGTCTCACCCCCCGAAAGCTGGGTGACGCGGGCATGACCACGGTGGGCCAGACCCACTCTGTCCAGCAACGCAGCAGGGCGGGGGGCGTCGGCCACCCCGCCCAACTGCATTTGCAGCTGGATGTTGTCGGTCAGCGACAGATGCGCAAACAGGTTGCCCGACTGCATCAGAATGCCAAACTCCCGCGCCCGGATCGCGGCCCGCGCGGCCTCGGGCTGGCGTGACACGGACATGCCCCCCACGCGCACCATCCCGCCATCCGGCTCATCAAGGCCCGTCAGGCAATTCAGCAGGGTGGATTTGCCGCTGCCCGACGGCCCCATGACGGCCACGATCTCTCCGGGCAGCAGGGTCAGGCTGACACCGCGCAGGGCCAGGGTTTCCGCGTCACCCGTGTGGAAAAAGCGGTAAAGATCGGTGGCTTGCAACATCATCTCATTGCCACGCGAAAGATTGCGACATCAGGTTCCACTGATCGACATTGTCCGCCCCCAACGGTGCGTAAAGGTCCATCGCCGCAAGCTTGCCCGCCTTCCAGAACAGATAGCGTGCCCCTTCCAGCCGGATTTGCTTGTTGGTCACCGCGTTGGGGTCAGAATTGACCGAGTAGCTGATCTTGACCACCGCGCCCCCCGGCAGCTTTTCCGCGCTGATCGTGGTGACCGTCACCGCCCGGCCTGCCTTGATCATGGCCGGCGCATACTGCGCCTTGACGCTGGCGACGGTTGGCGGCGTGGCCAGATCGGTCAAAGAGACGGAAACGCCGTCCAGCTTGGACACGAAACTGACGTTGGCCCCGGTGGCGGTGCGCGCCCACCCCTCCGGCACTTTCAGTGCAAAAAGGTCGGCGCGATAGGTGATGAACGCCTGCGTGTCAGGAATATCGCCGGGCGGGTTCTTTTCCGGGGCCACGGCGGTTTCGGCCAGGGCCGCAGTGCCTGTGACCACCGGACACAGGGTTGCGGCCAGACCAAGAAAGATCACGGTTGTGGATTGGCAGACGAATCGGGGCATGACAGAATCCTGTGGGGTTATGTTGACCCTTCAAGCATGACGCAACGGCATCGCCCCGACATTGCCGGCACCATACATATCTGTAAGGCGGCGCGAGGCCCAACCTCTGGAACAAAAAAGGCGGCAACCGTGGCTGCCGCCTTGAAACTTCAAGTGGGGTTGGGGTCAGTTGCTGGTGTTCTCGCCGTCAGCCCCGGTGCCCGCACCATTTTCAGAACCGCCGTCAGCGCCATTCTCACCATCGGTCATGTCATTTGACGCCAGGGTCACGGTCATCACCTTGCCATCCACCGGGTTGATGGCAACGGATTTCTCTGTGCCATCCGGCAAGGTTACGACGGCCATAATCAGATCGGGCATACCATTCTCGCCCGTCTGATATTCGATGGCGGACAGCTTTCCGCCTGCCGCCGCCTCCGCGGTCGCCGTGGCCTGCGCCAGGCTGGTAGGCGAGGCCAGGAATGTCTGCGCCTCGGCCTTGGGATCCTGCTCGATCTGGCTTTCCGCGAATGCGGCCGTTCCCGTGATCAGCGCAATCGCCAGAAACGAGGTCGCGGTCAGCAATGAATGGTTCATGTTTCTTCTCCGTTCAGTCACAGCCGCGGGATGCGGCCTGTGACAGCAGAGATGGGGTTACGGCCTTACAGGCAGTTGTCAGCGGCTTTACAGTGGCAAACCTTTGGCCGCGCAGGTGGATTGCCGCCGATCCTGCCGGGCAAAACCAGCGCCAAAGTGCCGAAAAACGGCGGAAAGACATTGTGACCTGCGCCAATTGGCGGCAGGGATCACCCCGCATGCACTGTCAACGCAAAGCGCAGGCTGACCCGAAGCCCCGGCTGGGCGTCGTTCAGTGACAGCGTTGCGTCATGCGCCTCTGCCACGGCTTTCACGAGCGCCAGCCCAAGGCCTGAACCCTGCGTGGTGCGGCTTTTTTCCAACCGGTACAGGCGGCGTAGGACATTTTCGCGCTCGGCCTCCGGGATGCCCGGGCCAGTGTCGCTGACGACCGCCGTCACATGATCGCCTTCGGTTTCAACGCCACAGGTAAGGATCGTGCCGGGCGGGCAATGGCGGATAGCGTTTTCGATCAGGTTGGCAAAGGCCTGCGTCAGCAGGCTTGTGTCGCCTTGGATAAAGGCAGGCCCCGATGTCTTGCAGGTCAAGGTCATGCCGGCATCCTCTGCCACATCGGCATAGACCTCTGCCACGGCCTGCATTACGGCGGAAAGGTTGACAGGCGCGAATTTTTCGCGCGGGGTGCCCGCTTCAATCTGGGCAATTCGCAGAAGCGCGGCAAAGGTCTGGCCAAGCGCGTCAATCTCGGCCAGGGCGGCGGTCAGATCTGCCGGCTGGCCCGCGGCCTCTGATGCCGCCTCGATCCTGATGCGCAGGCGGTTCAGGGGGGACCGCAGATCATGCGCGATGTCGGCACTGACCTGCCGCATCGCCTCGACAAGACTGCCAAGCCGGGCCAGCGCGTGGTTGATGGCCAGCGATATCTGATCCAGATCGCTGCCACCCCGTGACACCGTCAGCCGTGCGGTCAAATCGCCCAAAGCCACGCGGTGCAAAACCGCTTCCACCTCGTTGATGCGGGCCTGAATGCGGGTGGCAATGAATGCGCCGACCAAACTGGCCGCAATCAGCACGCCAAGCGCCGACCAGCCGAACGCGCTTTGGCTGATTTCGGCAAGGTCGTCCAGATCGGCGTTGGTCAGCCCCACAACGATGGAATATTTGCCGGCAGTGCCCGCGAAGATGCGGTAGGGATAGTCGGTCGGAATGTTCAGCGTTGCCGCCTCGACAGAGGACCAGCCCGGTTGGAACCACCTGTCCGGCACATTGGCCGCCAGAACCCGACCGTCAGGGCCGCGCAAAAGGTAGACGGTGGACCGGTCGGCGCTGGCAGAGATGCGGGTCGTAACCGCCTCGATCAGATCGGTCTGGTCGGCGGACCGCGCGGTTTCCAGCAATGCAATGAATAGCTCTGTCACGCGGGCATCTTGCCGTGCGACCAGTTGGCTGCGCAGCAAGGTATAGCCGATGGTGCTGGCCAGGACGAGCGCTGTCAGCACGAACACCGTCACTCCCAGCGCCGTCCGGAATGCCGTGCGGCGCATCAGGTCAGCGGGGCGCATGCAGCATGTATCCGGCGTTCTTGACAGTGTGCAGCAACGCCACCTCGAAGGGTTTGTCGATTTTGGCGCGCAGGCGCGAGATGTGGGTTTCCACGACCGATGTCTTGGGATCAAAATGGAAATCCCACACCCGCTCCAGCAACATGGTGCGGGTCACAACACGGCCCGCATTGCGCATCAACACCTCCAGCAAGGTGAATTCCTTGGGCAGAAGATCAATCACCTGACTGCCGCGCCGCGCCTGCCTGCGCATCATGTCCAGTTCCAGATCGGCCACCCGCAGCACCGTTTGCACATCTTGCACCGGTGGTCTGCGCGCCAGGGCGTTGACCCGCGCCATCAGCTCCGCAAAGGCAAAGGGCTTGGTCATATAGTCGTCGGCGCCCGCCTCCAACCCCTCGACCCGGTCATCAATGCCGCCAAGCGCGGTCAGAAACAGCACAGGCACCTTCACACCCGCCGCGCGCAAGGCGCGCACCAAAGACAGCCCGTCCAGGCCCGGCAGCATCCGGTCCACCACAAGCAGATCATAGCTTTCCCGCGTAGCTTGAAAAAGTCCGTCGCTGCCATCTGCCAGCACATCACAGACATGCCCGGCTTCGGACAAACCCTTCGCGATATAGGCCGAGACAGACGCGTCATCTTCAATAATCAGCAGGCGCATGGGTTATCCTTTCGGCGACATTCCCCCAATGACACAGTCTACCGCCCGCAACTTCACCGCCAGCATACATTTTTGTAAGGCCGCTGACAGATGACGGTATGGCCATGCTTTTAACAACCGGGATGCCAAGGGCGATCAAAGCCCGACCAAACCGGAGTATGCCATGAAACAAATCCTGCTCGCCACCGCCCTGATCCTTGTCCCTGTGGCTGGGTTCACGGCGTTTGAAGTCGCCTTTGTGGGCGCAGCGCAGGCCACCGCCTCGCTGGGCGATCTGTCGCCGATGATCACCATTGTCAGCGACGTGCAAAAGATTGCCGCAACGGGCGATTTTGCCGCCGCATCCACCCGCGTCACGGATTGGGAAACGGCATGGGACGCGTCTGCGGCCGGCATGCGCCCTTTGAACCCTGATGCCTGGGACAACATCGACCAGGCCTCTGATCACGCGCTGAAAGCCCTGCGCAACGGCGCACCCACCGCCGATACCGTGAACCCCGCAGTGGCAACCCTGTTGGCCGCGCTGACCAATCCCACGGCCCAGTAACCCCCGACCTTCCGCTTCGAAACCGTCCCTCCCGATACAGGCTCAGATACCGGGGCGGTGCCACATTCTGAAATCACCCGCTTGGCGTGCCGCAAAAGCCCCAGGTGCAATGGAGTTAAAAATGAAAAAAATCCTGCTCGCCACCGCTCTTGTGCTGGTCCCCGTCGGTGCCGTCACCACCGTACAACTTTCCTTTGTCAGCGCGGCTCAGGCCGCTGCGTCCCTGGGTGATCTGTCGCCGATGATCGTCATCGTGACCGATGTCCAAAAGAGCGCTGCCACCGGTGACTTTGCCAAGGCCGCTACGCGTATCACCGACTGGGAAACCGCGTGGGATGATGCCGCCGACAAGATGCGCCCGTTGAACAAGGGCGCATGGGGCAAGATTGATGACGCCTCTGACGCGGCTCTCGATGCTGTGCGTGCCAAGTCGCCCGATGCAGCCACCGTGACCCCGGCCTTGGCGGCGTTGCTGGCCGCGCTGAACAACCCAACCGGCATTTAGGATCACCCCGATGACATCCATACCCTTCCCCCAGGCGACGGACGAACCCTCCGCCCTTAACCGTGTGCCGAAGGTCACCGTCGACTTCTGGCTGATCAAGCTGATGGCGGTGACAATGGGCGAAACCGCCGCCGATTACCTGAACGTCAACCTTGGCATCGGCCTGACCAATACCTCCCTCATCATGACGGCGGTGCTGATCTTCGCTCTGGTCCTGCAATTCCGCCAAAAGCGCTATGTTCCGTGGAGCTACTGGCTGTCAGTCGTCCTGATCTCTATCGTCGGGACATTGATCACCGACAATCTGGTCGATAACTTTCACGTGCCGCTGATTGTGACCGCTGTGGGCTTTACTGTGGCCTTGGCGATGACATTCTTGCTGTGGTACGGGACCGAGGGCACTCTGTCGATCCATTCCATCCGCACCACACGGCGCGAGGCGTGGTACTGGCTGGCGATCCTGTTCACCTTCGCACTGGGTACGGCGGCAGGGGATCTCGTGGCTGAAAAGTTCGGACTGGGCTACCTCAGCACCGGCGTCCTGTTCGGCCTGATCATCGCCTCTCTGTCTATCGGCTATTTCTACCTTGGGCTGGATGCAATCCTTGGCTTCTGGCTGGTCTATATCCTGACCAGACCCTTGGGAGCCTCCTACGGCGACCTGTTGTCACAACCGCACGAATATGGCGGCTTCGGCCTTGGCACCATCATCACCAGCGCCGTTTTCCTTGCCGCCATCGTCCTGATCGTGGCCTACATGTCCTTCACTCACGACGGAGAAGAGGCGGCAGAGGCGTAACGCTGCCCCCTCTCAGTACCCAATACCTCTGCCTCCGCGCCGGACGGGTTTCAAACCCCGCCCGGCGCGGTCCGCTTTGGCGACACCCTCCATCCAGGCCGTTGATCCAGCTTACAATTTATTGATCTTGCGGAAAGGTTGACGCAAGCTTTGCTGCCACATGGTTCACCTGCCGCGATCGGCGGTCTGACCCAGAGGACACCATGACGTTCAACCCCGCGTTCACTCTCCTCACTGCTGCGATGACCCTGCCATCGCTTGCGGCGGCTGGGGATTTGACCTTCAGCGGCGGGGTTACGGCCACATCGAACTCCCTGTCTGACGGTGCCTCTGACTCCGGTGGCAAACCCGCCCTCCAGCCGTTTTTCGAGATCAGCAAGAACGGCCTGTACGGCGGGGTATGGGCGTCAAACATCAAGGATGCCGACGGCAACACCGTCGCATTGGATCTGACCGGCCCTCCGTGCCAACAAGAGTGAGACATTCGACTGTCTGAAGTTTACACTCGAGGGCGCAGGAGAACGATCCAATGGTTATGCCCGAACGCCTTGCTTCCGTCTTGCCTTCCTCGCCTGAGGGTCCTGCATCAGCGGCGG
>JANYFE010000085.1 GCA_025362795.1 Rhodobacterales bacterium | reverse complement strand
CTCAACAAAGGCGATCACACGACTGCGTAACTCGATAGGATGTGGTTTGCCCATCACGACCCCCAATAGCTGGCAGGGTCAGAGAATCACAAACCTCTCAACCTGGGAATCCTGAATCAGACGAATGACGACACGCTCTAATAATTTTCGTTAGGAAATCGTTTACGATGATTTGCGGCGGCTGGCGTTTGTCTGGAGGTGCAGGCATGGTTTGGCAGTATGGGGCAGGAGGCGGGGATGGGTGGCAATTTGGCGGGTTTGTTTCAACTGGACCCGGGTTGGGCGTTTCTGAACCACGGGTCGTATGGCGCCTGTCCGCGGGTGGTGTTCGAGGCGTATCAGGGCTGGCAGCGGGCGCTGGAGCGGCAGCCCGTGGCATTTCTGGAGCCATCGCGTGGCCATACCGAACGGCTGAGGGCGGTGCGGCAGGCTGTCGCGGCAGAGGTTGGGGCGCAGGCCGAAGATCTGGTTGGGGTAAGCAATGCGACCGAGGGGCTGAACATTGCGGCGCAGTCATTGCCGTTGCGGCCGGGGGACGAGGTGCTGACCAGCGACCACGAATATGGGGCGCTGGAGAAAACCTGGGCGCATGTGTGTCGCAGGGCCGGGGCGCGGGTGGTGACGGTCGAAGTGCCGCTGCCGATGGTCAGTGCTGACGCGTTCGCGGCAGCGATTATCAGCGGGATGACGCCGCGGACCCGGGTGTTGTTCTTGAGCCATGTGACCTCGGCCACAGCGCTGGTGTTTCCGCTGGCTCAGGTCGTGACGGAGGCGCGTGCGCGGGGCATCATTACTGTGATTGACGGCGCACACGGACCGGGTTTGATCCCGTTGGCGCTGGATGCGTTGGGCGCGGACTTTTATGCCGGGAACTGTCACAAATGGTGGATGGCGCCGAAGGGGGCCGGGTTTTTGCATGTGCGGCGCGAGATGCAGGCAGGTGTGGTGCCTTTGCTGATTTCGCATGGCTGGACTGAAACGGCCGAGGAGCCGGGGCCGTTTGGCAATTCCCCCTTTGTCGACCGGCTGGAGATGCAGGGCACGCGCGACCCGTCCGCGTGGCTCAGCGTGCCGGAGGCGCTGCGCTTTCGGCGGGAACAGGGCTGGGCGCGGGTCGCACTGGACTGCGCGGCGTTGGCGCAGGCGGTGGCCGCGCAGGTCCGCGGGTCGAGCGGATTGCCGGCGTTGAGCAGCACCGCGTTTTGTGCGCCGCAGATGGTGGCGATGCCGGTGCCGGACCGTGATGTCGTGGCGCTGAAAGGCTATCTTGAAGGGTTGGGGGTGGAGGTGCCATGTTACCGCTGGCGCGGGCGGTGCATCGTGCGGGTGTCGGTGCAGGGCTATAATGACAGGGCGGATTTGGAAAGGCTGGTGGCGGGGCTGGGCGGGTTTTTCGGGTGGTAAGGGTGATTTCGATTTTTCTGCGAAAAATCTGAAAGGTGCGATTTTTTATGAAAACTCAATGTGATGGTGAAGGTTTGATTCTTCGCAGAAGAATCCTGTGCTGGGTTTTTCGCAGAAAAATCGAGTTCCCTAGAGCAGGGCGCGGCCCGCAAGGTTGCGCATCAATGCTGATGTGCCAAAGGTCCATTCGGGGGCATCGGTGGCGAGGCGGACGGTGTTGGTGAGGTGGCCGAGTTCAGGCGCAGATATCGTGACGCGGTCGCCGATATGGTGAGTGAAGCCCTGGCCGGGGCCGTCACGATCTTGGACAGGTGCGAACATCGTGCCGCAGTACAGCATGAAACCGTCGGGGTATTGGTGGTGGCGACCGATGGTTTGCGACACGAGGTCGACAGGGTCGCGCGAGATTTCGGACATCGACGAACGGCCGGTCAAAGTGAAGCCATCGTGGCCTTCGACCGTCAGGGTCAGGTCCAGTGCACGAATATGTTCGAGACCGAAGCCTTCGCCCAACAGGCGGATGACGGGCCCGATGCTGGCCGCTGCGTTGTTATCCTTGGCTTTGCCGAGCAACAGGGCTGAACGGCCCTCGACATCGCGCAGGTTGACGTCATTGCCAAGAGTAGCGCCTTTGATCTGGCCTTTGGAGTTGACGGCGAGGACGACCTCGGGTTCGGGGTTGTTCCATTTGGAGACGGGATGCAGGCCAACGCTGGCACCATAGCCGACCGAGGCCATGGGCGGCGCCTTGGTGAAAACCTCTGCGTCAGGACCGATGCCGACTTCCAGGTATTGTGACCATAGATTTTCGGCTTGCAGCAGACGTTTGACTTCGGTCGCTTCGGGGGAACCGGGTTTGAGATTGCGCAAGCTGTCACCGATGGCGGTGGTGACGCGCTGGCGGATCGCCTCTGCACGGGACGCGTCACCGGCGGCACGTTCTTCGATCACCCGTTCTATCATCGAGCGCGCGAAGGTGACACCGCAGGCCTTGATGGCATGCAGGTCGGCGGGCGAGAGCAGGCGGGTGGTTTCGGCATCAGGCTCGATGGCGGCCCGGGCGATGTCGGCAAGGGAGCCGATCGGGTTTGCGGGCTGGTCCGCGAGATAGGCGGGCAGGTCGTCACGTTCGAGAAGATCACGCATTGTCGGGGTCGCCCGGCTGGTGATGTCGTGCAGCATATCGCCGCGCAACAGGGCAAGGGCGGGGCCCACGCCCTTGCGCCAGACGCGGGCGACATAGGTTCCGTCCGGGGGAAGGCTGATCATGGCTACGCTCCGCTTTTTGGGGGAGAGTAGCGGTTGGGGTGGCGATGGCAAGCGCGGGGCGCAGGCCCCAGCGGGCGGCGAATTTTCTGCGCGATAACGGGGTTTTGGAGGTTTTCATTCCAGGCGGACGGCGGGCGACTCGGGGCGGCGGCAGGCCCGGTTTTGCGACCTTTGGCGCGGCAAACCGGGTGTTCGCCACGCCAAACCGCTGGCGTACGGGGCGGAAGGCGTGCGGAAACGGCAGCACTCAACCAGAGGGCACCGCATTTCACGCGATTATGACAAGGCGTCCGCATCAATTGTAACAGTCCAGTTGACACCGCTACCCGGACCCGGCGTAGACTTGGGCCATGGTCGCGCCGGGGGCGTCGCAATACTGTCACGCGACATCCTTATTGCGAACTTCGAGAACGGAGCCGCAGAGACGCGCCCCGGACTATATCCGTGCGAACGGACCAACAAAGGGAGACTATGACGTGACGAAACATACGAACGTAAGCCGCCGCGGCTTTCTGAAGACCACGGCCGCCGGTGTGGGTGCCCTGGCGGCTCCGGCGCTGATTTCCTCCAAAGCGCTGGCCTCGTCGGGCGAGTTGAACTTCATGGGTTGGGCCGGTTACGCCGACTTGTCGGCCAAGGTTTTCCCGGCTTTCACCGCCGCAACCGGCATCAAGGTGAACTTCATCGAGCAACCTGATCAGGACACGATGTATGCGCAAGCCAAGGTGGCTTTGCAGGCTGGCGGCATCGACATGACCGAGCCGACAATCGAGCGGGTCGGGGCGTGGCACTCCAACGGGTTCATCGGCGAATGGGATCCGGCAAAACTGGCGATGGACAACTATTTGCCGGGTCTGGCGGATGGCGCTGCGGGCGAGCGGTCGCACAAGGATGGCAAGCTGATGTACGTGCCGTCGAACTGGGGCACCGAGGCGCTGGTCTACAAGAAGGACGCCGCCAAGCTGGGCGAGCCGCCGTCGCTGGGGGCTTTGTTTGACCCGGCCAACCAGGTTGTGCTGCGCGCCCATTCTGCGCTGGCTGCCATGGGCCGCTGGCTGGACGCAACCGGCAAGCTGCCGCGTCCGTGGCTGGATGGTTATTCCGACATGGGCGCTATGGCGCAAGTGTGGGACATCGCCTTGGCCGAGGCCGTCAAGGCCAAGGGCAATGTGGTGCAATTCTGGTCGGGCGAAAACGAAGCCAACGCCGGGTTCACCGCCAATGGTGCGACTGTCGGGCTGTGCTGGGATTCGACCGGCTACAACCTGCGCAACGACGGTTATGGGTATATGGCCCCGAGCGAGGGCGCATTTGCCTGGCATCAGGGTTTTGTTCGGATGGCCAACTCGGTCAACACCGATCAGGCGCATGAGTTGGCCAAGTGGGTCTCGACCCCAGACGGCGCTGCAATGTGGGCGACCGCATTCTCGGCCAACCCGGTGGGCAAAGGTGCTACCGATAAGATGAACCCGGACGTGTCGGCCTATTACAACGCGGCCTTCGACGATGCCAAGCTGGCGAAACTGTGGTGGTGGCCGGACCAGTCGGCAGAGTTCCTCGCCAAGCGCGCGGAATATGCCGACAAGTACAAGGCGTCCTGAACCAGACCGCCTGAAACGTTCGCCGGGTCCGCAAGGCCCGGCGAATTTCTTTTGTGTGACGCCACCGGCGGTTGTCTGCCGGCACTAATCGTTGCGAATACGAACTGGCCTGCTAGGCTGGCAAAAAACATAACCGCGTCGGGGAAGGAATGTAGGATGAGCGCCGGGATAGATCTGGACGACGTCTGTTGTGATTTTGGAAACTTTCGGGCGGTTGACCATGTCAACGTCGATATCCAGCCGGGAGAGTTCTTTTCGTTTCTAGGGCCATCGGGTTGTGGCAAGACCACGATTTTGCGGATGATTTCGGGATTTACAGAACCCACGACCGGTGTGATCCGGATTGGTGGCAAGGATATGAAGGGCCAGCGGCCCAACCAGCGGCCGACTGCGCTGATCTTCCAGAACCTTGCGCTGTTTCCATTGATGCCGATCTGGGAGAACATCGCCTTCGGGTTGGAAGTGCGCGGCGTCGACCGCGCCAAGCGTCGCAAACGGGCGGAAGAGTTGCTGGAGTTGGTCGATCTTCACGGCGCTGCCGACAAGATGGTCAGCCAGTTGTCGGGCGGCCAGAAACAGCGGGTGGCGATTGCACGGGCGCTGGCAGTGGAGCCGTCGGTCATGCTGCTGGACGAGCCGCTCTCTGCGCTGGATCTGAAGCTGCGCCAACATATGCGGGCAGAACTGCGGACGATCCAGAAACGGACTGGGGTCACGTTCATTTACATCACCCATGATCAGGGTGAAGCTTTGGCGATGTCGGACCGGGTCGGCGTCATGTCGCAAGGCAAGTTGCAGCAGGTCGCCACCCCGCGCGAGATTTACAATACGCCGGCCAATGGCTTCGTGGCCAGTTTTGTTGGCGAAAACAATATCCTGACCGGCAGCGTTCAAAATCCGGGCGGTGGCATGGCAAGTTTTGTCACGCCGTTCGGGACGTTCCGGGCGCGGCTGGGTGAGGCGGCGGCTGGGCAGGCTGTCAAGCTGTACATCCGTCCCGAGCATATGACGCTGTCGGAAACCGCGGGCACCGAAAACTCGGTTCCGGTCACGGTGGGTGATGTGTCGTTCGAGGGCAGTTTCATCACAGTGCAGGGCATCACGGAGAATGGCACACAACTGATTGCCGAGTTGCGCAACGACGGGTCGGCGACGGTCCCGGCTGTGGGGTCCAAGCGGAGCATGACGTTCGACGCAGCGCGGTCGGCCATTCTGCCTGACGGCATCAAAGCGGGGGCATAGCGACATGGAACGTCTGCTGCGCCGCTATGGGGCGGTTTTGACCGGCACCTTCATTGCGCTGACCGCGTTCTGGTTGCTGGTTCTGGTCCTGCTGCCCAACTTTACGATGCTGGAAAGCTCTTTTCGGCCCTATCTGCCGGCGGTTGAGATTGGCGGGCAGAAAGACTTCTATTCGTTTCGCAACTACCTCACCATCTTCGGCACCCCGTTCGACACATCGCTGCTGGGCATGCATTTCACCATACCGCTGCGCATCCTGATCTTTCTGAGCACGATTTTTTATTCGGCGCTGGTGACGGTCATCACCTTCATTCTGGCATATCCGGTCGCCTATTATCTGGCCAAGATTGTCAGCCCGAAATCGCTGCCGACGCTGTTCTTGCTGCTGTTCGTGCCGCTGTGGGTGTCGGAAATCCTGCGGGCGTTTGCGTGGTGGATCATTTTCACCTTCAACGGGCCGTTAAATGCGTTGCTGCTTGGGTTGCACATCGTCGATACACCGGTGCGCTGGTTGGGCTATAATTCGGTGATTGTCGGACTGGTCTATACCTATGTGCTGTTCATGGTGTTCCCGCTGTACAATGCGATGCAGTCGCTGGACAGCAACCAGATCGAGGCGGCAGAGAATCTGGGCAGCCCATGGTGGCGGACTCACTGGCGGGTGATCCTGCCGCATTCCAAGCCGGGCATAGCCTCGGGCGCGGTGACGGTGTTCATGCTGTGCGCGGGGTCGATTCTGGTGCCGACCATTCTGGGCGGGACGAGCGTTCAGTGGTTCACCCAGACGATCCAGAGCTGGATGCTGGAGGCGCTGGATTGGAACAGTGGTGCGGCCTACGCCTTTATCCTGCTAACTCTGTGCATCGTATTCGTGTTTGGCATGATGCGGGTGTTCGGCGTCAAGCTGAGCGATATTGCGAAATAGGGGGCGGATATGAACAAGAAGCGCGACTATCTGTTTCACCTGTATATGGGGCTGTTTCTGGCCTATCTGCTGATCCCGTTGATCATCATGGGTGGGGCGTCGTTCAACGACAACAAGGTGCCCTCAATCGTGCCATGGAAAGGCTGGACCGACCGCTGGTTTATCGACCTTTGGAATGACGACCGCATCTGGATTGCCTTCCGCAACACGATTGGCGTGGCCTTGGCCGTGGTGGCGCTGTCGGTGCCGATCGGCACAGCGGCGGCAATCCTGATCAACTCGATCTCGGGGCGGATGCGGGCGATCCTTTATGCGCTGATGGTGGCTCCTGTCCTGATCCCGGGCATTGTGATCGGTGTGTCCACGCTGCTGTTCTGGAGCGCGTTTCATGTGGGCGCAGGGCTGCATTTGTCGGTGCTGGGGCAGGTCAGTTACATCGCGGCCTTCGTGATGCTGCTGGTGCTGGCGCGGCTGCAAAGTTTTGACATGGGGCTGGAGGAGGCGGCGCTGGACCTGGGTGCCAGTCATGCGCAGGTGATGCGGCGAGTGCTGTTGCCGCATTTGTATCCGGCAATGGCGGCGGGCGGGGCGATTGCGTTTTTCCAGTCGATCGAGAATTTCAACATTACGCTGTTCACCCGGGGCAATGCCGACACGCTGACGGTCTATGTCTTCTCCAAGGTCAGGACTGGCTTTCCGCCGACGATTAACGTGCTGGCGCTGCTGCTGATCTCGGTGACTTTGGGGGCGGCCCTGATCTATGAGGTGTTCCGCCGCCGCCGTGCCGCGATTGCCGCGATGCATGAAGCAGAAGGTCGCCGGGCGGAAGAAGCTGGGATCGCCTGACTCCGGGCTCCGGCTGTGATAGCGGGCGGCACCACGGTGCCGCCCGTTTGCTGTCGGATGGGCAGAGCAAAATGGGCAGGCGAAACGGCGGGCGGCTTTTGCGCCGTGCCAGCCAAAGCCGACCCTGCGAGAGCCGGCGCCGCATCAGTGTTCAGGCGGTGCGGGTGGGCAGGCGGCGTTCGAACCAGCGGAAGGCCAGTACAATAATGCCGGTGATCACCATGTAGATCACGGCCAGCAAGATAAGCGGTTCATAGACAATGAACGTATCCTGGCGAATGCGACCTGCCACGGCATAGGTGTCCATGATGGTGATGGTGGACACCAACGGCGTGGATTTCAGTTGCAAGACCGTCTCGCCGCCTATCGTTGGCAGGACACGGTGAATGGCTTGCGGCAGCCAAATCCGGCGTAAAATGGTCAGGCGCGGCATGCCCATCGACTTGGCTGCCTCAAGCTGGCCATGCGGCACACCTTTGAACGCGCCGCGCATCACCTCGCCTTCGTAGCCCGCTACCGACAGCGACAAAGCAACGACGGCATAGGGCCAGGCCTGACGCAGAATTGGCCACAGGACACTGTCCCGGATACCGGGGATGGTGGGGAACAGCGAGCCGAGGCCGTAGTACAGCAGCCAAAGCTGCATCAGTAGCGGGGTGCCGCGGATCACGGTGCAGAATACGCGGGCGGGGGTGGCCAGATACCATGGGCCGGCCGCCTGAGCGAGCCCGATCGGAATCGCCAGCAGCATGCCGATCACCATCGTGACGACCATGATCCAGATCGAGCGCCAGATGCCCTGCAGCAAGGCGATCTGGTATTTTGGTTCGGCTAGCCAGTCCCAGCGCAGTTTCAGCACGCAAAAGGCAACCAGCGCCAGAGCTATGGCCAGCAGTATGATGCGGTGGGGTTTCAGGAAATCGCGCATCAGCCCCTCATATCCCGTTGGCCACGCCGCGCCCATTTCTCGATCCGGCCGATCAGAAAGGTCGAGAGCAGCGAAATGCACAGATACAGCACCATCGCCGCCGCGAAAAAGGTGAAGAAAGCCTTGGTTGTGGATGCGGCCTGTTTGGTGGCCTGCGTCAATTCCGAGAATCCGATGACCGCCAGCAGGGCAGTGTCTTTGGTGGCGTTCAACCACAGATTGGCCATGCCGGGCAACGCATTCGAAGCCATCAGCGGCAAGGTGATCCGCCGAGCCAGCAATCCGCGCGACATGCCCATGGCACGGGCGGCCTCGATCTGTCCGGAGGGCACGGCCAGGATGCCACCGCGCAACACTTCGGTCTGATAGGCGCCCTGCACGATGCCAAGGACGGCGATACCTGTCACGATTGGCGAGATTTGCACACGGTCAAAGCCCCAGGCCAGCAACGCCTCATTCAGCACACCGGTGAAGGCGTAAAACAGGATCAGGATCAGCACCAGTTCCGGCACGGCGCGAACAATGGTGGTATAGACGGCCAGCAGGTCTTTCAGGACTGGCCCACCGTAAAGTTTGCCAAACGCGCCGCCGATGCCGATCAAAAGTCCCAGACCATAGGCCCCAAGGGCGATGACAATTGAATTGAGCAACCCTTTCAACAGTGTCGCCCCCCAACCGGGGGGCGAATAGGCCAGAAGATCCAGCGTGGAGGCCGCCGCAACGGCCCCGATTGACATCATCATTCGCTGTAGATCGTGGAGGCGAAGTATTTCGCAGTTATGGCGTCATAGGTGCCGTCAGCACGGATCGCCTTGATCGCCTCATTCAGCTTGGGCAGCAGCGGATCGCCCTTGCGCAAGCCAAATCCAACACCTGCGCCGAGAACGACCGGGTCATCGGTGACGGCCCCTTCGCTTTCACAACAGGCTTTTCCCGCGTCAGAGGCAAGGAACGCATCCAAGGCGATAGAATCGGCCATGATTGCGTCGATGCGGCCAGCGGCCAAGTCCTGATTGGCCTCGTCCTGCGTCTGGTAGGTCTTAACCTCTGCCGCGGTAGGGGCAAAGTATTTTTGCACATAGGTCTCGTGGATCGTCGAGACTTGGACGCCAACGATTTTTCCAGCCAAGCCTTCAGGGGTCGGCTTGATACCCGATCCTTTGGTGGCGACAACATTGGCCGGAGTTTTGTAGTATTTGTCCGAGAAGTCGATGGTCTTCTTGCGCTCGTCAGTGATCGTCATCGAGGACATGATCACATCGATCTGACCCGAGGTCAGGGCCGGGATGATGCCATCCCAGGCTGTCGGGGTAATCACGCAGTCAAGGGCGGCCTGTTTGCAGATTGCGGTCATGAAGTCGACTTCCCAGCCAACCCAATTGCCCGACGCATCCGGCGAGGTAAAGGGCGGATAGGGTTCGGATGCCACGCCGATTTTCAACGGATCGGCCAGGGCAGCGCTACCAAAGGCAAGGGCGGCCACAGCGGCAAGTACCAGATTCTTCATTGCCTTCTCCAGGTTGGGCAGATGTTCCGCAGGTTCATCCCACGGTTTTCAGGAATTGTTTCAGGCGTTCGGATTTCGGCGCACCAAATAAAGCCTCTGGCGGGCCTTCTTCTTCGATGACACCGTTGTGCAGGTAGATGACGTGGCTGGCAACTTCACGGGCGAACTTCATCTCATGCGTAACGAGGATCATGGTGCGACCTTCGTCGGCCAGCCCCTTGATAACCTGCAACACCTCGCCCACCAGTTCGGGGTCAAGCGCAGAGGTCGGCTCGTCAAACAGCATGGCTTTGGGGTTCATGCAAAGCGCGCGGGCGATGGCGGCGCGTTGCTGTTGGCCGCCGGACATGAAGGCAGGATAGGCGCCCTCTTTTTCAGCAAGACCGACGCGCTTCAGCAGTTTGCGGGCGCGATCGATGGCCTCGTCTTTTGGGCATTTCAGAACATGGACCGGCACTTCGATCAGATTTTCCAAGACCGTCTTGTGGGTCCAGAGATTGAAGTTCTGAAACACCATGCCAAGACTTTGGCGCAGCCGTTCGATCTGGCGGCGGTTGGACGGGCTGCCATCGGCATGCATCTCGACCTTTTCACCACCGATTTCAATGTCACCGCCCGAAGGGGTTTCCAGAAAGTTGACGCAGCGCAGCATGGTCGACTTACCCGAACCCGAGCCGCCGATGATTGCCACGACATCGCCTTCGCGGGCACACAGCGAAACGCCTTTCAGCACTTCATGCGAGCCAAAACTTTTGAGCAAACCGCTGACACGGATCGCGATGGGCTGTTCAGCCGTCTGCGCGTTGGTCGTCATTCCCTGATCCGGCATGTGTCCCCGCCGTTGTTTCAACCGTTCTGGCCTGCCCGGAATGGATTCGGCAAGACTGTTATGGCACGACGTTGCGTAGAGATCACCCGAAACGGTGCAAAAATTGTCCAAAACGTTGAATGCGCCGGGTTTGGGCGCTACTCAAGATTGGTGTGGCACGCTCGCATTGTCGCCGAAGTTTTTCCAAGACGGTCGCGCAGCTGCAGGATCAGAAGCTCGAATATCAGAAACTGGGCGCCTTCGAACACCGACCCCATCGGCAAGACGCTTTGCGGGGCGCCCTGATCATCTGCCATCGTCTGCGCCGGGATCACCAGCACCCGGTCACAGGCGATGGGATCGGGGCCAGCGGGTTGCGCGGTAACGCAGGCGGTGCGGGCCTTGGCGGCTTTGGCCTGCTGGATCAACGCTGCGACGGTGGACAATTGGCCGGGGCCAGACGAGACAAGCAGCAGATCGCCGGGGCCAAGCGGTGGGCAGGACATATCGCCCACGACCTGCACGTCTAGGCCAAGGTGATAGAGCCGCATGGTCAGCGCCCGCATCATCAGGCCTTCGCGCCCACAGCCATAGGTGACCACGCGCTTGGCGCAAGTCAGTTCTTCGACCAGTGCGGAAAGTGCGGCAGGATCGGTGCCGGCGGCAGCTTGCGCCAGTTCAGCTGCAGCCCGGTCGATTTGTGCGGCAAGGGTCACAACAGGAACTGCGGTTCAGGCAGGCCTTTGGAAATACCAAGGGCGGCGAACGTTTTGCCAGAATTGGGGCTGGCGGCGCGGGCGGCGGCGTCCATGCTTTCCAGCGCCGTGGTGCAGTACAGCGTGGTCAGGTCCGGCCCGCCAAACGCCGGGCAGGAGGTTTGCGGCGCATCAAACGGCACTGCTTTGAGGAACGTGCCATCTGTTGCATAGGCGGCGATGCGGGAGGCCCCCCATTGCGCCAGCCACATAACACCTTCGGCGTCGATCGCGGCACCGTCAGGGTCCAACCCCTCGGCGCGAAGGTCAAGAAAAACGTCTGGCTCGGCCGCGGGCCAGCCCTGAGCGTCAAGCGCCACCTTCATCACCCGGCCATCCATCGTGTCCGTGTAATGGGCAAACTTGCCATCGAGGGTGAAGCAGATTGCGTTGGGGATCGAGATGTTGGGGTAAAGCAGGCGCAGTTCACCCTTGTAATACCTATAAATAGCGCCCTTTCCCTTGCGGATCGCCGGGTCTTTCCCCATCGTGCCGATCCAGAACCCACCCTGCCGGTCGGCGCGGCCATCGTTAGAGCGGTTACCGGGCTTGTCGGCTTCCAGTTCGGTCAGTGTTTCGATTTCCTCGGTTTCCAGATCAAACAGGAACAGGTCACGCTCGCCGGCGATCAGCAGAACATCCGCGCTGACCCATGCCGCGGCGGAGACCATTTCGGGAAATTTCCAGACTTTCGGTCCGTCGCTGTCCTGCGACATGAGCTGTTGGTTCACAATGTCGAACCAGAAAAGCTGACGGCGCATTGGGTGCCAAAGTGGGCCTTCGCCCAGTTCACAAGCGCGGGTGTCGTGGATCATTTTGCAGCTCCGTCATAGGCCGCGACGATTTCCGTGGCGCGGTGGGTGATGTCGGCAGTGGACAGTCCGGGGGTGTAAAGTGCGGTGCCGATGCCGAAACCATCGGCCCCGGCGTTGAACCACTGGGCGAAGTTCGACGCACCTGCGCCGCCGACCGCGTAGACTTGGGTGCCTCTTGGCAGGACGGCGCGGATCGCCTTCAACCCGTCAGGACCGATCAGGCTGGCCGGAAAAATTTTCAGCCCGTCGGCACCAGCCTTCAGCGCGGCAAAGCATTCAGTAGGGGTCATCACACCGGGCCAGGATGCCATATTTGCGGCCTTGGTGGCGGCAATCACCTCTGGGTCGCAGTTCGGTGACACGATGAGGGTGCCACCTGCATCGCGAACCAGGTGGACCTGGGCGATGGTCAGCACGGTGCCCGCGCCAATTTCGGATTGGCCACCAAAGGCTTGCGCCATTGCTGCGATCGAGGCGTAAGGCTCGGGCGAGTTCAGCGGCACTTCGATACGTGTGATGCCCGAAGCGATCAGGGCGGCGGCGGCGGGCAGAGCCTCGGGCGGGGTGATGCCGCGCAGGATGGCGATCAGGTTGCGGCGGGTCATGGGATTTGGCCGATCTCGTGTTGCAAGGCGGAAAGGCCCGCAAGCGTGCAGGCGGTGGCATCAAGACTTTGCGCAGTGACGCCCTGGGTAGCCAGAGCGCGGGTATAACTGGCGGCAAGGGTGGCGTTGCAGATCAGTTTGACATTCTGACCCAGCCAATATGGCTTGGCCCCTGCAAGTTCGATGCCGATCAGCAGACCAGACAATCTGGCGCGGGCTTGGGCCGGGGACAGGCCATGCAGCAGGCCCTCGGCCCGCAAGGCGAAGAGTTTGGAGGCAATGCGGTCCGGCCGCGACAAGGCGTCGGACAGGCCTTCGTCAAAAGCACTTTCATCCCAGCCGTCGGCCATACCGTGCCGCAAGACAGACTGGGTGGAGAGGAGTGCAAACAGCTCGCCGGTCATAAACGTCTGAAAACTTACAACTTCCCCGGCGGAAACCTGCACCCACTTACTATGGGTTCCCGGCAGGCACAGCACGCCGTCAAAACCGGGGTTCAGAGCCAGCGCCCCGGCGATCTGGGTTTCTTCGCCACGCATCACGTCGGCGGGGCGCGACTGGCTCAGACCGGGCGCGATTTTGACTGTCATGCGGGCGTCGTTTGTCATTACATTCAGGACAGCATCTGCGGCAACTGGTGTACAGGGCACGGCGCGATAGGCAGCCTCGCGCCAGCCTTGACGGGCGCCGACCATGCCGCAGGCGATGACCGGCATTTTGGCCGTGGTGAGCCAGGGCGCAATCAGGTGCAGAAGGGCAGGTTCGAATTGATCGGGGCTCAGTTTGCCCATGCCGTCGTCGGATGTCGCCTCTGCCAGCGGACCGCGCGGTCCCATCGCCCAGGCCCGCAGGTTGGAGGTGCCCCAGTCGACAGCTATCCAAGTGATCTGTTCCATAATCCCCCCTTGTCGCCCGCGATCTTTGCCGCTTTCTGCGCCGGTTTGCAATTGCCGCGCGGTTGAAGCAGGCTGGACATAACGGCCCAAACGCACTGGACCTAACGCAGACTTGGCCAATGATGAATAATAGGTCAAAACTGCAGCAACGGGCCAAGAGCCCGACGGTGCGATTCGGTTTCAAGGAGATCAGAGATGGACAACAAGATCAATGACATGAGCGCCGTGATCGAGGCGGACCGCGCCCATATCTGGCATCACCTGATCCAGCACAAGCCGTTCGAGACGATCGACCCCCGTGTGATGGTTGAAGGCAAGGGGATCAAGGTCTGGGATGCCAAGGGCAAAGAGCATCTCGATGGCGTGTCGGGCGGGGTCTGGACAGTGAACGTCGGCTATGGGCGTGAATCTATCGCCAATGCGGTGCGTGACCAGTTGATCAAGCTGAACTACTTTGCTGGGTCGGCAGGCTCGATCCCGGGCGCGAACTTTGCCAAGCGGCTGATCGAAAAGATGCCGGGGCTGACGCGGGTTTACTATTCCAACTCGGGTTCCGAGGCGAACGAGAAGGTCTACAAGATGGTGCGCCAGATCGCACACCGGCATCATGGCGGGAAAAAGTACAAGATCCTGTACCGTGACCGCGACTATCACGGCACCACCATTACCGCCTTGTCCAGCGCGGGTCAGCCGCAGCGGGCGATGCAATACGGGCCGTTTACGCCAGGCTTTGTCGAAGTGCCGCACTGCCTGGAATACCGCAAACAATGGGATGTCGCGAACTATGGCGAGCGTGCAGCGGATGCGATTGAAGAGGTGATCTTGCGCGAAGGTGCGGATACCATTGGCGCCCTGGTTCTGGAACCTGTGACGGCGGGCGGTGGTGTCATCGTGCCACCGGCAGGCTATTGGGAGCGGGTACAGGAGATTTGCACAAAGTACAATATTCTCTTGCATATTGATGAGGTTGTCTGTGGCGTTGGCCGCACGGGCACGTGGTTCGGCTATCAGAACTACGGGGTCAAACCCGACTTTGTGACGATGGCCAAAGGGGTCGCCTCTGGCTATGCGGCGATTTCCTGCACCGTGACCACTGAGGCGGTGTTCGACATGTTCAAGGACGATCCCAGTGATCCGATGAGCTATTTCCGCGATATCTCGACCTTTGGCGGCTGCACATCTGGCCCTGCGGCGGCGCTGGAGAATATGAAGATCATCGAGGAAGAAGGTCTTTTGGACAATACGCTGAAGATGGGGGCGCGGCTGATGGACAACCTGGCGGCCCTGAAGGACAAGCACCGGGTCATCGGCGATGTGCGGGGGGCGGGGTTGTTCTGCGGGGCGGAACTCGTGGCCGACCGAGTGACGAAAGAACCCGCGGATGAGAAAAAGGTCGCGGCGGTCGTCGCCGACTGCATGGCGCAGGGGGTCATTATCGGGATGACCAACCGCAGCCTGAACGGGCTGAACAACACCTTGTGCTTCTCGCCCGCGCTGATTGCGACGCCCGACAACATCGACCACATGACTGATGCGGTAGACCGGGCATTGGTCAAAGTGTTCAACTGATTGGATATTCCACGAACCGCCAGGGGGTTCTTGCCCCGGTCCTCCTGTGGAATGTTTGGCGACAAAAGTGCAGAATTTTAGATAAATTGGAAGGGGTTGCGCTGTGCTGATCCCGACCGAGGCGTTCATGTTGCCGCCCTTGCAGCGCGGGTCGTTGCAGCAACGCATCCGGCAGATGGTGACGGAAGGCGTGCTGGCGGGGCGGTATCGCAGCGGGCAGAAGATGCCGTCATCTCGCGGGTTGGCGGCGCATCTGGGGGTAAGCCGGATCACGGTGACGCTGGCCTATGCCGAACTGGTGGCAGCGGATTACCTGACGGCGCGGGGGCGGTCGGGCTATTACATCTCTGACAATGCCCCCTTGCCATTTGAGGCACCGCAGCGGGCAGCGCGGGCGGAAGCTGATGATTTTGCACGACTTTCGGGGGCACGGTTTTCCGGGCGGGGTGATGTCGAACGGCCCGCCGATTGGCAGGGCTTCGAGTTTCCGTTCATCTATGGCCAAACCGATCCCACGCTGTTTGACCATCAGAACTGGCGGCTTTGTGCCGTGCGCGCCTTGGGGCGGCGCGATTTTACGGCGATGACGGCCGATTATTATGACCGCGACGACCCGTTGCTGATCGACCATCTGCTGCGGCAGATATTGCCAAGACGCGGCATAGCGGCGCGGGAAGATGAGGTGCTGCTGACGCTTGGGGCGCAAAATGCGCTATGGATTACAGCGACTTGCCTGCTTGGCCCCGGGCGGCGGGCCGCAATGGAGAACCCCGGTTATCCGGGTCTCAGGGCGATTTTGCAGGCTTCGGGGACTGAGGTTTTGCCGGTGGATGTGGATGTGGATGGCTTGCCGCCCGAACGGTTGCCTAAGGGCGTGGATGTGGTGTTCACCACGGCGTCGCATCAATGCCCGACCAACGCGACAATGCCCGTGGAGCGGCGGCTGGCCTTGCTGGAAGCTGCTGAAAACGAAGGATTTATTGTAGTCGAGGATGATTATGAGTTTGAGATGTCGTTTCTGAAACCAGCGTCGCCGGCGCTGAAGTCTTTGGATTCCGGGGGGAGGGTGGTTTATGCCGGGTCATTCTCCAAATCGGTATTTCCGGGGATGCGGCTTGGCTATCTGGTTGGCCCGCCTGGATTTATTCGGGAGGCGCGGGCGCTGCGGCTGATGTCCTTGCGCCATCCGCCGGGCCATATTCAGCGCACTTTGGCCTATTTCCTGAGCCTTGGTCACTATGATGCGCTGATCAACCGGATGCGCGGAGCCTATAAACGGCGCAGGCAGATCATGGAAGAAGCCATTGTTGCCAATGGGTTACGGATCGCGGGGCAGGGAGGTTTCGGGGGGTCGAGTTTCTGGATGCGGGCGGAGGTGGACAGCCGGCAACTGGCAGCGGATTTGCGGCGCGACGGGGTATTGATCGAGCCGGGATGGGCGTTTTTTGACCCTGCCCGTCCGGATCATCAGCACTACCGGCTGGGATATTCCTCGATTTCGCCGGCAAAGATCGCAGGTGGGGTGATGCGGATCGCTGCGGCGGTGTCAAAAGCACTGTCTTGAACGCGTCTTGCCCACGTCTTCTTTGCGTCTTTACGTTTGGGCCGCGGTCTGGACTTAACAGGGTGGAGGTGCTGGCCCTAAGCGGGATTTCGGGCCGGCGTTAGAAGGGCTGCGACCCATGGGAGACGTGTGATGCGGATGACAACCGAAGAGGCTTTTGTCAAAACCTTGCAAATTCACGGGATCGAACATGTGTTCGGCATCATCGGATCAGCCTTCATGCCGATCTCCGACAATTTTCCCAAGGCCGGGATCACGTTCTGGGATTGTGCGCATGAAGGGTCGGGCGGCATGATGGCAGATGGGTTTACCCGTGCCAGCGGCCGCATGTGCATGATGATTGCGCAGAACGGACCAGGGATCACCAATTTTGTGACGGCGGTCAAAACGGCCTACTGGAACCACACGCCCTTGCTGCTTGTGACACCGCAGGCGGCGAACAAGACCATCGGGATGGGGGGATTTCAGGAAGTCGAACAGATGGCGCTGTTCAAGGATATGGCTGCCTATCAGGAAGAAGTGCGTGACCCGTCGCGGGTCGCCGAGGTGCTGAACCGGGTGATCATGAACGCGCGCCGCGCCAGTGCACCCGCGCAAATCAACATGCCGCGCGATTTCTGGACACAGGTCATCGACATTGATCTGCCGGTGGCGGTGGAATTCGAGCGACCCTCGGGCGGCGAAGATGCCTTGGCGGCGGCTGCGGCCTTGCTGTCGGGCGCTGCGTTTCCGGTGATTTTGAACGGCGCGGGCGTGGTGATTGGGGGGGCGATTGCCGCATCGATGGCTCTGGCCGAACGGCTGGATGCGCCGGTCTGCGTGGGCTATCAGCACAATGACGCTTTTCCGGGGTCGCATCCGCTGTTTGCCGGGCCTTTGGGGTATAACGGGTCGAAAGCGGCGATGGAACTGATCGCAAAAGCTGATGTGGTGCTGGCGCTGGGGACGCGGCTGAACCCGTTTTCCACCCTGCCGGGGTATGGGCTGGATTACTGGCCCAAGGCGGCGCAGATCATTCAAGTGGATATAAATCCCGCCCGCATCGGGCTGACCAAGCGGGTTGCGGTGGGCATTGTCGGGGATGCGAAAAAGGTGGCAGAGGGGATTTTGGCGCGGCTGTCCGGGACGGCGGGTGACGCTGGAAGGACGGCGCGCAAGGGATTGATCGCACAAACGAAATCGGCCTGGGCGCAGGCGTTGTCGTCGATGGATCATGAGGAGGACGACGAGGGCACCTCGTGGAACGCGCGGGCGCGGGCGTCCAAACCGGCGTGGATGTCGCCCAGGATGGCATGGCGGGCCATTCAGGCAGCACTGCCGAAAGAAGCGATTATTTCCAGCGATATCGGCAACAACTGTGCGATTGGCAACGCCTATCCGACGTTCGAGGCGGGCCGGAAATACCTGGCGCCGGGGCTGTTCGGGCCGTGCGGTTACGGGATGCCAAGCGTGATTGGCGCGAAAATCGCCTGCCCGGATGTGCCGGTGGTGGGCTTTTCGGGCGATGGGGCGTTTGGCATTGCGGTGACGGAGCTGACGGCGATTGGCCGGAAAGAATGGCCTGCGATCACCCAAGTTGTGTTCCGCAACTATCAGTGGGGCGCGGAGAAGCGGAATTCGACGCTGTGGTATGACGACAACTTTGTTGGCACCGAGTTGGATGAGGGGGTCAGCTACGCCGGGATAGCACGGGCTTGCGGGTTGCAAGGCGTGGTCGCCCGCACCATGGACGAATTGCGCGATGCTTTGGCAAAGGCGATTGTCGATCAGATGGCGGGCAAGACCACGCTGATCGAGGCGATGATCAATCAGGAACTGGGCGAACCGTTCCGGCGCGACGCGATGAAGAAGCCGGTGGCGGTGGCGGGGATTGACCGTGCGGACATGCGGCCACAAACTGGGGCATGACTGGCCCTGAAGCGGGGTGCGCAGCTTGGCCAAATTCCTGATTTCCACCCACACCGGCCCGGCAGACCCGATCAAGGCATCGCTGGGCTGTCTGGTGGCGGCCAAGGCCCTGGCGGCGGAGGCAAATACGACCCTATGCTACTGAGAGTGTCAGGCAACTTGATGGGAGGAGTGGCCTGATGGAATTGCCGTTTGCAATGAGCTATGGCGCGGCCGGTTTTATCGCCGTGGCCTGCCTGATTGCCGCGTTTGTCCGCGGCTATTCCGGGTTCGGGTTTTCGGCGCTGGTGGTGTCATCCTCGGCATTGGTGATGAACCCGCTGCACATCGTCGGCGTGGTGATGGTGTGCGAGTTTGTGATGACGTTTCAGCAATGGCGCGGCGTGAAGGCGGATGTCGACTGGCGGCGTGTTCTGGCGCTGATGATCGGGGCGGGCGTGGGTCTGCCGCTGGGCCTGTGGGGGATCACGCGGGTGGGGGTGGATGCCACGCGGGCGGTCATTGCGGTTTACGTGCTGTTCATGTGCATCGTGATGAGCATGGGATGGCGGATCCTGCGGCCACAGGCGTTTCCGCAGCATTTGGGCGTGGGGATATTCGCAGGCTTTGCGAATTCGGTCGGGATGGCGGGGCTGCCGGTGGCCAGCTATTTCACGGCGCAGGGGGTGTCGGCGTCGGTGTTTCGCGGTACGCTGATCGCCTATTTTGCGGCGCTGGATCTGCTGTCGTTGCCGCTGATGTGGGCGAACGGCATCATCGTCTGGGATACGTTGCGGGTCGCCGTCGCGGCATTGCCCTTGATGTGGATCGGAATCCGAGCGGGGGGGCGGCATTTTCTGGCCACTGATCCGCAGGATTTCCGAAAGTTCGCCATCGGATTGCTGGCGATCCTTGCGGTGATCAACCTGGTCAAAGTGGTGCTGTGATGCTGCTGGTGGTCAACGCCGGTTCCTCGTCGATCAAACTCGCGCTGTTTGACGGGCAGACTCAGGTTCGGGCCGGCCGGGTGGAGGAAATCGCGGCGCAGGGTCATGCGGCGGCGCTGGCCGGGCTTTTGGCGCAAGGGTTTGGCGTCGGACTGTCGGCGGCAGCGCACCGGGTGGTGCATGGCGGGGCGGTGTTGACGCAGGCCTGCCGGATTGACGCGGCGGTGCAGGCGGGCATTGCGGCTTGCGTGCCGCTGGCGCCGCTGCACAACCCGGCCAATCTGGTGGCGATCCGGGCCTTGGGGGCGTTGATGCCGGATTTGCCGCAATATGCCAGCTTTGACACCGCGTTTCATGCCGGCAACCCGGCAGTGGCGGTGCGGTATGCCGTGCCCGCCGCTGTCGAGGCACTGGGGCTGCGCCGCTATGGGTTTCACGGGCTCAGTTTTGCCGCGCTTGTTCGAAAAGTGACAGACATCAGCGGTGACGGGCTGCCAGAGCGGCTGCTGGCATTGCATTTAGGCAACGGCGCGTCACTGTGTGCCATACGGGATGGCCGTTCGATCGCCACCACGATGGGCTATTCACCGCTGGACGGCCTGACGATGGGCACCCGCAGCGGCGGGATTGACGGCAACGCGGTGCTGCGGATGGCTGAGGTGTACGGGATTGCCGAGGCGGGGCGGATTCTGAATCACGACAGCGGGTTGCGCGGGTTGGGCGGCACCAGCGACATGCGGGCTTTGCACGGCGCGGGGACGCCAGAGGCACGCTTTGCGGTGCAGCATTTCTGCTATTGGGTCATCCGTCATGCGGGGTCGATGATCGCGGCGATGGGCGGGCTGGACGCCGTGGCCTTTACCGGCGGGATTGGCGAGAATGACGGCTACATCAGGGCGGAAATCCTGAACGGGCTGGAGTTTGTGGCAAAGGGCAAGCCGGTCTGGATCATCCCAGCCGAGGAGGAGCGCCAGATCGCGACCGAGGCGCAGGCGTTGATCGCTGCGGGGCTTTAGGTTCAGGCCACGCCTGATGGCGGTTTAGAACTGAAAATCGCCACTGCTCAGCGCCGCGACACCGTCCAGCACCACGGCAAAATCGACGGAGCCATTGCCGGTCACATCACCTTGCAGAAGATGGGTTGCGGCATCGTAGCGGATCTGCGGCCCGTCGCCGATGGTAAAGCCAGCGGCCCCGATGACATGCCCGCCCGCCATGAAGGCGCTGACATTCAGATGGTCCGACCCGCTGTTGAAATCGGTGATGCGGTCGCGGCTGCCAGGGGTGCCCGCCTGTGCGGCACTGCCAAAGACAAACACATCGGCGCCCGCCCCGCCGCCAAGCAGATCGCGGCCAAGCCCGCCGGTAATGATGTCAGCGCCAGCGCCGCCTTTCAGCACGTCATTGCCGCCCGAACCCGCCAAGGTGTCGTTGAACCTTGTGCCGACAAAGCTGTCGCTGCCTGCGGTGCCGGTCAGGTTGATGGCCGCCTCGCGCGGGTCGAAGATCTGGGCGCGGACCGCAAAGGTTGTGTCACCGCCGGTGCCGCTGAGATCGGTCCAGGACACCACAAAGCGGCCATCGGCCAGGCCGGTGATGGACGGTTCGCGTTGCAGGCTGGTGGTGGTGGTATTCACCAGAAACTCGGCACCGCGCGTCGTGCCGTCGGCATTATAGGCCTGTGCGCGAATATCGGGTTTGAAGCTGCTGCCGTCCCAGACACCGGCGTCAGTCCAGGCGATGACAAACCCGCCGTCGGCCAGCCCGGTGATGGTGCTGTCGTCCTGCGCATTGACCACGGTGGTGTTGACAGAGATCACGCCGCCAGAGGCAGCGCCAGTGGCGGTGAACACCTGACATGCGATGTTGTTGTCGGAATTGGCGGTGTTGGTCCAACTGAGGACATAGCCGCCGCCCGACAGGTCGGTGATCGCCGGGGCGTGCTGGCCGATGCCAAAGCCTGCCATGGTGTTGCCGACATATGCGCTGCCGACAGCCGCGCCATTGGCGTGATAAAGCTGCGCGTTGACAGAATTGATCGGGACACTTTCCGGGCTGGATGACTGGCTGTTCCACGTCACCACGAAATCGCCGTTGGCCAGGCCGGTCACGCTTGCCGACGATGGAAGGCCCGCGCCTTCGGTGTTGATCTGATGTTCGGCCCCGAGCCGGGTGCCATCGGCATTGAAGGTCTGGGCGCGAATCGTGGTGTGGCTGTTGTTCAGACCGTCGTCGGTCCAGACTACGACATAGCGGCCTTGGGTCAGACCTGTGATGTCGCAGTCAGTCTGGTTGTTCAGCGCGGGCGAGGGGGCGACAAACTCTGCCCCCGATTTTGTGCCATCGGCGTTGAAGATCTGCACGCGGATGTCGGCGCGGTCGGGTCCGGCGTTCAACTGGCTGAAATCCACATAACTGACCGCGAATTTGCCGTTGGACAGGGCCGTGATCTCTGGATCGAACTGGTTGTCTTCACGCACGGTGTTGACCAGGAATTCGGCACCGAACGGGGTGCCGTCGGCGTTGAAAATCTGAGCGCGGGTGTTGACGCCCGATAAATCCGGCACGTTGCCGCTGGAATCCCAATAGGTCACGACAAAGCGACCGTTGTTCAACCCCGTTATCGAAGGGTTGGTTTGATCCGCATTTGTTGTGGTGTTCACCAGAAACTCGGTGCCCCATTTGGTGGGCGTTGCCATTAAACCTCACTATCGCCGCTAGCGGCCTATCGGGGATGACTGAAAAACGAATCGGTTACTGGGGAAGATCATAGGACGCCGCCGCCCGGTTTAGGACTGCAAAATCAGAGGCAGTGCGGACCGCTCAAAACAGGAATTCCGCCGCTGTCAGCACCGGTGCGCCATCCAGTTGCAGCGCGAAATCCGTGGTGCCGTCGCCGGTCACATCGCCTTGCAGCAGCCCGGTTCCCGGAACGTAGCGCACTTGTCCGCCACCGCCCGACACAAACGCCGCCTTGCCGATGAAATGCCCGCCCGCCATGAAGGCGCTGAAATCAAAGTGATCGACGCCCGCTTGAAAATCGGTGACGCGGTCCTTGCTTGCGCCATTGCCCGCCTCTGCCGCGGTGACGAAGCGAAAGACATCAGCATCGGCACCGCCGGTCAACTGGTCCTGCCCCGTGCCGCCTTGCAAAATGTCCGCCCCCGCGCCGCCATCCAGTGTGTCGGCGCCCGCGCCCCCTTGCAGCAGGTCATCGCCGCTTTGGCCCTGCACGACATTGGCCGCCGAGTTGCCAGTCAGGCTGTTGGCCCCCGTCGAGCCGGTCAGGTTCAGCGCCAGATTGCCGGTCAGGCCGGCGTTTTCGACATTGGCGTAACTCGCAAGGTTCAGCGAAATTGTGGCGCTTTGCACGGTGTCGGTGCCGCCGCCTGATGTCTCGATCACCAGATCACCAGCCAGATCAACGGTATACAGATCATCGCCGTTGCCGCCGGTGGCGGCGTCCAGCCCTGTGCCGCCCGACAGCGTGTCATTGCCCGCGCCACCGTCCAGCCCGTCAGACCCGGCACCTCCGGTCAGCTTGTCACTGCCTTCGCCGCCATAGGCCCGGTCATTGCCATTGCCGCCGCGCAAATCGTCATCGCCCGTCTCGCCCAAAAGCTGGTCATCGCCGGCCGCACCGCCCAGCGTGTCATTGCCGTAAAACCCGGCCATCTGGTCGGCGAATGCGGTGCCAAGGAAAAAATCTGCCTGTAACGTGCCGTTCAGTGCGACGCCGGTTTCGCGGAGGTCCAGGATCTGTCCGCGAATGGCGGTGCCGGTGCTATCCGGCGCGGCGGCGCTGGCATCGGTCCAGCTGATGACCACGCGGCCATCGGCCAAAAGGCTGACCGCCGGGTTGTATTGTGCGCCGGGTGCTGTGGTGTTGACCTGAAACTCGCGCCCGGTCCTGGTGCCATCGGCATTGAACACTTGTGCGCGGATTGCAGAAAATGCTGCGTCAGGGCCAAGGTTGCTGTCGTCAGCCCAGACCGCGACAAAACGGCCATCGGCAAGGGCCGCAACCCGGGCCTCGGTCTGGTTGGATTCGGTCGTGGTGTTGACCAATAGTTCTGGCCCGGTCCTTCCACCATCGGCATCAAACACCTGGGCGCGGACGGCACTGCCAGACGTGTCGGGGTCATTCTGGCTGACATCGCCAAAGGTCACGACAAAACCGCCATCGGCAAGCGCGGTCAGATGAGCCTGATTTTGGAGCCCATCGGTCGTGGTGTTGACGCGAAACTCTGGCCCGATGCGCGCGCCGTCGGGGGTATACATCTGGCCGCGCACCGCGCCGGAAGGGTCATCCGCCGACGGACTGCTATCGACCCAGACGATAACAAAGCGGCCTTCGGTCAGGGTGGTGATGATCGGCTGGGACTGGCTGCCCGGGGTGGTTGTGTTCACCAGAAACTCTGACCCCGAAAGACTGCCATCGGCATTGAACATCTGGGCCCGCACCGCGCTGCTGCTGGTATCGGCCCCGCTGGCGCTGGTGTCGCCCCAGGTCACGACAAAACGGCCATCGGCCAATGTGGTGACACCGGGGGCGGACTGGCTGGCGGCGGTGGTGGTATTGACCAGCACTTCGACGCCGGATTTGCTGGCGTCCGGGTTGATCACCTGCGCCCTTATCGCGCCGCCAGAGGGGTCAGCGCCGGTGCCGCTGAAATCCGACCAGACCACGACCAGTCGACCATCAGGCAATTCGCAGGCCTTGGCATCGAATTGCGCACCGGTCGTGGTGGTGTTGACCAGAAATTCGGCCCCTTGCGGGCTGCCATCGGCGTTGAACATCTGGGCCCGGACCGCCGCGCCAGCGGTGTCGCCGCCGCTTTGGCTGCCATCGGTCCAGACTGCCATGAACCGACCATCAGACAATGCGGTCAGGCTGGATTGCGACTGATCGCCCGGCGTCGTGGTGTTGACCAGAAACTCTGGCCCGGATTTCGTCATGGCAAGCCCCTTTTGGTCGAGCGCTTGTGTTCGGTAATGTTCGATTCGTCTTTTATGAGTCTAACGCAATCGCTGGATTTTCCTGCGGAATTTGTGCTGGATCGGAGTTTGATTGAACAATGTTCCAACTTGGCAGCGCATTGTAGCGCTACAACAGCCAGTCCGCAGGGCGGATCAGGGTCAGGAAACCGTGCCCCATTTGGCAGCTGGCAGCCTGATACTCAGTAACGTGGCCAATTCGGACCGTCGGGTGCTTTTTTGAACAAATCGGATCGCGGAACCACCTGCGACGCAAAGTCTGCCCTGGCAGGATGTCAATCGACCCTCGGCCTTGGCGCAGGTGTTTTCCGGCTGGACAACGTCCCGTATTCTCTGCCCAATGCGGGAAAATGGACCGGAACGGCGGCGTTGCCCGTGACAGCGTTCCGGGGGAACAGGATGGCATGAACGCACCGCTGTTGAACACCTCGCCGCATGTCTCTGACGAGATACGCCGCACAACCTGCTATATGTGCGCCTGTCGCTGCGGCATCAATGTGCACCTCACATCGGGGAAGGTCAGCTATATCGAGGGCAACCGCGATCATCCGGTGAACAAGGGTGTGCTGTGCGCCAAAGGAGCGGCGGGGATCATGCAGATCAACGCGCCATCGCGGCTGCGTGCACCGCTGCGGCGGGTCGGGCCGCGCGGTTCGGGGGCGTTCGAGGAGATTTCGTGGGACGAGGCATTGGCGCTGGCGGTGTCCTGGCTGAAGCCGTTGCGCGAAACCGCCCCCGAGAAACTGGCGTTTTTCACCGGGCGGGATCAGTCGCAATCGTTCACCGGCTGGTGGGCGCAGGCGTTTGGCACGCCGAATTATGCGGCACATGGCGGGTTCTGTTCGGTCAATATGGCGGCAGGCGGAATTTACACGATTGGCGGCGCGTTTTGGGAGTTTGGGTCACCGGATTGGGAGCGGACCAAGCTGTTCATTTTATTTGGTGTCGCAGAGGATCACGATTCCAATCCGATCAAGATTGGGCTGGGGCGGTTGAAGGAACGCGGGGCACGGGTGATTGGCGTCAATCCGATCCGCACTGGGTATAACGCGATTGCCGATGACTGGCTGGGGATCACGCCGGGAACTGATGGGCTGCTGATCTTAAGTTTGATCCATTGCCTGCTGGTGGCGGGCAGGATTGATCTGGAATATATGGCGAAATTCACCAACGCGCCGCTTTTGGTGAATGAGACGGAGGGGCCGGACAAGGGCTTGATCCTGAAGAATGCCGAAAGCCAGCCCTTTGTGATTGACAAGCGGACAGGCATGCCCGCGCCGTGGGATGGCAAAGGGGTTCAGCCCGATCTGGGTGCCGTCTGGCAGGGACACCGGACGGTGTTTCAGCACATGGCGGAGCGGTATTTAAGCGCCGAATATGCGCCGGAAGCGGTGGCCGAGCGCTGTGGAATTCTGGCCCTGCGCATCCATGCGTTGGCCGCGGAACTGGCGCGGGTAGCCTTTGACGAAGCTATTGAAATTGCGCAATCCTGGACAGATTTCCGCGGCGATTTTCACCCGACGATGCCCGGGCGACCGGTCAGTTTTCACGCAATGCGCGGAATATCGGCGCATTCCAACGGGTTCCAGACCGCGCGGGCGCTGCATCTGTTGCAGATCGTGCTGGGCACGGTGGAAGTTCCTGGTGGCTTTCGCATGAAACCACCCTATCCAAAGCCGGTCGATGCCCATCCAACCCCGCATTTTACGGCCGTGCCGGGCAAACCCCTTGCGGGGCCGCATCTGGGTTATGTCCGGGGACCGGAACAATTGGCGCTGAAAGCGGATGGCACACCGGCGCGGATCGACAAGGCGTTTACCTGGGAAAATCCTTTTAGTGCGCATGGTATGATGCATATGGTGATCCCCAATGCCCATGCCGGGGATCCTTACAAGATCGACACGCTATTTCTGTATATGGCGAATATGGCGTGGAATTCCTCGATGAATACTAGCGCCGTCATGGCGATGCTGACGGACAAGGATGACAGCGGAGAGTATGTCATTCCGCGCATCATCTATTCGGATGCCTACGCGTCGGAAATGGTCGCCTATGCCGACCTGATCCTGCCCGACACCACCTATATGGAAAGGCACGACTGCATCTCGCTGTTGGACCGTCCGATTTCCGAACCCGACGCCGCAGGAGATTCCATTCGCTGGCCGGTGACGGAGCCTGATCGCGACGTGCGGGGATTTCAGTCGGTCTTGCTGGATCTGGGGGCACGGCTTGGCCTGGCCCCGATGGTCAAAGAGGATGGCAGCCCCAAGTTCAAGGACTATGCCGATTACATCCAGAACCACATTCGCAGGCCCGGCGTGGGGCCGCTGATCGGGTTTCGCGGTGATGGCACGCTGGAAGGGCGGGGTCCGGCCAATCCTGACCAGATTGCCGCCTATATTGCCAATGGCGGATTTTATCAGGCGCATGTGCCGGCGGAGGCGGCGTTCTACAAACCGTGGAATGCGGCCTATCAGGACTGGGCGGTGAAGACGTCATTTTACGAATCTCCGCAGCCCTATCTGTTCAGCATCTATTCCGAGCCGATGCGAAAGTTTCAAGTGGCAGCAGAGGGTTACGGGTCGATCCAGCCGCCTGACCATCTGCGCACACGGCTGAAACAGGCGATGGATCCGCTGCCGATTTGGTATCCACCCTTTGGCGATCCGGAGGCCACGGGCTGGGGCTATCCGTTGCATGCCCTTACGCAAAGACCGATGGACATGTACCACAGCTGGGGCAGTCAGAATGCCTGGTTGCGGCAAATAAGGGGTAAGAATTTCTTGTATCTGCCGACCAACATCTGGCTGGAACAGGGCTTTGTGCCGGGTGACTATGCCCGCGTGATGTCGCCCAATGGCGGGATCACCGTGCCGGTTGCCCATATGGCGGCGCTGAACGCGAGTACCGTCTGGACCTGGAACGCAATCGGCAAACGCAAGGCGGCCTGGGCGCTGGACGCCGCGGCACCGGAGGCGGTCGAGGGGTTCTTGCTGAACCATCTGATCAGCGAGCTGCTGCCGGCCAAGGGTGACGGGATGCGCTATTCCAATTCCGATCCGGTGACGGGGCAGGCGGCGTGGTTTGATCTGCGGGTCCGGATAGAACGGGTCGGGCCGAAGGATCACGCGGAACCGCAGTTTCCGCCGGTTGGGCGGGTTGTGCCACAGGGAGATGCGCGATGACGATGCTGCCGGCGCAGACGGAAAAGAAGCTGGGTCTGGTCGTGGATCTGGATACCTGTGTCGGCTGTCAGGCCTGCGTGACCGCCTGCAAAGGCTGGAACGATCAGGGCTACGGGGCGCCATTGTCAGACCAAAGCCCTTTTGGCGCAGAGCCTTCCGGCGTGTTCTTAAACCGAGTTCACAGCTATCAGGTGCAACCTGTTGACAATACGCCGCAAATCATAAATTTTCCACGTTCCTGCCTGCATTGCGAGGATGCGCCCTGTGTGACAGTTTGTCCGACCGGTGCCAGCTATAAGCGGGCGGAGGACGGCATCGTTCTGGTCAATGAGGATGCCTGCATCGGATGCGGTTTGTGCGCCTGGGCCTGTCCTTACGGCGCGCGGGAGATGGATGCGGATGCCGGTGTGATGAAGAAATGCACGCTGTGTGTCGACCGGATTTACAATGAGAACCTGGCCGAGGAGGACCGGGAGCCGGCGTGCGTCCGGACTTGTCCGACCGGTGCGCGGCATTTTGGCGATTTTGCCGACCCAGACAGTGCGGTTTCGCGGCTGGTGCAGGAGAGAGGCGGCTATGATTTGATGCCTGATCTGCGGACTAGGCCCACCAACAAATATCTGCCGCCGCGCCAGAAAGATTTGCGGTCGGAGGCCAGTCTGCTTGCACCCCTGCTGGACATCAAGGCGACCGGATTTGCCGGATGGCTGGACCGGGTCTTGGGAAAGTCCGAATGAATCCAGCACCTTCTGTCATCATCTTCACAGTCTTTTCCGGCATGGGATTTGGCTGTCTGGCGTTTTTGGGGTTGGGAGCGGCGGTGCCTGCGGGTTGGGCGGCGTTCCTGTTCTGGGGCCTGGGTTATGGGTTGGCGGTGGGGGGGCTTTTGGCTTCTGCTTTCCATTTAGGTAATCCGAACAGAGCGTTACGGGCGTTTTCGCAGTGGCGTAGTTCGTGGTTGTCGCGCGAGGCGTGGGGTGCGGTGGCGGCTTTGGTGGTGCTGGCACCGCTGGCGCTTTCGGACTGGCTGGGTTTGGGGTGGTGGCGGGGCTTTGGCGTATTGGGAGCCGCGTTGAGCGTCGCCACGGTGTTTGCGACCTCGATGATCTATGCCCAGTTGAAAACGATACCGCGTTGGAATCATTGGATAACCCCGCTGCTGTTTTTGGGTTTCATGGCGGTGGGCGGGGCGATTTTGGCGGGGAATGTTGTGGCGGTGCCGCTGTGTCTGGGTTTGGGCGTGGCGCTGGTTCTGGCGTTTCGGATGGGGGATGGGCGATTTGAGGAAGTTGGTCAAACCATTGGAAAGGCTACTGGATTGGACCGGATTGGGGAGGTTTCGGTATTCGAGTTGCCCCATACCGGCCAGAATTATCTGCTGCGCGAGATGATTTATGTCGTGGCGCGGCGGCACGTGGCGAGATTGCGTTTGATTTCAGTGGGTTGTGCTGCGGTGGGGCCGGCGGTGCTGCTGGCGGTCTTGCCGGCGCACCCGCTGAGTTTTGCAGCTGCGGCGGGGGTGCATCTGGTGGGGGCGCTGGCGGCGCGGTGGTTGTTTTTCGCGCAGGCCGAGCATGTCGTGGGGCTGTATTACGGAAAAAGGTAGTGTCTTGAACGCGTCTTGCTTGCGTCTTGCCCGCGTCTCTACACGAAAAGGCTGTTCTGGCGCCTGATGCGCGGGCGGGTGGGGCCGTGTTTTGAGCGTTGGGCCGTTGGGAAGGCGGGGTGAACCCCGCCCTACTTGTTGGCCCTATTCGCAATCAGATCCTCCACCACGGCGGGATCGGCGAGGGTGCTGGTATCGCCCAATGCGCCGAAGTCGTTTTCGGCGATCTTGCGCAGGATGCGGCGCATGATTTTGCCGCTGCGGGTTTTGGGCAAGCCGGGGGCCCATTGAATGAGATCAGGCTGGGCGATCGGGCCGATTTCGGTGCGGACCCATTTGACCAGTTCCTTTTTCAATTCGTCGCTGGGCACTTCGCCTTTCATCAGCGTGACATAGGCATAAATACCCTGACCCTTGATGTCATGCGGATAGCCGACGACGGCGCTTTCGGCAACTTTGGGGTGGGAGACCAGAGCGCTTTCAACCTCGGCAGTGCCCAAGCGGTGGCCAGAGACGTTCAGCACATCATCCACCCGCCCGGTGATCCAGTAATAGCCGTCGGCATCGCGGCGGCAGCCGTCGCCGGTGAAGTAATAGCCGGGGTATTGCGCGAAATAGGCTTCTTCGAACCGGGCATGGTCGCGCCACAGGGTGCGCATCTGGCCGGGCCAACTGTCAGAGATGCACAGCACGCCTTCGGTTTGCATCTCTGGCAGGACTTTGCCGGTGGCGGGGTCGAGAACCTCTGGCTTGACGCCGAAAAACGGCAGGGTGGCAGAGCCGGGTTTCTGCGGGATGGCACCGGGCAAGGGGGTGATGATGTGGCCGCCGGTTTCAGTTTGCCAGAAGGTGTCGACGATGGGAAGTTTGCCCGCACCGATATGGGTGAAATACCAGTTCCACGCCTCTGGGTTGATGGGTTCGCCCACGCTGCCCAACAGGCGCAGCGAGGTCAGATCGTGATGGTGCGGCCAGTCGGGGCCAAGCGCCATCAGGCTGCGGATGGCGGTGGGGGCGGTGTAGAACTGGCTGACGCGGTGTTTGGCAATCACCTCCCAGAAGCGGCCGGCGTCGGGATAGGTGGGGACGCCTTCGAACATCAGGGTGGTGGCGCCGTTGGCGAGGGGGCCGTAGACGATATAGCTGTGGCCGGTGACCCAACCGACATCGGCGGTGCACCAGAAGATGTCGCCGTCGTGGTAGTCGAAGGTCATCTGATGGGTCAGCGCGGCATAGACGAGGTAGCCGCCGGTGGTGTGGACGACGCCCTTGGGTTTGCCGGTGGAGCCGGAGGTGTAGAGGATGAACAGCGGGTCTTCGGCATTCATCTCTTCCGCCGGGCAGGTGGGGGCGGCGCGGGCCATTTCGGCGCGCAGGTCGACGTCGCGGGCAGCGTCCCAAAAGGTCGGATCGCCGGTGTGTTTGACGACGAGGCATTTGACGCCGGTGCAGGATTCCAGCGCCTTGTCGGTGTTGGCCTTGAGCGGGGTTTTCTTACCGGCGCGGGGGCCGAAATCGGCGGTGATCACGATGTGGGCTTCGCAATCATTGATGCGGCTGGCCAGCGCATCGGGCGAGAAGCCGCCGAACACCACCGAGTGAATGGCGCCGATGCGGGCGCAGGCGAGCATGGCATAGGTCGCCTCGGGGATCATCGGCATGTACAGGACAACGCGGTCGCCCTTTTTCACACCCTGCGATTTCAGGACGTTGGCAAGGCGGCAGGTCTGCTCCAGCAGTTCGCCGTAGCTGATATGGCGGGCGGGGGTCTTGGGATCGTCAGGCTCCCAGATGATGGCGGTCTGGGCGGCGCGGGTGGCAAGGTGACGGTCGATGCAGTTGGCGGCGATATTCAACGTGCCATCCTCGAACCATTTGATCGAGACATTGCCGCGCGCGAAAGAGGTGTTCTTGACGCGGGTATAGGGTTTGATCCAGTCGATGCGCTTGCCTTCGCGGCCCCAGAAGGCATCGGGGTCGGTGATCGAGGCCCGATAGGCCGCAGCATAGGTTTCGGGGGTCATATGGGCCCCGGAGATGAAGGCGGCGGGTGCGGTAAAGACGCTTGGTGCGCGGTCTGACATGTGATCCTCCCCAGATCAGGCGATGACACGGGTGGTCCGCCATGCTTACGCCCAGTCTAGCGCACGGCAGCGCGGGGAAAAGCCCTTTTCGGCCATCTCTCCCGCCGGGTTGCGTGCCTGCCGCCCACAGGGGCACCTATCCTGCGGCGGTGCGGCGCGCCTTGAACGCCTCTGGTGCCGCGATGGCAACAAGGATGAGTGCGGCTGCAGCAAAGACGCCGCCGTGGGTCAGGATGAAACCCAGAGCCCCCAGCACACCGCCCAGCAGGAAGGCGAGGATGGTGGACAGATGCAGGGCGAGTGCGGCACCATAGGCGGTGCGCCCTGCGCCGTCGGTCATCAGCCCCGCCAGTTCCAGCCCGATATCGGTCGCCATGCCGGATATGTGGGTGGTGCGGACCCGGGCACGTGAGATCTGCGTGGTGGCGGCGTTCTGCATCCCGAGGACAAAGCTTAGCACCACGCTCATCGCCAGATCGCGGGCGGGGTCGGCAATCACGATTGTTGCAAGCGCCAAGCCGCGCAGGATTGCGGCCTCGGCCAGGATGATCATGGCATAAATCGCCCTGAGGCGGCGACGTGTGCCGATCTGGATGGCCACTCCGGACAGGAAGGCCCCGAGGATGAATACCCCAACGATGCCGGTCAACAGCAGGGCTACGCCGAACGCGCCATTGGCCAGATGGTCGGCCAGAGCAGAGACATTGCCGGTCATGTTGGCGGAAAACAGGCCCGCCGCCTGAAACCCCGCCGCGTTCAGGCCGCCCGCCACGAAGGACAGCAGGGCCGCAAGGCGCAGGTCAATCGCTGCTGTCCGCAACTCGCCTTCCCGCACCAGCATGGGCCACCCTCCGCATTTTGGGCGAGACTAACGAACTATCGCCGCGCTGGAAATGAAAAGCCCGTCAGGTGGCGAATGGGTCGTCGGGATAGCCCACACCCGTCAGATACAGGCCCTGCGGCGGGCACACCGGGCCGCAGGCGGCGCGGTTTTCCGCATCGAGCGCGTCTTTGATGCGCAGGGGCGGCCACGCGCCTGCGCCGACCCGTTCAAGCGAGCCGACGATGGAGCGGACCTGATTGTGCAGGAAGGACCGGGCGCGCAGGGTAAAGCGGTATTCCGTGCCGTGCGGAATGTCGTGCCGGGTGATGGTGATCTCATCCAGGGTTTTGATCGGGCTTTTGGCCTGACACAGGGTGGAGCGGAACGTGGTGAAGTCGTGGAGGCCGAGGAGGTGGTGTGCGGCCTGCTGCATGGCGTCAAGGTCGAGCGGGTGCTGGATCTGCCAGACCAGGCCCTTGTCATGGGTGACAGGGGCGCGGCGGGACATCAGGCGGAACAGATAGCGCCGTTCGGTGGCGGAGAAGCGGGCGTGGAATGTGTCGGGCACCAGGACCGTTTGCAGGATCGCCACGGGTAGGGGGCGCAGGTGGTGGTTGAGGGCTTCTTGCAGGCGGAAGGGCAGCCAGTTTTGCCCAAGGTCGGCGTGGGCCACCTGGCCCGTGGCATGGACGCCGGTGTCGGTGCGGCCTGCGGCGGCAATGGTGTGGGGGCCGGGTTCCAGTTTTGACAAGGCGGCTTCGATGGCGGCTTGGACCGAGGGCTGGCCTGCGGCCTGACGTTGCCAGCCCTGGAACGGTGCGCCGTTGTATTCGATTTTCAGGGCATAGCGGGGCATTTGACGGGCGTAACGCGGGTTTTGGGTGATTGCAATTGCGGGACTACCACTGGGCGCTGCGGTTGCCTATCTTGGGAGGACAGGAAAAGGGGCTGACTTTGGGTATTGCGGATTTGGCGGACGGGCTGGTGCGCGGGTTGGAAAGCGTCTCCGGCGGTTTGCTGGGGCCGTTGTTTGAACCCGTGGTACGGCTGGGGGTGACGGGGCTTTCGCGCGCGGGCAAGACCGTGTTCATCACCGGGCTGGTCGCCAATCTTTTGGAGCGCGGGCGGATGCCGCAGTTCAAGGCGCAGGCCTCGGGGCGCATTGAGGCGGTCTATCTGCAGCCGCAGCCGGATTTGACGCTGCCCCGGTTCGCCTATGAGGACCATCTGGCCGCGTTGACCGGGGATGATCCGCGCTGGCCGGACTCGACGCGGGCGATCAGTGAGTTAAGGCTTTCATTTCGGGTCAGGCCAGCGGGGTTCATCGGCGGGTTGACCGGGCCGCGCGTCGTGCATGTCGATATCGTCGATTATCCGGGTGAGTGGCTGCTGGACCTCGGGCTTTTGGACAAGAGCTATGCCGAATGGTCGGAGGCGACTTTGGACCGGATCGCCAAGCGGGGCGAGGCCAAGGAGTTCATGGCGGTGGCGCGGGCCGAAGATGGCTCGCTGCGGTTCGAGGATGCGCGGGCGCAAGGACTGGCGGCGCGGTTCACCGAATATCTGGTGGCGGCGCGGGCGGCGGGGTGGTCGGATTGCACGCCGGGGCGGTTCTTGCTGCCGGGGGAGTTGGCGGGCTCGCCGGTTCTGACCTTTGCGCCGTTGCCAAAGCCCACGACGACCGCGCGCGGGTCGTTGTGGCGCGAGATGGAGCGGCGTTATGAGGGCTATAAATCCCGCGTCGTGAAGCCGTTTTTCAAGGATCATTTTGCGCGGGTGGACCGCCAGATCGTGCTGGTCGATGTGCTGGGGGCGATCCACCAAGGTCCGCAGGCGGTGGAGGATTTGCGGCGCACGATGGTGGATGTGCTGGGCGCGTTCCGGCCGGGGCGCAATGGCTGGTTGAGCGGGCTGCTGGCCGGCAAGAAGGTGGAGAAGATCCTGTTTGCGGCGACCAAGGCCGACCATCTGCACCACAGTCAGCACCCGGCGTTGACCGGGATCATGGCGGCGATGCTGCGCGAGGCAAAGGGGCGGGCGGATTTTGCCGGGGCGGAGACCGAGGCGATGTCGCTGGCGGGACTGCGCTGCACGGTGGAGGAGGTGATTACGCGGGATGGCGAGACTTTGGACGCGGTGCGGGGGCGGCTTTTGGCGACCGGACGGCAGGCGGTGATGTATCCGGGGCAGTTGCCCAGCGATCCGGCACGGTTGCTGTCTCCGGCAAGGGAGGGGGCGGAAAAGTGGCTGGATGCGGATTACGGGCTGATGGGGTTTGCGCCGGCGCGGATGATCCTGAAGCCCGGTGAGGGGCCGCCGCATATCAGGCTGGACCGGGCGGCGGAGTTTTTGCTGGGGGACCGGCTGTGAAGTTGCGGGATGCGACGGTGGCGGATGCGCCTGCGTTGGCGTTGGTGCTGGGGAACTGGATACGTGACACACCGTGGATGCCGAAGTTGCACACCAAGGCGCAGGATCTGATCTTTGTGACGCAGCTGATCACCACGCGGGTGGTGCGGATGGAGGATCGCGGGCTGGGGTTCCTTGCGCGGCAGGACGGCGAGATTGATGCGCTGTATCTGGTGCCGTCAGCGCGTGGGCAGGGCTTGGGCAAGGCCTTGCTGGACGAGGCCAAGGCGGCGGAGGAGATGCTGACGCTGTGGGCGTTTCAGGCCAATCTGGGCGCGCGGCGGTTTTACGAGCGCGAGGGCTTTGTCGAAGCGTTCATGACCAATGGCGGCGACAATGTGGAAGGGTTGAAGGATGTGCGGCTGGTCTGGGAAAGGGATATGTTTTGAGCCTTGATCCTGACGAGACGCCGCGTCTGCGCGGGCCGCTGATGCTGGAGCGGGAGGATGTGGCTGACCCGTCGCTGGCGGAACTGGTGCCTGACCTGCCGCAGGGGCAGGCGATGCAGGCGGTGGCGCGGCTGGCGGCGCATCAGGGATCGGGCTTCGGGCGGTTCGCGAAATGGGTGTTCGGGGCCTTGTTCAGTTTTGTGCTGTCGGTGACGGCGTGGAATTTTGTGACCGGGGTGTTCGCGGCGAATCCGGTGTTGGGGTGGGTGGCGTTCGTTCTGCTGATGGCGGCGCTGAGTGTTTGTCTGGTGGTGGCGGTGGGCGAGCTGTCGGCGTTTTCGCGGTTGAAGCGGCTGGATGTGATCCGGGTGGAGGCGGTGCGGGCGGCGGCGGCGGACGATCTGCCGGCGGCGCGGGCTGTGGTGGGGCAGTTGGTCGGGCTTTATGCGCGGCGGGCGGAGAATGCCTGGGGGCGGTCGCGGCTGGAAGAACGGCAAGCGGAAGTGATGGACGCGGACGGGCTGCTGGCCTTGGCCGAGGCGGAGGTGCTGGCACCGCTTGATGCACTGGCGCGGGCGGAGGTGGAGGCGGCGGCGCGGCAGGTGGCGACGGTGACGGCGTTGATCCCCTTGGCGCTGGCCGATGTGGCGACGGCGCTGGTGTCGAACCTGCGGATGATCAGGAGGGTGGCGGAGATTTACGGCGGCAGGTCGGGGTCACTGGGGTCGTGGCGGTTGCTGCGGCGGGTGTTCCTGTCGCTGGTGGCGACGGGGGCGGTGGCGCTGACCGATGATCTGATCGGGTCGTTTGCGGGCGGTGGGATACTTTCCAAACTGTCGCGGCGGTTTGGGGAAGGGGTGGTCAACGGGGCGTTGACGGCGCGGGTCGGACTGGCGGCGATGGATATTTGCCGGCCGATGCCGTTTGTCGCGTTGCCCCGCCCCGGCGTGTCGGCCACGATCAGCCGGGCGCTGGCGGGGTTGTTCGGGCGGGACTAACGCCGGTGAGCCCAGTTTGGCGGGGCAAGGCCGTGTCGCCCTGACGGTCACGAGGGCGCAATGGTCAGGCCAGAAGGGTCCGGTCCATCGCAACATCATGGGGCAGCGGAAAGATCGTCACCAGCGCCTGACAGCCAAAGCCTACGCCGACCACGCGCGCCCGATGGCCTGCGGCGCGTTCGGCCGCCAGGGTGCGGTCGTAATACCCGCCACCATAGCCCAGCCGGTACAGCGCTGGATCCGCGCCGACCACGGCGGCGATGATCAGATCGGGGTGCAGCACCGGCGCATCTACGGGCGGGACCGGGATATCCCAGACACCGCGTTCCAGCCTGATTTCGGGCAACCACAACCGAAACTGCAAGGGTTGGCCCTTGTCCACCACCACCGGCAAGACAATCCGCGCCCCCGCCGAACGCTGGGCGGCCGCCCAGCTGCGCAGATCGGGTTCGCCTTTGAACGGCCAGTAGATCGCAATGATCCGACCCGTCTCATCCGCCAAACCGGCCAGAATCCGCGCCTCGGCAGCGTGACGCGCGGCAACCCCGATCGCCTGACGTTCGGTGATCAGGGCCGCGCGCTGTGCCTTGCGCCAGCGCAGTACGTCACGGCGGGTTTCGGCGTCGTCATCGCAGGCGGCGGCCAGCTGACAGGTGGGCGAGGCGGTGCGAACGGGGTCCATCTGGCATGCTCCACGGCGGCTGCAACTGCGCCAGTCTAGCGGGTCGTTGCTGCAGCCACGGGCCGAATGCGACGGTTTGCCGACCGGTCGCCACGCTAGTCCAGGGTCAGCCGCGCCTTGATCGGCAGGTGATCCGACGCGCGGCGGGCCAGCGGTGTGTCATGGACCGACCCGCCGCTGAGCCGACCGGGCGGGCTGACCATGATCCGGTCCAGTGCCGCAACCGGAAAGCGCGCCGGAAAGCTGCGATGGGCCAGCGCGGATGGAAACTGCTGCGCCAGATGGGTCATCGCCGTGCCAGCCAGACGCCAGGCATTCAGATCACCCATCAGCAGGGTGGGCCGCCTGTCCAGGGTGGCCAGCACCTGCACCAGATGCCGCGCCTGCACGGTGCGCGACCCCGGCCACAGCCCCAGATGGGTGGCGATGACCCGCAGCGACTGCCCCGCGTGCTGCAGATCGACGATCAGCGCCCCGCGCGGCTCCAGCCCGGGCAGGTCAATGGCACGGACCGCCTCGACCTTGGGGCCGCGCAGGAGCAACACATTGCCATGCCAGCCATGCGCCGGTCCGACCCCCGGTGCGGCGACCGCCACCAGACCATGATCCCGCGCCAGCGCCGCCAGATCCAAGAGGCCGGTGCGCGTGCCATACCGCGAATCGGCCTCTTGCAACGCCATGATATCCGGGGCAATTTCGCCGATCACCGCCGCCGTGCGGTTCAGATCGCGCTTACGGTCGGTGCCCACGCCCTTGTGGATGTTCCACGAGGCTACGGCCAGCCCGTTCACAGGATCGGCCCGACGATGGCCAGCGCGTTGTTCCACAACTGGCGCGGCCAGCTCCAGCGCGCCACGGCGCTGGCGGTGATCCGGGTGCTGTCGGTCAGGTAGGACATCTGGCGGTCGCGCATCGCCGCCGTGACCCCGACATCGCACAACAGGATATTGTTTTCGAAATTCAGCGCAAAGCTGCGGCAATCCATGTTGGCAGATCCGATCAGCGTGACGTCGCCGTCGATCGTCATGGTTTTGGCGTGCAGGAGACCGGGGTTGTATTCATACAGCTTTACACCCGCCGCGATCAAATCGGCATAATAGCTGCGGCTGGCGGCGGCTACGGCGAAAGCGTCGTTGCGGGCCGGCAGGATCAGCGTGACATCAACTCCGCGGTTGGCGGCTGCCCGCAGCGCCGATTGCAGCGAGTCGACCGGCACATAATAGGGGGTGGTCACCAGAAGTTCGCGCCGCGCAGCATACATCACGCTGGCAAACATCTCGGGTGCCGCAGTTGGCCGATGGGTCGGACCCTCGGCGATGACCTGGGCGGGAAAACCCGCAGAACTGGGCGGAATCGGGGCAAGGACAAGCAGGCTCAGATCGTCCTGCGGCTGCTCTGCCATCCAGTCGCTGGCAAAAAGGTGCTGGTTCTGCCGGACGACCGGTCCGGTAAAACGCATCGTGGTATCGACCCAGGGCGCGTATCTGGCTTTGGGCAGAAACTCCGGGTCGGCGCAGTTCTGGCTGCCACAATAGGTTACGGCATTGTCGATCACGACAATCTTGCGGTGATTGCGCAGGTCGATCCGCCCGATCAGCGCCCGCAGCACCATGTTTCCAACCGGCAGCGCGCGGGCCAGACGCACGCCGGCGGCCTGCATCTGCGACCACAGCGGATGGCGGATCATCTGGCGCGACCCGATGTCATCCGCCAGCGCCCGGCAGGTTACACCCCGCCGTGCCGCCCGCATCAGCGCCTCGGCCATGCGGGTGCCGTGGCCATCGGGCAACCAGATGTAGAACAGCACATGCACATGGTCGCGCGCCGCATCAATGTCGGCCACCATCGACGTGATGGTATCCTCTGCATCCGCCATCAGCCGGGCAGCGTTTCCCCCCTCCGGGGCATAGCCGCTGATCGACTGGCCGACCCGGAACAGTTCGAAGTCACGCTCTTTCAGACCCGGAAAATCGGCCGGATCCGTCCGGTCGGCCGCAGCGGTGGGCAGGGCCAGACGGGTGGCGGCGGCCTTCAGCTGACCCGCCCTGCGCCGCCCCAGACGGATTTCGCCAAACAGCAGATAGGTCAGGATGCCGAGGACCGGCAGCGCGAGCAGCACCACGATCCAGGCCAGACGAGCGGTCGGTTCGCGGTTCGGGCGCAGCAAGACCCGGACGATCAGCAGGGCCTGAATCAACAGGTGAAATAGGACCATCACTGGCAGACCTTCTGACCCGGGGCCGAGCGGCAGCGATGGCAGGCAGGTTTGCCCATACTGCGATATCTTGCGCTGCGCGGAAGTGTAGGGGACTTGGCCGGCCCTGCCAATGCACAAAGCCGCGCCATTCCGGGCCCTGCGCCGAGGGTGGCGAGCGCCGTCGCGCCGCCGCCTATGAGTCCCGCCCGCCACACATTGCACGCTAGATACGGTGGCCCGATATTCCCCCTAGCCGAACCGTGGGCACAGCTTCTATGCTTCGTCATAATCACGGGGGAAAACCCCCGGTCTAGCGGCAGCAACAACAAAGAGGTGTCAGCCCATGCGCTGCCCATTCTGCGGAAACATTGATACGCAAGTGAAAGACTCGCGCCCGGCCGAGGATCACGTCTCGATCCGCCGCCGCCGCTTTTGCCCGGCCTGTGGTGGCCGGTTCACCACCTATGAACGGGTGCAACTGCGCGATCTGGTGGTGATCAAATCATCCGGCAAGCGCGAGGATTTCGACCGGTCCAAACTGGAACGCTCGATCCGCATCGCAATGCAGAAACGCCCGATAGATCCAGAACGGATCGACCAGATGATCTCTGGCATCGTGCGGCGGCTGGAAAGCCTGGGTGACACCGACATTCCGTCCAAGACGATCGGCGAGATAGTCATGGAAAGCCTGGCCCGGATCGACACCGTGGGCTACGTGCGGTTTGCCAGCGTCTACCGCAACTTCCAGTCGGCAGATGATTTTGACGGGTTCGTTTCGGAACTCCGCCCCGTCAACCCCGAAGAGTGACCGACACCAGCCACATGGCCCATGCCCTGCGCCTTGGTGCGCGGGGTTTGGGCCGCACCTGGCCCAATCCGGCGGTGGGTTGTGTGATTGTGCGGAGGGGCGTCGTGATCGGACGTGGCTGGACACAAGCGGGTGGCCGCCCGCATGCCGAGGTGATGGCGCTGGCACAGGCCGGGGATGCGACCGGTGCCACCGCCTATGTCACGCTGGAACCCTGCGCCCATCACGGCCAGACGCCGCCCTGTGCCGCGGCGCTGATTGCGGCGCGGGTTGCGCGGGTTGTGACCGCCCTGACCGACCCCGACCCGCGCGTCGCCGGGCGTGGTCATGCCATGCTGCGGGCGGCGGGTATTGACGTGACCGAAAATGTCCTGCCCGACGAGGCCCGCGCCGTCCATGCCGGGTTCTTGAAACGGGTGACGCAGGGCCTGCCGTTCGTGACGCTGAAACTGGCCTCGACGCTGGATGGCCGCACTGGCACCGCCTCGGGCGAAAGCCGCTGGATCACTGGTGCCGATGCGCGCCGCGCCGTGCATGTGCTGCGGCTGCAACACGATGCGGTGATGATCGGCTCTGGCACCGCGCGCAGTGATGATCCCGACCTGACGGCACGGTCCATCGGTGCAGGTCATCAGCCGTTGCGAATTGTGGTGGACAGCCGTCTTAGCCACGCGCCGCTGAGCCGCCTTGGCCAAAGCGCCCGCAACACTCCGGTCTGGCTGGTCCACACCGCCGGTGCCACCGCCGAGGCCCGCGCGGCGTGGACAGGGCAGGGTGCCAGTCTGATTGAAGTTGCCGATCGCGGGGGCCATGCCGATCTGACCGAAACCTTGCGCACACTGGCGGCACGCGGCCTGACCCGCATCTTGTGCGAAGGCGGCGGGCAGCTTGCGGCGGCGCTGATCCGGGCCGGGCTGGTCGATCAGGTCATTCTGCATTCCGCCGGCGCGTTGATCGGGGACGAGGGCCGCCCGGCGCTGGGGCCGCTGGCGCTGATGGAACTGGCGCAAGCGCCGCGCCTGAAACTGCTCGGGCAGCGCCGTCTGGGTGCGGATGTCGAGACCCGGTGGCAATTGTAACAGGGACATCAGGCTGCGCGTCACGGCCTTCCAAAGTCCCCCGCTGTCGAAAAGCGGAGGACGACTTTTAAGGGCTGATGCGCGTCAGTTTGGCGAAACGCCTCACCAATGGCCGGTGTTGCCCATGCTGGCCCAAGGCTCCTGCGGTGGCAGCGCCGGACCCATCTGCAACAATTCGATCGACACATTGTCGGGCGAGCGCACGAAGGCCATGTTGCCGTCGCGGGGTGGCCGGTTGATCACCACGCCCGCCGCCTGCAGACTGGCGCAGATGTCGTAGATGTTCTCGAACTCATAGGCCAGATGGCCGAAATGGCGGCTATCCGACGGCAGACCGTCATCGCCGTCCCAGTTGAAGGTCAGTTCCACCGGAGTATCCGGCTGACCGGGAGCCGCCAGAAACACCAGCGTGAACCGCGCCTTGTCGTTGACGATGCGCCGCGTCTCTTCCAGACCCAGCAGTTTGTAGAATGCGATGCTTTTGTCCAGATCCTTGACCCGAACCATCGTGTGCAGATAGCGAACCTTCATGGCCGACCTCCTGATGCTTTGGCGTAAGTCTAGCATGCGCGGCGCGAAAGGCCAGCGGTCAGAAGCTGGAGGAAAGCCCGAATGCCACACCGATATTGGCCGTGTCATGCACGACTATTTCAGAAAACGTGCGCGACGCCGACAGGGTCACGGTCGGCACGAACCCAAAAGCCGCTGCGTTGGGAAACCGCGCCATCACGCCGGTTTCCAACTGGGCGTCGGGCCTGAAGCCAATGGACTTCCAGTAGTCGCGCAGTTCGGCTTGCAGGAAAAACTCAATATCCAACCCCAGAATCGGTTTGCCCGGCTGCCAGTCCAATCCCGCCGACACCGCGCGATAGGCAATGCCCGGGGCGGCGGCGCCCAGTTGGGTCAGGCCCAGATCAAATCGTATCGTGCCGGCCTTCAGCGGTTGGCTCAGCGACGCATCTGCCGCCAGACGCAGGGAATTGGCGCGGCTGACACCCGGGATTTGCGTGGCCTCGGCCGTCAGGTCCAGATGGGCCAGACGGTTCCGCGCCAGCGCCTTGGTCGTGCCAAAGACCAGCCGTTGCTGATCGCTTTGCACACCACCGCCCAGCCAGCGCCGCCCGGCCCGCGCGTCCAGACTGAACGCCAATGCGGGGGACGACACCCAGGAGGTGCCGCCGCCCAGATCAAGGCTGTTGTAAAGATAGTCGGCGTTGTGGGCCTCCGGCTGCAGGTCATGGGCGCGGGGCGACAGCCAGACATTGCGTTGCCGCAGGGTGGCATAAAGCTGTGCCGTCCTGTCCGGCTTTGCGATGATCCGATAAGACAACTGGGCAGAAGTCGACAGGCTCCACCCCGGCAAGGCCCGCGCAATGGGAATCGTAAACGGGCCAAAGTTGAAACTGTCGTGCAGACTGCCGCCGTTCACATTGTCGGTCGGGCCACCGGCAAACGTCATGCTGAATTTAAGCGGTGTCCGCGCATCCAGTTTGTTGAACGCATCGTGCAGGACGGCGCTTTGCTGCGGCCCCGGGCTGTGACCGTCTGCCCGCAGCAGCCACAGCTTGGCCTGCACGGGTTTGTCGGCAACCGACAGCGCCTCCGCCACCAGATAGGCGGCTTCAAAGCGCTGCGGCTCTGTCGTGGCCAGCGCATAGGCCTTGCGCCCGGCGTCCAGCGCCTGATCGGGGTGGCCAGAGCGTTCCAGACCGGCGGTCAGCAAAAGCCAGGCGCCGACATCGCCGGGATTGGCCTGCACCAGTTGTGCCGCGATGCGGGCCGCAAGGTCGGGATTGCCGGTCAGCAAAGCCTTGCGGGCCAGCGCTCGCCCGCTTTCGGGTGTCACCTCGACCGAGACCAGACCAGTGGCCTGAACAGGTGCCTGCGCCCAGACTGGCACCGCGGCACAAGCCAGCAGCGCCAGACCCAGCAGCCCCCACAGCCGCGACATGGCTTAAACCGCGCCGCCGCCGATCACGGGCACGCCGGGCCGCCTGCATCGACGCAGTTGTCCAGCACGACCAGCCCGTGTTCCTTGATGACTGACGATCCGGTGTAAGGCGTGAACACCAACAGGGCCGCGACCTGTGCCGAATTCAACCCGGCGAATAGCCCGGCGTAATCGCCCACTTCGGTAACGCCGATGCGGACCTTGCCTGCGAAGGTGCCCGACGTAGTGATGCCGGTTTCGAACAGGGTTATCGTGCTGAGCGCCGGGTCCAGCGAGGGGTCTACATTGCCGTTGGCATCGACCATCGGGTCAACGATCTGGCGGTTGTCGATGCCGCCTGACACTGACATTTCGGTAAAGTCGGCGGTAATCAGCGTGCGGCCTACGGTGCGGTAGGACCGGGTCGGGTCCAGATCGCCACCCGGACCGGGCACCGGCGTGCCGATGTTCATCAGCCCGACATAACTGCCGGAATAGTTGGCCTTGCCCGCCACGCCCGTGCCAAGCGAAAACAGGTCGGCGCGCACAAAGTTGCCACCGCCGTGGTAATTGGCGAACTGCCCGCCTTCCACTGCGGTCAGGCCTTTGACGCTGCCGGTTTCCTTGACCAGCGCCAAGACATAGCGGTTCGACGACGATTCCTGATAGGTGTAAGCCTGATAGCCATCCAGATCGTAATCGGTGTTGCGGGTATAGGTCGCGGACAGGGCAGACGCGTCCTGCGAGGTCATGTTGACCTTGATCGTGTCGTCGCCAGGCGTGTAGGCCGCTGATTTGAGATTTTGCGCCACGATCGCCGGAACCGTCAGCGCGCCGGGGGTACCGCCGCCGCCACCGCCGTCCACCGGGGCCACGAATGGATTGCCGTCGCAGGCTGCCAACAGCAGCAATGCCATCAAAGGTGTTCTGACTGCCAACATGATGCCTCTCGATGTTTTTTGTGCTTTTGCCAGAAACTCTGCCGGAAATATGGCAAAAGGTCAAAAGCCAAGCCCAGACTTGCCAATTTCCCGCCAAGCGTGATGCAGCCTCGCACCACCGGATATCTGGTGTTCCCACCGGGGCTTTCCCCCATATATAGTCTGCAACGACTCATGCCCTGCCCGAAAGGCCGCACCATGCCGCTGACCCCCGACCAAATGGCCGAAATCGAGGCGGCCCGCGCCACCCCCCGCCCCACCCTGCGCGCGGTTTCCGAAGGGATGGAGGCGCATCTGTACCGGGCGCTGCCGGTGCTGGATCATGGCTTTGTCCGCGTCATCGACTACATGGGCGACGATGCCGCAATCGTGCAGGCGGCGCGGGTGTCTTATGGCGCGGGCACCAAGCATGTGCAGAACGACGAAGGCCTGATCCGCTATCTGATGCGGCACTGGCATTCGACCCCGTTCGAGATGTGCGAGGTCAAGTTGCATGTCAAACTGCCGGTGTTCGTCGCCCGCCAGTGGATCCGGCACCGCACCGCCAACGTCAACGAATATTCAGCGCGCTATTCTATTCTGGACCGCGAGTTCTACATCCCCGACCCGTCGCAACTCGCGGCGCAAAGCAGCGTGAACAATCAGGGTCGCGGCGAAGTGTTATCCGGCGCGGAATCCCTGCGGGTGCTGGAGATGCTGAAAGCCGACGCCAACACCGCCTATGACCATTACGAAGAAATGCTGTCGACGGAAGGCCAAGACGGTCTTGCGAGGGAATTGGCCCGGATGAACCTGCCCGCCAGTATCTATACGCAGTGGTATTGGAAGGTCGACCTGCACAACCTGTTCCATTTCCTGCGGCTGCGCGCCGACCCCCACGCCCAATACGAAATCCGGGTTTATGCCGAGGCGATTGCCCGCGTCACCGCCGACTGGGTGCCACTGGCCTATGCCGCGTTTGAGGATTACCGGCTGGGCGGCGCGAATTTGAGCGCGAAGGCCGTGGCGGTTTTGAAACGGCGACTGGCGGGGGAAGTGGTGGGGCAGGCGGAGTCCGGGATGAGCAAGGGCGAGTGGCGGGAGTTTGAAGTGATTTGGGGTGGAAATCAGCCTCGCGCATAATTTGCATGGATGACAAGGTTTTGCTCGTAAAAGTTGCGAAAGTAAGACTCGTTTCACGTCTGGCGTTCGGTGCTTGGTTTTCAAAGTGATCGCCAAAAAAAGCCGGACACCGATCTGTGCCGATTCGTTCCAGTCGAAGGCGTTACAACCTTTGGGCATTGTCCCCGCCTTTTCGACCGGGCTGTTTCCTAACTCGCAACAGTCTCAAGTCGAGGCGTCGGAAATTTCACGGAATCTCACATCCGCGTGTGACTTTCGCGGCGATCCGTCTTGAATGGACAAGGCATCTGTGGTGTATTTACCATAAGATTTCTTTTTTGCTGCAGCTCTGACAATTCACGGCTTTCACATCTGATGGAGGGAATGATGGTTCGAGTGATGTTGCTTACCACGACAATGGTCCTAGCCGGGTTTTCGGCGCAAGCGGCCACGATGAAGGCAGTTTACGAAGGTACGATTTCTTCTGGCGGCGACTTAACCGGGATGTTCGGGAGCCCTGGTGGCGACCTCGCGGATTTGGCGGTCAAGTTGACATTCACCTACGATACTTCCTTGGGCAACCGGACCACGAATTCCACTGCAGACATGCTTAATAACAGCTTGCCGCCAACCCCGGCGATTTCCTCTGCGATAACGATTAATGGCGTGACAAAATTCGTCACGGCGCCCGAGACAGTGCAATATATTGTGATTGACAACGGTCTAACTACGACACGTGCCGATTATGTGCAGCACGTCGAGAGCGATGGGCTTACGTACTTTATCCAGAACTTCTTGCGTGCCTCTGCGACGGACGTCACCGGGTCAACTGTGATCCCGCTGGATCTTGAAACCGCGTTTTCAACGGTGGGTCACAGCAACATAGAACTGGCCGGCGATTTTCAGTTCTATTCCTTTACTTATGATCCTTACCCCTATCTCGGAGAATTAAAGGAATACACTTGGGGCGGCTTATCTTTGGACAGCCTCACTGTGTCCAAGGTGCGCGATGATACCGGGAATGTGCCCCTGCCAGCGTCGGCGCTGTTGCTGCTTTCCGGGCTTGGCGGACTGGGGCTGATGCGGCGGCGCAAAGTTTGACGGTTGAATTAATTTTGCACGGCAACTCCCTCGTCGAGTTTCATCGATAGGGCATTGTCGTGCGGTGCGCGTGCTGGCCAACCGCACGCCCCTGAAATTGTCCGCCCCAAGCTCCACCCCAAAGACCGCTTAGAGACGCGGGCAAGACAGTATTGCGATCCGGCCGCAGTAACACTCCCCCCGTGGACAGGGCCAATATCCGCCCTATCTCCACTCAAAAGGAGTGCCCATGTCCCTTGTCATCCTCTACGCCGCGACCACGATCATCTTTCTGGCGCTGGACGCCGTCATGCTGACCTTCGTTATGAAACCGCTGTTCGAACGGCACCTAGTGGGCTTGCTGCGCGAGGAGCTGAACCTGCTGCCGGCGGCGATCTTTTATCTGGCCTATACCGCCGGACTGATCACACTTATCTCTTATCCGGCTTTGAAATCAGAGGCTTCGGTGATCCTGCCCGCTGCCATTCTGGGGGCGATGGCCTATGGCACCTACGAATTCACCAGCTATGCCGTGATGAAGGATTGGTCGATCAGCATGGTGGCGACAGACCTGATCTGGGGCACGGTCCTGACCGCGTTTTCGGCCTGGGCCGGGCTTGCCATCACCCGTGCGGTGACGCAGATGTAAGGGAACGGAGGTGCCCATGATCGTTTACGGAATATCGACCTGCGACACGACCAAAGCGGCCATCAAGGCGTTGCAGAAAGCGGGCAAGCAACCGACCTTCCGCGACATCCGGGCAGAGCCGTTAAGTGCCTCTGAAATAGAGGAAATCGTCACCGAATTCGGGGACAGGGCCATCAACAAACAATCGACGACATACCGCAGCTTTGGTCTGTTTCTGAAAGAATCAGAACCCGAAGCGCAAATTGCCGCGCAACCTGCCGTGATGAAGCGCCCCGTCATCCGCGACGGGGCGTCATGGTATCTGGGATGGGACCCTAAAACTGAAACGGCTTTGACAGCTTAAAGGATCCGCAGATCGCCTGCGGATTCCTTGCCGTCACGACCTGACTGCAACTCGTAACCGATTTTTTGGTTATCGTTCAACCCTTTAAGCCCGGCACGTTCGACTGCCGAGATATGGACAAACACGTCCTTGCCACCATTGTCGGGCGCAATAAACCCGTAACCTTTGGTGGAGTTGAACCACTTTACGGTGCCTGTCGGCATGCCGTCTCTCCTTCCGAAACCTCCCGGGGCGATATTGCCACGGGCCGTGCGCCCATGTCTTCCAAGGCCAACACTCAGGGGAGGCGGTCAGAAAGCTGTCGTCACTGGGCAAATCATGCCAAAGTGCCGCCGAAAATCAAGCGGGAACAGGGAAACCAGCGTTAAATCGCGCCAAAGGCGCTAGTGCCCGCCCGGCGGCAAGGCCGCAAGGCCGAATTCGGCAATGGCCTGATCCAGGCGCAAACTTTCGGTTCTGGTGTCGCCCAAACGGCGGACAGACACGGTGCGGTCGGCAACTTCCTTCATGCCAATGGCCAGCAGAACCGGAACTTTGCCGATGGAATGCTCGCGGACCTTGTAGTTGATCTTTTCGTTACGGGTGTCCGCCTCGGCCCTGACGCCAAGCTTTTTCAAGGCGTTGGTGACTTCATGGACGAAAGGATCGGCGTCCGACACGATGGAGGCAACCACGACCTGCCGCGGTGCCAGCCAGAAGGGCAGCTTGCCCGCGTAGTTTTCGATCAGGATGCCAATGAAACGTTCGAACGAACCCAGAATGGCGCGGTGCAGCATGTAGGGGCGGTGTTTCGCGCCATCCTCGCCAACATATTCGGCATCCAGCCGCACCGGCAGGTTCGGATCGACCTGAAAAGTGCCGCACTGCCATTTGCGGCCAATGGCGTCGGTCAGTTTGAAGTCGAGTTTGGGCCCGTAGAATGCGCCCTCGCCAGGATCGATTTCATAGGGGACGCCAGCGGCCTTGACCGCCGCTTCCAGCATGCCTTCGACCTTGTCCCAGGTTTCATCGGACCCGATGCGCACGGCGGGGCGCGTCGAGAACTTGATCTCGAAACTGTCAAAGCCAAGATCTTTATAGACGCTGGCCAACAGCTTGATGAAGCTTTCGCATTCCCGGCCGATCTGGTCCTCGGTGCAGAAGATATGGGCGTCGTCCTGGGTGAATCCGCGCACCCGCATCAGGCCGTGCATCGAGCCCGAGCTTTCATAGCGGTGGCAAGAGCCGAATTCGGCCAGCCGCAACGGCAGGTCACGGTAGGATTTCAGGCCCTGGTTAAAGACCTGCACATGGCAGGGGCAGTTCATCGGTTTGAGGGCGTTGATGCGCTTTTCCTTGGCGCCCTCTTCGTCCACTTCGACGATGAACATGTTCTCGCGGTAAGCTTCCCAATGGCCGGAGCGTTCCCAAAGGACGCGGTCAACCACTTGCGGCGTCTTGATTTCCTTGTAGCCCGCCTGCCGCTGCCGCCCGCGCATGTAATCTTCCAGCTGGCGATAGACGGTCCAGCCGTTCGGGTGCCAGAACACCATGCCCGGCGCTTCGTCCTGCAAATGGAACAACTCCATCTCGCGGCCCAGTTTGCGGTGGTCGCGCTTGGCGGCTTCCTCCAGCATGGTCAGATGGGCCTTCAGGTCATCGCGGTTGCGGAAGGCGAGGCCGTATATGCGTTGCAACATCGGACGGCTGGCGTCGCCCAGCCAGTAGGCCCCGGCGACATGGGTCAGTTTGAAGGCGTCGGCGGGAACCTGACCGGTGTGTTGCAAATGCGGACCACGGCAGAGGTCTTGCCAAGGCCCGTGCCAGTACATCCGCAGGTCTTCGCCTTCAGGAATGCGCGCGATGAGTTCGACTTTGAAAGGTTCGTTGCGATCCGTATAGTATTGGATCGCACGCTGTCGGTCCCAGGTTTCCGTGCGGACGGGATCGCGGGCGTTGATGATCTGCTTCATCTTCGCCTCGATCTGGCCGAGGTCTTCGGGGGTAAACGGTTCGGCGCGATCGAAATCGTAGAACCAGCCGTAGTCGCGCACCGGGCCGATCGTGACCTTGACGTCCGGCCAGATTTCCTGAACGGCGCGGGCCATGATATGGGCGCAGTCATGACGGATCAATTCGAGCGCCTGAGCCTCATCCGCCAGCGTGTGGATCGCGATCGTGGCGTCGGCGGAAATTGGCCAAGCCAGGTCAAAATCGGCACCATTCACGGTGGCAGAAATCGCCTTCTTTGCCAAACCGGGCGCGATCGATGCCGCAACCTCGGCAGCGGTCACGCCTGCGGAATAGTCGCGTTTGTTGCCGTCGGGAAAGGTCAGGGAGATTTGGGACATTGAAGTCCTCCTCGTCGGTTTGGCGTCCACGAAACGCCCGGTTGCGGGTTATGTGAGGCGGGTTTTGAACCGTGATCGGTGGAATGTCAATCAGGGATATTTCGGCCGTCCGGCTCTGGACGCGTTTTGAAAGCTAATAAATTCAATGGGTTGAATTTTTAAAATTTAGCCTTTGTTAGGACTTGTCGTCAGCGGGACTGGCTGCAATCGGGGGTGTCGGTGGCGGGGCATGGTTGGTATATCGTGAGGGGGTTTAGGGGATGCCGGGACCATGCCAGACTTTCTGACCACGCCGCAGCGCCGCAAGATTGCCTATCATCAGACCCAGGGGCTGGGGCCGGGTATCGTGTTTCTCGGCGGTTTCAGGTCGGACATGTCGGGGACCAAGGCTGAGTTTTTGCAGAACTGGGCTGCACAGCAAGGGCGGGCGTTTCTGCGGTTTGACTATTCTGGTCATGGCCAATCGTCGGGCGATTTTCTGGATGGGGCGATTGGCGACTGGTTTGAGGACGCGCTGGCAGCGCTGACGCTGACCACTGGTCCACAAATTCTGGTCGGCTCGTCAATGGGCGGCTGGATCGCGCTTTTGCTGGCAAGGGCGGTGCCAGAGCGGATTGCGGGGCTGGTTGGGATCGCCGCAGCCCCGGACTTCACCGAAGACGGCATGTGGGCCGGGTTTTCGGCAAGCCAGCAGGCGGAGCTGATGGCGCAGGGGCAGATTGCGCAACCGTCGGAGTATTCAGCCGATCCCTATGTGATCACACGACGGCTGATTGAGGAAGGGCGCGGGCGGCTGGTGCTGCGGACGCCGTTAGATCTGCGGTTTCCGGTGCGGTTTTTGCAGGGCGATGCTGATGTGGATGTGCCTGTAACTGCGGCATTGCGGCTGTTGGAACACGCCACGGGACCAGATATTCGCCTGACGCTGGTCAAGGCCGCCGACCATCGGTTTTCGACGCCGGCCTGTCTGGAAGTCATGACAACTGCCGTGGCAGAAGTGCTGGCAGGCTGTGCGGTCATGGTCTGCCGCGCTTGAGATTTTACAACATTCATTGTCTGGCTGACAAATATGAGTAATTTCGATATACTGATCAAAATGATGCTGTTGTCAGGTATAGCCGACAAAAATAGTATCGGCGAGATCGCTGGCAGAATTGACAGAATCAAGCAATGGGTGAGTTGGACGTGAGTTTGCGGGCATGAGCGAGCCATTGGTTTTTCTGCCCGGCATGATGGCCGACGCGCGGCTGTTTTTACCGCAGCTGGTGACGCTGGGAACCAAACATTCAGTGCAGGTCATCCTGCCGGTGCAAGGTGAAAGCGTCGAGGAATATAGCCAGTTCGTGCTGGATCAGACCCCGGCGAAGTTTGTGCTGATCGGGCAGGGTTTGGGCGGGGCGGTGGCGCTGGATGTTCTGCGGCGGTCTGCAGAGCGGGTCTTGCGGGTGGTTTTGATCGCGACCCCGCCCTTGTCTGAGTCGCCGCAAGTCGCGGCGGAGCGCGAAATGCGCATTGTCGCAGCGCGGTCGGGACGCCTGGGCGAGGCAATGGATAACGAGGTTCCGGCAGACGCGCTGGCAGATACCGAATGGCGCAGCGATGTGCTGGCGCTGGTGCGAGATATGGCGTTTGGGTTGGGTGAAGGCGTCTATCTGCGACAAACCCGCGCCATGCAGCGCCGCCCGGATCAGCAGAAAACCATGCGCCGGATCAAGGTTCCGGCGTTGATCATGGCGGGCAAAGTGGACAGTCTGCTGCCAGTCAAGCGGCAGGAATTCACAGCCGGATTAATGCCTTACGGCAAGATGTGCGTCATTCCGGAAGCCGGGCATTTGCCCAGTCTGGAGCAGCCAGAAGCCGTGTCGCAGGCAATTGAGACATTCCTGAACGGCTCGCTGCTATTGCGTTGAGGCCAGACGGATGGGCTTGGGTTTTGCAGCGCCGGAATTGGCATCGATAAAGCCCAGAACCAGCGGGCGAATGTTCAGCCGCCAGCTTTTGCCAGCGAAAATGCCGTAGTGACCGGCGCCGGGTTCAAGGTGCTTGGCCTTTTTCGATTCCGCAAGGCCGGTGAGCATGGCCAATGCCGCAACACATTGGCCGGGCGCGGAAATATCGTCTTTCTCGCCCTCAACCGTCATTACGGCAACCTGCGTGATGGCCCCGATATCGACCTTTTTACCCGCCACCATGAATTCATTCCGGGCGATTTCGCGGTTTTTGAAGATGCGCTCGACGGTGGACAGGTAGAATTCGGCGGTCATGTCCATCACGGCAAGATACTCGTCGTAGAACCGGTTGTGGGCGTCATGATCGGACGCCTCGCCGTGGGCGACGCGCATGATTTGTTCGGTGAAGGCCTTGGAATGGCGTTCGTGGTTCATCTGGATGAAGCTTTGCAGCTGCATCAGACCGGGATAGACCAGACGGCCGGCGCCCTTGTATTTGAAGCCAACCCGCTGAACAGCGATCTGCTCCAGCTGGCCCATCGTGATGCGATTGCCAAAGTCGGTGACATCGGTGGCGGCGGCATCGGGATCAACCGGGCCGCCGATCAGGGTCAGGCTGCGCGGCTGCGCCATGGGGTCTTCGGCGGCAAGGTAGGCGGTGGCGGCAAGGGTCAGCGGCGCGGGCTGGCAAACGGCGATGACATGGGTGTCAGGGCCAAGATGGCGCATGAATTCAACGAGATAGAGGGTGTAATCCTCGATGTCGAACTTGCCGGCGCTGACCGGAATGTCGCGGGCATTGTGCCAGTCGGTGACGTAGATTTCGGCGTCGGGCAGCAGGCTGAGGACGGTGGAGCGCAAAAGCGTGGCGTAATGGCCGGACATGGGTGCCACGACAAGGATCTTGCGGGGCATGGGCGCACGGCGATGAACCGAGAAGTGGATCAAGCTGCCGAACGGTTTGTCGATGACGTTTTTCACATCGACAAGGTGGTCCTGCCCGCCGGGGCCGACGATGGAACGGATGCCCCAGTCAGGCTTTACGATCATCCGTTCAAAGCTGCGTTCGGTCACTTCACCCCAGGCAGCGACAATCTGCAGCATGGGGTTCATCGATAAAGCAAAGGCTGGATAGCTGGCCATCGTGCGGGCGGTGGCGCCCATCCATGCATTGGTGTTGCGGATGCTTTCCATCAGATCGTAAGTCGCCATATACTTCATCGAGAGTTCCTCGCGCGGGTTTGGTCCCGGCTGACCAGAATATGCTGCACAGCAGCGAGAATAGGGGTGAAAATCGGCCATGACAACCGAAGACACTGAGGAACATGCAAAACTGGTGCGGTTGCAGGACAATCTGGCGAAAGTCGAGGCATTGTCGGCGCGGTTGATGGCGGCGATGGCGGCGCGCAAAAGTTATGATGCGGCGCTGGATGGGCCGGATCAGGAGATCTACAAGAAGGCAGCCGCGGCCTATGTCGCGGAAATGATGCAGAATCCGGCGAAAATGCTGGAGCATCAGGTGGGCTACTGGGGCAAGACGCTGCAACATTATGTCGAGGCGCAAGCTGCTTTGATCAAGGGTGCGGTCGCGGTGGTGCCAGAGGCCGCCCCAAAGGACCGCCGCTTTGCCAACCCGTTGTGGGATACCAACCCGGCGTTTCATTTCCTGAAGCAGCAATATCTGACCAATGCCGATGCGGTGCGGCAAGCGGTGCAGGGCATCGCGGGGCTGGAGGACGGCGAGCGCAAACGGGTTGAATATTTCACCAAGCAGATCGTCGATCTGTTTGCGCCGACCAACTTTCTGGGCACCAACCCGGATGCGCTGGAAAAGGCGGCGGCGACGGACGGGGCAAGTCTGGTGCAGGGGCTGGAAAATCTGGTTCGGGACATCGAGGCGAGCAACGGAAACTTGCAGGTGACGTTGGCCGACCGGCAGGCGTTTACGGTCGGGCAGAACATTGCCACCACGCCGGGGTCGGTGGTGTTTCGCAATGCGCTGTTCGAGTTGATCCAATATGCGCCCGCGACCGAGAACGTATATCAGACGCCGCTGCTGATTTTTCCGCCCTGGATCAACAAATTTTATGTGCTGGACATGAAGCCTGCGAATTCGCTGATCAAATGGATTGTGGAACAAGGCTTTACGATCTTTGTCGTAAGCTGGGTCAACCCGGATGCGAGCTATGCCGATACCAGTCTGGACGATTACATCCGCGACGGGTTTCTGACGGCGATGGCCGAGGTGCGCAAGATCACCGGCGAGGCGCAGATCAATGCGGTCGGCTATTGCATCGCGGGCACCACGCTGGGCCTGACGCTGGCGCATTTGCAGAACGCGGGGGATGCGTCGGTCAAATCTGCCACATTCTTTACCACGATGACCGATTTCTCTGACCCCGGCGAGGTCGGGGTGTTTCTGGACAATGACTTTGTCGACGGGATCGAGCGGCAATCGCTGGCGGATGGCGTGCTGTCGCGGGCATTCATGAGCCGGACCTTCAGCTTTTTACGCTCGAACGATCTGATTTATCAGCCTGCGATCAAAAGCTATATGCTGGGCGAGGCACCGCCGGCGTTTGACCTTTTGTATTGGAACGGCGATGGCACCAACCTGCCGGCACGGATGGCGATCGAGTATCTGCGCGGGCTGTGTCAGGATGATGGCTTTGCCCAAGGCATCTTCAAGGTTTTTGGCAAGAAAGTCAGCCTTTCAGATGTGAAGTTGCCGCTGATGGCCATCGCCTGCGAGACCGACCATATCGCGCCGTGGAAGGCGAGTTTCAACGGCGTGCGGCAGATGGGGTCGGACGACAAGAGCTTTGTCGTGTCGCAGTCGGGCCATATTGCCGGGATCATCAACCCGCCGGCCAAGGGCAAATATGGTCACTACACCCATCCCGGACCGATGACGACGCCGGACGACTGGATGACGGGGGCCACGTTCACGCCGGGCAGTTGGTGGCCGCGCTGGAAAGACTGGCTGGCGGCACGGTCCGGGCCGCAGGTCGCGGCGCGCGTGCCGGGTGCGGCCGGGCGTCCGGTGCTGGGTCCGGCGCCGGGAACCTATGTGGCGGCGATCCCGGGCGATTGACCAGGGTTGACCCTTGGTAATACCCGCTATGCGGGAAAGTCACCGCTGCGTCGCAGAAATGTCACTTGAAATGCTGCACCGCAGCATGTATGTGGTTTGCACAGGAATCGGGCAGACACCCGGATCATCAGGAGCAATGAAATGACCAAAACCACCGACTATACCAAAGTCATGCAGGACATGATGGCTTCGTTCCCGGTTGACGCCTCTGCGTTCCAGAACGCCTTCAAAACCCAAGCTGCCTTTGGCGAGAAACTGTCGAAAGTGGCTTTTGAAGCTGCTGAGAAGTCGACCGAAATTTCGTCCAAATGGGCCAAAGAAACTCTGGCCAAGCTGACCGCCGCTGCCAAAGCCAAGGCAGAGCCCGCCGACTATACCAAAGCCGCCACCGATTTCGCGTCTTCTGCTGCCGAACTGGCGTCGGAAAATCTGGCTGCGTTCGCCGAAGTTGCGAAAAAAGTGCAAATGGAAACCGTCGAGCTGCTGATGGCTGCTGGCAAGGAAGCTTCGGCCGAAGCGACCGTAGCTGTCAAGAAAGCCACCGATGACGTGACCGCAGTGGCCAAGAAAGCTGCGACCGCCGCGAAGTAAACCGATCCGTCGGAACGATGTCCTTCCGATCGCGGGGCTTTGATTCAGGGCAGGCATCCAGCCTGCCCTTTCTTTTTCGCCGCACCTCGCCTAGACTTCTCTGCGCTGCAACATGGGGAGGGTCCGATGGCCGAAACTGCCAAGCCGCTGCTGATCAAGCGCTATGCCAGCCGCCGTCTTTATAATACCGAAACTTCGGATTATGTGACGCTGGAGGATATTGGCCTGTTCATCCGCGCGGGCCGCGAGGTCCAGATCATTGATCTGAAATCAGGCGACGATCTGACGCGGCAGTATCTTTTGCAAATTGTGGCCGAGCATGAATCCAAGGGCGATACGGTTCTGCCGACCAATGTGCTGACGGATCTTGTGCGGTCTTATACCACGAACATCCAGTCGGTGGTGCCGCAGTTTCTGGCGGCAAGTTTTGAGATGCTGCGCGATGGGCAGTCCAAGGTGCTGGAAAACCTCAGCGTGATCCCGAATCCGTTGTCGGCCATGCCGGGGTTCGAGGCGATGCGGGTGCAGCAGGAAGCCTTCATGAAAACGATGATGGGCGGAATTCCGGGCTGGACCGGGACGACGGCAACCCCGGCTGCCAAGGCCGCGCCCGAGGAAGGATCGGCCGAGGAACTGGCCGAGATCAAACGGCAGTTCGCTGAATTGCAAAAGAAGCTGTCCAAACTGTGAACCACAAAGGGCAGGTCATGCCCGAAGCCCCGGGCCGGGTGACCCTGTGGGGGATCGAGATATTCCTTGCGGTGGCCGAGGAAGGGGCGATATCGGCGGCGGCGCGGCGGCTGGGGGTGAGCCCGTCAGCGATATCGCAGCAACTGACCGGGCTGGAGGCGGCGTTGGGGGCGGTGCTGCTGGACCGTTCGGCGCGGCCGATGGGGCTGACCCCGGCGGGTTCGATGTTTCGGCGCCATGCCCAGACCATGATGAATGCAGAAGCCGAAGCGCGGGCCGATCTGGCAGTGGCGGATTTGTCGGGGTTGACCACGCTGCGGCTGGGGATGATCGAGGACTTCGACGCGGAGGTTACACCGCGATTGTTGTCGGCGCTTGCAGCTGATTTGCGGGGGTGTCGGTTTTTGCTGGAAACCGGGGCGAGCCACCGTCTTTTGGATCAGCTGGAAGCGCGGGCTCTGGATGTGGTGGTGGCAGCGGACCTTGGGTCAGAGGTTTCGGACGATGGCTGGCGCGAGGTGCATCCCTTGTTGTGCGAGCCGTTCGTGGCGGTCAGCCCGCGCGGGCGGAGCCCTGAAGGTTTGCCGCTGATCCAGTATACGGCGCGGCATCTGATGGGGCGCCAAATTGCGTCGCATCTTGCCCAACTGAATTTGCGGCTGGCACATCGCTATGAACTGGACAGCTACCGCGCGATATTGGCGATGGTCGCGGGGGGCGAGGGCTGGACGATTTTGACGCCGCTGGCGCTGCATCATGCTGCGAGTTTGCGGGCGGCGGTCGATGTGACGCCGCTGCCATTTGCACCCTTGGAACGGACGTTGTCGTTAAGTGCGCGGGCCGGGGTGTTGCGTGACATGCCGGGGCAGATCGCGGGGCGGCTGCGCAGTTTGATGCAGGCACAGATTGTGGGTCCGGCGCTGGTGGAATGGCCGTGGATGCAAGGGGCGCTAAGGGTGCTTTAGCCCTTCACATCCTCGATGGCGTCGGTGATGGCATGGGCGATGAAGTCCAACTCGTCCAGCGTCAGGCGGGTCGGCAGGCGGACGTCGCAGGCGCGCATCAGCATCGCGCGGGTCTGCGGCAGGTCAGGCTGCGGCCCCAGAAACTCCCAGTTCCAGAACGCGCGGGCGTTGCCATCGGACAGGCCAAAGACCTGCACGGTGACGCCACGCGACTTGGCGCGGGACTGGAATTTGAGCGCCTGTGCGTCGGTCCAGTCGCCAGACAGGTTGAACTGGATCGAGTCAGGCGCACGGTCCTCTCCGGTCAGACAGGGCGGGACGGCGAGCCAGTCACTTTGGTTCAGATGGCCGGCCACACGGTCATGGCCCGCGCGGCCTTTGGCCACACGGGCGGCGATTTCGGGCAGTTGCGGGCGGATCACGGCGGCGGACAGGTTCTGCATGCGCATGTTGTAAAGCGGCAGTTTGTTTTGCCACAGCATGTAGCTGTTCTGCATGCCGGGGTGTTTTTTCCAGTTGGACTCGTAGGCGCCGGACATGATGACGCAGCGGGCGGCCAGTTCGGGGTCGTCGGTGATCAGGATGCCACCTTCGCCCGCGTTGACCAGTTTGTAGGATTGAAAGCTGAAACAGCCGATTTTGCCGATGGTGCCGATGTTGCGACCGTTCCAGGTGGTGCCAAGCGAATGGGCCGCATCCTCGATCACCGGAATATCGCGCGCGTCGCACAGCGCCATGATCGCGTCCATGTCGGAGGTGTGGCCGCGCATGTGGCTGATCAGAACGGCTTGGGCATCATCGAGTTTGGCCGCAAAGTCAGCCATGTTGACCCGGTAGTTGTCGCCAACTTCGACCAGAACCGGCACGCAATCGGCATGGACCACGGCAGAGGGGACGGCGGCGAAGGTAAAGGCCGGGATCAGGATTTTCGCGCCGCGCGGCAGGTCGAGCGCCTTGATCGACAGGAACAAGGCGGCAGAACAGGAGGCGACGGCGAGGGCATAGCGTGAGCCCATCAGATCGGCAAATTCTTGCTCCAGCAGTGCGACGGGTGCGCCGTCGGAGGTGTAGCGGAACAGGTCGCCTGACGACAGCAGGCGTTCGATTTCGGCGCGCGCGGCTTCGGGGATAGGCTCGCTTTGGTGGGTATTGGGCGCTGTGGTTTGCGAAGCGAGGATTTGTCCGTCGGGGGCCATGATCACAGCTTTCCTGAAACTCTTCTTCAGGAAAACTTTAAGCCATAGATTGGTGACAAGCCAGTGACAATCTTTGGCTGTGGGGGAATTTGGCCGAGACGTAGCGTCAAAGACCCAATCTGTCGCGCATGGAATACCAGGTCATCGCTAGCACTAGCAGCGGGTGACGTAAGGTCGCGCCCCCGGGGAAGGCCATCTGCGGCAGTTGGGCGAACAGGTCGAAACGTTCGGATTGGCCTGCCACCGCTTCTGCAAGGATTTTCCCGGCAAGCGTCGAGAGTGCGACGCCATGGCCGGAACAGGCAGAAGCCGCCAGAACATTTTGCGCAGGCGACATGAAGCAGGGCATCCGGTTGGTTGTGATGGCCAGGGTGCCGCCCCAAGCGTAGTCGATCTTGGTGTCCGTCAGTTGCGGATAGATCGCGAGCATGGCTTTGCGGACGGTCGCCACGATATCCGGGAAGCGGTAGCCATAGCTTTCACCGCCACCGAACAGCAGGCGGCTGTCATCCGAAAGACGCCAGTAGTTCACCACGAATTTCGTGTCATAGACCGCGATGTTTTCGGCCAGCACGCGGCGCGCGGTGTCACCCAAGGGTTCGGTGGCAATGATGAAGTTGTTGATCGGCATGACGCGCGCCGCAACTTTCGGCTGTAGCCCGCCCAGATAGCCGTTGCAGGCCAGGATCACTTGCGATGCCTTAACGCTGCCCTGTGCGGTTCTGACCACGGGCTTTGCACCCGGAATGATCTGGGTCACTTCGGAGCCTTCGAACAACCGGACGCCTGCGGCCTGTGCCGCTTTCGCGAGGCCAATCGCATAGTTCAAGGGATGGATGTGCCCGGCGGAGCGGTCGATTACCCCACCTTTGAAGGCTTTGGAGCCTACGACCTGCCCGATGCGGTCGTGGTCAAGCTGCTCGATCTGGGTGTAGCCATAGTCGCGGCGCAGTTTTTCAGCATAGTCAAACGCCTCGCGCAGCTCGGAATCGTGCCAGCAGACATGGGCCACGCCGGGTGCAAAGGTGACGGGCATGGCATGATCGGTGATCAGGCTGCGGACCAGCGCCTTGGCTTCTTCGGCCATGGACCAGTAGCGGCGTGCATTCTGGGTGCCTGCTGTCTTTTCCAGCCAGAGCTGAGATTTGCTCATACCCGATCCGACCTGACCGCCGTTGCGACCGGAGGCCCCGAAGCCGATCTTGTGCGCCTCTAGCAGAGCGACGTTGAAGCCGCGCTGCGCGAGGTGCAGGGCGGCGGACAGGCCGGTATAGCCGCCCCCGACGATGCAGATGTCGGCGGTGGTGTCGCCTTGCAGGGGGGCGAAGGCGGCCAAGGGGGTGGCTGTTGCGGCGTAGAAAGAGGCCGGGTATTGCCCCGGCCTGTCGTTGGCGTGCAGAAGGTTCATACGTTCAGCAGCAGGTGCTGACGTTCCCACGGGCTGATGACTTGCAGGAATTCCTTGTATTCATTGCGTTTCACCGAATCGTAAACCTTGCAGAATTCGACGCCCAGCACTTCCATCAGGGCGGTGTCAGCCTCCAGCAGATCCAGCGCATCGCCCATGTTGGTGGGGATGTCGTCGCTGTCGATATAAGCGTTGGCTTTGAATTCGGGCCGCGGCTCGCGCTTTTCCATGAGACCGAGGTATCCGCAGGCGAGGGTGGCGGCGATGCCGAGATAGGGGTTGCAATCCATCCCCGGCAGACGGTTTTCGATGCGGCGGGCCGACGGGGTCGAGATTGGAATGCGCAGGCCGGTGGTGCGGTTGTCGCGGCCCCATTCCAGATTGATCGGCGCTGAAAAATCAGGAACATAACGGCGGTAGCTGTTGACGTAGGGGGCAAGCACCGCAATCGCCCCGGTCAGGTGGTTTTGCATGCCAGCGATGAAGTGGAAGAATTCGGGCGTTTCCTCGCCCTTTTTCTCGGCAAAGATGTTCTTGCCGGTTTTGGTGTCGACCACCGACGTGTGAATGTGCATGGCCGAACCGGGTTCGCCGCCGATTGGCTTGGCCATGAAGGTCGCGAAACAATCGTGGCGCAGCGCGGCCTCGCGGATCAGGCGTTTGAAAAAGAACACGTCGTCGGCCAGACGCACCGGGTCGCCATGTGCGAGGTTGAGTTCGATCTGACCTGCGCCGCCTTCTTGCAAGATGCCGTCAATTTCCAGGCCCTGCGCTTCGGCAAAGTCGTATAGGTCGTCGATGACCTTGCCGTATTCATCGACGGCAGACAGCGAATAGGCCTGTTTGCCAGCGGCGCGGCGGCCGGTACGGCCCATCGGCGGTTCAACCGGCATGTTGGGGTCGATGTTGCGGGCGGTCAGGAAGAATTCCATCTCGGGAGCCACAACCGGGGTCCAGCCCTGATCGTTGTACAACTGCACGATGCGTTTCAGCACGTTGCGCGGGCTGTAGGCGATGGGATTGCCCTCTTGATCCATGGCGTCATGGATGACTTGCAGCGTCACATCGGCGGTCCACGGCGCGGCGGTCGCGGTGGTGAAATCGGGAACCATGACCATGTCAGGCTCGGTAAACGCGTCAAACGGGTTGTCGGCCCATTCGCCAGTGATGGTTTGCAGAAAGATCGAGTTCGGCAGGAAGTAATTGGTCTGCTTGGCGAATTTCTGGGCGGGCATCGCCTTGCCGCGGGCCACGCCGGCAATATCGCCGATCACGCATTCCACTTCATCAACGCGACGGTTGCCAATGTATTCACGGGCTGCTTCCGGCAGCTGGTCGGTCCATTTGGACATGTTACTCACTGAGTTGGGGCGATTTGGCCCGGGGGTGTTTGAAGAAAACGGCGATTTGGTCGGCCATGGTCTGGTCTTGCAAGGGTTCCGTCAGCCGGGCGCTGGCACTTGCCATCAGATCATCCGGCACCAGACCCTTGCCACGGGTCTGCATCAGGCCATCGACAAACTCCGGCCGGAATTCAGGATGGGCCTGCACGGTGAAGGCGTTGTCATACAAAAGGGCGGCATTGGTACAGAAATCGTTGCTGGCGACAACCGTGGCACCTTTGGGAACCACCGTCACCTGATCGCGGTGCCATGCGTTCAGCGTCAGGGTCTGGCCGCCAAAGTCGTAGTCGGTGGCGCCGACCGCCCAACCCCCCGCATATCGTTCAACGCGGCCACCCATCGCCTGAGCGATGATCTGGTGACCAAAGCACACGCCGACCATCGGCACTTTCGCGGTAAAAACGTCGCGGATGAATTGCTCGAGAAGCGGGATCCATGGGTGATCTTCATACGCGCCATGCCGCGAGCCGGTGATCAACCAGCCGTCACATTCGGTGACAGAGGCAGGAAACGCGCCCTCCACCACCCGAAAGCTGCGGAAGGTAAAGCCGTGGCCTGCCAGCAGTCGGGCGAACATGTCAGGATAGTCGCCCATCGTATCTGAGAGCGCCTCTGGGGCCAGGCCGGTTTGCAGGATGCCGATCAGCATGAAAATTCCGCTTTATGTGACAACAAAGTAGCGCAACGCCCCCCCGTGAGGTCAAGGGCGTTGCAGCAGGCGTCAGACCGTGTCGAGATAAAGTTCGACCTTCTCGGCGTCGGACAGTTCGCCCAGATAGTGCAGTTCCTGCCGTTTGGTCGAGATCAGGTTCTTGATCAGTTCGGGATGCACAAAGCGCGGGACGATCGTGCTTTGTTCCAACGCGTCAATCGCAGCCTGCCAGTCACGGGCGATCTGCGGCAAGCCTTCGACGGCATAAGCGTTGCCGACGATCGGGCTGGCCGGTTCCATCTCACGCTCGATCCCATCCAGAGCCGCCCCGAGGATGGCGGCGAGCATCAGATAGGGGTTCACATCGCCGCCCGCCACGCGGTGTTCGATCCGCCGCGCGGCAGGGTTGCCGGCGGGGATCCGTATGGCAGAGGTACGGTTTTCATAGCCCCAGCTAACCGCGGTAGGGGCATGTTTGCCGGGGACCAGACGTTCGTAGCTGTTCTGGTGCGGGGCAAAGATCAGGGTCGAATCGTGCATGGCGTTCAGGCAGCCCGCGACGGCTTGTTTCATCATCAGCGTGCCTTTGGGGCCGCCACTGTCAAAGACGTTGTCACCATTGGCATCGACCACCGAAAAATGAGTGTGCAAACCTGACCCCGAATATTCCGGGTAGGGCTTGGCCATGAAAGAGGCGGCAAAGCCGTGGCGACGGGCCAACCCCTTGACCAGCATCTTGAACAGCCAGGCATCATCAGCGGCGCGCAACGCGTCGTCGCAATGCATCAGGTTGACCTCGAACTGGCCCAGCCCGGTTTCCGACGTGGTGGTATCAGCGGGAATGTCCATCGCTTCGCAGGCGTCATAGAGGTCGGTGAAGAAAGTGTCGAACGCGTCAAGAGCACGGATCGACAGGGTTTCTGCCGCCTTGCGCCGTTTGTTGGACCGCGGAGAGGGTGGGACTTGCAGGGTCTTGCCGCTGTCGTCGATCAGGAAAAACTCCAGTTCGATCGCGCAGACCGGGGTCAGACCGCGGGCCCTGAAGCGGTTGACGACGGTGGACAGCGCATGGCGCGGATCGCCTTCATAGGGCGTGCCGTTTTCATGGAACATCCAGATCGGCAACAGGGCAGTCGGGGCTTCGAGCCAGGGCATCGGCATGAAGCCGCGCTCTGTGGGTTTCAGCACGCCGTCCTGGTCGCCTTGTTCAAAGACCAAGGGAGAATCGTCGATGTCTTCCCCCCAGATGTCGAGGTTCAGCACCGAGAACGGAAAGCGGGTGCCGTCTTTCACAACCTTGTCGGCAAAGCGGGCAGGCACCCGTTTGCCACGGGCCTGACCATTCAGGTCGGCAGCTGCCACCCGAATGGTCCGGACGTCCGGGTGTTTTCTGAGCCAGTCTTTCATCATGTCACGCAAGGCAGGGCATGCCACCGCCCACACATGCCCCGAAAGGCCAGCAGGCGGGTTCGGATCATGCCCTTGATCCATCCCATTTTGTCGATCCCGGCAGGGGCCGGAATGGCCCCCACGCAATTTGATCAAATGTGAGGATAGAGGAGGCGAGGGGGCGGTGGCAAGGATAATCGTGCGGGTGAGAAAGCTGATTTTTCGCAGGAAAATCGGCGCGGGCGCAGTTTTTCTGCGAAAAATTGGGGATTAGAGCGTGTTGCGGCCATTTCGATTCTGGATTCCCAAGAGTTCGGATTTGTGATTCCCTCTGCATATGGCAGATGTTGGGGGTCATTGATGGGCAAGCCACTTCCTATGGAGCTTCGTCAGCGCGTTGTTGATTTTGTT
>JANYFE010000083.1 GCA_025362795.1 Rhodobacterales bacterium | reverse complement strand
CTCAACAAAGGCGATCACACGACTGCGTAACTCGATAGGATGTGGTTTGCCCATCACGACCCCCAATAGCTGGCAGGGTCAGAGAATCACAAACCTCTCAACCTGGGAATCCTGAATCAGACGAATGACGACACGCTCTAGCCTGCCGATGCCGCCGATTACCACCGCAAAGATCACGAAAACCGTCCAGTCGCTCAGCGAAAAGGCTGCGTGCGGACTGATGCGCAGCTTTTGCAGGAAGATCACCGCGCCGATGCCGCCACTCATTGCCGCCAGAGCGATATAGGTCACCAGTTTGGTGCGCCAGATGTCGATGCCCAAGGATGCTGCCGCCAGCCCGTTGTCGCGGATTGCCATCAGGGCCAACCCCGCCTTGGAGCGCAGCAAACCGTAGGTGCCCAGAAGCGTGGCAAGGCCCAGACCCAACATGAGCCAATAGATTGTGAACTCTCTCCAGGTTTTGTCGGCGGCAATGCTTTTCACCACCGCGGTGGGCAGAGACATCCCCGCCCCACCACCCAATTCAGGGATCATGCCAAAGATCAAAAGGTCGGTCTCTGCCGCCACCCATGTGCCGATCGAGAATTAGGCGCCGTCCAACCGGAACAAAAGAGGGGCAAAGATCAGCGCCACGGCGCCAGAGGCAAGCATGGCGAGCGGAATGGCGGCAATGGGTGGCAAACCCAGAAAGATGCAGCACGAGAACAGGGTATAGGCACCGATGCCCACAAACGCTTGCCGGCCCACCGAAACCAGATCCGCATAACCGGCGAGCAGGTTCCAAAGAACAGCAAGTGCCATAAAGCTGCTGATCTCTCCCATCAGGCGCAGGCCCCCGGCGTCGGTCCAGAGCGGGGCCGCGATCAGCGCAACGATGACGACAAAGGATAGGATTCGTTTCACCTCAGGCTCCTTTCGGGAATAGGCCACGCGGGCGCAGGGCCAGGACGGCGAAAAACACCAGATGCCCGGTCAGAACCTGCGCTTGCGGGGAAATCTGGCCACCGAGTGACTGCGCGATGCCCAGCAGGATGTCGCCTGCCAAAGTGCCCCAGAATGACCCGAGGCCGCCGACAATCACCGCCTCGAACCCAAATATCAGCCGGGCGGGACCGGAGAAGGGGTCGAAGTTTGATCGCATCGCCAAGAGCACTCCGGCGAAGGCGATCGTGGCAAAACAAAGCGCCATGGCGAGCGCAAAGATATGCGGTGTCCTGACGCCGATGACAGTTGCGATCTGCGGATCCTCTGATGTTGCGCGAAACGCACGACCGAGTTTGGTGGCAGAGAACAGCCAATCCAGTCCCAGGATCAGCGCGACGGCTACGGAAAGGGTCAACAAAGGCAGTGACCTGCCCCCCGGTCGTCCCTCGTTCATAACGAGAGTCCTTGGGGTTGATAGTTGTCGGTTTCGGGTTGGGCAAGCGCGCCGGGCGAGGAGCCCTCAGATTGTTCAAGCGTCCGGCGCGCTTCTGTGGGCGTCTTGTTGCCCAGCGAGGAATGCGGCCTGACGTTGTTGTAGTCGTAGCGCCACAGGGCCAACGCGCGGCGGGCATCGGCCAGGCTGTCGAAGATCTCCTCGTTGAGGCACTCGTCGCGCAGGCTGCCGTTGAAAGTGAGGAGGGATCAGCCAACAGTCCGGGGGACTGTTGGCCCCGACGCAAGATGTAGCCATTCTGCTGCGGCTTGCCGGGGTCGATGTAGCGCCATACGACCTTGTTGTCGTTCGCCCATTTCAGGATGGCTTTGCTGGTGAACTCGGTCCCGTTGTCAGAAACTATGCTGGCGGGTTTTCCGTAGACCCTGACGAGCGCATCCAGTTCCCGCGCGACCCTGACCCCGCAGATGCTGGTGTCTGCAATGAGGCCGAGGTTTTCACGGCAGCAATCGTCGTTGACCGCCAGGATGCGGAACTTCCGGCAGGCCCCGAAGGTGTCGGACAGAAAGTCCAGTGACCAGCGCTGGTTCGACCGCAATGGCACCGGCATAGGTGTCCGACTGCCGCGCGCCCGTTTGCGGCCACGACGGCGGCGCACCGACAGGCCCTCTTCCCGATAAATTCGGTAAGTTTCTTTTCGTTCATCACCATGCCCACACGTTCCAGCATGACACCAATGCGCCGATACCCAAACCGGCGCCGCTTCTCGGCGATCTTGTTCATTTCCGAACGGATCTCCGGGTTATCGGGCGGATGCTCGCGCCGCACGGTCTTGGGATCGACACCGATCAGGACGCAGGCCCGGCGTTGAGAGATCGGATGATCCTTCATCGCCCGCAATACCGCGTCCCGCCGTTGCATCGGTGTCGTCAGGGCTTTCCCAGCAGATCCTTCAGCACGACATTGTCGAGCATGACATCCGCCACCAGGCGCTTCAGCTTGGCGTTCTCTTCCTCAAGCTGCCTCAGGCGCTTTGTCTCTGACAGGTCCATCCCGCCATACTTGGCCTTCTGGAGCTGTCCCGGTTTCGTTCCGGTCAGGTGCTCATGTTAAGCGGCCTTCCGTTCGAAAGCCACGGGGCTTTTCCAGCCCAAGGCTGAGTGTCTGCGGCGTGGATTGTAAAAGCCGTTGATGTATTCGAAGAGGGCAACT
>JANYFE010000059.1 GCA_025362795.1 Rhodobacterales bacterium | reverse complement strand
GATCCGGCACCCACAGTGGTGCGTGAGATCACGCACCCTACCCAATAAACTTGCGCCAAAGCCAGTTCGGTTTATGCTGCAGGGCATCATGAAAGACGCCGCAGTGCAGAAACCCGATCACTTGCTCGACTTTACCGTTGTGACGCCCGAGGCCAAGGTCAGCTCTGCCGCGCATGGCTGGCGGGCCAAATGCCTGCAACGGCTGATCCGGATGGAGTTGGCCGTGCCGTTCACCGTGGCGTTGCCGGCGACGACGGTGCGGGCGATTGCGGTGGGCACGCAGGTCGATGCGCGGGCAATACTGGCGAATTTCGGCCCCAACCCGCTGATTTCGGTGCGGCCAAGCCCCGCAAACCCCGACTGGGGCGGGCCGGGGACGATCTTGAACGTTGGCATGAACGCCGAACGTCATGCCGCCTTGCGCAAAACCCACGGGACGGCGGCGGCGGATGCGCTGTATCTGCGGTTCGTGCAAAGCTATGCCACCCATGTGGCGCGGCTGGACCCGGACAGTTTTGTGGCAGGGCAGGCGACGGCGGATGCGCTGCGCGAGGCGTTGAAACACTACGAGCGCGAGATGGAGGAGCCGTTTCCGGAAGACCCGGCGCGGCAGTTGAGCGAAGTGCTGCGGTCGATGGCCCGCGCATGGGAGAGCACTTCGGCGCGGCTGTTGCGGCAAGCCAAGGGGGCGCCGACCGAGGCCGCGCTGGGGCTGGTCGTGCAGGCGATGGCCCAGGGCATCGGGCAAGGCATTTCGGGCGCGGGGGTGATCCAGTTCGTCGATCCGGTCACCGGATTGCCGCAGATCACCGGGCGCTATCTGGGGCAAAGTCAGGGGCGAGATGCCCTGAAACAGACTGAGGCCTTGTTTCTGACGCGGGACAAGCGCGGCCCGTCGCTGGAAGAATTGTCGCCGGAGTTGTTTACGGAGTTGCTGCATTGCGGGGCAGCATGCCGGGTGCGGCTGCGCGAGGAGATGCAGGTCGAATTTACCATTGAAGACGGCCGATTGGCGGTGATTGACGCGGTAAGGGTCGGGCGTTCGGCGCGGGCGGCGCTGAAGATCGCGGTGGCCTTGGCGGAAGATGGCGTGATCAGTCAGGATGATGCGGTGTTGCGGGTGGCCCCACGGTCGCTGTCGGAACTGCTGCACACGCAAGTTGATCCGCGCGGGCCGCGCGATGTGTTTGCGCGCGGGATTGCGGCCTCGCCGGGGGCGGCGACCGGGCGGATCGTGTTCACTTCGGCTGCGGCGCAGGATTCGGCGGCGCGGGGAGAACCTTGTATCCTGTGCAGACGCGAAACCGAGCCGGAAGACATTCGCGGCATGCACTCTGCCGTGGCGGTTCTGACCGAGCGCGGCGGGGTGACCAGCCATGCGGCGGTGATCGCGCGCGGGCTGGGGGTGCCCTGTGTGGTGGGGGCGTCGGGGCTGCGGCTGGATGCCAAGGAACGCAAGCTGACGGCGGCGGATGGGCGGGTGTTCAGCGAGGGCGATCAGATCACGGTGGATGGCACCACGGGCGATGTGCTGGCGGGCACGGCGGAAATGCTGGCCCCGGCGCTGGACGATGCGTTCCGCAAGCTCTTGGGCTGGGCCGATAATGTCCGCGACATCGGCATTCGCGCCAACGCGGACACGCCCGCCGATGCCGCGACAGCGCGGGCGTTCGAGGCGCAGGGGATCGGTCTGTGCCGGACCGAGCATATGTTCTTTGACGAGGACAGACTGGTCGTGATGCGCGAGATGATTTTTGCCAACACGCCGAAGGACCGGGCGGCGGCGCTGGTGCGGTTGTTGCCGATGCAGCGGGCGGATTTCGTACAACTGTTCAGCATCATGCAGGGGCTGCCGGTGTGCATCCGGCTGTTTGACCCGCCGTTGCACGAGTTTCTGCCGCAAAGCCGGGAAGGGTTGCGGGAGCTGGCGGAGGCGTTGGATCGGCCCCTTAGCGAGGTCATCCGGCGGGCTGAAGCCTTGTCAGAAGCCAATCCGATGCTTGGGATGCGGGGCGTGCGGCTGGGGGTCGTGCTGCCAGAGATTTACGACATGCAGGCGCGTGCGATCTTTGAAGCAGTGGTCGAAATGGGTCGCGCTGGCGAAACCGTCGTGCCGGAGATCATGATCCCGCTGGTGTCGGCCCGGCGCGAGGTCGAACTGGTCAAGACCAACATCGACGCGGTCGCGGCTGCGGTGCGCATCAAGTCGGGCGTCAATTTTCAGTACAAGCTTGGTGTGATGGTGGAAACGCCCCGTGCGGCGCTGCGGGCGGGCGAGATTGCGCAGCATGCCGATTTTCTGTCATTTGGCACCAATGACCTGACGCAGATGACCTATGGTCTGAGCCGCGACGATGCCGGACGATTCATGAACACCTATGTTCAGCAGGGGGTTTTCCCGGAAGATCCGTTTCATACCCTGGACGTGGACGGGGTCGGCGAGTTGCTGCACATTGGTGCCGAACGCGGCCGTCAGACCCGGCCTGATCTGGTTTTGTCGATTTGCGGTGAGCATGGTGGCAACCCCGAATCAATCGATTTCTGCCGCCGTGCAGGCTTTGACTACGTGTCATGCTCGCCCTACCGGGTGCCCTTGGCCCGCTTGGCGGCAGCACATCTGGCGTTGGCCGATCGTGTGGCCGTTACAAAAAGCGACACAATACCATGATATTGGCTGCGGCTCCTCATGTGGAACATCAAGAGTTTCGGCGGATTTCCGCGCAGAAATCGCTCAAAATCGTGATAAATTAGCCACATGCATGGACGGGCTGGACGGGGTTCTTTAGCTCCAACTCCTGTTGCCGGGGGTGCTGCCTGTTTGCCTCCCGGCGGCGTGGGGAATAAGACCGGGAACGGAAGTCATGCGCCTGCATCTATGCCAGACGATCGCCACTGTTGTGGCCATCGCCTTCAGTGGAGCGGCCTTCGCCGAAGTGAAGGTTAGCCAATCCAACGATCCGACTGTGCTGATGGGCGATCAGTTCGCCTCGCTGTTTGGTGCAGAACATGACGCGGTCAACGCGTTGCCAATGGCCGAGCAGACCGCCCTGGCCGTGGGGCCGCAAGCGCCGCAAAAGCAGGGCGCGGCGATACCGGCGGTGATCGAATACACGGATGCGTGGCTGGCCGCACAGCCCGCCCCGGACGGCGACCAGCAATGGGACTGCCTGCGCAAGGCGCTGTATTTCGAAGCGCGGGGCGAATCGCTGAAAGGCGAATTCGCGGTGGCCGAGGTCATTCTGAACCGGGTGGACAGCCCGGACTATCCGAAGTCAGTCTGTGGAGTGGTCAATGCCAAGGGCCACGGCCAATGCGCGTTCTCTTATGTCTGCGACGGTATTGGTGACCGGATGCGCGAGCCGATGTCGATTGACCGTGCAGGGCGGATCGCCCGGGTGATGCTGGACGGCGCGCCACGCACGCTGACACTGGGGGCCACCTATTTCCATGCGTTGCATGTTCGACCCAACTGGGGTGCCGTGGTGCAGACCGCGGCGATTGGCGGCCACCTGTTCTATCGCAGCCCGGATTTTAGCCAGCCGTAAACCGTCGTCAAACTTGCGCGAAGGGTCGGCTTCGGGCATGGCGTTGTGCAGGCAGGCGCCAGGCTTGTCCGGCTCCCTTGGACGCGTCCCATGACCAGCGATATCCGCCTCGCCTTTGCCCATCCCGAAGAACGCGCCGCTGCCTCGGCCGGCGCCGATCCACGGGACCGGATATCCTTGCGTGACCACGTGGTCGCGGTCGAGATCGGTGCGTTTCAGAAAGAACGGGGCCACACCCAGAGGGTAATGTTCAACGTGGTGGTCGAAGTGCGCCCGGCGCGGCAGCCTTTGAACGACGATGTGGACCGGATCCTGTCTTATGACCGCATCACAGAGGCGATCAGTGACGAGCTGGCGTCGCAGCGGTTGAACCTGCTGGAAACGCTGGCGGAGCGGGTGGCCGAACGCATTCTGGCCGAACCGCAGGCGATGCGGGCGTTTGTGCGGATCGAAAAACTGGACATCGGGCCGTATAAGCTGGGGGTGGAAATTGTCCGCTCCCGTGCCGAGGTAGCGGTCAAGGTGGTGGGGCAGGACGGGCAGGAGGCTTCGCTGCATCCGCTGGTGGTATATCTGGACAATGCGGCAATCGCGTCGCCGGATCTGTCCAGTCGGCTGGACGCACTGCAGACGCAGGGGTTGCCGGTGATCCTGACGGTGGGACTGCCGGATGTCGTGCGGCCCGAAACCGGACACAGGCCGACACAGCGCCGGGTGGACCTGCTGGCAATCGAGCAAAACGCCTGGATGCTGGCGGCGCGGGATTCGCGCTGCGTTGTGATGGCGACCCGTACAGAAATTGACTGGGCGGTGAAGCGCGGCCAGATGCTGGTCTGGGCCCCGGGCAAGATGGTGCTGGATGCCGTCGATGGCCCGCAATCGCGCGATCCGGTGGCGCTGTCGTTGTGGCTGGCCGAACTGATGGCGGCAGAGCGGCTGGTGGTTCACGGCGATGTTGCACTTCCGGCAGGAAGCCGCGTGATGGTGGAACGCGCCTGAACGCGGGCCTTGCCTGATTTGGGTTTCAGACCTAGCACGGCACATGGAATATTTTCGACCAATAGCGATGAGCGACCCGGCGCGGCCAGAGGGTGCGCTGCCGTTGGCAGGGGGCTGGTGCTGGTTTTCGCAGGTCGAGGTTCTGGCGCGCGATGCGCCGTCGCGGATTGTGGCGGCGGCGGCGTTGCCGGGCGAGGTGCGGGACCGGTTGTCCGGCGCACGCCCGGCCTTTGGCAGTCTGACGCTGGACCGGCCCCGGCTGATGGGCATTTTGAATATCACGCCCGACAGTTTTTCGGATGGCGGTTTGTTCCTGCGGCCCGAGGCGGCGGTCATGCAGGCGCGGCTCATGGCGGCGGGTGCGGACATCATCGACATTGGCGGTGAAAGCACGCGGCCCGGTGCCACGGACGTGGTGGCGGATGTCGAGGTGACGCGCACAGCACCCGTGATTGCGGCGCTGCGGGCGGGCGGGCTGGACCTGCCGATTTCGATTGATACGCGCAAGGGCACGGTCGCGGCGGCGGCACTGGCTGCGGGGGCCTCTTGGGTCAATGACGTGACGGCCTTGCGCCACGATCCGGCGATGGCAGCAGTCATCGCAGGCGCGGGTTGCCCGGTGATCCTGATGCACTCCATCGCGACACCGGAAACCATGCAGGATGATCCGGTCTACGACGATGTGCTGCTGGATGTGTTCGATGCCCTGCGCGACCGGGTGGCGGTGGCGGAAGCGGCTGGTATCGCGCGGCACCGCATCGCGATTGATCCGGGGATCGGCTTTGGCAAGACCCTGCACCACAACCTGACCCTCTTGTCGCGCCTGTCGCTGTTCCATGACCTTGGCCTGCCGCTGCTGCTGGGGGCCTCGCGCAAGCGGTTCATCGGCACGATTGGGGCGGAGGCAGAGGCCGCGCGGCGGATGCCGGGGTCGCTGGCAGTGGCATTGGCGGGTGTGGCGCAGGGTGCGCAGATGATCAGGGTGCATGACGTGGCCGAAACGCGGCAGGCCTTGTCGCTGTGGCAGGCCGTGACCAAAGGAGAGCCGAGATGAGCCGGAAACTGTTTGGCACCGATGGCGTGCGGGGCCGCGCGAACACCCATCCTATGACGGCAGAGATGGCCTTGCGATTGGGTGCTGCGGCGGGTCGGTACTTCCGGCGCGGCGGCACCTCGGGCCACCGGGTCGTCATCGGCAAGGATACGCGGCTCTCGGGCTATATGCTGGAAAACGCGATGACGGCGGGCCTGTGTTCGACGGGGATGAATGTGCTGCTGCTGGGGCCGGTGCCGACGCCTGCGGTGGGATTTCTGACACGGTCGATGCGGGCGGACCTAGGGGTGATGATCAGCGCCAGTCATAACCCCTATCAGGACAACGGCATCAAGTTCTTTGGCCCCGACGGGTTCAAACTTTCGGACGAGGCCGAGGCCGAGATTGAGGCGATTGTTGCCGGCGAGATCGAACTGACCGACCAGCGGATTGGCAGTGCCCGGCGGATCGAGGATGGCCGGGGCCGCTATCAGGAGTTCGTCAAGACGACCTTCCCGTCCGGCCTGCGGCTGGATGGGCTCAAGGTGGTGATCGACTGCGCCAATGGGGCCGCCTACAAGGCGGCACCAGAGGTGCTGTGGGAACTGGGGGCAGAGGTCATTCCGGTGGGGGTCACGCCCAACGGCACCAATATCAACGACCGGGTTGGCTCCACCTACACCCAGACCGCCGCCGAGGCTGTCGTGGCGCATGGCGCGCATATGGGGATTTCGCTGGATGGTGACGCCGACCGGGTGATGATCCTGGACGAGACGGGCCGGGTGGCGGATGGCGATCAGGTCATGGCCTTGCTTGCCGGGCGGTGGGCAGAGGAGGGGCGGCTGAACGGCGGGGTTCTGGTGGCGACGGTGATGTCGAACCTTGGCTTGGAGCGGTTCCTGACCGGGCGGGGGTTGCGGCTGGAGCGGACGGCGGTTGGCGACCGCTATGTGGTCGAGGCGATGCGGCGCGGCGGGTGGAACCTGGGGGGCGAGCAGTCGGGGCATATCGTGATGACGGATTATGCGACGACGGGCGACGGGTTGATCGCAGGGTTGCAGTTTCTGGCAGAGATGGCGCGGACGGGGAAACCCGCTTCGGCGTTGATCGACCAGTTTGAAACCGTGCCGCAGTTGTTGAAGAATGTCCGCTACGGCGCTGGGGCGCAGCCGTTGGAGGCGGCCTCGGTGAAGGCGGCGATTGCGGGGGCTGAGGTTTTGTTGAACGGGCGGGGGCGGCTGTTGATCCGCAAGTCGGGGACGGAGCCGCTGGTCCGGGTGATGGCGGAATGTGAGGATGCGGGCCTGCTGGTGCAGGTGGTGGATGACATCGTAGGCGCGGTGCAGGCGGCGGTGTAGGGGGCGGTGGGTTGCACCCACCCTACGCAACAGGCCGGGGATCGCGCCCCGGCCTTTCG
>JANYFE010000045.1 GCA_025362795.1 Rhodobacterales bacterium | reverse complement strand
CCCGCATTCATCGCTTGACGGTAGAACCCCCGATCAGGCCTACTTCAACCTGCCGCCGCCTGTAACGCTGGCGGCGTAATCGAGGCGGAAAACCACTTAGAAAACGCCCAGAACCTGTTCAGATAAACCGAACCACCTCTGATGCAGATTGACACGGCGCAGAGTGCGTCACTGGCTGAACTCCTGCGATGTCGATACACGGCATGTTGCTTGCGGCTCGGTCCGAGGGGTTGGATTGGGGGTGCTGTCCCCTTTTGGAACTGCGTGCGCCGCGGCGCGTGTTTGTGGTACCGGAATGCTGGGAGTTTCCGGCTTACTTGTGCATCAGGTGGCCAGAGACCAAAAAGACTAATTGCTATTTTTTCACCGTGTCCGCCGGCAACAAAACGTTACGCCCGTGTTATATGTGCGTTAGGCGAAAAAGAATTGTCTTTAGGTGTGTTTTGAACGTTAACGTGCCAAGTCCAGAATGCCAGCGACGTCCAAATGGGCCTCGATATGGGCAGCCAGCGCGTCCAGAGTTGCCTCTATCGCTGGCAGATGCGCATAACCGGATGGCGCGACGCCCAACCCGGACAGGAAGGCCGCACGAAATGCGTCGTCTGTGAACATACCGTGGAGATAGCTTCCAGTAGTCAGGCCATCAGCTGAAGTTGCGCCCTCAAAGTTGCCATCGATTGTCGCAAAGGGTCGCAAGCGATCCGGCCCATCGGATCGACCGATGTGGATTTCATAGGCACTGATCGGAAGGCCGCTAATCGCATGGATTGCAGTGGTTCGTGTCAGCCTTTTGTCTGGCGTCATCGTCGTGGCAATGTTCAACAGGCCCAGGCCAAGGGAAACGCCGGGGGGGCCTTCGATGCCGCCGGGGTCAGAAACAATCGTCCCCAACATCTGATAACCGCCACAGATACCATGGATGCGTCCGCCACGCCTGTGGAAGGCCAACAGGTCGATATCCCAGCCTTGCGCACGCAGATAAGCAAGATCGCCGCGGGTGGATTTGCTGCCAGGCATGATGACGAGCGCGGCATCGACAGGGATTGGTTCGCCCTCCCGGACCATGTGCACATGCACACCGGGTTCGGATTTTAGGGGATCGAGATCGTCGAAGTTCGCGATGCGGGAAAGGGCGAGGCAGGCAATTTTGATGCCTTCGCCAGTCGATGAGGCGATGTCCAAGGCGTCTTCGGCGGGGAGTTTTGAGGCTAGTGGGAAATAGGGCAAGGTACCGAAGCCGCGCCACTGCGTGATGTTTTCGATCAACCGATAGCCATCGGTGAACAGCGTGGGGTCGCCGCGGAATTTGTTGATGATGAAACCCGCGATCATCGCGGCGTCGGCGGGGTCGAGGACGGCTTTTGTGCCGACGATCTGGGCGATGACGCCGCCCCGGTCGATATCGCCGACAAGGATTACCGGGACATTCGCGGCGCGAGCGAAGCCCATGTTGGCGATGTCACCGGCGCGCAGGTTGACCTCGGCGGGGGAGCCCGCACCTTCGACAATGACCAGATCGTGTCTGGCGATCAGGCGGTGATAGCTATCGAGCACCGGGGCCATCAGGGTGGGTTTGAGGGTAGCGTAGTCGTGGGCCTTCACCGTGGTCAGGCGTTTGCCCTGAACGATGACCTGAGCGCCCACATCGGATTCGGGTTTCAGCAGGACCGGGTTCATATCGGTGTGGGGGTCCAGCCCGCAGGCAAGGGCTTGCAGGGCTTGGGCGCGGCCGATCTCGCCACCGTCCACCGTGACTGCGGCGTTGTTGGACATGTTCTGCGGTTTGAACGGGGCGACGGACAGGCCGCGCAGTTTTGCTGCCCGACAGAGGCCAGCGACCATCAAGGATTTGCCGACATTGGAGCCTGCGCCTTGAATCATCAGGGCGGTCATGGGGTTATTCCGAGTGTGGCGGGCAGATTGTGGCGGGTTTCGTCAGTGAAATGGAACACTTGCCAACCGCGCGATTTGGCGGCAGCGATGTTCTTATCGGCGTCGTCGATCAGCAGGATTTCGTGCGGGGGCCGGCCCGACCAGCGTTCAATCTGTTCAAAGAATGTTTGATCGGGTTTGCGGGTGCCCATCGGGCCAGAGGCGAAGATGTGCTGCATGCAGGTGGAAAAGCCCAACTGGTCCCACATGAACCCGGCGCGGTGGCGTTCGTTGTTGGTGGCGAGGACGCCGGGGGCGGGGCTGCGGGCGAGCCAGTCCATGACCTGCGGATCAAGGTTGGCGTCTTTTTGCAGCCAATAGGTCAGGATGGCTTGAGGGCTATGCGGGACGGCATGTGCGCTGGTCCAACCGCCGATCAGGTCCAACAGATCGCGCTTGCCGACCAGAACATCCTCGAACCGGCCGGAGCCGAACATATAGGCGGTGAAAACCTCTGCCGACACGCCTAGGTCAGCCTCGAACCCCTGTTGCCACAGGAAGAAGCCGCCTTCGAAGCCGCGATTGATCACGCCGTCGAAATCCCAGGCGATGAGTTTCAAAACTCGACCCCGGCCTGCGCCTTGATGCCGGAACGGAAGGGGTGCTTGATCAGCGTCATCTCTGTCACAAGATCGGCGGCTTCGATCAGGGCTTCGGCGGCGTTGCGGCCGGTCAGCACGACATGGGTGAGGGGGGGCTTTTCGGTTTGCAGGAAGGTGATGACCTCGGCAAGGTTGAGGTAGTCGTAGCGCAGGGCGATGTTGATCTCGTCCAGCAGGACAAGGCGGATGTTGGGGTCGCGGATCAGATCCTTGGCCTTTTCCCAGCCAGCCTGAGCGGCGGCGATGTCGCGGGCGCGGTCCTGGGTTTCCCATGTAAAGCCCTCGCCCATGGCGAAGAACTGGCAAAGGTCGGCGAAGTTTTCGGTGAGCAGGCGGCGTTCGCCGGTGTCCCAAGCGCCCTTGATGAACTGCACGACGGCGCAGGGCATCTGATGCGCCACGCAGCGCAGGATCATGCCGAAACCGGAGGAGCTTTTGCCCTTGCCAGCGCCGGTGTGGACGATGATCAGGCCCTTTTCGCCGGATTTGCCGGCCATTATTTTGTCACGCGCGGCTTTCTTCTTGGCCATCTTGATGGCGTGGCGGGCTTCGGTTTGATCGGGGGTTTGATCGGGGGTGTCGGCAATGACCTCAGACATGGCGTTCGCATCCTTGACAATATACCCCATCCTGCATCAGGTGGCGGGGTGTTGGTGCCTGTTTTACGACAGGCAAAAAGGGAATGCGACAGGCGAGGTGGAAACCGGACCAATGCGCAGCCGCCCCCGCGACCGTGACCGGAAAGGTCGCCCGATCCACTGGCAGGTGCTGGGAAGGGGGGCGACCGTGGGGGAGCCCCCGAATCCGCAAGCCGGGAGACCTGCCAGCACATGGGAAGAACGGCGGACGGGGTGTTCTGCGCGGGTTGTGGGCCTTGGCCCCTGGCTTCGCGCATTCATCGGAGGGATTGGTGAATGGTCAGGCTGCACATCTGCATGACCTGCAAGGCCGGACTGCCGGTGGTCGAGGGCGAGATGCCTTTGGGCGCGCAGGTGTTTGCGGCGGTGTCGGCTATGGCTGTGCCCGAGGGGGTGGAGGTGGTGGCGGTGGAGTGTCTGTCGGCCTGCAATTCCGGTGCTGCGGTGGCGCTGTCGGCACCGGGGCGGTGGTCTTATGTCTATGGCCGCATGACGCCCGACCATGCCGCCGATATTCTGGCGGGTGCCGCCGCCTATGCCCGCGCGCCCGATGGTCTGGTCCCGTGGCGCGAACGACCCGTGATTTTCCGCAAGCAAAGCCTTGCCCGCATACCGCCTTTGGAGGCCGCACATGTCTGATCTGTCCAAGATACCCGTCACGGTGATTACCGGGTTCCTCGGGTCGGGGAAAACCACGCTGATCCGGCATCTGATGCAGAACCCACAAGGCAAAAGGCTGGCGGTGCTGGTCAATGAGTTCGGCACGATGGGGGTGGATGGCGAGATCCTCAAATCCTGCGCGGATGAGAATTGCCCGGTCGAGAATATCGTGGAACTGGCCAATGGCTGCATCTGCTGCACGGTGGCGGATGAGTTCATCCCGACGATCGAGGCTTTGCTGGCCTTGCCGAACCGTCCTGATCATATCCTGATCGAGACGTCGGGGCTGGCGCTGCCCAAGCCGTTGTTAAAGGCGTTCGACTGGCCTGCGATCCGGTCCTTGATCACGGTGGACGGGGTGATCACGCTGGCCGATGCCGAGGCGGTGGCGGCGGGGCATTTTGCGGGCGAGTTGACCGCGGCGCAGATTGCGGCGGGGGAACATGACACGCCTTTGGGCGAGGTGTTCGAGGATCAGATTGCCTGTGCCGATATCGTGCTCTTGACCAAGGCCGATCTGGCGGGCGAGGCGGGGATTGCGGCGGCGCGGGCGGTGATCGAATTTGAAGTCACGGAGAAAGGCCGGGGCCGGTTGCCAATTCTCGCAATGACGGAAGGCGTGATTGACCCCAGGGTGATCCTCGGGCTGCATGCGGCGGCTGAGAATGATCTAGCGGCGCGGCCAAGTCATCACGAAGGGGAAGATGGGCACGAGCATGACGATTTTAACTCGATTGTGATCGACCTACCCGAAATCGCCGATCCAGCCGCTTTGACTGCCGCCATCCAGCGATTGGCGCGAGAGATGAACATCCTGCGGGTCAAGGGCTATGTCGCCGTCAAAGGCAAGCCGATGCGGATGTTGGTGCAGGCGGTGGGCGAACGGGTGCGGGCGCAGTACGACCGGCCTTGGGGTTCCAATCCACGCGCCTCGCATCTGGTGTTGATTGCCGAGCACGCTGATATTGATCCTGTCGCAATCCGCACTGTCTTGGTGGGCTAAGCGATGCATGTTGTGTTCCGCGAAAGTCATGGGCTCGAGGAGACGGCCACGCCGTTTGATCCGGCACAAGACCCGGCGGATCTGGTGGTTCTTTCGTTTAGTGACAGCGATCTTGGAGCCTTTGCGGCTGGCTGGCAGCGCGGGCGTTCGTCATTGCCCAACCTGCGACTTTGCAATCTGGTTGCGCTGCGTCATCCTTTGTCGGTCGATAATTATGTTGAGCGGACCTTAAGTGGTGCGAAGGCGGTGCTGGTCCGCCTGATTGGTGGCGAGGCATATTGGGCTTATGGCTTGGCCAGTTTGCGCGATCTGGCACAACGGCGCAGGATTGCACTGGCGGTTTTGCCCGCCGATGGCAGGATCGATCCGGGGCTGGATGCGATGTCGACTTTGCCGGTTTCGACCCTACGCCGGTTGACCGCACTTTGCGATGCCGGTGGCGCTGTTGCGGCGCAAGCGGCACTTGCACAACTTGCCTTAGCGGCGGGGCTCTATGCCGGTCCGGTCCTGGGTGCCAAGTCAGTGCCCAACTGCGGGTTTTATCATCCTTCAACAGGGGTGATTCCATTGCCTGCCGGTCACCTGCCAAGGGTGGCGGTCGTGTTTTACCGATCTTACCTGACCGCCGCCGATACTGGTCCTGTAGACGCGCTGATCGACGCGTTCGATCAGGCGGGATTTAGTGCTTACGGGGCCTTTGCGCCAAGTCTCAAATCTGCGGCGGCCGCGGATTGGCTGCGCCACCACCTGTCTCTCGATCCACCTGTCGCGATCATCAACGTTACGGCTTTTTCGGCACAGGACGCGGATGGCCTGTCGCCACTAGACACGCCGGGATGTCCGGTGTTTCAAGTCGCTTTGTCCACTGCTCGCCGCCGCGAGTGGACCACATCATTGCGCGGGTTGTCGCCTGCCGATCTGGCGATGCACGTTGTTTTGCCCGAGGTCGATGGCCGACTGTTTGCCGGCGTGGTCAGCTTTAAATCGCCGGCCAAGCGCGACTCCGAGCTGCAATTTTCGCGATTTGCCCACCGCGCCGACGAAGGGCGCATTGCGGCTGTGGTGGCTCGGGTCCAGGCATGGCACGGGTTGGCGGTAACGCCTGCGGCTGCACGAAGGGTGGCCGTCATCCTGTCGACCTATCCCGGTCGCGCCCATCAGATGGCGCATGCCGTCGGGCTGGATGCACTTGCATCGACAAAGGTTATGCTGGACGATCTTGCCTCGGCTGGGTATGCCGTGGCACCGGAGAACGGCCTTGCCGAAGCTTTGCGGGTGCAGAAACTGTCCTGGCCGCTTGCCGAATATAACGCAGCACTAAAAACCATATCTGCTTCATTGCGAGCCGATCTTATGGCGGCTTGGGGCCCGCCAGAAGCCGACCCGGCCTGCCATGACGCCGCATTCCAATTTGCGGCCTGCTTGCGTGGCAACGTTGTAATCGCTCTGCAGCCGGAACGAGGCCGCGCGGTCTGCCGCGACAGCGAATATCACGACCTATCTGTTGTGCCACGCCATGCCTATGTCGCGTTTTATCTTTGGCTGCAGGCCCGCCAAACCCATGCCCTGATCCATATGGGCGCTCATGGCACTCTGGAATGGTTGCCGGGCAAGTCGGTCGCCTTGTCGGCAGAGTGCTGGCCCGAGGTTTTGACCGGTCCTATGCCGGTGGTCTATCCGTTCATCGTCAACGATCCCGGCGAGGCAGCACAGGCCAAGCGGCGGATCGGTGCCGTGACTTTGGGGCATTTGCCGCCCCCTTTGACTCCGTCGGCTTTGCCAGAGCGCTTCACTCGGCTGGAGAGGCTGCTGGATGAGTATTCCACTGCCGATGGCATCGACCCGGCCCGACGTGACCGCCTGATGCTCTCCGTGCGTGACGAAGCCCAAGCTTTGGGTGTCGAGGATGATCTGGGTTTGGGTCGAATCGCGTCGCAGGCCGAGGCGATGACACGGATTGACCGGTTTGTCTGCGATATCAAGGAAAGTCAGTTCGGCGATGGGCTGCACATCTATGGGCGCGGGGAGAGTGGCGTTGCCGAGCGGGACGGACTGCTGACGGCGCTGAATGGCCGGCGCGTGGCCTCTGGTCCATCTGGCTCGCCCAATCGTGGGCGACTGGACGTTCTGCCCACCGGCCGCAACCTGTTTTCGGTCGACCCACGGGCGGTGCCAACGCGGTCCGCCCATGCCCAGGGTGTAAAGCTGGCGGAAGAGCTGATCCGGCGGCATTTGCAAGACCACGGGGACTATCCGCGCGGGCTGGTGGTAGACCTGTGGGGGTCGGCCACCATGCGAACGGCCGGTGAAGATTTTGCGATGGCGCTGCACCTCGCGGGTTTGGTGCCAAAATGGGACGAGGCGGCCGAACGGGTTTCAGGCTTCGAAGTCATTCCGCTTGCACTACTGGATCGACCTCGAATCGACGTGACATTGCGGGTGTCGGGCTTGTTTCGCGACATTTTTCCGGGGCTGGCGCAGTTGTTCGACGCCGGAACTGAAGCGCTTGCTGCGCGTGACGAGGCATTGTCAGATAACCCCTATCAGGGCGGTGCGCGGGTATTTGCGCCGGAACCAGGCCGCTACGGGCTCGGGATGGATGGTCTTGATGTCTTTACTGAAGACGCCAGGCAAAGTGCCGGCGAGGCTTGGCTTAAGGCTTCCTCGTGGGCGATCGGTCGCGATGGGCAAAGCCGGCACGACCGCGCCACGCTTGAAGCACGTGTGCTGAACGCCGCTGCGTTTGTGCATTCACAAGACCTGCCGGAAACCGACTTGCTGCTGTCCAGCGATTACGCGGCCCATGAGGCCGGCTTTGCCGCAGCGGTCAAGCGTCTGGGGGGGCGTGAGCCTGTGCTATATCACTTGGACGCTACTCGGCCTGATCGTCCGCAGGCGCGAACTCTGACAGAAGAAATTGCAAGGATTGTTCGTGCCCGCGCCGCCAACCCGGTTTGGGCGACAGGCATGATGCGGCACGGTTTTCGCGGCGGTGCTGAAATCGCGGCCACACTGGATCACATGGCCGCCTTTGCCCATCTGGCAGCCGCAGTCCCGCCGCATCTGTTCGACCTGTATCACGAAGCAACTTTGGGACGCGAAGACCTGTGTAGTTTCTTGGCTGAGGCAAATCCAGCCGCACTTGCTGGGATGGAGGATACCTTTCGTCGCCTGCATGCGGCCGGTTTGTGGACCACTCGCCGCAACACGATCCTGGCCAAGATGGTGGCTTCGCATGGCTGAGTTTCAGATCAAAGGCTGGTGCCCCACCGCACATCGCCCGATGTTGGCGGGCGACGGTCTTATCGTTCGAATCCGTCCCCGCATGGCACGTCTGACACAGGCACAGGCCCGCGGCATTGCGGCTGCCGCCTCGACGCATGGCAACGGCCTGATTGATCTGTCGACCCGTGGTAACATCCAGTTGCGCGGCATTAGGGACGGAAGTCATCAGCCGCTGTTGGCCGACCTTACAGCTCTTGAATTGGTTGACAGAGACATGGAAACCGAAACCCGCCGGAATATCCATGTCACGCCGTTCTGGATGCAAGGTGACGGCACAGCAGATCTGCTGGACAAGATTGAAAACAGTCTTTCTCAGGCTAATGATATCCCGAGTAAGTTCGGAATCGCCATTGACACAGGCCTCGCACCCGCACTGACGCGAATCTCAGGCGATGTCCGGGTTGAACGGTCTTGGGCGGGTTTGATCATGCGACCCGACGGTGCCGCTTTTGGCCAAAGGATAGACCGTGACACTATCGCGCAGTCCATTGCTGATTTGCAAAGCTGGTTCCTGAAAACAGGCGGTGTCGACCACGGTCGAGGCCGGATGGCTGCACATATCGCACGTGTCGGTTTGCCGGACGGCTTTGACATCCCGGCGGCGAAACCGGCCGAAGTGACGGTTCCGGGCAGGCACGCTCTTGGATTTTTGATTGGTTTTGAATTTGGCCAGATGCATTCGTCAACACTAGCGGCACTTGCCACTCGTCCCCTGCGCATCACGCCGTGGCGGATGATCCTGTTGGAAGGGGCAGAGACTGCTCCCGTTTTCCCCGGGATGATCACCAACCCTGATGATCCGCGCCTTCGGGTAAGTGCCTGCACTGGCGCACCGACTTGCCCGCAAGCGTTGCAACCGACCAGAGCTTTGGCCGCGAGACTGGCCGAATATGTGCCCGTCGGTCAGCACCTGCATGTCTCTGGTTGTGGCAAAGGTTGCGCCCATCCCGCACCTGCGGATCTCACCCTGACTGCGACTGCATCCGGCTTCAACGTCACGCAAAACGGTCGGGCCGGCGGCAGTCCGCACGGCATTTACGATCCATCAAGATCGATCTTCAAGGCAATATAATGCAATATACATATGAAACCAACGGTGCGGCCATCTACCTGCAATCCTTTGCGATGATCCGTGCCGAGGCGGACCTTGCCCGATTTAGCACTGAAGAGGAAATTGTAGCAGTTCGGATGATTCACGCCGCCGGGATGGTTGGTCTGTCGGCTCATATTCGTTTCACCCGTGGCATGGCCATTGCAGCCCGCGCGGCGCTTGAATCAGGTGCGCCGATCCTGTGCGATGCCCGAATGGTGAGTGAGGGTATCACGCGCGCAAGGCTCCCTGCGGGCAATCACGTCATCTGCACGTTGCACGACGCAAAGGTTCCCTATTTGGCCAAGGCGATGAACAACACCAGGTCAGCCGCTGCACTGGAACTGTGGCGACCGAATCTGGCAGGTGCACTGGTTGCGATCGGAAACGCACCTACCGCTTTGTTTCATCTTTTGAATATGCTTCAAGATCCCGATTGCCCCCGGCCGGCTGCCATTATCGGCTGTCCGGTGGGTTTCGTCGGTGCGGCAGAATCAAAGATGGCGCTTTTGGCCAACCCCCCGGTGCCTGCACTTGTTGTTGAGGGAAGACTCGGCGGCTCGGCCATTGCGGTTGCGGCAGTAAACGCTTTGGCTGCGCGGAAAGAATAGCATGGGCAAGATCATCTGTGCGGGCCTTGGCCCTGGCGACCCAGATCTGATGAGCGTCAAGGCGCATCGACTGATCACGTCGGCCAGCCACATCGCCCATTTTCGCAAGGCCGGTCGCCCGGGTCAGGCACGGCGGATAGTCGAAGGCATGTTGAACGCGGGGGTTCGGGAATACCCAATGGAATACCCGGTCACCACCGAGTTGCCGTTCGAAAGTGCCGCCTATAATGCCGTACTGGCGGGGTTTTACGACCATTGGGCGGCGCGTCTGGCAGAGATTGCCGAAGTGGCGGATGTCGTGGTCCTGTGCGAGGGAGATCCATTTTTCTATGGTTCATTCATGCATCTTTACAATCGTTTGCATGGTTTTGTTGATGTTGAAATCATTCCCGGTATTACCGGCATGTCGGGCTGTTGGACAGCGACGGGTCTGCCGATCACTTGGGGCGATGATGTTTTGACGATCCTTATGGGCACCTTGCCGGAGGCTGACCTGGTCCGGCACATCCGGGCTGCGGATGCCTTGGTGCTGATGAAAACTGGGCGCAATTTGCCCAAGATTCGACGCGCATTGTCTGTGTCGGGACGGTTGGAGGCGGCTTGGTTGGTCGAGGCGGGAACCATGCCCAATCAACGCGTTGTGCGGCTTTCTGAAACCGATGACCTAAATTGCCCCTATTTTGCGATCGTGTTGGTTCATGGTCACGGTCGCCGCCCGGAGGTTGCCGGATGACCGGCTCATTGGTGATTGCAGGCTTGGGACCTGGGGCAGACGCGCTGGTGACGCCAGAGGTATCGGTTGCACTGGCGGCGGCGACAGATATCGTCGGTTACATCCCCTATGTGGCTCGTATCCCGCCACGAGAGGGTCAGAAACTGCATGCCACGGACAATCGGGTAGAACTGGATCGGGCAAAACACGCATTAGAAATGGCGATGTCAGGGCAAAGGGTTGTGGTGGTTTCTTCAGGTGATCCTGGGGTTTTTGCAATGGCGTCTGCAGTATTCGAGGCGCTTGAGGGCTGGACCGACGCCCAATCCCTCGATATCAGGGTCTTGCCTGGGATCACGGCGATGCTGGCGGCAGCCGCCGCAATTGGTGCCCCGTTGGGCCATGACTTTTGCACGATAAATTTATCCGACAATCTGAAGCCTTGGCCGGTGATCGAACGTCGTTTGCGGCTTGCGGCGCAGGCGGATTTTGCCATGGCGTTCTACAACCCCCGCTCGATCAGTCGACCAGCGGGTTTTGTGCGCACGTTGGATGTATTGCGGCAGGAATGTCGCGGGGCGCAGCTGATCAGTTTTGCCCGCGACGTGAGCACCCCGGAGCAGCACATCTTGACTGTCCCGTTGGCAGAGGCGCGTGCAGAAATGGCCGATATGCGGACGGTGGTGATTCTTGGCAATACAGCGACGCGGCGGGTTGGAAGATTTGTTTACACGCCGCGGAGCGTGGCATGATCGATCCAGTCCATAACCTGTGCCACGGTCTCGACGCTTTGCCGCAGCGGGATTGCAGGGCGGTCGATCAAGATCACTGGCAGGCCGAGCGTACGGGCGGCATCAAGCTTGGCATGGGCCCCGGCGCCTCCGGAGTTCTTGGCGACAAGATATTGAATGCCATGGATTTTCAGAAGCTCAAGGTCACCCGCTACTGTGAAAGGACCGCGAGCGATCACAGCTTCGTACGACAGCAAAGGCAGCGGAAAAGTGGGTTGATCTACCAGCCGGAGCAGGTAGTGATGTTGTGGCTTTGCTGCAAAGGGCAAAAGGTTTTGCCGACCAATGGCAAGAAAGACGCGGGTAGATTCAGCAGGCAGAGCTTGGACCGCGGCCTCGGTATCGCGGACATGGGTCCATCCCTCGCCGACCCAGGCTGCACGCTCAAGCGCGATCAGCGGCACACTGGTCACAGCACTGGCGTCAACCGCGTTTCGACTCATCTCAACAGCGAAAGGATGAGTGGCATCGACGATATGGGTGATAGATTCGGTTTGCATGTAACTGATAAGTCCGGCAACTCCGCCAAATCCACCGCTACGGTGCGGAATTGCAAGGGACGTGGGGCTTTTGGTGCGACCGGCGTAGGAATAGACTGCGTCCAGCCCCGCAGCCGCCAAGGCCATCGCTATTTCATTGGCTTCAGTGGTGCCACCAAGCAAAAGGACGCGTGTCATGGGTGAGCCTTGGCTATCGATCATCGGTGTGGGCGAGGATGGACTGGTAGGGCTGACAACTGCAAGCCGCGAGGCCTTAGCTGCGGCGGATTTCGTGTTTGGAGGGGGGCGGCATCTGGAACTGGTGGGGGCTGGGGCGCGGGGCAGGGCATGGCCGATACCGTTCGAAGTGGCACCGGTTCTTGCGTTGAGGGGGCAGCGGGTGGCGGTGCTCGCCTCGGGAAATCCATTCTTGCACGGAGTCGGCGGCACGCTGACGATGCATCTCACTCCTGCGGAATGGCGGGTTTTCGCGGTGCCTTCGACGTTTTCGCTGTCTGCTTCTCGGTTGGGATGGCGGTTGGAAGAGGTGATCTGTCTTGGTCTCCATGCCACACCGCTGACACGCTTGCGCCCAGTGCTGGCGCAGGGGCAACGGGTGATTTGCCTATTGCGCGATGGGGCGGCGGTGGCAGATCTGGCGGTATATCTGACAGCGCAGGGGTTTGGTAGCTCGGCTCTATGGATCATGGAAGCGTTGGGAGGACCGCGCGAAAAGGTTTGGACAGTGACTGCCAGCGCGTTTGAAGCCGGTATGAATGTAGTTCCGGTGGCGGTTGCAATTGACGCAGTCGGAGTGGGGATGTCGCATGCCTCGGGACTGCCGGATGATCTTTTTGAGCATGATGGCCAGATTACCAAGCGTCCTGTCCGGGCGCTGACGCTGTCGGCGCTTGGACCAAGGCCGGGCGAGGTGCTGTGGGACATTGGCAGCGGGTCGGGCTCCGTGGCAATTGAGTTTCTGCTGGCCGCGACGGGTGCGGTTGCCCATGCGCTGGAGGCAGACCCGGCGAGGGCAGAACGGGCGCGGCGGAACGCGGAAAAGTTCGGATTGGCGCATCGCTATATGGTGACAGAAGCGCGGGCTCCGGGGGGGCTGACGGGCTTGCCGACGCCGGATGCCGTGTTTGTTGGCGGCGGCGCTTCGGAAACGCTGCTGCAAGCAGTTTGGCTGCTGTTGCCAAAAGGCGCACGTTTGGTGGTCAATGGCGTGACCCTGGAAACCGAGGCTCTGTTGATCTGCTGGCAAAGGAGCAAAGGCGGCGCGCTGCTTCGAATTGAACTGGCGGAAGCTGGGCCTTTGGGCGCACGGCGGGGCTGGCAGCCGTTGCGACCCGTCGTGCAGTGGAGTGTGGTCAGATGAGAGCGGCCGGCTTTGGCTTTCGACGTGCCGCGCCAATTGAAAGCCTTCGGGCGGCTTTGGCGTTGGCGGGCGGCGATGTCGCAGTGTTGGCAACTGCAGAAAGCAAGGTGCCAGTGTTACAAGCACTGGCTCAGGAAATGGGTGTGCCAGTGATCGGAGTTGCCGCTCAGCTATTGGCGGCGCAAGCGGTGGGGGGGTCAAGCAGGGTCATGGCTCTGTATGGCACCGGGTCGGTCGCGCAAGCTGCCGCTTTGGCGGCAGTGGGGCAAGGCGGGCGTTTGGTGGGGGAGCGGGTTATTTCGCCTGACCGAACAGTTGTCGTGGCCATAGCGGAGCAGGCAGAATGACCGTTCATTTCATTGGGGCGGGGCCGGGGGCGGCGGACTTGCTGACCCTTCGCGGGCGGGATCTGATCGCGGCCTGCTCGGTCTGCCTGTATGCCGGGTCGCTGGTGCCCACGGGGGTGCTGGCGCACTGCCCGGCGGGGGCACGTGTCGTAAATACGGCAGCCTTGTCGCTGGACGATATCATGGAAGAGATCGCCGCCGCGCATGCGAAGGGCTTTGACGTGGCACGGCTCCATTCCGGCGACTTGTCGATCTGGTCGGCGATGGGTGAACAATTGCGACGGCTTAGAGCGCTGAAGATTCCCTATGATGTGACTCCGGGTGTGCCCGCCTTTGCAGCGGCTGCCGCGGCCTTGGGAGTAGAGTTGACGCTACCTGGCGTGGCGCAGTCGGTCATTCTGACGCGAACTTTGGGGCGGGCGTCTCCGATTCCGGCTGGTGAAAGTCTTGCGGCCTTCGCGGCAACCGGCGCGACCCTTGCAGTGCATCTGTCAGTGCAGGCTCTGGCCGATGTGGTAGAGCAACTGGTGCCGCATTATGGAGCAGATTGCCCGGTGGCAGTGGTTTGGCGGGCGTCGTGGCCGGACCAACAGGTGATCCGGGCGACGCTTGGCACAATAGCGATCGGGCCAGAAATTGACCGCACCGCACTGATTCTGGTAGGTCGCACCCTGGCCGCAGAGGGGTTCAGCGAGAGCCGACTTTACGCTGGGGATTACGACCGCCGCTATCGACCTGTTGGCGCCGAACCGCGCTTCCCGGAGAAGCCATGACTGCGCCCGGACTGCTGATATCTGCCCCTGCTTCAGGCAGCGGCAAGACCACACTGACGTTGGGTCTGGCGCGGGCGTTTCGAGACAGGGGCGTGGTAGTGCAGCCTTATAAATCCGGGCCGGATTATATCGACCCGGCGTTTCACAGGTTGGCGACCGGGCGGGCCTCGTTCAATCTGGACACTTGGGCGATGGGTCCGGGTCGGATTGCAGCGTTGTTGGCCAAGGCGCAAGGTGCGGATCTGATCCTCGCGGAAGGCTCGATGGGCTTGCATGATGGCGTGGCCGTCGCCGGCGAGATCGGCTGTGGGGCCAGTGCCGATCTGGCGGTTCTGTTGGGTTGGCCGGTGATACTGGTAATCGACGTCGCCGGTCAGGCGCAGACGGCGGCGGCGATTGCTGCAGGGCTGGCCGGGTATCGCCGTGGCCTAAAGTTGGCGGGGGTCGTTCTGAACCGCGTTGCGTCACCTCGCCATGAACGGTTGGTTAGGGCGGGGATGGCGGTGTCAGGGATTCCGGTGCTGGGGGCGCTCCCGAGGAATTCAGCGATCGTGATGCCGGAGCGCCATCTGGGATTGGTGCAGGCCGAGGAGCTTCCGGAACTGGAGCCACTGCTTGCAGAGGCCGCGCGTTTCGTGGCGGCACATGTCGACCTTGACGCGGTGCTTGCGGCTGCGAAACCCGGTAGTGCAAGCGTGGGGCAGGGCGGCAAGATCACGCCGCCCGGTCAACGTATTGCCTTAGCGCAAGATCAGGCGTTTTCGTTTGTTTACCCACATCTCGTGGACGGTTGGCGCAACGCAGGGGCGGAAATTTTGCCGTTCTCCCCCTTGGCCGATCAGGTGCCCGATTCGGCTGCCGACATCTGTTGGTTGCCTGGCGGCTACCCGGAACTCCACGGAGGGCGGATAGCGGCGGCTGAAGCATTTCATCTGGCTTTGACAACTTTCGCTGAAACCCGCCCGGTGCACGGTGAATGCGGCGGCTATATGGTGCTTGGTGCTGGCCTGATCGACAAGGCCGGCCAGAGACACCGGATGAGCGGGCTGTTAGGACTGGAAACCAGTTTCGAGCGGCGAAAAATGCATCTTGGCTACCGACTGGCAACTCTTGCAGCGCCCATTCCAGGCCACCTCCAAGGTGCGCGGTTGCGTGGCCATGAATTCCATTATTCTACCATTCGGAGCCAACCTGATGCCGCATTGGCCCATGTCGTGGACGCCGACGGCAGCCCCGTAGGCGAGACGGGGTCGCGGCGTGGCAAGGTCACAGGGTCGTTCTTTCATTTGATCGCAGAGGCCACATGAAAGGCTTTGTTTCTTTCGTCTCTTCGGGTCCGGGCGACCCGGACTTGCTGACCATCAAGGCGGCGCACCGCATTGCCGCAGCCGATGCAATCTTGTTTGATGACCTGTCATCAGGCCCGATCCTGGCGCAAGCACGGGCTGGGGCAGACTTGGTTGCAGTTGGAAAGCGGGCAGGGCGGGTGTCGCCAAAACAGGATCAGGTCAGCCGCCTGCTCGTGGAATATGCGCAGTCCGGGGCGAAAGTCGTGCGGTTGAAGTCGGGTGACTGTGGGCTGTTCGGGCGGCTGGAGGAAGAGATCGATGCATGTCGCGCCGCCGGAATCACCTTTGAAATCATCCCCGGCGTCACATCGGCGTCGGCCGCCGCCGCCGCCTCTGGCATTCCGCTGACAAGGCGGCTGACTGCGCGGCGGGTGCAGTTTGTCACCGGACATGACGTGACCGGAGCGCTGCCCGAGGATCTGAACATGGCCGCTTTGGCCGATCCCGCGGCGACTACCGTGATTTTTATGGGAAAACGCACCTTCGGCGAACTGGCCACCCGGCTTGTGGCTGCAGGTCTGTCACCTGACACACCAGCACTTTTGGCCGAAAGCGTATCTACTCCGGCCGAACACCTGCATCGCGCCACGCTGGCAACCTTGGCCGATTACATCGCAGCAGAAGCCAGCGACGGGCCCGCACTGATCTTGCTGGGGCCGCTGGCATGACCCATCGTGTCGTCATTTGCACCACTTGTGTGACAGGTGCCGGGCTGGCGCGACTGCTGCAGCTGGCATTGCAAGAACTGACTTATGCCGTCGGTGAAACCGTCTGTATGTCAGGCTGCACCCGGCCTTCGACAATTTCCTTCCGGGCGACGGGCAAAACGGCCTATCTGTTTGGCGACTTGACCGAGGCTGACCTGCCCGAACTGGTTGCATTCGCCCGGCTCTATCTGGACGCGCCTGATGGAAATTTTGCCGATGCGCGCCCTATTGGCGACCTGCGGTCTAAAGCCATCGCCCGCATTCCGGGTTGAAGCACTACTTGTGTCGCGGAATGCCCGGAACTGCCGCTTTCTGCCTTGACCAAAGTGCTGGGCTGCTGGCAAATGAAGACGCAAGGTGTCCAATCGGTGCAGTAGCATTCGGGACTGAAACGGGAATGGGGTAGGGTGGACCGAATACGGCACCTGATCCTCAACCGCCCCCGCGACTGTAAGCGGTAGCGGCTTTCCATAGGCCACTGAGATTTCCATTGAAAGGTGGGGCTCGGGAAGGCGGAAAGCAGGCTGCGACCCGCGAGTCAGGAGACCGGCCTTGCGTGACGTAACCGCCGTCGGGTGTGACGGCAAAGGAGCCAATATGAACGCGACGCTGACCCAGACCAAAACCACATCCAGCCTGCTGTCGATTGTTTTCGTGGCCTTTTTCGGCGCATCACTGGTGTTCTTATCGGGCTTCGCCCACAGCCAGACTTTGCACGATGCGGCGCATGACATGCGGCACTCGACCGGTTTCCCCTGCCACTAAGGCAGGTACAATCCCAAAACTATGACAAAACACATGTTGTCCAGCGCTTTGTTCGCTGGCTTTGCAGTTGGGTTGCTTGTCGCCTTGCTGCAATATGCTTTAGTCGAGCAGAAAATACTGCTGGCCGAACGCTATGAATCGCACGAACTGGTGTATTATCAAGGAGTTGTCCCGGATCATGCTGAGGTGACCGCCACGGTTGCCGCCACCGAGCCTGCCGTAAACATGCCTAACGCGTCGACGGATCACGATCATGCAACAATGGAGGAAGCCAGCTCTCCGCTGGTCCGCCAGGGGCTGTCTGTGCTGTTTGCAGGGGTGATTTATGTCGGTTATGCGCTTGTAATGGTTTCAGGTTTTGGGATCGCGCTGCGCGCTGGAAAGACCATTTCTGTTCAAACCGGTCTGCTGTGGGGGCTGGCTGGTTTCATGGCATTCCAGATGGCCCCGGCTTTGGGACTGGAGCCCGAGTTGCCCGGCACCCTGGCCGCTGATCTGACAGCACGGCAATTGTGGTGGGCAGGGTGCGTGCTGGCTACGGTGGCAGGGATTGCGTTGCTAGCCTATGGTAAAGGTCTGGTCCCAAGGGTGATCGCTCTGGCTTTGCTGGCCGCACCTCATGTCTTCGGGGCGCCGCAGCTTGAGAGTTTCTCGGGGATTACGCCGCCGGAACTCGCATCCAGCTTTGCGTCACGTTCCCTGGGGGTCGGCCTGATTGCTTGGGTCTGCCTTGGCGGTTTGCTGGCGTGGTTCTGGAACCGCGACCTCGAATGAAACATGTGCGTCTGCATCACTTGCATGGCGGCACTAATCCTGAGATTTGGACCGGATGATCGACCTCTTGCTGATCGGAATTGGCACTGGAAACCCAGACCACTTGACCTTGGAAGCGGTCAAGGCATTGAACTCCAGTGACTTGGTCTTGATCCCGCGGAAGGGGTTGGACAAAAGTGATCTAGCTGATTTGCGTCGAAGCATTTGCGCCGAGGTGCTGACAAATCAAGCGACCAAGATTGTCGGTTTTGATTTGCCGGTCCGAAATGCCGCCGACCCGAGTTACCAAGCAGGCGTGGCGGACTGGCATGATGCCATTGCAGAGGTCTGGGTGCGGGAAATCACGACTCATCAAGGGCTTGTCGGGCGTGTGGCCTTGCTGGTTTGGGGTGATCCGACGCTTTATGACAGCACGTTGCGAATTGCCGTTATAGTTGGCTTGAAGATCCCATTGCAAGTGACTGTAATACCTGGAATTACGTCGATTCAAGCTTTGGCGGCGGCCCATTCCATCCCGTTGAACACTGTAGGTGGGCCGGTGCTGATTACCACCGGCCGAAAGTTGCGCGATCACGGTTGGCCCGTTGGGGCGGATACGTTGGTGATCATGCTGGACGGGACCTGCGCCTTCCAAGAGATTGAGCCGAATGGCATTTCCATCTGGTGGGGTGCTTATGTCGGCATGCCGGAACAGATTATATGCGCCGGGCCATTGGCCGTGGTTGGCCCCGAAATAGTCGTCACCCGCGCAGCTGCTCGTGCGGCGCATGGCTGGATCATGGACATCTATATTCTACGGCGCACGCATTGAGCGAGCCGATGCGTGCGCCGTCACCAAAAGTTTCTGTCAGTCATTAAATTACATAATATTGATTATCGGATAAATAGACTGGTCAGGCACTTCACTGCGGTGGCACCCTATTGGTGCCGCAGTGCCTCGATCGGATCCAGCCTTGCTGCGCGTCTTGCGGGAAAAAATCCGAAGACGACGCCCACCACTGCGGAAAAGACAAAGGACGCGCCGATGATCCGCCAGTCGGGCAAGAAACTGATGTTCAGCGCGTAGGATCCGACCAATCCCAAGAGCAGACCGACGCAGATGCCCAGGATGCCCCCGATCAATGAAAGCACAATGGCCTCGACCAGAAACTGCAACAACACTTGCCGTTCGGTTGCGCCAACGGCCATGCGAATGCCAATCTCGCGCGTGCGTTCAGTCACCGACACCAGCATGATGTTCATAATGCCAATACCGCCCACGATGAGGGAAATCGCCGCTACGGCGGACAGAAGCCCGGTCAGGACACCGGTTATCCCAGTCAGCATCGACGAAATCTGCTTCATGTCGAAGACGTTGAAATTGTCAGCGTCATCGCCTGCCAATTTGCGCCGCTCGCGCATCAGGGTCTGAATTTCCGTCGTGGCCGTGTCGGTTGATACACCGTCGCGGACGGTCAGATAGATCGTCTGCACGTCGGCCTTACCAGAAATTCGGCGTTGGAACGCCCGGAGAGGCATGACCACCGTGTCATTGTCGTCTTGGCCGAAACTCGAGGCAGAGCGTTCAGCCAGAAACCCGACAACCTGACAGGTAATCTTTCCAATGCGGATGTCGGACCCGACTGGGTCGCCTGCCCCGAACAACGCTTTGGCTGTGGAAGTGCCGATGACGCAGACCGTCGAACCGGCGCGAAGTTCGCTTTCGTTGAACAGTCGGCCCGTGGCCAAGGTCCGGCCACGAATACCGAAGTAGTTGTTGTCAGTGCCAGTGATCTGCACAATTCGGTTCACCTCACCAAACACCACCGTTTGAGTTTTGGCACTGGCACCGGCAGCTGCTACTACCGAGGAAAGTTGTTCGGGTAGCACCGCTGCATCTTGTGCCGTCAAGGGGGGCGCATCATTGGCACCGCCGCCTGGACCGCGTTGGGCAGAACCTGGGCGTATCATCAGCAGGTTGCTGCCCAATGCGGCGACATCAGACTGTACCTGCGCGGTAGAGCCCTGCCCCACTGTTACCATCGCAATCACCGAAGCTACACCGATCACGATGCCTAATACCGTCAGAAACGAGCGCAACTTGTTGCGCAATACTGTCAACAGCGCCAGCCGGAACGCCTCAATCAGCATGGGATGGCCTTTTCAGGCGGTCGGACTGGATTCGGCCATCCACGAAGGTCACGACGCGGTCGGCGTATTCGGCCATGTCCGGTTCATGTGTGACCATAAGGATCGAAATTCCTTCGGTGCGATTCAGATCGCGCATCACCGCCATGATTTCGCGGCTGCGCGCGCTGTCGAGATTGCCGGTTGGTTCATCCGCCAGGATCAGACCCGGTTTCGTGACTATCGCCCGCGCAATCGCCACGCGTTGCTGTTGGCCGCCGGACAGTTCCGAAGGTTTGTGATTGGCACGTTCGACGAGGCCGACCTTATCAAGGGCCGCCATCGAACGGACGTGGCGCTCATCGGCCGGAACCCCTTGATAAATCAGCGGAAGCTCTACGTTTTCCAGGGCGGTGGTCCGCGGTAGCAGATTGAACCCCTGAAAGATGAAGCCCAGAAAGTTGCGGCGAAGCAGCGCCCGTTGATCCCGGTCAAGGCCGCCGACCTCGGTGCCAAACAGGCGGTATTCGCCAGTGGTGGGCGTATCAAGGCAACCAAGGATATTCATGATGGTTGACTTGCCGGAACCAGAGGGCCCCATCACCGCGATGAATTCCCCAGAATTCACCACGATGTCGACGCCGCGCAGGGCGTAAACCTCGGCCTGTTCAGCGCCATAGAGTTTGGTCAGACCACGGACTTCGATCATCGGAGCACCAGTCATCTTACGACTGCGGCAGAGGTGATAACGGCATCGCCTTCGACCAAAGGCCCGTCCAACACTTGTGTCATATCGCCATCGGTGACACCCGTTTTGACCCCGACTTGCGTTGCCGTGCCGCCTTTGAGCACCCATAAATTGCGGTAGCCTGATTTCGTGACAGTGTTGCTGGCGGCGGTCTGTCGCCCTTGCCCCGGCCCGCCAGAGGAAAACAGCATGCCCAACAGACCCGAACTTTGCCGCGCTGCAGCCGCTACAGGCGGCGCATAGCGGAAGGCGGCGTTGGGCACCGTCAGCACGCCCGCGACGCTTTGCACGGTGATATCGGCAGAGGCGGTCATGCCGGGCCGCAACTGACCTGACTGATTGTCGATCGCAAGGATGGTGCGATACGTCACAACGCCATCGACGGTCTGCGGCGCATAGTGCAGTTCGGTAACTTTGGCCGGAAAACTTTGGCCTTGATAGGCCTCGACGCTGAAAGTGGCCGCATCGCCGACCGCGACTTTGCCGATATCCGCTTCGTCCACATCGATTTGCAGGCGCATCTGGCCAAGGTCATGCGCCAGTGTAAACAACGTCACCGCCCCGGTCGATGCGGACACGGTCTGTCCGACCGCCACATCAAGATCCAGCACTATACCATCTATCGGTGCGCAGATGCAGGCCTTGTTCAGATTGGCCTGCGAGACCAACAGGTCCGCCTGGGCCACCTGCACGTCCGCCGCGGAGGATGCCAGTCCCGCGACGGCGCGGCGCTTGGCGGTTTCCGCGGTCGTCAGCGCCTCAGCACTGGTTACACCACGGTCGACCATCTTTTGTGCCCTGGTCAGACTCAGAGTCGCCTCGTCCAGCGTCGCCTCTGCATCGGCAACCTGTGCCTTGCGGGCAGCGACGGTTGCGGTGTCGCGCGCCAGTTCCGCCTCTAACCCCGACGTATCAAGACTGGCCAGCACCTGCCCAGCCCTGACTTTGTCATTGATCGCCACATTGACCACCCGGACGATTCCCGAAATTTCAGAGGAAACATCAACTTGATCAATCGGTTCGACCGTCCCCACGGCTGAAACCAATACGGTAATCGCGCCTTTGCCGGCATTTTGTGTCACATAATGCGGGGTCGCGGCGACAGCGCTGCGGCTTTCGTAATACCACAGGCCTGCGCCCCCGAGCGCCAGCAACAATGGCCAGATCATCCAGCCACGCCACAGACCGCGTTTGCGGCGCAGACGGACGATGTCTTCGACAGAGACAGTGTTGGCAGTCATCAAAGGGCCCTCTGCGGCACTGGCCGTCATGTTAATCTGCGGGGCCAACGCGGAATTTCAACGGCAACCGGCGGCTTTTCCGGCTCGGATCACACAATTTCGGTTTCTCGGAACGCTATTCCGGCCAGTATCCGCGAGAATCCAAGGTCGGACAGGTCGATGCTTTGCCAGCCGCCGGTCAGGATGTATTCGGCAATACCGCGGCCAACTGCGGGGCTCTGTTGCAGGCCATGCCCAGAAAACCCGTTCATGAACATAAGGTTGCCCAAATCAGGATGCGGTCCCAGGATCGCATTCTGGTCTAATGTGTTATAGTCGTAGTGTCCGACCCAGTGCCGGATAACTTTGACCGCATCAAATCCTGGTGCGCGGGCGTAAAGTTGTTCCCAGATGACATCTTCGAAGATGTTCAAGTCAGGTTCAAAATCATCTGCTGCACACGGGCCATCGTTTTGCGGCACAGTGGCGGTGATCCAGTGGCCCTGTTCGGGCCGCAGGTAATAGCCCCCGTCGATCATCAAAGGTGCGTGGGGGTGGCGCGCGTTGGGGGCGTCGATGACAAAGACCGTCCGTTTGCGCGGTTCCACTGGCAGGTCGATCCCCGCCATTTTTGCGACCACCGCACCGCGTGTGCCGGCTGCATTGACCACAAAGGCACAATCAACCCGGCCTCCCTTGGCCAGGACCGCCGCTTGCACCTGCCCCGAGGCCACATCCATGCCGACGACCTCATCCGTTACAAACCGCGCGCCTTGCAACTTGGCGGCGGTGCGCAGCCCGGCCAGCAGCCCCATATTGTCGAACCAGCCTTCGTCGCGCGGCCCAAAGCTGGCGGCGGTCACATCACCAACCTCCAGCCATGGGAAACGCGCCTTGGTCTGTTCTGGCGTCAGCACCTCGGTGCAGGCCCCCAAAGCACATTGCATCGCGGCCAGTTCACCCATCAAAGCTGGTGCCGCAGCGGACTGGCCAAGGAACAGATAACCGTTCTCTTTGAGGCCAAGCGTTGGCACGCCCACGTCGTGGCCCAATGACCCCTGAAAGTCGCGCAAGAACCCGATGCCGAACCGCGAAATGGCAACGTTGACCTTTGTTGAAAACTGCTGGCGGACCGAGGCGACCGAAAGCGCTGTGGCAGCTTTGGCAAAGCTGGGGTCACGTTCAACAATCAAGACATCCAGGCCTGGATGCATTCGGGTCAGCCAATAGCCGACAGATGCCCCCATCACCGCCCCACCAACAACCACCACATCTGCCCGCATACCGCGCTTCCCTGCCCTGTTGCGGCTTTGACAGGCCGCCTGTTGCAGGATTAGTCTTGGCGCGGGAAGAGGACAACCCGGCTTGGCAAAGCCAGGCTGGGATGAAGGTGGCTCACGTGGTTGATATTTTACCGCTGCTTCTGGGCATTGCCCACGCAGACCGGGCCGAAACGGTGTGGGATCTGGCCGTGGCACATTTCAGGCGGCTTGGTTTTGGCCGGGCCAATTACGGCTTTACCCGGTTCCGGTCCGAACGCACGATGGGCGATCCGGATGACGCGCTGTTCCTGACCTCTTGCGATGCGGCCTTTGTGGCGCACTACTTCCGCGACAACTTTTATGCCCGTACTCCGGTTTTCAAATGGTGCGCCCGCAACGCCGGGGCCTGCACCTGGACTTGGGTCAAGGCGGACATGGAGGCGGGAAGGTTGTCAGAAGACGAACTGGCGACACTGCGACAGAATGCGATCATCGAGGTGACTTCGGGCATTTCAATCAGCTTTCCCGACAATTCCACCCGATCCAAAGGGGCTCTTGGCCTGATTGCCGACCCCGGTCTGGACAATGGGGCGGTGGACGAAATCTGGGCCAAGCATCGGCCAGAGATCGAAACAGTGGCGCAGATGATGCACCTGAAGTTGATCCAATTCCCGGTGGCCTCGCGCCGGCGGTCGCTGACCCAACGCCAGCGCGAAACACTCGAATGGGTCGCTGACGGCAAGTCTTCGCTCGATGTTGCGATGATCATGGGTGTTTCTGCGGCGATGGTGGAAAAGCACTTGCGTCTGGCGCGAGACGCATTGCAGGTCGATACCACGGCGCAGGCGGTTGCCAAGGCGACGCTGTTGAACCTGACCTGCCCCCCGGAAGTTCCCTCAGTCTGGTGTAGAGTCTGCCCAACCCTGAAGGAGCAGACGAATGCGAAAGAGCCGTTTCACCGAGACGCAGATCATTGGGATGATCAAGGAGCAGGAAGCCGGGCTGACTGTGG
>JANYFE010000044.1 GCA_025362795.1 Rhodobacterales bacterium | reverse complement strand
CCCGCATTCATCGCTTGACGGTAGAACCCCCGATCAGGCCTACTTCAACCTGCCGCCGCCTGTAACGCTGGCGGCGTAATCGAGGCGGAAAACCACTTAGAAAACGCCCAGAACCTGTTCAGATAAACCGAACCACCTCTGCCGTCGCAAGACATGCCAGATCTTCCGTGCGCCATAGAGTTTGCGGTTGGCATCCCAGGCCGCGTCGATCTTGATACTCAGGGCGGCATCCGATCTGGCTCGGGCCGATGCCAGGTCAGGATGACGCATGATGGCGCGCCGGTCATAGTAAGTGGACGGGGCGAACTGCAGTGTCCGGCAGATCGGCCTTCGCCATTGGGCTTGAACCAATGGCGCCTTCAATGGCTCAGCCCATACATCGCACGATGCTCTTCAATGAAAGCAGTCATTTGCGGAACGGGCGGTCGAGCCGCTACAGGCAATGCTGAAGCAGTGCCGCATTGCCTTTCGCACCTGAGCAAAATACGCTGACGCCTTCCTCAAAATCTCATTGGCCTGACGCAGTTCACGGTTCTCGCGTTCAAGCGCTTTGATCCGCGCAATCTCAGCGCTGGTAGGTCCCGGCCGTTCGCCGCCATCACGCTGGATTTGACGCATCCAAACGCGAAGACTGTCCGGCGAACAGCCCAACTTACCTGCAATCGCCGTCAGCGCCGCAGCTTCGCTTTGATACTCATCGCGGTGTTCCATCGCCAGTCGCACCGCACGCTCGCGGAACTCAGGTGAATACGGCTTCGAGGTCTTCTTCTTTTGTGCATGTTCCATAACGGGCAATTCTCCGAGAGTTTTGCCCTCCGGTAAACCCGGCGCGGTTCACTTTGGCGATCTTTGCAAAGTCGGCGCGGCTCAGTTTGGTCAGCCCATAGCGAAACGCCATGCCCCAACTGGTCAGACCCCTGGTGATCTCCAGTTCGTTTAGCAGTGGCCGGATCGCGGCAATCCGCGCCTCCTGCCACACCACACTGCGTCGCCACATCAGCGTGACACCCATGTCGTGCTGATACGGCGCACCGTCCGCGACGCGGCCGATCAGGGTGAAGGCCTGCAACGGCGGCCCGTCGGGATAAGTGGTGCGCGGCGAATAGATCACCACGCCGTCGCCGGGCTGCATGCGGCGCAGCGGCGCATCCTTGCCGTGACCGGCCTGCACGATACCCTCGCGCTGCCCGCGCAAGGCGTGGTCGGCCGAGGCGGTGACGGCCCAGTAATTCGCGGTGTCTGACATGATCTGTCTCCTTGCCAGAGCTTATTGCACGCGGCTGCTGTCAGAAAGGGACAGGAGGCGCTGCACGGGTTGATCCGCCGGGGGTTTTGCACCCCCGGACCCCCGCAGGATATTTATGGACAGATGAAACGAGAGTCAGGTCAACCGTTCGGGCAGGGTAAAGCCGTGCAGCAGGTCTTGCGCAGAGGCCGGGCGTTTGCCTTCGCGCTGGGCCTCGGTGATTTCCACCGCACCGCTGCCACAGGCCACCGTCAGGCCGTGCAGGATTTGGCCGGGGGGACCAGCGCCATCTGCCAGGCGGCACCGCAGGAGTTTCAGCCGCTCGGTCCCTGCCAGACACCAGGCGCCGGGAAACGGCGACAGACCGCGAATCTGGCGATCAACCTGCAGCGCGGGGCGGGTCCAGTCGATCCGCGCCTCGGCCTTGTCGATTTTCTGCGCATAGGTGATGCCGTCAGCAGCTTGCGGGTCTGGCGTCAGGGTTTGCAGATTTGCCAGCGCCTGCAAGATCAGGTCGGCACCTATCCGCGACAGCCGCTCCTGCAGGGAGGCGGTGGTATCTACGGCACCGATCGGGGTGGACTGGCGCAGCAAAACCGGGCCGGTGTCCAGCCCCGCGTCCATCTGCATGATGCAGACCCCGGTGTCCGCATCGCCCGCCAGGATGGCGCGGTGAATGGGCGCGGCCCCGCGCCAGCGTGGTAGCAACGAGGCGTGGATGTTCAGGCAACCGAGTCGCGGCGCAGCCAGAACCGCAGCGGGCAGGATCAGGCCATAGGCCACCACGACGGCCACATCGCTGCGCAGCATGGCAAATTCATGCTGCACTGTTTCGCTGCGCAGCGAGACCGGATAACACACCGGAATTCCGAGATTTTCTGCACAAACCTGCACCGGGCTTTTGCGGTCGGCTTTGCCCCGGCCCGCCGGGCGCGGCGGCTGGCTGTAGACCGCAGCAATTTCGTGCTGTGCTGCCAGCGCCTGCAGCACCGGCAGCGAAAATTCCGGGGTGCCCATGAAGGTGATCCTCATGCCCGGCCCCGGATTTTCGCGGCCTTGGTCAGCAGCATGCGGCGTTTCAGCGGCGAGAGATGGTCGAAATACAGCTTGCCCGCCAGATGGTCGATCTGATGCTGCACCGATGTCGCCCATAGCAGGACAAACTCGCGGTCCTCGATGACCCCTTCGGCGTTCAGATACCGCACAGTTACCGCACGGGGGCGGCCGATTGTGGCAGAAACGCCAGGCAGGTTCGGGCTGACCTCCTCGTGCTCGCGCATCTGGCCAGAGGCGTGCAGCACCTGCGGGTTGGCCAGCAAAATCGCCTGACCCCGCCCGTCGGAACAATCCACCACCGCCAATTGCAACCCGACCCCGATCTGCGGAGCCGCGAGCCCGTATCCCGGCATCGCGTCCATCGTGTCGACCATATCGGCCCAGATCGCGCGAACCTCGGGTGTTATGGCCTCAACCGCAGCCGCCGGGGTTTTCAGCACGGCATGCGGATAGGGCAGGCAGGGCCGAATCATCGCTGCGCCTCGACCTCTGCCAGGGCCCGGGCTTCCGGCGACAACCGGTCCAGCGTCAAGATGCCATCCAGATGGTCCATCTCGTGCTGGGCGCAGATCGCCCGGAACCCGGTCAGCTTGGCGGCGGCAATAGCGCCGTCCAGGGTGAGCCAGCGCAGGATGATCTCGGTCGCGCGGCTGACCTCGGCCAGGACATGGGCAATCGACAAACAGCCTTCCGGCCCGGTGGCCACCGTCCCTGATCGCCAGATGATTTCGGGGTTCAGGAAAATCTCTGGCGTGTGGGCGGCGGTTTTCCACGTTGCATCCATCACGAACACCCGGGTCAGCACCCCGACCTGCGGCGCCGCCAACCCGCGCCCGCTTGCGGCATACATCGTGTCCAGCATGTCACGCGCCAGACCCCGCGTGGCATCATCCGCCGCGGCAGGCCCACAGGGCATCCGCAACCGGGGATCGGGCCATTGCAGCACTGGCAGAACCGCCATCAGCGCCCCTCCCGTGCCATTTCGCGTTTCAGCTTTTCCATCTTGCGGGTGATCATCTGCCGCTTCATCAGGCCCAGATAGTCGATGAACAGCTTGCCGTTCAGATGGTCGATCTCGTGCTGCACGCAGGTCGCCCACAGCCCGCCAAAGGTTTCCTCGTGCAAGGCCCCCTCCAGATCCATCCAGCGCACGGTGGCCTTGTCGGGGCGCTGCACCTCGGCATATTGGTCGGGAATCGACAGACAGCCTTCCTCGTAGGTCGCCAGATCGGCAGAGGCCCAGGTGATCGCCGGGTTGATCAGAACCAAAGGGCGCGGCGCATCGGGCAGCTTCATGCAATCCATCACCAGCAGCCGCTTGGTCACACCCACCTGCGGCGCGGCAAGGCCGATGCCGGGCGCGTCATACATGGTTTCCAGCATATCCGCCGCAAGTTTGCGCAAATCCGCCGTTATCTGCGTCACGGGATCGCAGAGCTTCTTGAGCCTTGGGTCGGGGTGGATCAGAATGGCGCGGATCATGTCTGCGATTTACGGTGCGGGCGGAATTGGTGCAAGGGGCTGGGGGCAGGGCGAATGCGGGAAATTAAGTTCCAATTTAGGATGGATTATCACAATGGTGTTCCAAGATTATAATAAAATTAGGGAACACTTCCCGAATTACCTGTAGTATTTGGAATATCAGACCACGAAAGGCAGCAAGAAATAATGGACTTTGATACTCCGATCAACCGCTTTGGCACCCATTCCGTGAAATGGGACATGATGGAACCGATGTTTGGCGTCCCCGCAGGTGACGGGATCGCGATGTGGGTGGCGGATATGGACTTCCGCCCACCGGCCTGCGTGCAGCGTGCGCTGGAGGCGATGCTGGCCCACGGCGTCTACGGCTATTTCGGCGATGACGCCGCCTATCTGGATGCCGTGCACTGGTGGATGAAGTCCCGCCACGGCTGGGATGTGGCGCGCGAGCATATCTTTACAACGCATGGTCTGGTGAACGGCGTGTCGCTGTGCATCGACGCCTTCACCAGGCCCGGCGATGGCATCGTGCTGACCACGCCAGTCTATCATGCCTTTGACCGCGTGATCAAAGCGGCGGGGCGGCGGGTGCTGGAATGCTCGCTGAACGTCGTGGATGGACGGCAGGACATGGATTTTGCGGCCTGGGATGCCCAGATGACCGGGTCCGAGACGATGATGATCCTGTGTTCGCCGCACAATCCCGGTGGCCGGGTCTGGACGCCCACAGAACTGCGCGGCGTGGCCGACTTCTGCAAGCGGCACAATCTGGTGCTGATCTCGGACGAGATTCACCATGACATCGTGATGCCGGGCCAAAAGCATAGCGTCATGGCCGTCGCCGCCCCTGACATCGCCGACCGTCTGGTGATGCTGACAGCGACGACCAAGACCTTCAACATCGCCGGCGCTCATATCGGCAACGTGATCATCGCCGATCCCCTCCTGCGCGAGAAATTCGCGGCCGTGCTGATGAAAATGGGCATCTCGCCCAATTCTTTCGGCATGCATATGGTGACGGCGGCCTATTCGCCCGAAGGTGCGCTTTGGGTCGATGCGATGTGCCAATACATCGACGGAAACCGCCGCGAATTTGATGCCGGCGTGAACGCCATTCCCGGCGTCCGGTCGCTGCCCTTGCAGGCGACCTATCTGGCCTGGGTCGATTTCTCCGGCACCGGGATGGAACCGGAAGAATTCGCCACACGTGTCGAGAAAGTCGCACATATCGCAATCAACCGTGGCGGTAGTTTCGGGCGGGGCGGCGAATCGTTTTTGCGCTTCAATCTGGCGATGCCCCGGGCGCAGATCACCCAGGCGGTCAAACGCCTGCAGGCGGCATTTGGCGATCTGCAATAGCCGTCAGTTGCGCGGCAAATAGGCGACTGGCGCGTTTTCATCGCGCCAGTAGTCCAGAGGCGCCTTGTCCTCTGCCGCGGTCGACCGCTTGAAATCGCAGATCACTTCATCGCCTTCGGTGACCGATGCGACGATAAGGCATTGAAATATATGACGTGCCCCGTCGTAAACATCGACCAGCCCGCGCAGCCGTGGCGTCAGATGCGCGTCCAGAGCAAATCCGTCATGCCAGAACCGCAGGACCGGAAACACTGCCCCGCCCACCTGAACCCGCAGCCGCGACCTGCGACGCTGTTCGGATTTGCGGGCCATCTCCAGCCCCTCGCGCACTTCTTTCGACAAAAATTCAAGCATGGCAGCCTCCGGCAGACCCCAAGTCTGCGCCGTGTCCCGTAAAATTCAACCTGCCAAACTGCCGTGGCTTTTTTGCGATCTCCGCGTGACGGTTTTGCAACGACGCACAAAAGTCCGGTGGGTTGGCACTCCCCGCCCAAATTGCTAGGCTCGCGCCAGTTCAACCGGAGACTTTCCATGCGCCTTTCCGCGATTTCCCTTGCTGTCGCCTTTGCCGCAACGCCCGCAATTTCGGCCCCCTGTGGCGGCGATTTCAGCACTTTCCTCAAGTCCATGGCCGCCGAGTCCGCCGCGCAGGGCCAGCCCGAAAGTGCGATCCGCGCCTTTATGGACGGGGCCCAGCGTGACCCGGCAGTGATCAAGGCCGACCACAGCCAGGGCGTGTTCCGCAAGACCTTCCTCGATTTCTCGCAAAGCCTGATCTCGAAGGGCCGCATCCAGAATGCTGCGGTCTATTCGAAAAAATACGACGCGGCCTTTGATGCTGCAATGCAGAAATACGGTGTCTCGCGCGGCGTCATCCTCGCCTTCTGGGCGTTCGAGACCGATTTTGGCCAGGTTCAGGGCGACTTCAACACCCGCAACGCCCTTTTGACTTTGGCCCATGACTGTCGCCGCCCCGATTTCTTTCAACCGCAGGTGCTGGCCGCCATCGCCCTGACCGCACAAGGCAGCTTCAACCCCGCCACCACCCAGGGCGCCTGGGCGGGCGAGATTGGCATGGTGCAGATGCTGCCGCGCGACATTCTGGAACGCGGGGTCGATGGCGACGGTGATGGCAAGATTACCCTGAAAACCTCTGCCACCGATGCGATCCTGTCCGCCGCCCATATGCTGCAATTCTATGGCTGGCAGGCCGGGCAACCGTGGTTGCAGGAAGTCGTGGTGCCCGACACTCTCGACTGGTCGAAAACCGGCTTGGACAACACCCTGCCCGCCTCGCAATGGGCAGCACAGGGCGTCACGGCGCGCGAGGGCAAACTGGCCAACCTGCCCGCCTCGATCCTGTTGCCACAAGGCCGCAAGGGGCCGGCCTTCATCACCTATCCAAACTATAAAGTCCTGTTTGAATGGAACAAAAGTTTCGTCTACGTCACCACCGCCGCCTATTTCGCCGCCAGAATAGAAGGCGCTGCAAGCTATGACGCAGGGCAGCCCGACCCAGCCCTGTCCGCAAATGACATGGTGGCGCTGCAAAAGAAACTGGCGATGCACGGCCATGATGTCGGCAAGATCGACGGCATTTTGGGCGCCGCCACCCGTGCGGCGGTGCAAGAGGAACAGGTCCGTCTTGGCCAGCCCGCCGACGGCTGGCCCACCGCCAAACTGCTGGATGCGCTGTGAACGCGCCGGCCTTCCGCATCGGTGGGTTGGGCGAAATCGCGCTGCGCTGCCATGATCTGGCGGCAATGACCGGCTTTTACCGCGACGTGCTGCGGCTCGACCCATTGGGCGACTCCACCGGACCGATCCGGTTTTTCCAATTGGGCGCAGGGTTCAAGGGCCACACGCAGGTGCTGGCCTTGTTCGCCGAAGCCGATGCGCCCGCCGAACCCTCCGGCCTGCACCACATCGCCTTGGGAATCGCGGCCGAAGACCAGCTGGCCGCGCAATGCTGGCTTGCCGCACACGGCCACCCGACCCGTTACGAGGCTTTTCCGTGGATCGGCTGGCGTGGCCTGTTCACCCGCGACCCCGAGGGCAACACCGTCGAACTGGTCGCCCATGTCGGGGCTGCCAACCCTGTGACCACCGCCGAACTGGTGGCCGCCCTACCGAATATCCTGTCCGCTCCCGAAACCGATGCGCCCATCGCCAGCCTGTGCTTTCGCCCCGGCACCAACCAGCGCCAGTTTCCGGCCAGCCTGAAACTGACCCGGGCAGAAGGTGTTCCCGGCGAGCGCTGGCTGACCCAGCCGTGGCTGCGGCTGGCCGACGGTTCGCCTGATCCTGACATTCAGGTCTCGATCCTGCCGCAACGGGTGCTGGATCTGGTCTGGCGCGACCGCGCGGGCACGCCGCATCCCGGTGACACGATTGTTGCCGATCTGAATTGCAGCATTGCCAGCCTGCCACCCGGCACGCGCATCGCCGCGGGGTCCGCCGTGTTGCGGGTGTCGGGCCTGTTCAACGAAGGCTGCGTCAAGTGGAAGGCCCGCTACGGTGCTGACGCCCGCGCCTTCAACGACGCGCCGGGCCACCCCGACCTGCGCCTGCGCGGCGTGCTCTGCGCCGTGGTGCAAGATGGCGTGGTCAGCCTGACCGACCGCTTGCAGGTATTGCGCTAACCCGGCACAATCCCACGCAAAACCTCGCCCCCGATTCACATTGCTCCAAATGCCCCGCGGCGGTGCGTAGACGCGAGGCGCCCGCGAAAGCGATTTCCCAATCGATCATTCACAAATCTCTTCCAAAATCCGAATGTTCGTTTATAATCTGGGCATGTCCCGCCCCCGTTTGATCCCCGATGCCGAAGTCTTTGCCGCCATCCTGCGCCTGATCGCGGCGGATGGCGAAAAAGGCGTGGCGTTTTCCGCCGTTGCCCGCGCCACCGGTCTCGCCGCCCCGTCGCTGGTGCAGCGCTATGGGGCGCTGTCCGACATGGTGCAGGCCGCCTGGCTGGCCGAATGGGACCGGCTGGATGCCCTGACCGACACGGCATTGGCAGAGGTCGATGCTGCCGGCAAAGGCCCGCAGGCCCTGCTGAAGTCGCTGGGCAGTGAAACCTCCGCCGCCCTTCTTGCCGCCAGCCTGCGCGACGCCACCCTGCGCGACCGCGCCGCCCATTGGCGCAACCGGGTCGAGGCGGCCCTCGAAGGCAAGCTGCGCGACGCCGAAGCCGCCGCCATGCTGTTCGCCGCCTGGCAGGGCATGCTGTTGTGGCAAGCCGCAGGCAACAAGGGTTTCAAGCTGAAGGACGCGATCAAACGGCTTGGCTGAACCCTGCCGTGCTTAGCGCCGCGCGATATAGGTTTTCCACAACCAGATCAGCACCAACGCCCCCAGCACCGCGCCCATGAACCCGGCCAGCCAGCCCGTCACCTCCAGCAAAAGCCGGATCACCAAACCGCCTATCAGCGCCCCGCCGACGCCGATCGCAATTGTGGTCGGAATATCGCTGTCCAGCTTCATCATGCGTGTCGCCAGAAAACCCGCCGCAGCCCCCACGACCAGCAACAAAACAAATCCCAAGGCGCGCTCTCCCATATTTTCTTCTCCTCACATGGGTATGCCGGCCCGCAAATGAAATAGGGCAGGGACCAACCCCGTCCCCCCCCAGCCTCCATGCGCCGCCCAGACCCCGAAACTGCCAAACCCCCTTGCCATGCCGCGGCGCCTCCGGCATCCCTGCGACAACCGAAAGTCCCCCCATGACCCCGCCACCATGACCCCGCCACCATGACCCCGATAGAATCCTTCCTTGCCCCCCTCGCCAAACTTGGCCTTCGTTATCCCGATATCGAAGGTGCAGTGATCTGGGCTGACGGTGACCAGTGGCAGCCGCAGGACGACCAGACCGAACTGCTGGATGCCGAAGAGATCGCCTTTTACGCCGAAGGCCTGCTGCAAGAAGGCTTCGGCATGATCTGGCAGGCAATGGCAGACACCGACGCGCCCAAGGAACCCGCCCATGTCGTTTTGATGTTCTGGCAAGGCACCGCCCCCCCGCTGCCCGACCCGCCCGCAGGCTGGCTGGTGCTGTCCCAGGGCGCCTGGTCCGCCCCGCAATCCTGAAAGGCCACCCCATGCAATCGGTTTACGACACACTTTTCACCGCCTGTGCCGCCCTCGGCACCCGGCTGTTCACCGTCACCACGCAGGACATCCCCGCCGGCCTCGCCCGCCGCGCCTATTCGTCGATGCCCGTGGAATACCCGGTCTCCGGCACGAAACCCCTGACCCGCGACGGCTGGTATGATCATTGCATCACCGGCCAGCAGGTCTTCGTCGCCAACACCACACCCGAATTCGCCAAGTACTTCTTCGACCACGCGCTGATTTCCTCGCTCGGTTTGGGGTCTTGTATCAACGTGCCCGTGGTGCACAACGGCGCGGTCTCTGGCACCATCAACCTTCTGGCCGAAGAACACCACTTCACCCCGGCCAAACTCGCCGCCTACCAGGCGTCGATCGCCACCCATCACACCGCCCTGGTGCAGGCAATGGCCGCAGGTTGAACTGGAAAATTCTGCTTGATTAACTGGCAGCGCCCTCTAATTTGATCAAATGACCGCAAATGCGGCACCGCGCCCCGGCGCGCTATATCAGGGAGACTGCAATGAACTCTGTCAAACTCATGGGTACGGCCATCCTCAGCCTCGCGCTGGCCACCGGCCCTGTTCTGGCCCAGGTCACCGCTTTGGGCGCCGGCGAAGGCGAAGTCGATATCGTCGCCTGGCCCGGCTATGTCGAACGCGGCGAAAGTGATGCGGCCTATGACTGGGTCACCGCGTTTGAAAAAGACAGCGGCTGTGCGGTCAAGATCAAGACCGCCAACACCTCGGACGAGATGGTGTCGCTGATGAACGAAGGCGGCTTCGACCTTGTCACCGCCTCGGGCGACGCCAGCCTGCGCCTTGTCGCCGGCAAACGGGTACAGCCGATCAACACCGACCTGATCCCGTCCTGGGGCAAACTTGACCCCCGCCTGAAAGATGGCAGCTGGTTCACCGTCGCCGGTGTCCATTACGGCGTGCCCTACCAGTGGGGCCCGAACGTGCTGATGTACAACACCGACGTGTTCAAGACCCCGCCGACCTCGTGGAATGTGGTGTTCGAAAAGATGGACCTGCCGGATGGCAAGTCGAACGAAGGCCGGGTGCAGGCCTATGACGGCCCGATCCACATCGCGGACGCCGCCCTGTATCTGATGACCCACAAGCCAGAGCTGAAAATCACCTCGCCCTACGAGTTGAACGAGGATCAGTACAAGGCCGCGCTCGACCTCCTCCGGGTGCAGCGCACGCTGGTCGGCCGCTACTGGCATGATGCGATGATCCAGGTCGATGACTTCAAGAACGAAGGCGTGGTCGCCTCGGGCAGCTGGCCGTTCCAGGTCGGCATGCTGGTGGCCGACAAGCAACCGGTCGCCTCCACCATCCCAAGTGAGGGCGCGACTGGCTGGGCCGACACCACGATGCTGGCGACCGATGCCGCCCATCCGAACTGCGCTTATAAATGGATGGAGCATACGCTGAACTCCAACCTGCAATCCGACCTGTCGGTCTGGTTCGGCTCCAACCCCGTGGTGGCCGAAGCCTGCACCGACAAATCCGGCATGCAGACCAAGGAAGGCTGCACCGCCAACGGTATGGACGACTTTGCCAAGATCCATTTCTGGACCACCCCCACCGCCAATTGTGCGCAGGGTGACGGCGCATGCGTGCCCTATTACCGCTGGGTCAGCGACTATATCGGCGTCATCGGCGGTCGGTGACAGCGGTGCGTGAAATCACGCACCCGGCGGCCCCTTAAAATCTCGGCAGGGTTCGTGATGTCACGCACCCTGCCTTCACAAGAATGCCCCCCATGATCCCCGCCGTCGAATTCCAGTCCGTCTCCCGCCACTTCGGCGCCACCCGCGCCGTCGACGCGGTGGACCTGACCATTGCCGAAGGCGCGTTCTTCGCCATGCTCGGGCCCTCTGGCTCGGGCAAGACCACCTGCCTGCGCCTGATTTCCGGCTTTGAACAACCGACCTCCGGCACAATCCGCATCTTCGGCGCGGATGTCTCCAACACCGCGCCGCATCTGCGCCACGTCAACACCGTGTTTCAGGACTACGCCCTGTTTCCCCATATGACGGTTCGCGACAACGTGGCCTATGGCCTGATGGTCAAGGGCATGGGCCGCGCCCAGCGCTACGCCAAAGCCGAAGAAATGCTGGCGTTGGTCCATCTTGACAGCTACGGCAACCGCAAACCCGCGCAACTGTCGGGCGGTCAGCGCCAGCGCGTCGCTCTGGCCCGCGCACTGGTCAACGAACCCCGCGTTCTCCTCCTCGATGAACCCCTCGGTGCCCTCGATCTGAAACTGCGCGAGGCTATGCAGGACGAACTCAAAAGCCTGCAAAGGCGCCTCGGCATCACCTTCGTTTTCGTCACCCATGACCAAAGCGAAGCGCTCAGCATGGCGGACAGCCTCGCCGTGTTCAACGATGGCCGCATTGCCCAGATCGGCACGCCTGCCGAAATCTACGCCCATCCCAAAACCCGCTTTGTCGCCGATTTCGTAGGCTCCTCCAACCTCCTGCCACCCGCCCTGACCCAAAGTCTCGGCGGCCCCGCCAGATGGTCCAGCCTGCGCCCAGAAGCGTTGCACCCCTCCGGCACCGGCCCTATCACCGGCACCGTCACCGCCCTGCGCTATCTCGGCTCCGGCAACCGCGTCACACTCACCACCCAGGGCCAGACCATCGCAGCGCTGCTGCCCGCAACTGACGCCCCCGAAATCGGCAGCACTCTGACCCTCACCTTCGCCCCCACCGCCCTGCATGTCATGGACGAAGCCTGATGCTTACCCTTTGCCAAATACTCCCGCCGGAGGCCCTTTTTTCCTCTCGCCGCGCTGCGGCACTGCGCCCATCCAATTCGAATTTTCGCAGAAAATTCGCCGCTTCCGCGTTGGAAAATCTTCCTCGCCTCGGGCCACGCCCGTGACCTCCGCCGTCCGCCCCACCAGAACCCTTGCCGACCGCCTCACCACGATTTTCTGGCGCAAACCCGGCCTCTTGCTCCTCCTTCTCATCACCCCCCCGCTCCTCTGGCTGGGCGTTGTCTATCTCGGCTCCCTCGCCGCCCTCCTGCTGCAATCCTTCTACTCCATCGACGAATTCTCCGGCCTCGTCGTGCGCGAATTCACCCTCAAAACCTACGCCGAACTCCTGCGACCCTCGAACTATGACGTCATCCTGCGCACCCTCGCCATGGCCATCGCCGTCACCGCGGCCTCCGCCATAGCCGCCTTCCCTATCGCCTATTACGCCGCCCGCTACGCACGGGGCCGCTGGAAAGCTGCCTTCTACCTCGGCATCATGCTCCCCTTGTGGTCGAGCTATCTCGTCAAGGTCTACGCCTGGAAACTGATCCTCGCCAAAGAGGGCATCCTGACCTGGGCCGCCACCGCCACCCACACGGGCTGGCTGATCGACGCCGCGCTCCAACTCCCCGGCATCGGCGGCAACTCGCTCTCGACCTCTTACATCGGCACCTTTCTGGTCTTCACCTACGTCTGGCTGCCCTACATGATCCTGCCGATGCAGGCCTCGCTGGAACGCGTCCCCACCACCATGCTGGAAGCCTCCGCCGACCTCGGCGCCACCGCCGCCCAGACCTTCCGCACCGTCACCCTCCCCCTCGCCCTCCCCGGCATCATCGCAGGCTCCATCTTCACCTTCTCCCTCACCCTCGGCGACTACATCATCCCCTCGATCATCGGCACCTCCGCCTCCTTCATCGGCATGGCCGTCTACCAGCTGCAAGGCACCGCCGGAAACGTCCCCCTCGCCGCCGCCTTCGCCGTGGTCCCCATCGTCATCATGCTGATCTACCTGACCCTCGCCCGCAAAGCCGGAGCGTTCGATGCGCTCTGACGCCTCCTTCCCCCTCAAAGCCGCCGCCTTCGCAGGCCTCGCCTTCCTGCACCTGCCGATCCTCCTGATCTTCCTCTACGCCTTCACCACAGAAGACCGGAGCTTCGCCTTCCCGCCCCCCGGCCTGACCCTCAAATGGTTCGCCGTGGCCTGGAACCGCCCCGACATCTGGCCGCCGCTGCTCCTCAGCCTCAAGGTCGCCACCCTCTCCACCGCCATGGCCCTGATCCTCGGCACGCTGGTCTCTGCCGCCATGTCCCGCACAAGGTTCTTCGGCCGCGACCAGCTGTCCCTGCTGATCATCCTGCCCCTGGCGCTCCCCGGCGTGATCACCGGCATTTCGCTGCGCAGCGCCTTCGCCACCCTCGACATCCCCTATTCGACCCTGACAATCATCCTCGGCCACGCCACCTTCTGCATCGTCATCGTCTACAACAACGCCGTCGCCCGCTTCCGCCGCCTGTCCGGCGGCATCCTCGAAGCCTCCGCCGACCTCGGCGCCAACAGCTTCCAGACCTTCCGTCACATCCTGCTGCCAAACCTCGCCTCCGCCCTGCTCGCAGGCGGGATGCTCGCCTTCGCCCTGTCTTTCGACGAAGTCATCGTCACCACCTTCACCGCAGGCCAGCAAGCGACCCTGCCGATCTGGATGCTGGAAGAACTCGTCCGCCCAAGACAACGCCCGGTGACCAACGTCGTAGCCATGGTCGTCTTCCTAGCCACCTTCTTCCCCATCCTCGCCGCATATTACCTGACACGCGGCGGAGGCGAGACGGCGGGCGGGGGGAAGTGAACTGGACCTGTCGCGGTTTCGTTCCGGTTTTTTGAGAGCAATACTCGCCATCAAGGAGACCGGACATGGCAGCGATACACAGCGACGAGTTCAAACGGGATGCGGTTCGCATCGCGCAAACAAGCGGCCTGACCAGACGTCA
>JANYFE010000043.1 GCA_025362795.1 Rhodobacterales bacterium | reverse complement strand
CCCGCATTCATCGCTTGACGGTAGAACCCCCGATCAGGCCTACTTCAACCTGCCGCCGCCTGTAACGCTGGCGGCGTAATCGAGGCGGAAAACCACTTAGAAAACGCCCAGAACCTGTTCAGATAAACCGAACCACCTCTTTCCGCCTCGACCACTTCCCGCATTGTTGCCACGCTGTGCCCGGCAAAAAACCGTTACCCCTGCGCGGGCAAGTGCTTCTAGGCTGCCTTCCGGCAGACATTCCGGTGCGAGTGTCAGAAGCAAAGAGCCGGGGAACGCGGCTGTGATCGCGTCAATATCATCTGCTGCCAAGGAGCGGATCGATAAAGGGTCGTGGTTTCCCGCACGTTGGGGCGACAAGAATGGGCCTTCCACATGAACGCCCAGGATACCCGGAACGCCGAGTCCGATGGCCGCCTTGGCCGCAGCTATGACATTTAGATAATCGGTCCCTGGTGCCGTGACGAAGGTGGGAAGGATATGCGCCGTTCCGTCCTGACGTGCGCCGTCCGCAATCTGGTCCAGCGCGGTTTTGGAAAGGTCAAAATTCAATTGCGCTCCACCTGCCCCGTTGATCTGAAGGTCAATGAAGCCTGCAGCCACCACATCAGCCGCAAAAACTTCGGGATCCTCATGGTCCGCGGCTTCAGCCGGGCGTATCGCAACAATCAAGCCAGCCGCCAGCTCGACGACCCGGTTCGGCAGGGCGGTCAAGCTTACGCCATCGAAAAGCTGTCGTGCCCATACGCGGCTGGGCCGGGTGCCGCGGTCAGCCGTATTCGCTTCCAGCCCCCTTGGGATGAACATGTTCGTAATAATTGACGAGTGTCAGGTCTGTCGCCGCCGCACGGTCAAGCACCACGGTGACCTGCGGGTGCATCTGCAATGCCGTCGCCGGACAGGCAGAACTTATGGACCCTTCGACCATCATGGCGACGGCCTGGGCTTTCGCCGCACCAGTCGCGACCATCAGACAGGCCTTGGACGCGAGGATTGTTCCTAAACCTATGGTGATCGCAAAGCGCGGAGTGTCGTCGAGACTGTCGAAATAGGGCGCGTTCGCCCGTCGAGTGTCATCGGTGAGCGTCTTGATCCGCGTGCGCGACGCAAGACTGGAGGTGGGCTCATTGAAACCGATATGACCATTGCGTCCGATCCCAAGAAGTTGAAGGTCAATGCCACCTGCCGCCGCAATCCGTTGCTCGTAAGCCTCGGCTTCGGCCACAGGATCCGGGGCGTCTCCGCGCGGAAGATGCGTACAGCGCATGTCGATGTCGATCCGGTCGAACAGCGCTTTGCGCATATAGTGGTGGTAGGCACAGACGTGGTCGGGGGCGAGGCCGATGTATTCGTCAAGGTTGAACGTGGTCACCTGCGCAAAGCTGATGCCCTCGGCAAGATGACGGGCGATCAGCTTGTCATACAGCGGCAGCATGGTGGCGCCGGTCGCCAACCCCAGAACGGCAGTCGGCTTTTGCCGCACCGCGTCGAGCAAAATCCCGGCGCTGCGGTCGATGGCAGCCTCAGCTGTGTCGAGAATCAGGACTTTCACTTCGTTCCTTTCCACCCCGATGCCGAGGGTGCGCATCACAAATCCACGCCCGACCCATCAGGCCAGACGCGTGCCGCCAGTGTCGAACGGGTGCAGCTTGTCGGTCGAAAAGGCCAGGCCGATGCGGTTGCCGGCACCTAGGTCACGATTGGCCGTGGTGAATGCAGCGATCCGACCGGTTTCAGCTGTGTCGACAAGCAACTGCTGGCCGGAACCATGATACTCACAAAGCACCACGGTTCCGGTCAGCACGCCGTTTTCAGGGGCGGTAACCGTGCAATCCTCTGCCCGCAACCCGACCGAGGCCAAGCCTGCCCAGCCTGGTGGTGCGGCCAGCCGTGCGGCGCTTCCTGCCAAGGCAACGGCACCATCTGCGACCCGCGCGGGCAGGATATTCATCTTGGGGCTACCGAGGAACTGGGCCACGAAGACATTGGCAGGACGCTGGTACAATTCGCGCGGGCTGCCGACCTGCATGATCTGCCCCTCGTTCAGCACAACGATCCGGTCGGCCAGCGTCATCGCCTCGATCTGGTCATGCGTCACGTAGATCATTGTGGCGGCAAGTGACTTGTGCAGGGCAGCAATCTCGACCCGTGTATCGGCGCGCAGCGCGGCATCGAGGTTCGACAACGGTTCATCGAAAAGGAACGCCTTGGGCTCGCGTACGATGGCCCGGCCAATCGCGACCCGCTGACGCTGACCGCCGGACAGGGCGGCTGGCTTGCGGTCAAGGTAGCTTTCGAGCCGCAGGATGCGTGCCGCCTTGGCAACCTTTTCGGCGATTTCGGCCTCTGGCGTCTTTGCCGTGCGCAGCGCGAACGCGATGTTTTCCTTGACTGTCATATGCGGGTACAGCGCATAGCTTTGGAAAACCATCGACAGGTGGCGATCATAAGGTTCCAGCGCGGTCACATCGCGCCCATCGATCAGGATTTGCCCCGAAGTTGCCGTTTCAAGCCCCGCGATCAGGCGCAAAAGTGTGGATTTCCCGCAGCCCGACGGCCCAACGAAAACGCAGAAGTCACCATCCGGGATGGTCAGCGAAATGTTCTTGATGATGTTCGCTGCACCGAAGGATTTGGCAAGGTTTTCAATACGGATTTCAGCCATGACTTATCCTTTTACAGCGCCAGCGACCATCGAACCTGTGATCCGGCGGTACATGATGAGACCCAGAAGCAGCGGCGGAAGGGCAGCCACGACCATTACGGCTGCCGCCACCCCCCATTGAACTCCCCCGCCTGAGCTTGCGAAGAAGAAAGATGCGCCGACAGTCATCGGAACCGCGACACGCGTCGTCAGCATCAAGCCGAAGAGGAACTCGTTCCACCCGGTGATGAAGCCAAAAACAAAGGTGGTGACAAAAGCCGGACGACACAATGGCAGGACAACCCGCAAAAGCATCCGCGGCAGCCGTGCGCCATCGACCCTTGCGGCCTCTTCCAACTCTAACGGAATCTCACCGATGGCGTTGACCAGCAGCATCAACGTCAATGGCAGGTTCACGATCGCCAAGATCAGACCGAGGCCGATCCGGGTGTCCAAAAGGCCAGTCGCGGAATAGACCATGTAAAGAGGGATCGCGAAAATGATCAGTGGCAGCGCACGGATGTTCACGATCAGCGGGAACAGCACCGCCCGCCCGTAGCCCCGTCGCGACATGGCCCAGGCGATGGGGAAGGCCACGATGATCGGCAAGATTGACCCGACCAGCGCAGCCACCAGCGAGTTCCAGAGATAGGCGAAAATGTTCAGCCGGTCACTGATCGTGAAAACCGTGATGAAATTCTCAAGCGTGGGGGCCTGTAGCCAGAGCGAAGGGTTTTTCATCACCTCGCCGGGGCCCTTGAAGGCGGTCACAAATGTGGCGATCACCGGGAAGTTCATCACCAGGGCGGCACCCAGAAAAACAAGCCACCTAAGCGTGTTATGTGCCTTCATCCGCGCCTCCGCACCAAATGTTGCGCCGCTGCAAGCAGAATGAAGGCCGAAAGGAACAACAAGATAGCTGCCGCCATGGCCTTGCCTATCTCGCCGCGGCGCAGGAAAGTTTCGTAAATATAGATGGACATGGAGGTCGTTGCACCGCCCGGACCCGGCCCGACCAGCGTGTAGATGTTGTCAAACACCCGGAAGCCATCAATGAAGCGCACGAAAAGGGCCGCAAAAAGGGTAGGCATCATCAGTGGAAATTCGATCTTCCAAAACATCCGCCAAGGCCGCGTTCCGTCTACCGCAGCCGCCTCGCGCATTTCGCCGGGAATGGCTTCATAAGCGGTCAGAAACAACAAGAATGCAAACGGCGTCCATTGCAGAGCCTCGGCTACCACCACAGTCTTGAATACGTTGGCGCCATTCAGGAACGGCGGCGCACTGCCGAACAACTTGACCAGATAGTATGGCAAGGGGCCTACGAATTCATGCAGTACGAGCCGATACATCAGGCCGATCATCGCCGGTGCCACGACCATCGGGATGATCAAGATGGCGACCATCCAGCCATGCAGGCGGATCAAAGGCGCTAAATAGACGGCCAAAAACAACCCTAGCGTACACTGCAGAACGGCGGCGATCACCCCAAAGCGCAGAGAAAACCAGGCCGCTTGCCAGAATGACGAGTCGGCGACGACCTGCCGGAAGTTCTCAAGTCCATTGAAGGTCGGAGAGGTCAGTGTCTCAAACCGGGTCTCGGAAAACCCGTAAACTAGGCTTAGAGCGTGTCGTCATTCGTCTGATTCAGGATTCCCAGGTTGAGAGGTTTGTGATTCTCTGACCCTGCCAGCTATTGGGGGTCGTGATGGGCAAACCACATCCTATCGAGTTACGCAGTCGTGTGATCGCCTTTGTTGAG
>JANYFE010000039.1 GCA_025362795.1 Rhodobacterales bacterium | reverse complement strand
ACGCTAGGGGAGCTTTGCGCTCTTGCCCCCCGCATACGCCTCAAGCCCGGGTGGAACCAAGGCCGGGGGGGTGAGCCTCGATCAGAAACGATCCGGGGGATCGTTTCCGAGGCGAACGCGGGGGGCGGGGAGGGTGCGCCCGAACGGGTGGCGGAGCCAAGCGATCTGTCGCCCATGTGTTCCACCATCCTATCTGCTTTATGCCCCAGAACCGGAAGAAGTGTCGCGCCCGAAATTCAACGCGTTTTGCGGGTTATCCTGCGTGTTGACCACGCTTTCGCGCGGGATTGCGCCGGTTTCATCCGGAACCTTCAGCTTGCGCTTTGATTTCGTGTGGGAATTCAGCTTCTTTGAAATGGTCAAGAGGGCGGCTGCCCAGCGGCGCCAGGCGTTCGATCGCACGACACCGGCGCAGATGCAGACTTGGCGCCAACGCATGCCGTCCGCCCGCAGCCAGACGATCCGGGCATCCTCGGGATCGACCAGCATCAGCCAGTCAAAGCATTCCTCCATCCGGGTGATGGCGGCAGCGCTCGGGATCACGCGCATCGGTGCCTCTGGCGTGTAGCCGTAGGCGTGCTTGGCATCATGCACGACCGCAGGCCAGGACGAACCATAGCCGCGGGGACGGTCCTTCTCGGGCAGGCGGCGCAGGACACAAGCGGCTTCGTCAAAGCGATCCTCGATGTCGCGGGGGCTCAGGGTCATTCGGTTCTCCATCGGGGTTCAATAAATCTGGCGAGCGCGCAGGGTGGCCTCGGTCACCAGCCCGGCCGCCAGCAAGGCCGCGCGCTTGGATGTGGACACGGCGCTGGGCGGGACGTAGCGGCCGGAGTTGATCCACTCCGCCGTCATGACCATGAGTTCGTAGGCGGTCGGCTTGGGCGTTAGTTCCGGTTCCCCAGCCCTTTTTGCCTTTGCCACCTGGGCCGTCCGCTGGGCATGACGTTTCGCAATCGCCGGGGTGAAATACGCCCATGTCCTGATGGGGCTGTCGCGCTTGCGCAGGGTGCGAGTCTGCAGCACCGGCAGGATGTCGGCATCGAGATCGTAACCCGTGGCGAGCCAGCCATCGATCACCGACGCTGTCGCCCCGATCACGGCCCTTGCCTCGATGCAAAGGCCCTCGCCGCAGGCTGCGAGGCAGGCGGTTTCGGGGGCTTCCCTCGCGTGTGCGTGATGCGTGCCTGTGCGTGCGCTACGCGCGGTAGTAGTTTCTTTCTTTCTTACTAAGTTAGTGTCCAGAATCCGGAGATGGCTTTGTTCGGATTCTGGACATGGCTTTGGGTGTTTTTGGTCAAAATCTGGACATGGCTTTGCGGGCGTTTGGGCCAAATCCGGAGATGGCTTTTGTCCGTTTCGCTGCCCGAAAAACTCACCTGGCTTTTGGGCGAAATCGGCCTCGAAACCGAGAATGTAGCGGGTCGATTTCCACTGCCTCGCGGCTTGCCCCGGCCGTCTTTGCCTGTGGATCAGCCCGGCATCTTCCAGCCTGCGTAGCTGCGTGTTCAGCGAGGCGCGCGAGATTTCGGCGGCCGTAATCAGGTGGTCCTGAGACGGAAAGCAGCCCGAATCCGGGGTGTGCCGGTCGCAGAGATGCCACAGCACCAGCTTGGCTGCGGGCAGTAATCCGCGCTGCCGGATCGCCCAGTCGGTGGCCAGTTCGCTCATCACGCGGCCGCCTCTGTCAGGCGCTGGGCAATGACCTGCGTCTGGGCGATGCCCTTGTTTCCATCAGCCTGGAACAACTTGTCCGCCCGGCAAAGGGACCGGTGAAGCTGCCGACGCATATGCAATCCGCGCTGGGCGTCGGTGATAACGGCGGCGATCGGGAAGGAGCCGCTCAGGGTGGTTTGTGCCATGATCGTTCCCCCCTCAACGTCGACCGGCAACGGCACGGTTAGCGGGCTGCTTGCGGGCCTCCTGATCGCGGAGCCATTCCCCGGACCGCCTCCATGCGGTAGAGCACCTTGCGCCCCACACGGACGCAGGGTGGCCCCACCCTTCGGCTCTCCCAGCGCTGCAGAGTATCGACCGACAAGGTCAGTTCGCGGGCGAGGTCGCTGCGGTTCAGCCAGCCGGCGAGCAGGCCAGTATCAACCTCGGGCGCAGCATCCGTTTCGTCCAAGTCAATGGTTTTCATGTCTTTCCTCATCGTCTGGCGGCCTGGAGCGGCGCGGCCAAATCAGTGACGGCAGACAAGCACAGACATCGGACCGGGGAAGAGGCGGAAACTGGCAGAAACAAACCGGCAATTAATCCGGGTTGATTGCGGTCGAATGCGGTTGAATGCGGCCTCGTGCCGATCAGAGTCAGAGGTATTCGGGTCCGACACCGCAAACACCGTGCGACGGCCGCAAACCCATAGGAAAAAGGGCGGCAGAATTGCCGGTTTGTTTCTGCCGGTTTCCGCCCCTCTGCCGGAAGCTTACCGAGAGCAGGTTGCTCTTTGCCGATTCTCGATCCTCATTCGGTGCGACATGGGGAGCGCGAATGGCCACGCATTTGACGGAACGAATTGTAAAGGCTGCCGAAATCGGCACGCGCAAGTACGTGGTGTTCGACGAAGGCTGCGCGGGCTTCGGCCTCTGCGTGTTCGAGTCGGGCCGAAAGGGGTTCGTCCTGATCTACAACGCCGCCGGGCGGCAGCGCCGCATGACGATCGGCACATGGCCAAGCTGGTCAGTGACCGCCGCCCGCGAAGAGGCCAAGCGCCTGAAGCGCGACATCGACCGCGGCGAAGATCCGATGGATGTCCGCTCCACTGCGCGCCAGGCGCCCACGGTGAAAGAATTGATCGACCGCTTCATCGACGAGCATCTACCCAAACTTGAGGGCACCAATGCCAAGGATCAGATCAGCATGCTGAACGGGCTGGTCCTGCCGGATTGGCGCACCCGCAAGGTGGCGGACATCACGCCGACCGATGTGGACCGCTTGCTGACCAAGATCGCCCTGGGGCGGCCGAGGCCATCCAAGACCGCCCCGAAGACCAAGCGCCGAGCCCCGCTGAAGCCGCCCAAGCCGACGCCGATCCGTGCCAACCGCGCAGGTGAAGTGCTGCGCAAGATGTTCAGCCTCGCCGTGACTTGGAAGATGCGGACCGACAATCCGGCTACCGCCTTCCGCAAGCGGCCCGAAACCGCTCGCGAACGCTTCCTCTCCTTCGACGAAATCCAACGGCTGGCTGATGTCCTGGACGACGATCACGAGCAGCGTTCGGCCGGGATCATCCGCCTCTGCATGCTGACCGGCGCCCGCGTCGGCGAGGTAAGGACCGCCACCTTCGACCAGTTCAACCTCGATCTGGCGATCTGGACCAAGCAGGCTGCCTACACAAAACAACGCCGGGTCCACCGTGTGCCAATCTCGCATGAGGCTGTCGCACTTATCCGCCTGCGCCGAACTTCGTCGCCGAAAGGCTGCCCGTTCCTTTTCCCGGGCGACATGCCGGGTCAACCGATGGCCGATCTCTCCCGATTCTGGGAGCGCGTCCGCGTCAAGGCAGACATTCCCGACGTCCGCATCCATGATCTGCGCCACACCTTCGCCTCCCTGCTGGTCTCTGGCGGGGCGTCGCTGGAAATGATCGGGCGGCTACTTGGCCATACCCAGATCGGCACCACCCAGCGCTATGCCCACCTGATCGACTCGCCGCTGCGGGCAGGGGTGAACGCGGTCGGCGAAATGCTGAAGCCGAGGTTGAAGGTGGTGGGGGACTGAGCGACACGACTTCGCAAGTCCTCCGCAACAGGATACAAAAGTTAGTACAGAGCGGAAAGCAGTCGTTCGTCCCTGCGCCATCTCACTTCAGGAATCCCGCATAGCGGCCGTTGGATTGCGACAAGGGATCGAAGGTCTGAAGCCATCGAAAAAAAATGCCCCGTGTTTGGCACTGAAATTGATAATTTTCTTGATCCAGCATTCGCAATAACCCGCGATTTTAGCCTGTCTATCAATCCGCATCACTACCTGATTCTTGCCAAGCAAGCGTTTGGTTCAGGAATGCCTCGTTGGTGCGTTTCAGGTTCTCCAGACTGTCGATCAGCGTTGCCTCAATAAGCAACTCCATTACGCGAGCGGCTTCCTGCGGGTTTTGCGAGGCGATCGTTTCGAAGACCCGGGCATGGTCTGCCACCGGGTCGCGCACCAGCCGCAGCGAAGGCAGCATCATCTGCAATTTCATCGACCAGCGGATATTGGTGCCAATGACGGGCCAAAGCGAGGCTATGGCCGCGTTCTTGCTTGCCAAAAGGATCGACTGATGGAAGTTCACTACCGCATTCAGCCAGCCGCCGCTGGACGGGTTCGTCCGCGCCATCCGGGCCAAAGCGTCGGCAAGGTCCGAGATGTCCTGCTCGCTGCGCCGCATCGCGGCCAATGCAGCCGCCTTGGGCTGCACAGCGCTGCGCAATTCGAACAGGTCGCGCACAAAGGCCTCGTCCGGGCCCGCCTCGAAATGCCAGGCCAGAACGTCGGGGTCCAGAAGTTGCCACGTTGCCCGTGAGGAGATCTTGGTGCCGACCTTTGGCAGGACCACGACAAGGCCCTTGGCGGCAAGCGTCCGCATCGCCTCGCGGTACGCACTGCGAGAGACGCCAAAAGAGGCGCTGGCCTTCTCTTCGTTTGGCAGCAATTCACCGGGCGCAAGTTGGCCCGCGATGATCTGGTTGGCGATTTTATGCGCCAAGGACCCGTGCGAGCGGGTCCGGCTGGTCAGAAACAGCGGCTCGACATTGATCAGGGTGGCGCTTTGATTGCCCTCGGTTGCCGTGGTGGTTGCCACCGCTTCGGCCCGCGTTGTCTGAGTATTGCGGCCCTTGGCGTCGATAAACTGCACGATCGTGTTTGCGGCTTGCGTGACACTATCCACCACGCCAACGAAATGCATGCAGCCATGCGGCAGGTTCGGCCACAGGGACAGGGTCACATCGACGGTTGCTCCCGCCAGGCGGCTGTATAGCGCAAGGGTGTCGTCCAGCAGCAGATCACACTCTGCCCCGATGCACAGGGTAGATGGAAAGCCCGACAGATCCGCCACAATGGGCGTCAGCTTATCACGGTCCGATGGGGCCAGCTGCGGGGCGTAAAGATTCCAGAACCAGCGCATCTGCGCCTCGGACAGGCCAAAGCGGCCGTCGCCATAAAGCCGGTGCGAGGACAGGTTCATCTCTGGCGAATAGGCGCCATAGATCGAGACGAAGCCGGTGATCCGTTTTCTCTGGGTGGCATCCAGACGCAGGATCGCCATAGCGGCAATGTTGGCGCCGGCCGAATCCCCTGCCACGAAAAGCCGCCCAGCGCGTGTAAAGTTTATCGTTTTATCAAACACTTCCCTACATTCTTCCACCGCACGCGGAAAGGGGTATTCCGGCGCAAGGCTGTAGCCGACAGAGATCACCCGCGCCCCGGTCTGCGCCGCAATCCAACGGGCAACCTGATCATGGGTGTCGATGCTGCCGATCACCCATCCACCGCCATGCACGAAAAGAACCGTCAGATCGGTCACGTCGGCGTTGTAGATGCGGTTGGTGATGGTGCCGCCGGCTAGGCTGACGACCTCGTCATGCGCGGCAATTTCGGGGATCAGATGCTGTGCCGTGGCCTTGTGGGCAAAGACCTCGATCCATTGGCGCGATTTTGCCAGATCGAACGAGCCCTCATCATCGTCCTGCCCCATTTCGCGCTTCACCGCTTCCATGCGGTTCGCCAGATCGGTGGCGAGGATACCGTTTCCCCGCCCATCGGTGCGTTTGTCCAACAACAGCGCCACAGTCACACTCCTTGCCGTGTGTTACGGCAGCGTTTGTTTTACACAGACAAATACGGCAATTCTTCTTGACCTAGTAGGAGTATAGTGTCAAGTATTTCTAACTGCAAAGAGATGAGCCTATCTGAAGGGCCATGTCAGCCGCAACTGGTCATACAACGCGCCGCCGAAGATGTAAGGTTCGCCGGAGTGCATCGATCAAAAGGGAGGATTGGACTTGAAATTCATCACTAAATCGCAAGGTGGCATACCGCTGGCGCGCAAGATCGCACTGGGGGCGGCTAGCATGGGCCTTGCCGCAGTCATGGGTAGTGTCCTGCCCGCGCTGGCCGATGACCCGCAAATCACCATCGCCTTCGTGTCTGGACCGCTGAACGATTCGTTCTTTCCGCCGCTTTATCAAGGTGCGCAGGATGCGGCAGCGCTTCTGGGGGCAAAGCTCAACTATATCCCGATCGACGAGGCCGATATCGAAGCCTCTTCGGCCCGCACCATGCAGGCGGCCATCGCCATGAAACCCGATGTGATCGTGGTGGGCGACTTTATCACGGGCGTCGTTGACCCCTTGATCAAGCAGGCGGTGGCGGCGGGCATCCCCGTGTTCGTCAACCAGTCCGGTCAGGATCAATGGGAGGCAGACGGTGCGCTTGGTTTCATCGGCCAGCAAGGTCCCGAGGTGGGTATCGTTGCCGCAGAGCGTTTGACCAAGGCCGGGTCAAAGAATATCCTTTGCGTCATCAACGTGCCGGGCAACCCCTACCTGCAGGCGATCTGCAAGGGTCTGGCCGAGAAGGCAAAGGAACTTGGGGTGACCTCGGCCAATCTGGAACTGCCAACGGCGGATTCGACGGATCAAGGCAAGGTTTCGCGTGACATCGGAGCTTATCTGCAAGCGCATGGCGATGTCGATGGCATCTTCACCGAGAATGCGGCGGTGGGCACGGCGGCCGTGGCGGCGGTCGAAGCCGCGCAAGTGGCCGACAAGGTCAAGATCGGCACGATGGAGGTTTCCAAGGTCGCGCTGCAGCAGATCAGGGACGGCAAGCTGCTGTTCCTGGTGAACGAACAGCCCTATCTGGACGGCTACTATGGCGTGATGTTCGCCTACAATTACGCCAAATACGGGCTGGCCCCGGTGGGTGCGGTTTCGACCGGGCCAAGCGTGGTGGACAAGTCGAACGTGGACAAGATTTCGGCCGTGTTCGACAAGTACAAGAACGTGATCGGTTCGAACTGAGCTTCTGCAATCAGCAAGACAATCCGCGCCCGACGCTATGGGAGCGGATTCATTCGATGCGTTTCAATCAGGCAGGGGCGGATTTCGAAGGTGGCTAACTCACAAACTCAACAAGCAGGGCTCTTGCGGCGTCTGATACACCGACCAGAGGCGGGCGGGGCAATCTCGGCATTGCTGGTCTTTGCCTTCTTTGCCATCCTGGCCGGCCACAATGGTTTTCTGTCGCTTTTGGGCACGGCCTATTGGCTCGATACAGCATCCGAACTGGGCATCATCGCCATCCCGGTGGGGATGCTGATGATCGGCGGGGAGTTCGATCTGTCGGTGGGGGCGGTCGTGGGTGCCACCTCTATGATCGTGGCGATCTGCTCGGGATCGTACGAGTTGCCCGGCTGGCTCGGATTTTCGCTGGCGGTGGTCTTCGGAGCTGGGGTAGGGCTTGCCAACGGGTTGATCGTGGTCAAGACCAAGCTTCCTTCGTTCATAGTCACCCTTTCCACCATGCTGATGGTCACAGGATCGATTTTGGGCGTTTCTATCGGGCTGACCGGGTCCAGCAGCATTTCCGCAATTCCCAACGATTTCCTCGGCGTGCTCGTCGCCTTCAAATGGCACGAATTCCACATTTCCATCCTGTATTGGGTGTTATTCGGCGCAGCGGCCATTTACGTGATGGAGCGGACATCCTTCGGCAACTGGGTCTATGCGACGGGTGGCAACGTGGTGACCGCTAGGCTGGCCGGGGTGCCCACGGACAGGGTGAAGGTGATCCTGTTCATTCTGTCCTCGCTGGGGGCTGTGCTGGTGGGCACGATCGAAACTTATGCTTTCCAGAATGGCTCTATCACTCTTGGCGCGCAGTATGTGTTCAGCGGCATCGCGGCTTGCGTGATTGGCGGGGTGCTGTTGACCGGGGGCTATGGTTCGCTTCTCGGTACAGCCTTCGGCGCCACGACCTATGGCATCGTGTCGCTGGGAGTGTTTTTCCTGGGCTGGAACGCAGACTTGACGGAGTTGTTCATCGGCGCGCTGCTACTGTTGGCGGTCATCTCAAACAACCGGCTGCGCACCTTTGCGCTGGGGCGATAGGAGGCTGCCATGACCCAATCCGAAACCCCGATCCTTGAGCTGCGCGGCGTCACGAAGTCCTTTCAGGGTGTCACTGCCGTGAGCAACCTGACCCTCGCCGTCCGCCCCGGTCGGGTTCTGTGTTTGCTGGGCGAGAATGGCGCAGGCAAATCCACCGTCATCAAGATGCTGACCGGGGTCGAACGGCCCACGTCAGGTGAAATGCGAATCGACGGCGCCGTCTCAACCTTTGAAAGCCCCCGCGATGCCCGCGACCGCGGGATTGCGACGGTCTATCAGGAGGTCGGCACGCTACCTTTGATGAGCGTTGCGCGCAATTTCGTGCTGGCGGCAGAGCCGCAGAAGGGGCGCGGTCTGTTCCGGCGGCTGGACCTTGAAACGGCGGGCCGTCTGGCCGTCGAGCGCCTGAAGGAGTTGGGCATCAGCCGCGTAACCAATGGCAGCCAGTTGGTCGGTACCATGTCGGGGGGCGAGCGGCAGGCCTTGGCCATCGCCCGCGCGCTCCACTTTGGCGCCCGGCTTCTGGTGCTGGATGAACCCACAGCGGCCTTGGGCGTGCGCGAATCCGCGACAGTGCTGCGCCTGATCGAACGCGTGCGCAACAGCGGCGTTGCGGTCGTCTTCATCACCCACAACGCCTATCACGCCCATTCGGTCGGCGACGATTTCGTCATCCTGCGCCGGGGCGAAACGCTCGACGCCTTCCATCGCGGTGACAAGCAGGTTGGTGAGATCATCGAACTAATGGCGGGCGGAGCGGAACTGCAATCGCTGCTTTCGCAATCTGAAAAACAGGCGATGCAAAGTTAAGGATTGAAAGCGGACTGCCGTGCATTTGATCCCGCCCGGATCAACCTCGAAAACAAGACTTAACGCATCATGGTGACAGTGCTGCCCGCTTTGACTGGACGCGCATATTCTGGACCTCAGGCAGAAGAATCTGCCTTGTGTTTTCAAACATTTAGCCTCGGAATTGTAGCTCCCGATGTCGGTCTGGTTCAAGCAAAGAACTTAGCCTTGCGAACAACGGCCTGGACACGAAACTGTGGTCCGATGGTGGGCTCAACCGTCCGCTACGGGACGGAGATTTTGTTCATTCAGAATTCAATTGGGAACCCCCAAACTTCTGCGCAAATGCTCGGGCACTGTATCGGCAAGTTCCCAGGTCACTGTGATGGGCTTCTCACCCTCCTAGCCAATGAAGATGGGATTGCCGCAATAGAGAAACGGGGCGGCTTTGCCGTTCCGCAGTTTTCCGTTTCGCACAAATAGGTGGGCCCTATAGCCTGCTTCGATGCCACTGAGGATTCGCCCCACAAGGCTGTCGCGTATAGTCTGGTTCTGACTATGCCATTGCATGCGAGTCGGCGAGAGGAAGGCGTCCTCGTAGTGGCCGCCGACGCTGAGATTGCCCTTTTGCAATGTCGTAAGCAGGATCAAGTCCCGGTCGAGCCGCACAATTTCCGTGTTCCAGTTGCCTGGATTGAACGCCGCGCCAAACAGCGCCGGGATGTCTTCGCGCATGTACTCGCGCCACAGCGTTGGCGCTTCCTGGAACTTGGAAGCACTCTCTGCTGCCGCAAGTAAGGGCGCGCTCAGCGTTGCGAGCTGCCAGTCTGCCAACTCCTCGACCATGTCAGCCAACGCACCCGTCGTGTCCGGCCGTGTTAGTGCAAGTCGATCGCCGTCGCGC
>JANYFE010000056.1 GCA_025362795.1 Rhodobacterales bacterium | reverse complement strand
AACCCCGGAACGGTGGTCAGGAAAAACGCGCAACTGGCTGCCCGCCGGACCCGTCTGGCTGAACCCGGAACGCGACACCCGCGCCTCCGAAATCAGAGACGCCGCATGAAATCAGCGGACAACTTGTTTGACAAACACCGCACATGTCCGACCACATAAAGTCCCAGTGCTAGCGCCAACAGCAACCGCCGGTCAATCTTTGACGTCAATCCGGCCAGTAGAGGTGCGCCAAAACCGACGACCAGCCCTCCCACAGTCACCAGCAACCCCGCCGTCCCTGCGGGCACTGTCAAATCAGCCATCAGCGCCGTCAGCAACCCAGCAGGCAGCAAAACCCCGGTCCCGATCACAAGATTACCAAACAGAAGCGCCCAAAGCGCGCGCCGCGCTGAATGTCCCGTCATGGTCATATTCCTATTTGGATTGGCAGCGTTCCGCTCAACCGAAAGCTATGCGGAAGTATCACGCAAACACCGTCAGACGCTAGGCCGGATCCTGGTCGACCCCCGCCTGACACCCCTTAAAGGATGTGGGACAACGGCGGTCAAAAGAGCGCGGCGCTGGCCGCGCGTTTATGGGCGCTCAAAGTCAGTGTTCTAGGCCCGGCAATGCGCAAGGTTGGAGGTCTGATGAGAAAAGGGCGTAAGTTGCAGCTTGCAAACGGCTAGGCTCAAGTTAACGCCGACAGGAGATCGAGCGTCGCTATGCCGGTTACAGTCATACCCCGCTTCGCCTGAAACTCGCTGATTGCTGCCGCTGTTTTCGGCCCAAGAACGCCATCCATGCTGCCTGTGTCGAAGCCCAGAGCGGTCAGCCTTTGTTGCAACCGAACGCGGTCACTGAGGCGCATCCCGTTGGCATCGGGCGGAAACGCGGCCTGCAAAGCGCCACCACCCGCCAACCTGTCTGAAAGATGCCCGACGCCGATGATGTAGTTGTCAGCATTATTATACCGCCCGATCACCTCAAAATTGTGATAGATCAGGAACGCCGGACCAGCCGAGCCAGCAGGCTGGATCACCGCGGAATCGCCGTGATCCGCCAACCTGCCGCCGTCAGCACTTGCGATGCCCAACGCGGTCCAGTCAGAGGTGGCCCGCGCCGTCGATTTTCCCACCAGGCCTGGGTCAAATACACCCGGAAGCCTGACCTCAACGCCCCAGGGCTGCCCAAAACGCCAACCGGCTTTGGAAAGATAGCTCGCAGTCGAAGCCAAAGAATCCTCGGGGTCATCTGACCAGATATCACGTCGCCCATCGCCGTTGAAATCAACCGCATAAGCAAGATACGAGGTGGGAATAAACTGCGTATGCCCCATTGCGCCGGCCCAACTCCCTGTCATGCCAGCAACACCAACATCCCCGTTTTGCAAGATTTTCAGCGCCGCCACCAGCTGCCCTTCGAAGAACTGCCGCCTGCGCCCGTCATATGCCAAGGTTGCTAGCGCCGAGACCACCGGTACCGTCCCACGCTTGGCGCCATAGAAACTTTCAACGCCCCAAATCGCTGCGACAAATTGCTTTTCCACGCCATATTTCGCCTCAACAGCCGAAAACAGCCCGGAATACTGTTGTAGCACTTGGCGACCCATCGCTATCCGCGCATCCGAGGCAGTGATCGCAAGATAGTCTTGTAAACTGCGTGCAAACTCCGTCTGGTTGCGGTCCTTTTCGATCACGCCGGGCAGATACCCTACCGACCGGAATGCAGACTCGACCGCTAGGGCCGAAACACCCTGCGCCTCAGCCTGAGACTTGAACCCCTCGACCCAAGCATCGAATCCGGCATTGGGAACAGCCGAAAATGTCACCTGTTGCGCTGGCTGCCGAACGCTTGGCCCGGCAGAACAACCCCAAAGTACGGCAGGAATACCCAACACAACCGCCCGACGAGTCATTTTCATGAACATACCCTCAAGTTAATCCACCAAACCTAGCCGATTCAGGCGCAGCGCCACCAGTCCCATCGGCACCTCTCTGCCATGTGAAGTGGCGCAGGGATGCAGCGAGCACTTACTTCGACTATATTCATCTTATGAACATGTCGCATGCCGTTCTGGCCCCGCTTACACTGTTAGCCCTTTCTCTGCCCGCCGCGGCGACGGAGACTTCTCTGGACACATTGTCCAGCTATCTCAATGGCCTAGCTGCGGTGGAAGCGAGCTTTGTGCAGGTCAATGCCGATGGATCTAAAGCCAAGGGCACAATTTCGATCCAGCGTCCCGGACGCGCTCGGTTTGACTATGCCGCACCGGATGACAGTTTGGTCCTCGCTTCAGGTGGGATGGTTGCTATCTTTGATGCCAAGTCGAACCAACCACCCGAGCAATATCCGCTGGCGCGCACCCCGCTGAATTTGATCCTTGCAAAGGAGGTCAACTTGTCAGTGGCCAAAATGGTGATCGGCCACCGCGAGGTGGGCACAACCACCCGTGTTCTTGCGCAAGACCCCAAACATCCGGATTATGGCACAATCGAATTGGTTTTCAGCGAGAACCCGGTCGCCTTGACCCAGTGGATCATCACCGATGACATCGGCAACCAGACTTCCGTGACTTTGGGCGATCTTGTGGATGGCAAAACTTACCCCTCAAGCACATTTTCCATCGACCTTGAGACAGCGAAACGTCGCCGGCAGGGTAACAGCCCCTAAAGCAGACCCGGCTCAAAACGGTCACCTAAAGCCTTGATGGGTTAGTGCCGGCAACCTTGCAGTTGATCACGATACATCGCGGCCCGCGCACCGACCCGGTTTCCGACATCAACCAGCCAGCCTTTTGCCAGGTAGCTTTGGTTGGCGTAACCGCTGCGTCCCTCGTGATAAGCCAAGTACTGGTTTTCTGCATCCGTCTTGGAGATTCCGAGTGCCGCCGATGATCCGTCTACATACCATCCCATGAAGTCCGTCGCATCGCGGATATTGTCGCGCCGTGCACCGCCGCGGTGCTGGTCCTTCTGGTATTCCTCCCAAGTGCCGTCCAAAGCCTGGCTATAGCCATAGGCAGAGCTTTGCCGCCCCATCGGAATCACGCCCAGCGCATAGTGATGCGGCGTTCGGGCGTTGCCGACGAATTTGCTTTCTTGATGGATCATCGCCATCTGAACGTAAACCGGTACGCCCCATTTCCGCTGTGCCGTCTGCATGGCAGACAGATACTGCGGGCGCTGCCTAATGATAGAACAGGCGTCGTCTAGATCGCGAGGCGCCGAAAAGTTGCCCCCGCCACAAGACGCAAGGAACAAAAACAGGATCGACGCACGGAGAAGTCTGCTCATTTGCCCCTCGTGCTTGGTCTTTTGCAAAAGTGTAGGCGAAAAACATCGGGTGGGAAATGGGTAAGGTCACGCTGTGCGGTCACAATTCCGCAACTGTGGGCCATCGGCACCTCCCCGCTCACTGCGACTTGGGTAAGTCTAAGGCGACAGACTGTTTCCCTTCTGCGTGCCCTCGAGATTTGCAAAATGCGCCGGACAGGCATACTAAGCGATATGGGGGAGCGCTGCAGGATGCTGAGAACGGCCGCGAAGTATCACATCGGGCAGGTGCTGCGTCATCGCAAGCATCCGTTCCGCGGCGTTGTTTTTGACGTGGATGCGATGTTTTCGAACACCGAAGACTGGTATCAGAACATCCCCGAGGAAAGCCGCCCCTCCAAAAACCAGCCATTTTACCATCTTCTGGCAGAAAATGATCAAAGCTACTACGTGGCCTATGTCTCTGAACAGAACCTGGTGCCTGACGAAACCGGCGAACCCGTGTCTCATCCCGATTTGCCCGATTTGTTTGGCGATTTTGAAGATGGCCGCTATCCGCTGCAATTTCAACTGAACTGACGGCGCAGGCGCCGCTTACTTATCCGTAACCTCTCGCGGTTAACTTGTAGGTCAATCCTCAGGAACGGAGAGTGCTATGAAATTGGTAAGTGAACGCCGGGGCGAGATCATTGTTATACGGGTGATGGACGACCGCATCGACGCGGCGGGGGCCATACAGTTCAAGGATAGGATGCGCGAAATCATCGAAGAACCCAGTGCCCGCGTGGTTCTGGATATGTCCAACATCGGCTTTCTTGACAGTTCGGGCCTTGGCGCTGTGGTTTCAGTGATGAAGGCGCTTGGCCCGATCCGCCGGCTGGAACTTTCAGGCCTGACCACGACTGTGGAAAAGGTATTCAGGTTGACCCGCATGGATTCGGTTTTCCTCATCCACAAAACCCTGCCGGAAGGATTGCGGCATGCGGGCTAAACGGTGCGCACACGTGCCACTGCCGCCTGACATCGCACATATGGTCATCGACAGCGACATGCTCGCAGTGCGCGACGGTTTGCACTACCTCCTTTCAAGTGAGCTGATGTCTGGTCTTACCAAGGATAGCCTCAGCACGGCAGAAGTCGTGCTGGCCGAGGTTTTAAACAACATTGTCGAACACGCTTATGCCCTGTTTCCCGGCAAGATTGCTGTGTCGCTCTCCTTCCGGGATGATCGATTGCAGTGCGACATTTCGGATGCCGGCCTGCCAATGCCTGCGGCGGGGCCACCGGCTGGTATCTTGCACGAAACGCTGGAAGGAACCGACCTCCCAGAAGGTGGTTTTGGCTGGTTTCTGATTCGGAGTTTGTCCAGAGACTTGTCTTATCGCAGACAGGGCAGCACCAACCTTCTCAGTTTCAGCCTGAGCGCGAACGATCCGCCGGAAATCGCCTGATTGTTTCGAAAGAGGCAAAACTGACAAAAAAACGCCAGAATTCGCGCTAAATTCCGCCTAGTGCACCGTCGATATGGTAGGGGTAGCTGCATAGCTTCCCTCGGTGCCGTGAATAACAGCCCCCACCCAGTTCGCGGCGCCGAGGTTCTACTGCGCTTGGCTTCCTTCGCCGTCCCCATTAGGCTCGTTCCCGCTAGGGGAGCCTTCGATGCGCGATTTCCAGACCACAGGCCGTTCGGCCGTCTATGCGGCAAACGGGCTCTGCGCCACGTCACACCCTTTGGCCGCGAAAGTTGCAGTCGACATTTTGCAAGTTGGCGGCAACGCGGTTGATGCCGCCATCGCCGGAGCCGTCCTTTTGGGGATTTGCGAGCCGCAGATGACCGGCATCGGCGGTGACTGTTTCGTGCTTGTGAAACCGGCCGGTTCAGAGACTGTCGTGGCCTTGAACGGCTCTGGCCGCGCCGCCAAAGCCACGTCGGCGGCGATGCTGCGGGACCGAGGCTTGACCCAAGTGCCGGAACGCGGAATTGACGCGGTAACTCTGCCTGGTGCCGTGGACGCCTTTTGCCGCCTTTCTGCGGATTATGGCAGTTTGGGGCTAGAGCGTATCTTGCAGCCAGCGATCCGCTATGCCGAAGAAGGTGTTCCAACAGCCCCCAGAGTGACCGCCGATTGGGCCGACAACGTCTCTGCACTGACCGGCGACGCCCGTCGCTTCTTCCTGTTTGACGGCAAGCTCCCCCGCCCCGGCCAGATCTTTCGTGCCCCCGGTCAGGCCGAAGTGTTGCGCCGCATCGCCAAACTCGGCCGCAAAGGCTTTTACGACGGCGAAGTTGCCGCAGATGTGATCGCCTCGTTGCAAGCCCTGGGTGGTAATCACACGCTGGATGACCTTGCGTCCACGGCCTGCACCTACGGCGACCCCGTCCAAGGTATTTATCGGGACCACAGCCTGTACGAACACCCACCAAACGGTCAGGGTGCGACTGCCATTCTGATGCTGAATATCCTCAAACATTTTAACCTTGCCGCGCTGGAGCCGTTCGGCACACTCCGCGCCCATATCGAGGCAGAAGCCGCCAAGCTTGCCTATGACGCGCGCAACCGGTTCATTGCAGAAACCACGCCGCGCCTTGACCATATGCTGTCACCGGAAACCGCCGCCCGGCTTGCCGCCCTGATTGACCCCAAATGCGCGTTGGCCACTGCCGCGCCTTTGACCGAGGCAGTCCACAAGGAAACCGTTTACATCACTGTTGTGGACCGTGACCGCATGGCTGTCTCGCTGATCTATTCGATATTCGACGGCTTTGGTTCCGGGTTGGCTTCTGCCAAATTCGGCATCAACTTCCAGAACCGCGGCGCAGGTTTCACCCTGGAGCGGGGCCACCCAAACGAACTGGCAGGCGGCAAACGCCCGATGCATACCATCATTCCCGCCATGTTGGGCAAAGCGGGCCGCATCACAATGCCTTTCGGTGTGATGGGTGGCAGTTACCAACCCTGCGGCCATGCCCGGTTTGTCAGCAATCTTCTTGACTACGGAATGGACCAGCAAGCCGCAATTGACGCCCCACGCAGTTTTTCCGGATCCGAAGGCATGCAGGTCGAGCGCGGCTATCCCGAAAAAGTGCGGGCCGAACTGGCGCAAATGGGCCACCAAGTGTCGATCCCGGAAATACCCTTGGGTGGCGCTCAGAACATCCTGATCGACGAAGGCGGCATTCTGATCGGGGCCTCAGACCCGCGCAAAGACGGCTGTGCGATAGGATATTGAGATGGACTACCCCGAAATCACCGCCAGCATTCGCGCCCTGACCCACGGCGAAACTGACACAATTTCCCTGATGGCCACCGTCGTCTGTGAAATTCACCACGCCCATCCATTCGCCGACTGGACTGGTTTCTACCGCGTAACCGCAAAAGAAACTTTGAAAATCGGCCCCTATCAAGGCGGCCACGGCTGCCTTGTCATCCCGTTTTCGCGCGGCGTCTGCGGCGCCTGCGCAAGAACAGGACTGACCCAGAACGTACCCGACGTCGAAGCTTTCGCCGGTCACATTGCCTGCGCAGCCTCCACCAAATCCGAACTGGTCCTGCCGGTTTGGAGCGGTCAAGGACGGCTTTTGGGCGTGCTCGACATCGACAGCAACACCCCGGCCGCCTTCACAAAAGCCGATGAAGCTTGGCTGGTTCCGCTCCTTGCGGAAGTCTTCGAAAAGGCCGAGTGATGCGAGGATCTTGTTTGTGTGGTGCTGTCACTTTTGTTGCCGACGAACCCTTGCGTTCCGTCATCGCTTGCCACTGCACTCAATGCCGCAAAAGCAGTGGCCATTTTTGGGCGGCAACTTCCGTCCCGCTTGACCGTTTTCACTTGATCGAAACCGGCGGACTACGTTGGTTCCGCTCCTCGTCTGAGGCCGAGCGGGGTTTTTGCGGGGACTGCGGATCCAGTCTGTTCTGGAAACCAGGCGCCGAAGGCAGGATCGCAATTTCTGGCGGCTCCTTGGACGGACTGTCCGGGTTGGTCACGGCACAAGTTATCTTCTCTAAAGACGCCGGTGATTACTATACTACGCCGCAAGCCACTGAAGTCTTGACAGGATCCTGTCTTTGCGGTGCCAATCACTTCACCCTGCCCGGCCCGATGGGCAAAGTCACCGCTTGCCATTGTAGCCAATGCCGCAAAACGTCCGGACATTTCTCAGCCTCGTTTGACGCTGCTGAAACTGACCTAGAGTGGTCGCGCAAGTCCATCCAAGTGCGCCGCGCCGCAGGGGGCAGTCTGCGCGGTTTTTGCCCGACCTGCGGCAGCAGCCTCTATTTCCGCGCACCTGACGGCATCTTCTCTGTCGAAGCCGGCGCAATCGACAATCCGACCGGCGGCCACCTGGCAAGCCACATATTCACTTCCGAAAAAGGCGACTACTACACGCTCACCGATGGCCTGCCGCAATTCCTCGGCTGGGACTGAACATGTAAGGACGACCCGATGGCTATGATCACCCTTCTGGACGGCGGCATGGGACAGGAATTGCTGGCCCGCACCGGCGACGAACCGACGCCCTTGTGGGCCACCCAAGTGATGCTTGACCACCCCAACGTCGTGCGCCAAATCCATGCAGATTATTTCGCCGCGGGGGCCACGATTGCCACCACGAACACCTACGCCATTCATCATGACCGCCTGCAAGGCTTTGGCAAAGATCACCTTTTTGAAACCCTGCACCGCAGGGCGTTGTCGCAGGCGATAGAGGCCCGCTCCGCCCACGGATCTGGCCGCATCGCCGGTTCAATGGGGCCGCTGGTCGCCTCTTACCGCGATGACGTGTCCCTGCCCGTCGCCGAAGCCGCGCCAAAATTCGCCGAAATTGCCCGCATTTTGGGACCAGAGGTCGACCTGATATTGATTGAAACTCAGGCCACCCTGACGCAATGCGAAGGCGCATTGGAGGGAGCGCAGGCCGCGGGCAAGCCCGTCTGGCTTTCGATCACTGTAGATGATCACGACGGCCGCAAACTGCGCTCAGGTGATGCGATCTCTGACCTTAAGCCATTGATTTACAAATACAAACCGCAAGCCATTCTTGCCAATTGCTCGGTCCCCGAGGCAATGGATTCGGCCCTTGATGAATTGAAATCACTCGGCCTGCCGTTCGGCGCCTATGCAAACGGGTTCACGCATATTTCTGGCAACTTCCTGAAAGATGCGCCAACGGTGCGCGAATTGACCCATCGGCACGACCTCACCCCCGAAAAATATGCTGACTTCGCAATGGCTTGGGTTGACCAGGGCGCAACGATTGTCGGAGGCTGTTGCGAGGTTGGTCCAGCGCACATCCGCCAACTCGCCGATCGCCTTGTCGCCGCCGGGCACCGGATCATATGATCGAATTCCAATACAATCCGCCGGACGCACCGTTAACCATTATTTATCAAGATGATGCGATCATCGTCGTGGACAAGCCCGCAGGCCTGCTTTCGGTACCCGGCAAGATCGAAGGTCGCAAGGATTGCCTGGAAACGCGGCTGCGCACCGCGTTTTGGGACACGTTGCTGGTGCACCGACTGGATTGTGACACATCCGGCGTCATGATCTTTGCCCGCACCAAGTTGGCACAGGGCTTTCTGGGACAGGAGTTTGAAAAGAGGCGAACAAAAAAGACATATGTCGCAAGAGTTTGGGGGCAAATGGGCCCAGACAGTGGCCAGGTCGATTTGCCGATCGGCAGCGACTGGCCCAACCGCCCGCGCCAGATGGTTGACGCTGTGAACGGCCGTTCAGCGATCACCGACTGGAAGGTGATCGCCCGCACTGACACCGATTCGCGCATCCGTCTGCATCCGCTGACAGGCCGCAGCCATCAACTCAGGGTGCATATGCTGGCACTAGGCCACCCGATCCTGGGCGATCCGATCTATGCCACGGGTGCCGCCCAAGATTTTCCCCGCCTGATGCTGCATGCGGAAACCCTGTCGCTGCACCATCCGAAAACGGGCGAGCTTGTCAGTTTTTTCGCCCCCTGCCCGTTCTAGTTCACAGCGAAAGCGCCAGCTTTCGCCCTTCATGGAAGGCATAGGCCGCCAACCTTGGGGCGGTGCAATCGCCGATGCGATGGGTAGATTTGTCGGTGAATGTTTCGGGAAACGGGTCAAAGGCACGGTTGGTGGTGGCCATGACAAGACCAGAGGCGGGGATAGTTTCCTCTTGCCCCGTCAACAGGTTACGCACGGTGACGCCGTTGCCGTGCCAACGGGTCAGACAGTGTTCCGTCAGGAATTTCGCTCCGAGTCGCGCCATCTTGCGCCGCGCGGCGCCATCGGCGGCGGTGCGGGCGATTTCCTTACCGACAAAGGCTTCGGGTGTCACGATCGTCACGTGCTTGCCCTGTTCCGCCAACGCCCAGGCTGTGCCTACGCCCCGCCAATTGCTGCCTTCGTCATAAACCACCACCGCATCGCCCAACCGCGCTTCACGCCGCAAAACCGCTTCGGGCGACCAGACGCCCTCTAGGTCGATACCTGGCAGGCGCGGCTCGTGCGGCAGCCAGCGTTGAAAACCGGATTCGTCGGGCAGCGACCCCGTCGCAAGAATGATCGTGTCCGCGGGATGGGCCGCGATTTCGGTTGCATCGAGGTAGGTGTTCAGACGCAATGGCACACCAAGTTTGACCAACTGCCTTTCATACCAATCCATCAGATCAAGGATCTGGGCACGGCGAGGCTGCAGTCCCGCAAGCCGAAATTGCCCCCCAATCACCGGTAAAGCTTCAACAATTTCAACAAGATGGCCGCGCTCTGCACAGGCGCGGGCGGCTTCCAGACCGGCAGGACCGGCGCCGACGATTAAGACATTCTTAACCTTTGGAGCCGTAACAAACCGATCACCGCCCCATTCAAACTCGCGTCCGGCAGACGGGTTGATCAGGCAGGAAATCCAGTAGTCGCGGCTGCGGCGGCCCCAGCACATCTGGTTGCAGGAAATGCAGCCGCGAATGTCGTCCGCGCGACCTTCGCTGGTTTTTCGTGCCAGATGCGGGTCGGCGATTTGGCCGCGGACGATGGAAACCAGATCGGCTTCGCCGCTGGCGATGATGGTTTCGGCGTTTTCCGGCGTTCTGATACCAGCTTCCGACGTTATCACTGCATGTTTGGCAATTTTCTTCAGCAAAGTTGTCATTGGCGTTGTCAGCTTTTCGGCTTCGGTAAAGGCGGGGATGATGCCTTCGAAATCCAAGTAGCTGCCGTAGCCACAGGTCACGTAGTCGACGTGGCCGGTCGCGTCATGCATCGCGACAATTTCGCAAATATTTTCGGCACTTAGCGTGACTGAGAACGCGGTCGAGTAGGAGATTGCAAGGCCGATGATGAAATCTTCGCCGCAGGTTTTGCGAATTTTTTCGATCAGCAGGCGAGAGAATCTGGTGCGGTTTTCAAGGCTTCCGCCCCACTTGTCGGCGCGGGTATTTGACCAGGGCGTCCAGAACTGATCGACCAGGGAATGATAGGCGGCCCAGACCTCAACCCCTTGAAATCCTGACAGTTTACTGCGGTATGCGGCGGCGGCGTGGGCCTCTAACAGCTCTTCGATTTCGGATTCGGTCATGGCATGGGAGCCGTCGGAATCGTGGTAACTGGGCATGCCGGAGGGCGACCAGTGCGGGGCAAAACTGAGGTCGCTGTCGCCGTGGGCGCCGATGTGGTAAAGTTGTTGCAGGATGACCGAACCTGCCGCCTTCACTTCATCCGTAATGCGTTGAAAAGGCTTGATAACTTCGTCCGTCCCGACCAGAAAGTTCCCGCGGGTCAGAACGCCGGTCCGGTGCACCGGCATCGGTTCGGCCACAATCATTGCAGCCCCGCCAAGTGCCCGTTCTAAAAGGTATTTTCCGAACCTTGGCCCCGGAATTCCGTTGTCGGACATGTTGGCGGTATGAGCCCCGAACACAATGCGGTTGCGCAGGGTCTGGCCGCGCAGTTGCAGGGGGGATAGCAGGTGGCGGTGCGGAATCATGGTGTCTTTTACCCGTCTTGCCGGCGTCTTCTTTGCGTCTCTACGCAATCAAAGACCTGACGCCCCGGAATTTCCGATCCGTAAGCGACCTGCGGCGTCGCCAATGCTGCCGCAAGTCGGTTCATCCCGGTAGCCGGTTTTATTCGGCAGCGATGTCAGCCCCGGAATCCCAGCCCGAGATTGCTTTGGATTCGAGGAATTCCTCGATGCCGAACATCCCGCCTTCACGCGCACGGCCCGAGGCTTTTACGCCACCAAACGGTGCGCCTGCGCCGCGCGAATTACCGTTCATTTCGACCATGCCTGACCGCAGGGCGCGGGCAAGGCGGTTGCGCCGGGGACCATCCTGGGACTGGACATAGTTCGCCAGACCGAAGGGCGAGTCGTTGGCGATCCGGACCGCCTCTGCCTCTGTGTCGAACGGGATGATCGACAGGACCGGGCCAAAAATTTCTTCGCGTTCAATCGTCATGCCGGGGGTGACGTCGGCAAAGACGGTAGGCCTGACGTAGAAGCCGCGATTGAAGCCATCGGGCAGGCCAAGACCACCGGCGATCAGCCGCGCGCCTTCGTCGATGCCCTTCTGGATGTAGCCCTGAATCTGGTCCCACTGGCGTTTGTTCACCACCGGGCCGATATGCTTGCCGTGGTCGTGGGCAGAGGCGACCTTGATCGAACTGGCGACCTCTGCCGCGACCCGAACCGCGCGTTCGTAAGCCGGGCGTTCCACCAGCATGCGGGACGGCGCGTTGCAGCTTTGGCCAGAGTTGTTCATCAGGTGACGGACGCCGCGTTCGACGGCCTTGTCGTCGGCATCGGCAAAAATCAGGTTGGCACCCTTGCCGCCCAGTTCCAGCGTGACGCGTTTCAAGGTCTGTGCAGCGGCGGCCGAAATCGCCTTGCCCGCCCGCGTCGAGCCGGTGAAGGAAATCATCTCGACATCCGGATGCAGCGACAGTTGCGCACCGACGCCGGGACCGTCGCCGTTGACAAGGTTGAACACACCGGGTGGCAGGCCGGCATCATGGCAGAATTCGGCAAAGATCATCGCGTTGAGCGGGGATTCCTCGGATGGTTTCAGTACACAGGTGCAGCCTGCCAGAATGGCCGGAATTACCTTCAGCGCAATCTGGTTCATCGGCCAGTTCCACGGCGTGATCAGCCCGACGACACCGATAGGTTCCAGTGTGATGCGGTCATTGGGAGCGTGCGGGCCAAGCGGGCGAACCCATTCCATTGCATCAAATGCGGTCAGGAAATTGTTCAGGTGCCACGGCAGGCACGGCGCCTGGCTGGTCAAAGCCATGTCGATGGGTGCGCCCATTTCCATCGAAATCGCCTCTGCCAGATCCTGCACGCGGGCGTTGTACTGTTCCAGAATGCGGACCACAGCGGCGCGGCGTTCCGCATGCGGTGTGGCGGCCCACAACGGAAAGGCGGCTTTTGCAGCGGCGACGGCGGCATCGGTGTCGGCCTGAGAGCCAAGAGAGATGACAGCGCAGGATTCTTCGGTCGAGGGGTCGATCACCGCGCAGTCACGCGGGGTGGCGGGCTGGGTCCAGCCTCCGTTGATATAGAATTCGCGGCGCGTGATCATGGCAGGCTCCTACTTTCGTCACAGGATCGCACTGCGGCGGGTCTGGGGCAAGGGCGCTTGCAACTTTTGATCAAATTTTCGGGCGCTTTCCGCGCGGAAATGGCACTGCTATAGGAGGGCATGTTCGGGTTTCTGGCGCGCGCGCAAAGCATCACCAAGATCGCGATTGATCCGCCTGCGCCGCAGCCGGGCCGTGCCGGTCTGGCGCTGGTGCTGATTGTGCGCAACGAGGTGCGGCACATCGCCGAATGGGCGCGGTTCCATCGGCTGGCGGGCGTGCGGCATTTTGTGGTGTATGACAACGGCTGCACCGATGGCACGATTGCGGCGTTGACGTTTCTGGGCGAGGCGCTGACGGTGGTGCCTTGGGATCAGAAGTTCCGCGATGCCGCAAGCGGGCATGAGATTCACAATCAGGTGCTGGCCTATGCCCATGCCACGCGCAACTTTGGCGGGCGGTTTCGCTGGATGAGCTATCTGGATGCTGATGAGTTTCTGGTGCCGAAAGGCGTGGGGCTGGACGAGGCTTTGGCGGGGCTGGAAGGGTGCCGCAACATATCCTTGCCGTGGCATATGTTCGGCCGTTCGGGGCAAATGGAGGTGCCGGTGGGCGGGGTTGTCGCCAATTACACAAAGCGCAATCCGGACCCGATGAGCGGGGTCAAGGGTTTGCGGAATTTCAAGATGATCGTGGACCCCTGCCATGTGACGGCGATCAAGGTGCATGTCGTGGAAACCGACGGGTCGAGTGACACCTGCAACGACCGGGGCGAGCGGTTCAGCAACAAAGGGCGTGAGGGGCGGGGGTTTTACGCGACGGACCGTATCCAGCTGAACCATTATTACACAAGATCGGACGCGGAGTTGCGGGCCAAGATCGCACGGGGGCCGAACCTGACGACGCCCGACGCCGACCATCTGCGGCGGGTGATGCGGAAGGTTGCGAATATAGAGGCGGATGAGGTCGAGGACCGGGCGGCCCTGGCATTTCTGGAACGGGCGGCGGACTTTGCGGGTTGAGCTGGTCATTGCGACCTATCAGAAACCGGAGTATCTGCGGCTCGCGCTGTCCGCCGTGCGCCAGCAGAGGCGGCTGCCAGACGCGGTTTGTATCGCGGATGACGGATCGGATGCCCGGACCGCGGCGGTTCTGGCGGAATTTGCCGACCTGCCCCTGCGCCATGTCTGGCACGCAGATCAGGGTTTTCGCAAAACCGCGATCGTGAACAAAGCCATCCAGAGTTCGGAGGCTGACTACCTGGTGTTCATCGACGACGATTGCCTGATGCATCCAAGGTTCATCGAACGGCATGTCAGGCTGGCCCGGCCCGACTGTTTTGTGACGGGCAGTGTGATCCGGCTGGATGCGGCGCTGTCGCAGCGGTTGATGGCGGCGGGCCGGGTGGATTGGCAGCGGGGGCGGCTGCCGGGCTGGAAGGCGACTGGGCTGTCTGAACGGCTGAAGTCGATGCCGCTGTCGCCCGGCGTGATGGGGGTTCTGGATGCACTGTCGCCGATCCGCAAAAGCTGGGCGGGGGGAAATGCCGCGACGTCGCGGGATAATATCCTGAAAGTGAACGGGTTTGACGAAGACATGGCCTATGGCGGCGAAGACAAGGAGTTTGGCATCCGCCTTGGCAATGCCGGGATCAAGGGCGTGACGCTGCGCTATTCGGCACCGCTGTATCATCTGGACCACAAGCGCGGCTATGTGGACCCGGCGATGCAGCGCCACAACCGCGAGATGATTGCCGCGGCGCGCAGCACGGGCAAGACCTGGACAGAGAACGGGATTGTCCGCAAGGTTCCGGCAGACTGAGGGAAATTCGACCGCCTTGGGAAGGTCCGCCGCAATGCCGTTCTTGTTTGACGCCGGCGCACCCAAGGGGATGAAATATTCTTCCGTTACGGCTATGTGTAAGCAGCCCTAAGCAAGGAACCCGTCATGTCGATCCGCATCAACGATATCGCCCCCGATTTCACCGCCGCCTCGACCGCCGGAGAGATCCGTTTCCACGACTGGCTTGGCGGCCAATACGCCATCATCTTCAGCCACCCGCGCGACTTTACCCCGGTCTGCACGACCGAGTTTGGCGCGGTGGCGCAGCTGTCGGCTGAATTCGCCAAGCGCAAGACCAAGGTGATCGGCGTGTCGGTCGATTCGGTCGCGGACCATGACAAGTGGAAGCGGGATATCGAGGCGTTTGGCGGTGCCCCCGCCGATTTCCCGATCATCGACGACTCATCGCTTACCGTGGCCAAGGCCTATGACATGCTGGAGGCCGACTATTACCTGCCGACCGAAGGCCGCACCCCGGCGCATTCCTCGACCGTGCGCACCGTCTATATCATCGGGCCGGACAAGAAGGTGAAGCTGTCGATGACCTATCCGATGACGGTGGGTCGCAACTTTGCCGAGATTCTGCGGGCATTGGACGCCGTGCAGCTGACTGATGGCAAGCCGCTGGCGACGCCCGCCAACTGGCAGGTGGGGCAGGATGTAATCGTGGCACTTGCCTTGAACAACGAACAGGCGACCGAGCGGTTTGGCGCCTTGGATATCAAGCTGCCCTATCTGCGCTTTGCCAAGGCGCCGCAGTAAATCAGCGGCTTTGCAGCGCGGCGCGTTCGTCCGGTGTCAAAAGGGCCGCGACGGTGGTGACGATCAGCGTCACCGCCTCGTCGCGGCTGACGGGTTCGCCTGCGGATTTTTGCAGCCAAAAACCATCGACCAGCGTGGTGATGGTCCGTGCCATACCGGCAAAGCGCACCGGCGGCAGAATGCCCGCAAACGCCGAGGCCAGATTGGACCGCATCCGCGCGTAAAACAGCGATTGCAGCCTGGCATAGCGCGGGTTGCCGGGCGAGGCGGCCACCACTGACAGCCAGGCCGTGGCGACATTGCGTTCGTAGACGGCGGCGGGAAAGTTGCCTTCGATCACCGCCAGAAGCCGGTCCCAGCGGGTGGCAGACTGGTTCAGCCGCACCAGCACATCCTCGACCAGCAGGCGGTTGTTCATGCGAACCATGGCAAACAGCACGTCATCCTTGCCCTTGAAATAATAAGACAGGATGCCGGGCGACATGCCGGCTTCTTCGCAAATCCGTTTGGTCGTCATGCCGCCCAAGCCGTGCTGCATGAACACCCGATGCGCCGCCGCGATCAGCTCGCCACGGCGCAGGTCTTCGATCCGGGTTCGGGCTGGCTGGGTGCGTGGGGGAGTTCTGACCATGATTTTGTATAAAGCAGCATTTATTTGAACGCACATACAATAATTTATATTGACGTATAAATAATCTATGGCAGGCTAAGCAAAACCCCGGAGGAGGCTGGATGATGAAGTCATTGGTGGCGATGCTGATCACAACGGTTCTGGCAGGCGGGAGTGCGCAGGCGGCGGACCCGGCCAGTTGTGCGGCGGTGCGGATATCTGATCTGGGATGGACTGATATCGGCCTGACAAACGCCACCGCAGAGACGATCCTGACCGCGCTGGGCTATCAGCCGACGCAGACCTTGCTGGGGTTGGACGTGACCTTCGTGTCGATGCAGCGCGGCGATATTGACATTTTTCAGGGTAACTGGCGCCCAATCCAGAACGAACAGTACAAGGCGTTTTTTGACGATGGCTCTGTCGTGGCGCTGACGCAGAACCTGACCGGGGCGAAATACACGCTGGCGGTGCCCGACTACGTGGCCGAGGCCGGGGTGAAAAGCTATGACGATCTGGCCGCGCATGCCGCCGAATTCGGATCAAAGATCTATGCGATCGAGCCGGGGTCAAACCAGCCGCTGTTGGATATGGTTGCCGCCGACCGGCATGGCCTGAAGGGTTGGGAGATTGTCGAAAGCAGCGAGGCGGGGATGCTGGCGCAGGTCGCGCGGGACGTGCCCAAAAAGGAGTGGATCGCCTTTCTGGCCTGGGAACCGCATCCGATGAACCTGAACTACAAGTTGACGTATCTGACGGGGGGCGACGCAGATTACGGCCCGGATTTTGGCGGGTCCACGGTCTACACGCTGGCGCGCAAAGGGTATGCCCAAGAATGCCCGAACGTCGCCAAGTTGTTCAGCAATCTGGTCTATGACATCAATTACGAAAACGTCGGCATGCAGAAGGTCATGGGCGAGGGAATGGAATATCCGGCAGCGGTCAAGGCGATGCTGGCGCTGCGGCCTGAATTGCTGGACGGCTGGCTGAAGGATGTGACGACGCTGGATGGCCAACCGGGACTGGCGGCCGTCAAGGCAGCGCTGGCACAGTGAATGGACAGCATGCGGGCTGCCGTCCTTGATGGCTATGGCCAGCCGCTTCGGCTGATCCGACTGCCGGTGCCGGTGCCAGGCCCTGGCGAACTTTTGATCCGGCTGGAGGCCAGTGGCGTCTGCCACAGCGATGTCCATGTCTGGAAGGGCGAAAGTGTCGCCAGCCCGCCGCCGGACCCCTATATTCTGGGCCATGAAGGGGTGGGTGTCGTGGCCGGCTGCGGGCCGGGTGTCACCGACTGGCAGGTGGGGGACCGGGCCGGGGCGGCCTGGCTGCATGACACCTGCGGGGTCTGCGAGCTTTGCATCAGTCAGAACGAAAATTTCTGTCCCAACCAGCGGGCGCATGGGTTTCACGTGCCGGGCACCTTTGCCGAATATGTCATTGCGAAAGCGGCCTTTACGGTGCGGTTGCCGGCGGGTGGAGCCGCTGGGCTGGCCCCGTTGATGTGCGCCGGGCTGACGGCGTTTGGGGCGTTGGAGCGCGCACAGGTGCAACATGGCGAGACCTGCGCGGTTTTCGGCTGCGGCGGGCTTGGTCTTTATGCCGTGCAACTGGCTGCACGGCGGGGGGCGAGGGTTGTGGCGGTCGACAGCGACCCCGCGAAACTGCTGCTGGCCCAGCGTTTCGGGGCACAGGCGACGGTCCTGGCCGGTCTGGATTTGGCGCAGGCGTGGCAGGATGACCACCGCGCCCATGCCACGATCAACTTTGCCCCGACCACGCGGACATGGCCGGCGATGCTGGCTGCGACCCGCCCGTTGGGCCGCATCGTGGCGGCGGCGATGGTGTCGGAACCGGTGCCTCTGGTGCAGGAATGGTTGACGTGGACGGGAGTGACGATCACCGGCACGTCGGTCGGATCACGGGCACAGATGCGCGATCTGATGGCGCTGCATGCCGCCGCCCCGTTGCAGGCCGCCGTCGCGGAAATCCGGCTGGAGGATGCGTCGGACGCGCTGGCCGCCTTGGCAGAGGGCCGGGCGCAGGGACGTTACTGCATCACCTTCTGACCCCGGCCTACTTGGCCGATGCCCGACGCGCCTTGCGATCCGCGCGGCGGACGTAGCGGTAGGTCAGCCAGCCCAACCCGCCAGCGATCACCGCAAAGGCTGCATAAGCCAGCGGCATCGGAATGCCCGCGGTCATCGCGGAATATTCCGACATGCCGCCGATCCCCGCCAGAATGTTGATCGGCAAGGCCACGAGGCTGAACATCGTCAGCTGCGTCACGCGCCGGTTCTGGTTGATGTTGATGAAACCGATGGTGGCATCCATCAGGAAGTTGATCTTGTCGAACAGGAAGGCGGTGTGGCTGTTAAGACTGTCGATGTTGCGCAAGACCTGTTTGACCTCTGACACCTGCGCCTCGCCCAGAACCTTGGCCTGCATCAGGAAAACAATGGCGCGCTGGGTGTCCATGATGTTGTTGCGGACGCGGCCATTCAGGTCTTCCTCCTCTGCGATGTCGGAGAGGACGGTGGCCGCCTCTTCATCTGTCATGGTTTCGGACAGGACGTGTTTGCCAACGCGGGACAGGGTTTTGTAGATATCCTCAAGGCTGTCCGCAGAATATTCCACATCCAGCCCATACAGGTTCAGCAAAAGGTCATAGCAATCCGTCGCATAGCCCGGAACGGTTTCAACCCGGCGGCGTTGCAGGCGAAAAACCGGCAGGTCTTCGTTGCGCAGGGAAAACAGGATGTCCTTGTGCAGGATGAACGCCACCGGTACCGAGCGGGATTTGCCGCCGCGATCCAGCAGGAAGTTGGAATGAAGGTTCAGCGAGGCGTTTTCCTCGATCAAGAACCGGTTGGACACCTCTAGATCGGTCTCATCGCCCGGATCGGCCAGTTCCACCCGATAAAACTCGCCAATATAGGCGCGCTGGGTGGGCGAGGCGTTCAGAAGATCGATCCAGATCGGCTTTTTCCCCTCCAGATCCTTGCGGCCCTTGATGGGGCTTTGCCGGATGCGCCCGCCGATAAGTTCGAACACATTGACCCGGCTTTCGGCCAGACGCGGCCCGGCCACCTCTTCCAGGCTTTCGCGCAGATCGTCGCTGACTTCCCACAGCACATCGGTCGACCGACCGGCCGGCACGCGCGGCCACAGCATTGCGGCCTCGTCCGGGGGCAGAGCCTGCAGGATTTCGACGATGTCGGCCACGGCAAGCTTGGCCATGAACGCCTCCAGCTCGACCAGATGCTGGCGTTCGACCATGCTTTCGACCAGAATCTGATAGGGCGTGTTCTGGTTTTTCACCAGCCCTTCCACCAGCTTCTGCTTTCTTAGGAGTTCGCGCACCGGTTCGAGATACATGGCCGCCCTCCTGTGATTATTGGCATGGCAAAGCAGGGCGGGACGGGTTCTGTCAACCCCGGTATCGGTGTCAGGCGGCCTTTAGCGCGGGAACGGTGGCGACACTGCGACGGGTGCGCGCATAGCGGGCCAGCCCAAGGTCTGCGGTGTCGATATCCGTCGCGCGGCCCGACACCATGTCGGCCAGCGCCTTGCCCGAGCCTGCCGCCATCGTCCAGCCAAGTGTACCGTGGCCGGTGTTCAGGAACAGGTTCGCCAGACCGGACCGGCCCAGAATCGGTGTGCCGTCCGGCGTCATCGGACGCAAGCCGCACCAGAAGGCGGCGCGGGTCTGATCGCCCGCGCCGCCAAACAGATCCTCAACCGAATGGGTCAGGGTTTCCTGCCGTTTAGCATGCAGCGTGTTGTCGAAGCCCGCAATCTCGGCCATGCCGCCGACCCGAATGCAGTCACCCAGCCGGGTGATGGCGATCTTGTAGGTTTCATCCATGATGGTGGACACCGGGGCGCGGCTTTCGTCGACAATCGGAACGGTGATCGAATAGCCCTTCACCGGATAAACCGGCAGGGTCAGGCCAAGCGGCTTGGCCAGCATCGGAGAATAGCTGCCAAGCGCCAGAACGAATGCCTCGGCGGTGATGCGGCCTTGCGAGGTTTCAACCGCGACGATCTTGTCGCCCTGCTTGTCCAGCGCCGTGATCGACACGCCAAACTTGAACGTCACACCCGCCGCACGGGCCATTTCGGCCAGCCGGTTGGTGAATTTGAAGCAATCGCCAGTTTCATCCCCCGGCAGGCGCAGACCCCCGGCGATCTTGTTGAAATTGGGGGCAAGGCCGGGTTCGGCAAAGACGCATTGTTCCGGCGTCAGCACCTCGAACGGGACGCCATCGGCCTTCAGCACCTTGATGTCCTTGTACGCCGCATCGACCTGCTTTTGGGTGCGGAACAGTTGCAGCGTGCCTTGGGTGCGTTCGTCATAGGTAATACCGGTGGTGGCCCGCAGGTCCATCAGGCAATCGCGCGAATATTCGGCCAGCCGGACCATCCTGCTTTTGTTCACCGAATAGGCCCCCGCAGTGCAGTTGGTCAACATCTGCAACACCCATTTGATCTTGGCCGGATCGGGCCGCGGCTGCACGATCAAGGGCGCGTGATGCATGAACAGCCATTTCAGCGCCTTCATCGGAATGCCCGGTGCGGCCCAGGGCGAGGCGTAACCGGGCGAGATTTCACCGGCATTGCCAAAGCTGGTTTCCATGGCCGGGGCGTTTTGGCGGTCAAACACCGTCACCTCGTGCCCGGCCTGGGCCAGATACCAGGCCGAGGTTACGCCGATCACGCCAGCCCCCAGAATCACCACACGCATTTGCCGTCTCCTGTGCGCACCTTTGCCCGCAGGATAGGGATTTTTGGTGGCGTTTCTTAGCAAAATATCCCTAATAATGATCAATTATCGCAAACTATATTCTAATATCTGATTAAAGTCGATGATTTATTCGACAAAATTCAAGACAGACCGCAGAAACCACCATCGCATCGCAGAATGCGGTTGTTTGATTTGCTATGGGCCAGACCAAAATTGCGCTAGAAAAGGCGCGTCGCAAACTGGGAGATGCAAGATGAAGCTATTCCTGACAGTCTGGTTTTTGCTGATGTCGGCACCCTGGGCCCTGGCACAGGACATTGGCGGGCATTATCGGGTGAAAGGCACCAATCTGGACGGCACGATCTATGAGGGCGACGCCCAGATCACCAAGACCAGCGAATACACCTGCGAGATTGTCTGGCGGACCGGCGGCAGCACCTCTGACGGCATCTGCATGCGCGACGGCAACGCGTTTACCGCGGGCTATGAACTGAACGGCAAAGTAGGGCTGGTGATCTATCTGGTGCAGGACGACGGCACGCTGGAGGGCACCTGGACCGTGGCAGGTGTCAACGCCGTGGGAACCGAGATTCTGACACCGGAATAGGTGGGCAACCCGCGTCAGCGACGACGGGCGACGATGACCTGGGCTTCGTGATCCACAATGTCGAAACCCGCAGCATTCAGCATCCGGAGAAATTCGGTGACGCTGCTGCCACGGTCAATGAATGTGTCAGGGTGAATTTCCATGATCATCACCGCACAACGGGCCAACATGGCGCTGTCGTTGTGCAAAAGATCATATTCCGCGCCCTCGATGTCGCAGACCAAAGCGTAGTCACCGGTGATTTTGGCGTCCCTCAGCAGCCCGGTCAGGTTGGCCACCGGCACCTCGACGATGCGCTGGCCGGTCAGACCCTCGTCCGCGCCAGCGACATGTGAGGTGTGAATGCCGCTGGTCACGGCAAAGCGCACGGTTTGCGCACCGTAAGCCAAAGCGGCGCCGATGACCTGCGTGCGTTCGGCTGGCATCCCGGCCAGTGCCACATTGGCGCGGCAGGTGGCCAGAAGGTCGGGGTTCGCCTCGACGATGATCAGGTCAAGGTCCGGCGCGATATGGCGGCGAATCGCATGGCTGACAATGCCGTAAGAGCCGCCCAGTTCGATCACCGGCAAGGTCTTTGGCAGCCATTTGGTAATCATCCGCCGTTCCGGCCCCTCGTACTGGCCCCGGCGCAATGCCTTGCGGGCCGCCAGGGGTGATTTGTCGGGAATGGTGAACACCGTGCCATCCACGGCATAGCGCGGGCCGTTGCGCCATTCGTGGAGGACGAACGGCAGCGCCTTGACCCAGCGGGTTGCCGCCCGTGCCACTGCAAACGGCTTTTTGCCGTCCTTGGTGCGCTGCAGTTTGTAGGCCCGGAACCGCGCGGCCAGATCAAGGCCGCCCAGTTGCAGGGCCACCGTCGGCGTTGTCACGCGGCGCTTCCGAAAGGCGCGGCGATATTTTCGGGAAAAAGCGGCAAGGCTGGTGGCGAAACCGGCATCCAGCCGGCCAAGCCCCAGATGTTCCAGGTGAAAGCTGATCACCCAGGCGCTGCGCCCGCGCAAACCGGCCTGCGTCACAAGGTCGGTGCCATACAGATGAAACCCCGCAAGATCATCGGACAGACCCAGGCCTGCTGCGCGGCGGATCAGCAGGAAATTCTCGTCCAGACTGACAACCTGACCCGGCAACTTTCCCAATGAGGTGCCGTAGCCATGCCGGTCCGTCAGCCGTTCCACCCGCATGCCCCTGCGATTGTGCCCGGAGTTTCCCGCAACAGCCCAATCCGGTGCAACGCGGTCAAGGTCCGCCAGACAGGCATCCAGCACGCTGCGCGGGTCGATGGCGAGCAAATCCTGATGGCACAGCACGACAAACTTGCCGCTGGCCTGTGTGATCAGACGATTCAGGCCGCGAAAGCCGTCACCCTGATTGGTCGTGCTGTTGTCGATGTAGAGATATTCACAATCTGCCGCTGTGAAACCCGCTGCGACAAAAGACTCCAGCATTTGCGCGTACATATGGGGTTGCGAGACCAAAGTACAAAAACTGTAGGTCGGCCCGGTTGGTCCGGCGTCAGCGATGTTTTTGGCAAAAGCCGGAAAGTTGTGCGACACCGAAGTCTCCTGTGGCAGTGGCAATGGCCTAGTCGCTGGCCAGGATCGCGTCAATCGACCGGGCCGGTCATCGGCGGGCGGCAATCACCTCGGCGCGCCGGTCGAAGATGTGAAAGCCCAAGTCAGACAGCCGGGACAGCACTTCGTCCATCGAGCCGCCCATCGTGGCATAGGCCGGCGGATGGGTTTCCATGATGATCATCGCACAGTCGGCCAGCGCGGCGGCATCGTTGCGCAACACCAGCAGTTCGGCGCCTTCGATGTCGCAGATCAGGCTGAACGGGCCGGATATCTGCTGCGCCACCCGCAGGCTTTGCAAGGTGACGGAAGGCACATCGACGATGCCTTCGCCGGGGACGTCATCAAAAACCAGATGCGAGGTGTGGACATTTTTGGTCAGCTTGAACCGCACCCTAGCCCCGCCATAGGCCACAGCTGCCTGCACGACGGTCGTCCGGTCCACCGCACCGCCCAGACTGACATTGGTCCGGCAGGTTGCGATCAGATTCGGGTTCGCCTCGACCACCACCAGCTGCGACCCGGGGGACAGTGCCCGGCGAATGGCATGCGACACGATGCCGTAAGACCCGCCAAGCTCGATCGCGGGCAGGTCCTGCGGCAGATGCGCCTTGATCAGCGCCCGTTCGTTTTCTTCATAGGTGCCGCGCAGGATAGCACGGCGCGGTGAAGGGTGGCTGCCCAGTGGCATACTGAAATTTGCGCCGTCCATCCGGTAGCCGGACCCGAAAACACGGTCATGCAGGTCAAGAAACACGCGGCGGCGCAGATATTTCAGGTCAGAATATTTGAACATGCGGGGTCCGTTCACTGGGCTGTCGCCCGTTCTAACATCTGGCTGCGCCACATGGAAAGTGCGCCCTGCACCCGACCCAAGGCTTCGCCGCGGTGCGCGGCATCTGACCATGATTTGGGCGAGGCCAGATGGGAAATCCCGTCCCAAAGCCCGCCAAGCCAAGGCAGACGCACGCCATGCTTGCGCCCCACATGGACCCGCGAGCGCGCCCAGTGATAGCCCTTGAACCGCGACAACGCCGCCGAAGGTGTGGACGAGGTGCCCGCCGCATGACCGACCCGCGCCGCAGGCACCAGGATCAGCGGACCGGCGAACTGGCGCAGCCGTAGACACAGGTCGTCATCCTCGAAATACAGGAAAATGCGGGGGTCAAAGCCGCCGACCTTCTGAAACGCATCGCGGCGTACCATCAGGGCCGCGCCGGACAGCACGGAAACCGCCCGATCCTCTGGGCCGGGATCACGCGGGGGTTTGGCCGCGCGGCGCAGCAAATACGAATTGCGCTTGTAACGAACCTGACCGCCCGCGTTTATGAGCACCGGGCCAAAGGCCGCCGCAGTCGGGTGGCGGGCCGCCGCCGCCAGCAGATGTGCGATGGCATCAGGCGCAGGCCGCGCATCGGGGTTCAGGAACAGCAGGAACGTGCTGTCCGCCGCCGCAGCGCCAAGGTTGCACGCCCGCCCGAAGCCAAGGTTTTCGCCGGGGATCAACAGCTTGACACCCCGCCCCGCCGCCCAGTCGCGCAAGCCATCGTCGGGACCGTTGTCGACCACGATCAGCCGGGTTCCGGCAGGCAGGCAGTCTGCCATCCCCGGCAAAACGGCATGGCTGTTATAGGCGACGGAAATGGCGGTCAGGTCATCCATGCGCCTGCATAACCAAAAAGCCCCGGCGTTTCCACCGGGGCCTTTCTGTTGGTTTCGCCAGATTTACGCCTCGGCGCTTTCCGCGATTTCCAGGCCGGTTTCCTGATCGACCATCTTCATGCCAAGGCGCACCTTGCCACGGTCGTCAAAGCCCAGAAGTTTGACCTTCACTTCCTGACCTTCCTTCAACGCCTCGTTCGGGTGGTTCAGGCGCTTGTTTGCAATCTGGCTGACATGCACCAGACCGTCACGCTTGCCGAAAAAGTTCACGAAGGCCCCGAAATCAACCAGTTTCACGACCTTGCCGGTGTAAACCTTGCCTTCTTCCGGCTCTGCCACGATTGACCAGATCATGTCATAGGCCCGCTTGATCGCCGCCGCGTCGTTGGACGCGATCTTGATCATGCCATCGTCGTTGATATCGACCTTGGCACCGGACAGTTCCACGATTTCGCGGATGACCTTGCCACCGGACCCGATGACTTCGCGGATCTTGTCGGTCGGGATCGACAGCGTTTCGATCTTGGGCGCGTATTCGCTGAAGCCCGCAGGGGCGCTCAGCGATTTGTTCATCTCGCCCAGAATGTGCAGGCGGCCATCGCGCGCTTGCGACAATGCCTGCGCCATGATTTCGGGCGTGATGCCCGCAATCTTGATGTCCATCTGCATCGTGGTGATGCCGTTGGCCGTACCTGCGACCTTGAAGTCCATGTCGCCCAGGTGATCTTCATCACCCAGAATGTCGGTCAGAACGGCAAAGCGGCCATCCTCTTCCAGGATCAGACCCATCGCCACGCCCGCGACCGGCGATTTCAGCGGAACGCCCGCGTCCATCATCGACAGCGACCCACCGCAGACCGAAGCCATCGAGGATGACCCGTTGGATTCGGTGATCTCGCTGACAACCCGGATCGTGTAGGGGAAGTCGGTAGCCGCAGGCAGAACCGCCTGCAACGCCCGCCATGCCAGCTTGCCATGACCGATCTCGCGACGGCCGGGTGAGCCTACACGACCCACTTCACCAACCGAATAGGGCGGGAAGTTATAGTGCAGCAGGAAGTTCGACCGCGAATTGCCGTGCAAGGCGTCGATGATCTGCTCATCTTCGCCAGTGCCGAGCGTCGTCACGACCAGACCCTGCGTCTCACCCCGGGTGAACAGGGCCGAACCGTGGGTGCGCGGCAGAATGCCGGTTTCCGCCGAAATCGGGCGGACGGTCTTGTTGTCACGACCGTCGATCCGGGCACCACCGTTGATGATGTCACCGCGCAGGATCGACGATTCCAGCTTTTTGATCGCGGAACCAAGGTTCGCATCAGCCAGATCTTCGGCAGACAAGGTCGCCTTGATCGCGGCAGAAGCGGCGCTGATGGCGGTGGTGCGTTCCTGCTTGTCACGGATCGCGAATGCGGCTCGCATCTGCACCTCGCCTGCCGCTTTGACGTTGGCATACAAGGCGGAATAATCCGGCGGGGAAAAGTCCATCGGTTCCTTGGCGCACAGTTCGGCAAAGTCGATGATCAGGTCGATCACCGGCTGCATCGCTGCATGGCCAAACTTCACCGCACCCAGCATTTCGTCTTCGGTCAGCTCGTAGGCTTCCGATTCGACCATCATCACGGCGTCTTTGGTGCCCGCGATGACCAGATCAAGCCGCTGATCCGGGTTGTTGCGCAGACCCTGCATGTCGTCAACCGACGGGTTCAGGACATAGGCCCCCTTGGAGAAGCCGACGCGCGCAGCGCCAATCGGCCCCATGAACGGCACGCCGGAAATCGTCAGTGCGGCCGACACGGCAATCATCGCCACGATATCCGGGTCGTTGGTCAGGTCATGCGACAGCACGGTCGCCATGACGAGGACTTCGTTCTTGAAGCCTTCGACGAACAGCGGGCGGCACGGACGGTCGATCAGCCGCGAGGTCAGCGTTTCCTTTTCGGACGGTCGCGCTTCACGCTTGAAGAAACCGCCGGGAATCTTGCCCGCTGCGTAGTATTTTTCCTGGTAGTGCACGGTCAGCGGGAAGAAATCCTGCCCCGGCTTCGGGCTGCGCGCATAGGTCACGTTGGCCATGACACTGGTTTCACCAACCGTGGCGATGACCGTGCCATCCGCCTGACGGGCAACCTTGCCCGATTCCAGTGTCAGGGTCTCATTGCCCCACTGGATGGATTTTCGCGTAACGTTAAACATTTATCATGTCCTCTGGGGTCTGCCCGGCGTTCCGGGTTCCCCGATCTGGCGGCCCCATTGCCGCCCCCCCAATCCTTCGCATGTGCCCGGGGGTAGGGCCGCACGTCACAGATGGCGGGCGGATACAGGAAAAGGGGGGATAGGGGAAGGGTATGAATTTGAACACTCTGTCCGAGGCCCGGCACTCCACCGGGATACGGCGCAAGCAGGCCTTCGGATCGGCGCGAAAATTTGACTACGGGCCGCGAAAAGACTAATGGTGCCATATATAATGGTGTTTTATGGTCAAATTAGCCGGTTTGCGGCGCAGGTTTCACTGAAATTGTGATCAAAGGGGCCTTGCAATGACGACGATCACCTTGGATTTTACGTCCTCTTACCGCGGCATCACGGAAAATGACCTGCGGCCCATCCTGGTGCGCGATCCCTTCGGGTGGAATGGCAAAGGTGAGCCGGAGGCGGCAGTTGTGCTGACCTATACCAACGGTACGGTTGACACCATTCCGGCCCGCGAAGGCACAGAAGGCGTGCCGAAGTTTTTCGTCGGCCATTCCCCGCACAGCAGCCAGTTCGACCTGATCAATCTGTTCGAAAAAGAGGTCCTGCGGTTCGACATTCCGGTTAATGGCATGCCAATATGGGAGAATTATGTCAAAGCCGCCTATACCGGCGATGCCGCCGTTGACCAATCGACGCTGGACATCAACGCCTACGGTACGGCGCTGGACGATTGGTTCAACTACGTGATGACCAATGAATTCCGGGCCAGCGCTTGCGCATACAGCGACCTGGGCGGCAAACTGGGGAGCTTCTCGTCCACAGACGCCCTGCTGATCGAAGAATTCACCACGGCCCCTGACTTTTTCGCGGTCAACATCAAAGGCGGCCAGTTTGGCGATGTTTTCAGTGGCGGCGACCTTGTCGACACGTTGCGGGGGGCTGCGGGCGATGACTTTGTTCATGGCCTGACCGGCGGTGACCTGATCTTTGGTGGTGACGGTCAGGATACGCTTTTTGGCGATTCAGAAGCCGATACCGTTTACGGCAACGACGGCAACGATCTGATGTATGGCGGGTCCGAGAATGACAGGCTGGACAGCGGCAACGGCGACGACAAGATCTACGGTGGCTTCGGGTCGGATTCCATTTCGGGCGGGGCCGGAAACGACACCGTCCAGGCCGACAGTGGCAACGACAGCATCAATGGCTTTTACGGCACCGACGACATCACCGGCGACGACGGTAACGATTCCATCAATGGCGGCGGGGACAGCGACACCCTGAGCGGCGGTAACGGCAATGATACGCTGTGGGGCGGACTTGCGGCCGATGATATGTCCGGCGGTCAGGGCAACGACAAGTTGCTGGGTGGCGATGGCGACGATCTGCTTGCGGGCGGGTCAGGCAAGGACACGCTGACGGGCGAAGCCGGAAAAGACGTCTTCCTGTTCCGCGACACCGGCCCGTCGAATGTCGACAAGATCACCGATTTCGCGCATGGCGAGGACAAGATCGGGCTGGCAAGCGCCACGTTTTCCGAGGTTCACGCAGCTTTGGACGCGCAGGAATTCATCTATGGTGGCGCAGCGCTGGATGGCGATGACCGCATCCTTTATGACCCGGCAAGCGGCAGGCTGATGTATGATCCCGATGGCAATTTGAACGGTGCCGCCTCTGCGCCGCCGGTGCTGTTTGCCATTATCGCCAACCATGCGTTGCTGACGATTGATGATTTCCTTGTGGTTTGAACGCCGCATCGCCCAGCAAAACGCCCGCAGCTTGACGCTGCGGGCGTTCCACATCCCCAAGGGGAAAAATCAGCGGCGCAGGCTCAGGCGCGTGATCAGCGACTGGTAGCGGCTTTCGTCCTTGGACTTCAGGTAGTCCAGCAGCTTGCGGCGCTGGGCGACCATCATCAACAGACCACGGCGCGAGTGGTTGTCTTTCTTGTGGCCCTTGAAGTGTTCGGTCAGCGTGGCGATGCGCGACGACAGGATGGCAACCTGAACTTCCGGCGAACCGGTGTCATTTTCCTTGGTTGCATAGTCCTTGATCAGTTGGGCTTTGACTTCGACAGTGATCGACATCGGTGTCTCCTTGCGGTTGGTGTGACGGCACAAGCCGGGATGTCGTCCAGCAAGGCCCTTGGTTCCACGTTGCGGTGGATGCGCGCGTATAGGAGGTCTGGCACGAAAAGGAAAGGCCGGAAAGCGCAGAGGCTTGCAGCCTGCTCCGGTAAGGTCCGGTTAACCCAAGCGCGGGATTTCCCCAGTTGAACCGCCAGTCCTGCTGGATCTAGGGCGCTTTTTCTGGCAGGCTGTTTTCAGGATTATCACGTAACGCCAATGGGTTGACGTTAACACTTGTTAACGCCGCAGGTGGGTGGCGTCAAGCGGGAGTGTGGGGATGCTGGGACTTCTGGGATTGTTTGGCGCTCTTTTTGCCGGTGTCGTGGCGGATACACTGATGTCCACCGATCATGGTGCCGACCACAACGTCGAGGATGCCGACCCGGATGCACCCGACGATGCGGCGCCGCTATCGGATGGCGGCTCGCTTCTGGACGACCTGCATGCCGGCATGCCGCACTCAAATGATGCGCTCGACCCGGTTGACCCGGATGAAACGCTGACCGGGGCCAGCGGCGACGACATTCTGACGGGCGAGGGCGGCGACGATGCGGTGTCCGGGGCCGGGGGCGACGATCTTTTGGGCGGGCGGGCAGGCGATGACACGCTGGAGGGTGGCGACGGCGAGGACTGGCTGCACGCCGGGGACGGCGACGACACACTGACCGGCGATGCCGGGCGGGACGATCTGCACGGCGAGGACGGCAACGACAGCCTGTCGGGCGGTGATGGTAATGACACGCTGGCGGGCGACAGTGGTAACGACAGACTTGAGGCCGGCACTGGCGATGACAGCCTGATCGGCGGCGACGGCTACGACACGTTAAGTGGCGGCGATGGGGCCGATGCGGTCGCAGGCGGCTTGGGCGACGATCTGACCGCAGGCGGGGCCGGGTCGGACACGATCGACGGCAACGACGGCAATGACACGCTGTGGGGCGAGGATACGGCGGGCGGCGACGACCATGACGCAGATTTTCTGAACGGCGGCGCGGGCGATGACCTGTTGCGACTGGGGGCGGGTGATTACGGAAATGGTGGCACCGGCGCGGATCAGTTCGTGCTGGACGATATCCATCACGGCGACCCGGTGGCGCAGATCACCGATTACAACCCGCAGGAGGATTCGCTGGTGGTTCTTTACGACCATGCCCAGCACCCAGAGCCGGAACTGACCGTGCACACGCCAGACGGATCGACCGATGCGACCGTCATGCTGGACGGGGTGGCGGTGGCCAATGTGCAGGGCGGTGCGGGCCTGACCGCCGGTGATTTCATCCTGAAAGCGGCTTAGCCCCACAGCTTCGGCTGGCGATCATAGCCGATATACAGCGGATGCTTTGGCGCACCGGCCAGCGTCAGCCCCAGATGATGCAGCGGGCGCCCGGTGCCGCGCAACAGCGCCTCGACCTGCGCACCACGCCCCAGATGCACGCCGTGACTGCCCCAGCCACAGACAAGGCGGTCCGCCTGCCACGCCAGTTCCAGAATCGTCGCATCATTGCCCGGTCCGACCGGATCGACCTCGGCCCGCATGACGCGCGGGTCGGTGGCGCGGAAGGCAAAGATATTTGCGACGGCAAAACTGCCATAGCCCAAGGCCCGCGCCCGGCGTTCACAGCGTTCCACAGTCGGGTCATTCTGCACTTCTGTCGCGGTCGACGGGTTCAGCATGACAAAGCCCACCCGTGGCCCCTGCGCCCAGACCCTCGTCAACAAATACCGATAGCGTTCGCAGGACGAATAAACCGCCACACTGGCCGCATCGCCCTTCTGGTGCTGTCGTGTGATCAATGCCTTCGCCATTTTCTGACCGGAAATATCCCCGCGCGGCGCATCCTGTCTGCAACTTGTGCCACGCCGCAAGCCCATCGCCAAACCAGACGCGGTGGCCTCGATGGCCGCCAAGCCCGGCCCCCGCATCAGGTCAGTTGAACACCCGCGCCGGATGCAACTCGCCGCCGCGATAGGTACCGACGGCAATCGCGCGACCTTCATATGACGCCCAGGCCTCGTCGCCGTAGGTCAGGCCGGTGCCAATCACCATGCCCGGATTGCCATGCCCCAGCCGGACCGCGCCTTCCGGTGTCGCCCGCACTTCCGGCAGATCGCCCAGTCCCAGTTCCAGCGGCTTCAGCCAGCCATCCAGCTCGTCGGTTTTGGCCAGGCGGTCGATCTCATCCAGGCTGATGCCCTGTGCCGCCGTGAACGGCCCCGACCATTCCCGGCGCAGCACCTGGACATGGCCCAGACAGCCCAGCACCCGCCCCAGATCGCGGGCAATCGACCGCACATAGCCGCCCTTGCCGCAGACCATCTCCAGCTCGACATGGTCAGCATCGGGCCGCGCGGTCATCTCCAGCCGATCGACCCACAACGCGCGCGCCACAAGGTCCATCTCCTCGCCGCCGCGCGCCAGATCATAGGCCCGCTCGCCATCGACTTTCACGGCGGAAAACTGCGGCGGCACCTGCTGGATATCGCCGCGAAACGCCGGCAGCGCCGCCTGAATTTCACCATCTGATGGACGGCTGGCCGATGTTGCAATGACCGCGCCTTCGGCATCATCGGTCGTCGTCGCGGCCCCGAAATTCACGGTGAAACGGTAGCATTTCAGCGCATCGGTGACATAGGGCACGGTTTTCGTGGCCTCGCCCAACGCCACCGCCAGAACACCCGTCGCGGCGGGGTCCAGCGTGCCCGCGTGGCCGGCTTTTTGGGCGGAAAACGCCCATTTCACCTTGTTGACCACCGCGGAGGAGGTGATTCCGGCCGGTTTGTCCACCACCAGCCAGCCCGACACCACCCGGCCCTTCTTGCCTCGCGCCATCAGTTCACCCCCTTGGCCACGACCAGCCCGACGATCGGCCCAATGCCAAACCCGGCTCCTGACCTGCCCAGTTCCGGCGCATAGAGCCGCGACACAGAGCCGTCAAAATACAGCGCATTGGGTGTTTTCAGGGCATCGCGAAAAAACCGGGCAAAACTGTCGAAATTGACCGTTTGATCCGAAATGGCAAAATAGGCGGTCTTGCCATCGGCACTGACGCCCACGCCATTGCGGATGTGAAGCGAATCCGAGCCGGGCCGGAACTGCGGATGTTCCATCCCGTCGATCACCAGCATCGGGCCGGACTGGCTGGCATAGCGGCAGTCGGGCTTGGTCTTGGCAAAGCTGCGGCTTTCCACCACCGAAAACCGGTCGCCGATACAAAAAACGCCATTGGGCAGCAAGCCAAAATTCCCCGGCCCATCCGAAGTCACGATCGATTTCAGCTGTTTGAAATCCTGAACATACAGGCCGACCGGCGACAGGTCGGGCTGAAACATGCCGGCGTTCATCGCAAAGGCCAAAGCCAGGCCTTGCGGCGCAAGATCGGCATCGACCGCCGCAAATCCACCATAGGCACCAGTCGCCCCGTTCAGAAACAGGCGCAGGTCGTCGCCGGATTGCGCAGCACATACGGTATAGGGCACCTCTTCGAAGGCGGTCTCGCGGCAGGTGGCCCCGGCGGTCTGGCTGGTCAGCACAGCACCCAAAAAGATCAGCAACCGCATCACTCGACCCCGGGCTCTGCCTCTGGCTCGTCCTTGGCGGCGATGTCGCGCTGCACCTGCGGATCGGCGAACAGTTTGCGCGCATGGTCCAGCCGGTCAAAAGTCTCGTCGGGGCGGAACCGCAGTTCCGGCGCGTAGCGCAGCGTCATCGACCCCGCCACCATCCGGCGCAGGTGATAGGTGTTGCGGGCCAGCGCGGCGATGGCATCCGTAACCGAGGCCCCGCCCAAAAGCGGCATCACATGCACCGTGGCGACCCGCAGATCGGATGACATCACCACTTCGCCAATGGTAATCGACATGGCGTTCAATGAGGTGTCATGCACCTCGCCTTGCGCCAGAATCTCGGACAAGTTGCGCCGGATCATCTCGCCAACCCGAAGCTGGCGCTGATGCGGACCGGTGGAAGAGGTGTTTTTTGCCATCGCGGTGCTTTAAGCCGAAATAACGCGGGCTGCAACGGCGGGCTTTCGGGACGGCGCGTTAGGCGGTAAAGGCTGCGTGAAAAGGGAGCGTGCGATGGGAAACCTGCCGGGGATCGTGGTGACGGGTGCATCGGGCCGGATGGGCCGGATGCTGGTGGGCATGATCACCGCGTCAGACAAGGCGCGGCTGGTCGGTTGCGTCGTACGGGCGGGCCATGCGTGGATCGGCCGCGATGTGGGCGAGGCGATGGGTGGTCCAGCTTTGGGCGTCAAAGTCACCGACGATCCGCTGGAGGCGTTTGCGATTGCCCAGGCCGTCGTCGATTTCACTACGCCCGCCGCTTCGGTTGAATTTGCCGCTTTGGCAGCCCAGGCCCGCGCTGTGCATGTCGTGGGCACCACCGGGCTGGAACCCGAACATCACCGCAAGTTGGACCTTGCTGCCCATCACGCCGTGATCATTCAGGCTGGCAACATGAGCCTGGGCGTCAACCTGTTGACCCGTCTGACCCAAAAGGTGGCGCAGGCGCTGGATGTCGACTGGGATATCGAGATTGTCGAGGCGCATCACCGCATGAAAGTCGACGCGCCCTCTGGCACTGCGTTGATGCTGGGTCAGGCCGCGGCGGCCGGGCGGAATGTGCGGCTGGAGGATGCGAAGGTATCGGGCCGCGATGGCATCACCGGGGCGCGGGTGGCGGGCAGCATCGGCTTTTCGGCAATTCGCGGCGGCGATGTGGTGGGCGAGCATGACGTGATCTTTGCGGCCGACGGCGAGCGGATCATCTTGCGCCATCTGGCCACTGACCGGCAGGTCTTTGCGCGGGGGGCGCTCCGCGCGGCTTTGTGGGGTCAGGGCCAAAAGCCGGGCCGCTATGACATGATGGACGTGCTGGGACTGTAGCCCACTATTTTTCTGCGAAAAATCACGCCAGACCGATTTTTCTGCGAAAAACGCCGCCCTGAATTATCGCAGAGAATTCGTTCTGCTGGATTTTTCGCAGAAAAATCGTCGGGTTTAGAAGTCCACCGCCAGGCCCTTTTTCTCCCAATCGCCATAGCGCACCGGCTCCGGCCCGTCGCGCCCGCCCAATTCTGGCGCAGGCGCCAGTTTGGCAAGTTTGCGGCGCTCTGCCGCCTCGGCGAGGGCGCGAACTGCGGCGGCGGGCACGTCGGGCTGATCAGACATCGGGCGTTCCTTGGCATTCCTGCCCCAGTCATATAAGTGCCGTCGCTCAAGCAGCAAGGGTTGACGATGGCAGAAGGTCTGGTGGCACGGCAGGCGGCATTGGGCCTGCTGATGGGCGTGATGGGCGAGGGGCAACCTTTGTCCGACCTTTTGGCCGCACAAGGGCCGATGGCACTGTTGACCCCGGCGGACCGCGCCCGGGCGCAGCGGCTGGCCACACAGGTCTTGCGGCAGGTCGAACCGGTGGACCGTTTGCTTCAGCCCTTGTTGCGCAAGGCCCCGCCGCTGGAGATCATGAACATCCTGCGGCTGGCCGTGACCGAGTTGAATGACGGCGCCGCGGCGCATGGCGTGATCAATTCGGCGGTCGAAATCGCCAAACGCGGCAAGCGGACCGGCAGTTTTGCCGCGCTGATCAATGCCGTGCTGAGGGCCGTGCCTGTGGGCGCTGTGCTGGCGGTGCCTGCCCAGCGTCTGCCGCGCTGGCTGCGGCAACCGATGGTCCACGCCTATGGCCGCGACGCTGTCAGCGCGATCGAGGCGGTGCAGGCCGGGGTGCCGCCGCTTGATCTGACGCTGAACGGGGCGCTGCGGCCCGAGGGGCGGGCCATGCCGTCGGGATCCTTGCGGTTGAAAGAGCAGGGCCAGGTTTCCGTGCTGCCGGGCTATGCCGAGGGACATTGGTGGGTGCAGGATGCTGCTGCCGCCCTGGCGGTGCCGATGCTGGGCGATGTGCGGGGGCAGCGCGTTCTGGACCTGTGCGCCGCGCCAGGTGGCAAGACATTGCAGCTTGCGGCAGGTGGTGCGGATGTGACGGCGCTGGACATCTCCGGTCCCCGCATGGCGCGGGTGGCCGAAAATCTGGCGCGGACCGGGCTGTCGGCGAAGCTGGTCACGGCGGATGCGCTGCACTGGCAGCCTGACGCCCTGTTTGACGCCGTGCTGCTGGATGCGCCCTGCTCTGCCACGGGGACGATCCGTCGCCACCCCGACCTGCCGTTCGGGAAGGATGGTTCGGACCTTCCGGGTCTGGTCGCATTGCAGGAGCAGCTGTTTGACCGGGCGCTGACCTTTCTGAAACCCGGCGGGCGGCTGGTCTATGTCACCTGTTCGCTGCTGCCTGACGAAGGCGAGGCGCAACTGGCCGCCGCTTTGGTACGCCATGCCGATCTGCGGGCCCTGAAGCCCACTTTGGCGGGCGTCCCCGACTTCTGGTATACCGACCAAGGTGGCTTGCGGTTGCGGCCGGATTATTGGGCGGACACCGGCGGGATGGACGGATTTTTCATGGCTTGCGTGACGCGGTAGGTGCGAACAGGCGGTAATAGGCCCAGTCCGGCAGGAATTGCGACAGGCGGAACACCCAGGAAAACACGGTTGGGAAGCTGTGCTTGAAGCGGCCCCGGTCCATATGGGCAAACATTGCCGCCGCCGCCGCATCTGCCGTCATCAGGAACGGCATGTTGAAGTCGTTCTTCGCGGTCAGCCGCGTTTCGATAAAGCCCGGATTGGCCAGCTGCACACGGATCCCGGTGCCGCGCAGATCAGCATACAGGCTTTCGGCCAAAGCCATCACCCCGGCCTTGCTGGCACTGTAGCCGACCGACCCCGGCAGACCGCGAAAGCCCGACAATGACCCGGTGATCACCACATGCCCCGCCCGACGCGCCACCATGCCGGGCAGCACCGCGCCGATCACCCGGGCGCAGCCGGTGAAATTGACATTGCACATCACCTCCAGCTGCACCGCGTCGACTGCCAGTCCGCTCATCGGCCAGTAGACACCCGCCAGAAAGACCACGCCATCGACCGCGCCGACCTCTGCTGCCGCTTGTGTTACCGAGACCGCGTCGGCGACGTCGCAGACCACCGCTTGCGCCCCCGGCAAATCCAGACAGGCGGTGGCCAGACGCTCTGGCGAGCGGGCTGACAGCACCAGCTTTGCCCCCGCTGCGTGTATCTGATGGGCCAGCGCCAGCCCCAAACCTTCGGACGCGCCGACCAGCCAATAGCGTTTGCCAGCCCAGTTCACCGCGTCACCTCGTCTGGTGGCGGCAGCGGGCGCACCCGGAAGGCCGCGCCTTTCCACCACAGTTTCAGCGCCTGCCAATGGATCAGCGCCAGCACCCGCCGCGACCCGAACGGGCGGCGCAGGCAGGCCTTCACGATACCCGCGTTGGTCAACGGCTTGCGACGCCCGGTCAACGTGGCGATCAACCCGCCATTGCCCGCCGTAAAGTCGATCCAGATGCCGATGCGGTCGGCCCTGATATCAAACCGGAACACATAGCCCCCGGCCACTGGCTGAAACGGCGAGACATGCAGTAGTTTCTGCGCCGTCAGGTGATCCTCTGGCGTGATCGCCCCCAGGTCGCCCCGGTGGCACAGATAGGAATGCCGGTCGCCATAGGTGTTTGTCACCTCGGCAATCACCACCCGCAAGGCACCCGCCGCATCGGAAATCAGCCAGAACGAGACCGGGTTAAAGACATGGCCCATCACCCTTGGCTGCGCCAGCAGTTCAATCCGGGTGCCGGGTAGGCCATGCGCCGCCAGAACCTCGCGCACCCACGGCACGCCACGCCCCGCCTTTGGTGCCCCGCCGTGATCGGTATCCCACAGCGAGGTCAGATTGCCGCTATTGTGCGAAAACAGTGTCGGCCCGACGGCAATGTCAGGGTCCAGCAGGACATAATCGACATTGTACCGGAACGCGTTCGCCACCGCGCCCTTGCGGCCATGAAAGGTCTGACCGGCAATATGATCAACCCTGCTCATGCCGCGGCCCTTTGGCCAATCTGGGCCTTGATCGCCGTCACCACATCGACGGCGGTCGCGAAGCCGTCCTCATGAAAGCCATGGCGCAACCAGGCGCCGCAGAACCAAGTCGAAGATTGCCCGTTAGTCGCCCGAATGGCCCCCTGCGCCGCAATCGCCGCCTGATCATAAACCGGATGGCGAAACGTCACCACGTCGTGGATCAAGTCTTCGCGGATCGGGCGGTTGGGGTTCAGCGTCACAAACAGAGGGTCATCCAGCGGGATCGGCTGCAACGAATTCATCCAATAGGTCAGGTCAATGCGGTCGGGCCTTGGACCTTTCGGTTCGGTATAGACCCAGCTTGCCCAGGCCTTGCGACTGCGCGGCATCTGCGACGCATCAGCATGCAGGATCGCCCGATTGGGCTGATACCGGACCGCCGACAATGCGGCGCGTTCGGCGGGTGACGCATCAGCTAACAAGCGCAGCGTGTCATCCGAATGGGTGGCAAACACCACCTCGTCATACATCTCCCACTCGCCGCCGACCGCCCGCACCAGCACGCCCCCGGCGGTGCGCTTGACCCCGGCAATCGGGGTACCAAGCCGGATGTCGACGCCCTGCCGCTGCATCGCAGCCTGCAACCGGTTGACATATTGCACCGATCCGCCCTGCACCGAGTACCATTGATGCTGTGCCGTGACGGTCATCAGCGCATGGTTCTTGAAGAACCGGATCAGGGTTTCCGCCGGGAAATCCAGCACGCCCTGCGACGGGGTCGACCAGATCGCCCCGGAAATCGGCAGGATATAGTAGTCACGGAACCAATCTCCGGTGCCCAGCGCCGCCAGCAAATCGCCCATCGTCATGCCGGGCCGCAAAGCACCCTCTGCTTTGGCGTTGAAATGCAGAATGTCCCGCATCATCCGCAAAAAGCGCGGACTGATCAGATTGCTGCGCTGGGCAAAGATCCCGTCCAGATCGCGCAATGCATATTCCAGCCAGCCACCGCCGATCGAGGCGCCAAAGCTCATGTTGCTGGCCACAACCGGCACATCCAGCCTTTCGAACAGGCCCAACAGATGCGGGTAGTTGACCTTGTTGAACACGATGAACCCGGTGTCCACCGGCTGATCACCGCGCTTGCCTGCCAGTACGGTCCGCGCATGGCCGCCAAGGCGCCGATCCGCCTCAAACAACACCACTGCATGATCGCTTGCCAGCAGATGCGCCGCCGCCATGCCCGAAATCCCCCCCCCGATCACGGCAATGCGTCGGGCTGGCGGGGCAGAAGTTTCGAAGGGCATAGGCTGGTCCTTTGCTGCTTTGACAGTGATACGCGGCGGGGCCGTCTGTGGATCATCTTTCCGCAGTGGCCTTGTGATCCGTTACGCAAAGCAAAGCGTAGAAGTTTCATGCTGATGGATGCCGCCAGTTTTGCAATTGCCGATGGACGCGCTTTTGTCGCGCCCTATGTTGGCCGGGTATGCAACGGCGTGGGGGACCATTTCAGAGTGGCTGACGATTCAGCAGATTGGGCGGCTCTGATGTTCAGGGTGCGCGACGCACAGGACCGTGCGGCGTTCGCGCTGCTGTTCCGGCATTTCGCCCCGCGGGTCAAAGCCTTTCTGATGAAATCCGGCGCGCCGGCCAGCGTGGCCGAGGAATGCGCACAGGATGTCATGGCGACGCTATGGCAAAAGTCGGCTTTGTATGACCCGGCGCGGGCTTCGGTGGCCACTTGGGTTTACACCATCGCCCGCAACCGCCGGATCGACATGGCCCGCCGCGACCGTCGCCCGGAGCCCGAGGCACTGAATTGGGGGCCGCAGGACGAGCCTGATCAGGCCGATATTTATCAGGCTGCCGAGGAAACCCGCATCCTGAGCCGCGCTTTGGCCGCCCTGCCCGACAAGCAACGGACCCTGATCCAGCGGGCGTTCTATGGCGACCTGTCGCACACCGAAATTGCTGCCGAAACCGGCTTGCCTCTGGGAACAATCAAATCGCGGATCAGGCTGGCTCTGGACCGCTTGCGCCTTAAATTGACGGAAAATCAATGATGACCATCCGACACCACCTGACCGACCCGCTGTTGATGGCCTATGCGGCCGGCAATTTGCCCGAGGCCTTTGCGCTGGTCACAGCCACCCATGTCTCGCTGTGCGACGATTGCCGCGCCCGGCTTGCTGCGTTCGAGACGGTGGGCGGTGCGATTGTCGAAGATGCCAAGGCGGTGCCGATGGCCGCAGGCAGTCTTGACGCGGTCTTGGCCCGGCTGACCACACCCGCGCCTGCCAAACCCGTCGCGGCCCGTGGCATCTTCCCAGCCCCGCTGGTCGACTATGTCGGTGGCGATCTGGCTGCCGTCAAATGGCGCAACCTTGGCATGGGCGTGCGGCAGGCGATCCTGCCCACGTCGCGCAGCGCCTCCGCCCGGTTGCTGTATATTCCGGCAGGTCAGGCGGTGCCGGACCATGGCCACCGCGGCACCGAACTGACTTTGGTGCTGCAAGGCGCGTTTCGCGACGCGACCGACCGTTTCGGCCCCGGCGATCTGGAGATTGCCGGTCAGGATCTGGAACACACGCCCACTGCCGAACTTGGCCTGCCCTGCATCTGCCTTGCCGCCACCGACGCCCCGCTGCGGTTCATCAGTCTGATTCCAAGACTGCTGCAGCCGCTGTTCCGGATTTGAACAGTAGGGTGCGTCATTTGACGGACCTTATCCCCTAAACCGGACGGCAATCACCAAGCCCGCGACCTGCGCCGCCTGATCCGTCAGAATCAGATCATACTGCACCATCTCGACCCCTGCGACCTTTGCCTTGGCCAATGCAAACACCGCCAATGTGCCCCCAGCCGGCAGATCACCTGCATCCATCACCCGCACTTCGGGCCGTGCCAGACTGCGCGCCGTCATCACGTTGAAATCGTCCGACGGCCCGGTGACGCCCTCTGCCCGGATCGCCGCGTCCCCGGCAAAGGTGACTGGCAGCAATGGCCGCGCCGCCAGCCTGATCCCCGGCCCCACCAGATCAAACCCCGGCCCCAAAATCACCGTCAGGTTCCGCTCAATCCCCGGAAAGATCGAAAAATCACCATCTTCAACCACGCTGGCGCGTGACAACCGCCACTTGAGTCCGCCATCCTGATCCACCCGCAGCATCTCGACCGTCACGCCGCGGCCGTTGGCCCAGGGCATCGTGCGGTAATCGGCAGCGCTCAGATGCCGGATCATTCGGCGATCCTGACAACCGCCGGTTCCGCCGCCAGTTCCTCAAAGTCGAAATTATCCAGCCGCCGTGCCCGTTTACCCGCCTTGTCGGAGGATATCTTGATTTCCTCGATATCCTTCGCCGCCTGCCCGAAATGCCGGTCCAGATTGCCGACCCGTTCGCCCAACCGGTCTATGTCCTTGTAAAGTTCGCCCAGTTCCCGCCGGATCGCACCGGCCTGTTCGCGCATTCTTGCATCTTTCAGCACCGCCCGCATCGTGTTCAGGACCGCCATGCAAGTGGTCGGTGACACGATCCAGACCTTGGCGGCAAAACCCTCGCGCACGACATCCGGGTAATTCGCATGCAACTCGGCATAGACGGCTTCCGACGGCAGAAACATCAGTGCGCCATCTGCCGTCTCGCCCTCGAGGATGTACTTTTCCGAAATCGCCCGGATATGCGCCCGCACGCTGCTGCGCATGAACTGCGCCGCCTCTTGCACCTGACGCGGGGTTTCGGCACGGCGCAGCGCCTCGTAAGCCTCCAGCGGGAATTTGGCATCGACCACGATCGGGCCGGGCGGTTGTGGCAGGTGGATCAGGCAATCGGCGCGTTTGCCGTTCGACAGGGTGGCCTGCATGGTGAAGGCATCAGACGGCAAAGCCTTGCCGACAATGTCATGCAGCTGGATCTCGCCAAACGCCCCGCGCGTCTGCTTGTTCGACAAAATATCCTGCAATCCCAGCACATTGCCTGACAATTTTTCGATATTCGCCTGGGCCTTGTCAATAACCTCCAGCCGCTGATGCAGGTCGCCCAGACTGCGCGCTGTCCGGACCGACGAGCCCTGCAACGCCTCTGACATACCGCGCTGCACCTCTGCCAGCCGCTGCTCCATCAGCCGCAGCATCGCCGTCTGACTGACCGTCTGCGCCTCTGACACATGATGCAGACCGCCCGCCAGTCGTTCCTGCCCGTCCGACAGGCCCTGCACCCGGTTGGCCAGCCAGCCGAGTTCCCGCATGATCGGTTGTGAACCCCGTCCGGCGGCGCGAAGGATTAACAAAAGCAGCGCCAGTAACGCCAATGTCACGCCGCCCAGCAGCAGTATCTCTGGGGCATTCCACGCGTAAACCTGCCCGAAGAGCCGGATCATCGTCTGCCGAACAATCGTTCGATATCGTGCAGTTTCAGCTCCACATAAGTCGGCCGTCCGTGGTTGCACTGGCCGGAATGGGGCGTGGCCTCCATCTCGCGCAACAGCGCATTCATCTCCTCCGCCCGCAACTGCCGCCCCGACCGGATCGAACCGTGGCAGGCCATCCGGCTGAGGATCGCATCCATCCGGGCCTGCAAACTTTGGGCATGACCCAGATCGGCCAGCTCGTCCAGCACATCACGCAACAGCGCCGCAGCCGACACCTGCCCCAGAATGGTGGGCGTCTCGCGCACCGCAATCGCGCTGCCGCCGAAGGGTTCGATGGTCAGGCCCATCTGCGCCAGATCGTCCGAAACCTCCAGCAACCGCGCAGCATCAGACGGGGAAAGCTCAACGATTTCAGGGATCAGCAGCGCCTGCGCCTTGATCCCGGCCTCTGCCATCTGCCGTTTCAGTCGCTCGTAGACCAGCCGCTCGTGTGCTGCGTGCTGATCAACGATCACCATGCCGGTCGCGGTCTGGGCGATGATGTAATTTTCGTGCACTTGCGCCCGTGCGGCCCCCAAGGGCATGGCTTCTTCGACCTCGACAGTCGGCTCGACCCGCGCCTGCGGCGCCTCGGCAAAGCCCGGCGCCTGAAACGCATAGGCCCGCGACAGGCTGTTCTGCGACGGACGGTCCATCTGATAGACCCGCGCTTCCGGTCGCATCGCTGCCAGCGTCGCATCGGCCACGGTGGACGACGCGCGGTGCCCCGCCCCCGACAAAGCCATTCGGAGCCCGGTGATGATCAGCGACCGCGCCGCCTCTGGTTCGCGAAACCGCACCTCGGATTTCGCCGGATGAACATTAACGTCCACCCGTTCAGGATCGCAGATCAGGCTCAGCACCGCCGCCGGATGACGATCACGGGACAGGAAGTCGAAATAGGCCACCCGCAACGCACCCAGCAGCATCCGGTCCAGCACCGGGCGGCCATTCACGAACACAAACTGCTGCACCGACGACCCGCGCGAATAGGTCGGCAGCGCGGCATAACCCACCAGCCGCAACCCCTCGCGATCCACATCAATCCGCAGCGCATTGGCAGTAAATTCCGCCCCCAGCACCCGCGTCAGCCGCCCGTGCAGCGCGTCAAAGAAATCGCCATTCTCGGGTTCGGCGCGAAAGATGACACGGGGCGCTTCGCCGTCCGCAACCTCGGACAGCACAAACCCCACATGCGGTTCCGCCATCGCCAGCCGCCGCACCACATCGACAATCGCGCCCGCCTCGGCCCGGTCCGACCGCAAAAATTTCAACCGCGCCGGGGTGGCATAGAACAGATCGCGCAATTCGACCACGGTGCCGCGCGTGGCCGCTGCAGGCCGCACCGCCGCCATCCGCCCACCTGCCACGGTCAAGGACGCGCCGTCGTGCCCCTCGGCGCGAGAGGTCAGCACCAGCCGACCGACCGCCCCCAAGGACGCCAAAGCCTCACCCCGGAACCCGAAACTGCGGATGTTCAGCAAATCCGACCCGTCAATCTTGGAGGTCGCATGCCGCGCCACCGCCAGGGGCAGATCCGCGCCCGCCATGCCATGGCCGTCATCCGTGACCCGGATCAGTACCTTGCCGCCTGCGGAGTAGTCCACGGCAATCCGCCGCGCCCCGGCGTCCAGCGCGTTTTCGACCAGTTCCTTGACGGCAGAGGCGGGGCGTTCGACAACCTCGCCCGCCGCAATCCGGTTGATCGCAGCCTCGTCCAGAGGCCGGATCACCGGGCGCGCATCGTAGGTCTTGGGGTCATGCAGGGTCATACCACCATTTGTAGCAGGTCAGCCGCCCTGAGGCCACAGATTCGCTATTCGGTCGCCTTGACGCCCTTGGCCGCACCGACCACCACAAACACCAGTTGATCCGGCGTCAGCAACTTGGCCGCCACCCGTTTGACATCGGCCAAAGTCACCGCCTCGACCCGCTGGTTGCGGGTTGCCGGATAATCCGCAGGCAGTCCCAGAATCTGCATGCCGACCAGAATGCTGGCGATCCGGCCATTGCCATCAAACCGCAGCGGATAGGCCCCGGTCATGAAGGTCTTGGTGTCGTCCAGTTCCTTCTGGGTGACGCCATTCTTGGCCACATCGGCCCAGACATCGCGGATCACCTTGATCGCCTCTGCCGCGTTGTCATTGGCCGTCGCCACCGAGCCGGTCAGCATTTCGGCATGGTCGAAATCCGCCAGAGTGGTGCCGATCCCATAGGTCAGCCCACGCTTTTCGCGCACCTCGTCCATCAGGCGCGACGAAAAGCCGCCGCCGCCCAGAATCTCGTTCAGGATCGTTGCGGCAAAGTAATCCGGGTCGTCGAACCGGATGCCGGCCTGATAAAAGCTGATCGCGGTTTGCGGCCCCGGAAAATCTTGGCGCAAGACGCCCGCCTTGGTGTTCAGCACGGCCTGACCGGGTTGTGCGGCACCCTTGGCGGGCAGATCGCCCAACAGCTTGTCCAGCATCGCGCCCAGTTGCGCCGCCGTGATATCCCCGGCCGCCGAGACATAGATGCGGTCACGTGCCACAGACCCCTTGAACGCGGCCACGATGTCATCCCGGCTCAGCGCCTTGACCGAATCCATCGTGCCGTCGCCCACCGTGCCATAGGGATGGTCGCCGTAGGCCCGCTTGCGCAGCAGATTGCCGCCGATCGAATCGGGGTCTTTGGCGTCCGAGGCGAGGCCTGACAGAACCTGCCCGCGCACCCGTTCCACCGCATCCGCATCGAACCGCGGTTTGGTCAGCGCCAGATGCAACAGGTCCACAGCCTGATCCCGGTTCGAGGTCAGAAACTTGGCCGAAACCCCGACACCATCCTGATCGGAACTGAAATGAAACTCTGCCGCCAGCGCATCCCGCGCCGTGGCAAAGCCCTGGCTGTCCAGATCGCCCGCACCTTCCTCGATCAGCGCGGTCATCAGATTGACAGCTCCACGCTTGCCAGGGGCATCCAGCGAGGTGCCGCCCAGAAAGCGAATTTCCAGCGCGGTGAACGGGATGCCATGTTCCTCGACCAGCCAAGCCTTGATCCCACCAGGCGAGGTCACTTCCTGAATGGCAATCTCGGCATGCACCGGCAAGGCCAGCAGGATCAGCACAAATATGCTGCGAAACAGAGTCATTGCGCCGCCTCCTCGGTGGTCAGGTAGCCGGTCACGGCATTGTGGCGGTTCAGGACCAGCTTCGCCGCCGCCATCACCTCGTCCGCGGTGATGCTTTGCAAGAGGTCAGGCCAGTCCTGCACATCCTTGACCGAAAGCCCCACCGCCAAAGCTGCACCATACTCCCGCGCCAGACCTTGGGTGTTGTCGCGGGCATAGATCTGTGCGGCCATCACCTGAGTCTTGATCCGGGCAAAGTCTGCGGCATTCACCCCGTCTTTCATGAACTTGGCGACCACCTCGTCCATCGCCTTTTCGGCATCGGCAAGGCTTTCCCCCGGCACCGGCACCACGACCAGACTGAACGTGTCGGCATCCACCGACACGCCATCGTAACTGGCCGAGGCATAGACGGCGCGCTGCGTGTCAAACTGCAAAGCCTTGGCCAGAACCGAAGTCGTGCCGCTGCCGCCCAGCAATTCGGCCAAAAGCGATATCGCCGCAGCCTGCCGTTGATCCCCCGGGTTGCGTTCAGTTGCAAGATAGCTGCGCACCACATACGGCTGCGCCACCCGTGCATCGGCCAGAACCAGCCGCCGTTCCGCCAGTTGCGGCGGCTCGGTTGGCCGGATGCGCGGCTTGATCGCGTCCGAGGGCGGGATCGGACCGTAGTATTGCTTGGCCAGCGCCAGCACATCATCCGGCTTCACATCACCTGCCACCACCAGAATGGCGTTATTCGGCGCATAATTGGCGTGATAGAAGTCCAGGGCGTCCTGCCGTGACAGGGCCTCCATCTCATGCCGCCAGCCGATCACCGGAATGCCGTAAGGATGGTTCATATACTGCGCTGCCGCCATCTGTTCGGACAGCAGGGCACCGGGGTTGCTGTCGGTCCGTTCGGTGCGCTCGTCCAGAATGACCTTGCGCTCGGTCGTCACGTCATCCTCGGTCAGGTTTAGATTGTGCATCCGGTCGGATTCCAGCTTCATCACCAGCCCCAGCCGGTCCGCAGCAACCCTTTGGAAATAAGCGGTATAATCCAGCGTGGTAAAGGCATTGTCCGATCCGCCCTGTGCCGCCACAATCTTGGACAGATCGCCGGGCGCCACATCCTTGGTGCCCTGAAACATCAGATGTTCCAGAAAATGCGCGATGCCGGAATGGCCGGGCGTCTCGTCCGCAGCGCCGATCTTGTACCACACCATATGCACGACAACCGGGGCCCGGTGATCCTCGATCACCACGACATCCATGCCATTGTCCAGCTTGAAGGTGCTGACAGTATCCGCCCATACCGGCCACGCCGCCAATGTCAAAGCCAGCCCAAATCCCAAGCGCCGCATGCAAACCCTCCACACCACTTGGCCGCAAGCTACGCTTCAGCCGGTGCTATGCAAGCCCAGTCCACGCGCTTGTGACAGGATGCGAGGGTTATTTCACCGCGTCTTGCGGCGGCGCAGAGGGCGTCGCCACCCCGGCCTGCCGCCAGCGTGCCAGTTCGGCATAAGCGTCCAGCCAGTAATCGTGATAGGCCTTGTAATAGACGTTCACGCCAAAGGCCCGCTCCAGCAATTTGCCGGGATGCTTGCGGCGGAACTGCAGATCGTCGGCCGCCATCACGCCGCGAATATCCGCCGAAACCCCCTTGCGGTCGGCGTAGTTCACCAGTCCGCCATCCGCGGCAGGAACCCCGGTGGCCGGCGCACGAACCTTGCCACCCAGCGCCAGCACCGCATCGTCCATCGGGTGCTGGTCAGTCCGGTTTTCACCCCCCGGCGTCGGATCGGGCAGCGCGGCCAGATCAGGCGGCGTTGACAGCGGTTTCGGCGGCAGGATGGCGAATTCGTCCGGACCATCGGTCGAGGAGCGCAGGTTCATCAGATGCGGAGTTTTGGTGCCACCGCCGCAAGCCGTCAGCGCCAACAACGCCGCGCCCGCAATTGCGAGTACCACCCGTGTCATCCGCCCTGACCCCCCTGCCCTATTCCGCACGCCCGCTTTCGGGGGCTGCACTTTTGCCCGTATTAGCGCAAACGCCCTGCCGCGTCACGGGGTCTTTCGCCCCGACTTGGCCTTGGCTGGCCCCGGCTTGACTTCGGCTGGCGGCGCGCCGCCTGCGGCATTGGCAAACAGCACCAGACCCAGTGCCCCCAGAAAGATCGCAACATCCGCCAGATTGAAGGCAAAGGGATTCTCGATCCTGCAACAGGACATATTCAGAAAGTCCGCCACCGCGCCATACGCCAGCCGGTCGATGACATTGCCCAAAGCCCCGCCAATCAGCAACCCCGCAGCAATCTGTGGCCGTGTCCCCAACATCTCGCGCCGCACCCACAGCCAGACCCAGACCGAAATCGCCAGCGCGACCGCAATCATCAGCCAGCGGCCGATGTCGCTGTTCTGCGCAAACAGGCCAAAGTTCATCCCCCGGTTCCACGCCATGCGAAACACCAGATAGGGCTGCCACACATCAATCTCGCCCCGATTGAGCAGGTCCAACCCGAACACCACCGCCAGCTTGCTGGCCTGATCCAGCGCAATCGTGGCCAGCGCCACCACGGGGACTAAGGGCAGCTTCATCACAACCCGCACCCTTTCCCAGTTGATTCAACTTTCGCCTTACCCTTGCGCAAATACTCCACGAGGGTGCGGGGGTGTGAAACCCCCGCTCTGCCAGAAGTCAAAGGCGCCACCCCCACCATCCTAATGCCGGAAATGCCGCTGGCCGGTGAACACCATCGCCAGGCCCGCTGCATCCGCTGCCGCGATCACCGCTGCATCATTCATCGACCCGCCCGGCTGAATCACCGCCACCGCCCCGGCCTCTGCTGCCGTCAGCAAACCATCCGGAAACGGAAAGAACGCATCCGATGCGACGACCGACCCAACCGTTGGACTGACCGCCAGCCCCAAAACCCCGGCCATATCCGCGGCCTTGCGGGCCGCGATCCGCGTCGAATCGACCCGGCTCATCTGGCCCGCCCCGACCCCGACGGTCGCACCATCCTTGACATAGACAATCGCGTTCGACTTGACATGCTTGGCGACTTTCCAGGCGAACAGCATGTCGGCCAGTTGCGCCTCGGTTGGCTGCACCTTGGTCACGACCTTCAGATCCGACGCGGGCAGCCCGGCATAATCGCGGTCCTGCACCAGAAATCCACCCGCCACCTGCTTGAACGCCAGCCCCGGTGCGCGTGGGTCCGGCAACGCTTTGGTGGTCAAGAGACGCAGGTTCTTTTTGCCCGCAAACACCGCCCGCGCCTCTTCCGAAGCCCCCGGCGCGATGACAACCTCTGTGAAAATCTTGACAATCTCCTCCGCCGTCTCGGCATCCAAAGGTGCGTTAAGCGCCACGATCCCGCCAAAGGCCGAGGTCGGGTCACAAGCATAGGCCCGCAGATACGCCTCGCGCAGGGTCGCGCCTTTGCCCACGCCGCACGGATTGGCATGTTTAATGATCGCGCAGGTCGGCCCGTCGGCGGCAAATTCCGCCACCAGTTCAAAGGCCGCATCAGTGTCGTTGATATTGTTGTAGCTAAGGTCCTTGCCCTGCCATTGTCTGGCCGTCGCCACCCCTTCGCGCCGCGAGCCATCGGTATAGAATGCCGCCGCCTGATGCGGGTTCTCGCCATAGCGCAGCCCCTGCGCCAATGTTCCCGCAAACGACCGATGGCGCGGAAACGGCTCTTTGAACTGCAAGGCAAGCCAGCCCGACACCGCCGTGTCATAGGCCGCCGTCCGCGCATAGGCCGCCAGCGCCAGCTTCTGGCGAAAGGCCAGCCCGGTCGCCCCGTCATTCGCCTGCAACTGGTCCAACAACGCCCCGTAATCCGCAGGGTCGGTCACCACGGTCACGAAACGGTGGTTCTTGGCAGCAGCCCGGATCATCGCCGGCCCGCCAATGTCGATATTCTCGATACAGGTCGCAGGGTCGGCACCCTTGGCCACGGTGTCCTCGAACGGATACAGGTTGGAAATCAGCAGGTCGATCGGCTCGATCCCATGCGCAGCCATCGCCAGCAGATGCTCGTCGTCATCGCGCAACGCCAGAAGCGCCCCGTGAATGTTCGGATGCAGGGTCTTGACCCGCCCGCCCATCATCTCGGGGAACCCGGTCACATCGGCCACATCGCGCACCGCCAGCCCCGCCGCCCGCAACATGCCCGACGTGCCGCCGGTGGAAATCAATTCAACCCCCAGCGCCGCCAAAGACCGGCTCAGGTCAATCAGCCCGGTCTTGTCGGACACCGAAATCAGCGCACGGCCGATTGGGACGAGATTTGTCATGCGGGTGTCCCCTCGCAGGTCGGTTGGTCAGATCTGGGCCGATAGGTCTTCCCGGTCCAGATCTCGGATCGCCAGCGGAGTATCCTGCGCCTTCGCCAAGGTCCAGCCCACCCGTGTTTCAAAATCCATCGCACGGGCGGTCAACACAATCTGGACCGTCTGGCGTGGGCGAAGGCGAGTCTTTTCCAGATAGATCGAGGGGGCAAGGACCATTTCCATGGCACCTTCTTGCCGAAACACCCAGATTTCGCCGCTTTTGAGGGCAAGCGAAACCGCCGTGCCCCCCATATCCAGCCGCGCCTCGACATCGGGGTGAATATGGAATCGCAGCGCGAAATTGATACCTTTCAGCCGCCCGTCCACCATCAGCTGTTCAAACCGCCGCTTTTCCGGGGTGGATATCGCCGACAGCTTGTCGATGCCGGTCAGATGCCGGCCATCATTGGTCAGCATCAGATCGCGGATATGGCTGACCCCGTGGGTCGCCGACCACCCCGAATGCGCCAGATGCACGCCGGCCCCGTTCTCGCCCTCGATCACCCGCAGCGTCGTCACCTCGGCCCGGTCGGTCAGCGCCTGATCCGCCGCCCCCGCCAGACGCGACGACGAAAACCCATCGACCGCCAGCGTGGAATGCGACGCCGTGGCCCGCCCCGCCAGCCGCCACTCCGGCCCGAATGGCGCACCCGACCCGCAGGACACGATCACCGGTCGGCGCCCCGAGGTCAGTTCGAACGCATTGGTCGAGGCATGCGCCTTGGTCCCCGCCAGCCCGCCCGGCGGTGCTGCCGCATCGACGATCACCGTAGTCCGCCCGCCCGACAGTCGTGCAAAGCCCATCGCCAGCCCGGCAGAGGGCAGGGCCCGCACCCCGGCATTGGCCAGGGCGCTGTCCAGCCGCCCCTCCATGCCGCGCCCGCCCCCGTGATACCGCGCCAGACCACCGTCGGCATGGCGCAGCGCCCGCAAGGTCGGTGCAATCCGTTCCATCGCCGCCAGATGCTCGGGCGGTGCCAGATGCCCCGCCTCGCCCAAAGCCTGCGCGGCCCAGGTCAGCAGCGTGAACACCTCCAGCAATTCTTCGGGGTTGCGGGTCGGAATCCCACCTTCGATATCAATTTCGATCTCGCAATCATGCGCCAGTGCCGCCAGCGCCGGCCCGACATGGCCTTGCATCCCTTCCAGCGCCAGGCCGGCAGAGATCATGCCGGTCAGCGCCTCGAACCTGGGCAGCCCCGGTGCGGCCTTTTGCCAGCGCTTGGCCAGAAACGCGGTCTGCGCCGACAAAGCCCGGAAATACGCCGCAGACTGCGCCTTGTCGGCACCTTGCAACAGCAGCAGCGCATGGTTGATCCAGCGGATCAGCCGCCGCCCGGTCAGGTCCGCCGTCCAGCCCGGCCCGCGCCCAAGGCCAAACCGCGCGATCCAGTCAAAGGTCCAGCCCTGCGCCCGTTTGCGGGCATTGCTGTCGCCCACCGCCGCCAGATCGTCCAGCCAGGCGAACCCATGCACCTCCGCCCGCATTGCGGGATCTGGAAAGCTGACATCCCAGATCGGCACGCCGGGCCGTTCCACCACCTGGCCGGAGGCGACGAAATTCCCTGCCAGCACCTGCTTGCCCCGGGCATAAAGCCCGATGGTGCGCGGTTCGGGCTGCGAGACAAAGCCACCCGCCGGCGCCACGCGGAAGGCACGCCACATCGCCCAGCGGTCCATCACGCCGCCCGAATGTTCGTGCTCCTGCCCTTTGACCATGCTCGCTGCGCCCTGTTGTGCCGCCCGGTTCCGGGTCGTTCAGCGTTCAACCATACCGTCGCGCCCGCTGCCTGTCATTACGGCATTGGCCCGCAGGCGCAATTTGGCGTCCCACGGCTTAGGGCAGGATGAGTTTTCATGGAAACAAGGACATCGGAATTCGCGTTCGAGCCTTGGCGAGAGGCAGTGAATGCCGATTCCGTTGAAACTCATCCCGCTTTAGCCGCCACAGGCCACCCTGAAACCACCTTCGAAAATCACCTGCCAGCCAAAGGTATAGCCACCCCGCACCGAGGCTCCGATCTCGCCCAGTGCCTCAAAGTTGCTCTGCGTCAACGTCACCCGGGTCTGGCTCGGCCCCAGGGCTTCAAAGTCCAGCTCCAGCAAAGGCCGCCCGGTCACCATGTCGCCGGGTCGCGGAATGTGAAAGTCCATGGTCACTCTTGAATGCGGCTCCAGCACCCTGATCGTGCCCCACAGCACTTCGGCCCCGTCGCCACCCACTTCGACAATGTCGCCGCCGACCCTGACATCAACCCTGATCGCGCGTGCCGGGGTTCCGGTCATTGCCGACACCGTAAACTTTCCCAATGGCCACCAGCTGTCCATCTTGGTCAGAAAAACATCATAGGCGTTCTTCTGGCTACATGGCACATCGATGGTCTTGATCAGCGGCGCTATCATGTCATCGCTCCCTAATTGCCAAATCTGCGTTGTATTTCCGCGCTGTATGCCGCCAGAACCTCATTCCAGAACCCATCGAGATAGCTGCGCAATTCGTCCAGCGCTTCTCGGCGAATGGCATAAAGCCGCCTGTTGCCAAGCGGCGCTGCCAAGACGAGGCCGGCCTTTTCCAATGTCCGCAAATGCTGCGACACCGCAGGCCTGCTGACCGCCTGTGTCCGGGCCAAATCGCCGACCGCCATAGGCCCCGCCCGCAACGCCTCCAATATCCGGCGTCGCGTCGGGTCTCCCAAAGCGTCAAGGATCAGATCGTAAGCCATGACTAACCGTAAGCCATGACTTACGAGAAATCAAGCCAGATGGTCAATCCGCTCCATATACTGCACCAACCCGCGCACCTGCCCGAGCCAGCTGTCTATCAGCTTCGGGTCATGCGGGGCGGCATGCACCCCCACCGCAATCTCGCGCTTCAGGATCGATTCCACCGCCATCGACACCGGGGTCGACACCAGCCGTGCCATCGCCGTGCCGCGCGCATCGCCCCAGCCGTCCATCGCCCAGGTCTGGTCGAACATGATCCGCCCCTCGCGCTCCGCCTTCAGGCTGACGAACAGCAGCACCCGGTCCGGTTCGCCCGGCGCATAGGAATTGTCGCGCACGAACTCTGCCGCCATCTCGGCCAACCGCGTATCACCCTCGGGCCCGCTCAGCGTTTCGATCTCGCGGAACACCGGCGCCCAGGCCTCGGCCCAGCCATTCAGCCGGATCGTCCCGCGCACGAAATCGCGGACTTTCCAGGCTTCATCAAACCGGTAATCCAGCATGAACGGATAGCTGTCGCGGTTCGGATAGACCTCGAAACTCTCCGGGCTGGGCAGCGGCGCGTCATACCGCGTGATCGCATCCCACGGCCGCGCCACCCGCAATTCGGTGAAGTTCTTCAAGCTGCGCGACGGCGACCGCAACGCTTTCAGCACCCCCAAAGGGGCCCACGAGAACTTGTAGCGGAACGGGTTTGGTATCTTCGGCACACCGCCGCAATACGACAGGAACGACAGCACGTTGTCGGCGTTATAGCCCTTGGCTGCGCGATACCGCGCCACCAGATCATGCGCCATCAGATGGTCAATCCCCGGGTCCAGCCCGACCTCATTGACCGACACCAGCCCCGCATCGCGGAACGCATCGTCCAGCGCCCGCATCTCGGGCGAGATGTACGACGACGACACGAAATGCGCGCCCTTCGCAAGGCAGGCCTTGGCGATGCCCACATGGTGATCCACCGTCAGCATCGAAATCGCGACGTCCCCCGGCTGCAACGCCGCCGTCAACGCGTCCAGCGAATACGCCCGGATATCGCGGGCGATATCCCCCACCGCTTCCTCAGCCTTGGCGACCGTGCGGTTCCACACTACCACCGCGTGGCCGGCCTTGATCAGCTTGCGCAGTCCCGGCCCCGAAGACAGCCCCGTGCCACACCAGTGTATCGTCATCATCATCTTCTCCTCAGACCGCCGCCACATGGGCGTCAAATTCCGCCTTGGCCCGGCCCCAGACGTCTGTGTCCAAAGCCCCCAACGTCAACAAAGATCCCAGCAACTGCCCGGCATAATCCTGTGAGGATTCCACCGGCAGCATCGACGGCAGATTATCAATCGCCGTCACATCCAAAGGCGGCACCTCTGCCACCCGCAACGCAGGCGCATCCCAATCGGTCGCCCGGTCATAGACCTTGATGGGTGAGAAGTCCGAGGTCGGATCACAGGCGATATCGCCAATCACCGTCAGCGCCCTTGGGTCCGTTTTGGCGCTGGCCGGCACAAACACCGGACAGCCCGGCCGCGCGAGGATGCAGTTGAGGAAAATCTCGTGCGCCAGCACCTGCGGAAACGGCCCGCCCGACGCCGTCTCGGCCATATCCCACTTGGTGACCGCCACCCCCATCGCCGTCAGACAGTCCGCAGCGCCAGTGCCCACCCGCCCCAGCGCCCCGATGATGATCGCCCTTGGCCGCCCCAACCCGGCATAATCCGCAGCCAGACTTTCCAGCAGCGCCGCCTTGCCATCATACCGCGTCACCGGGCCGCAAATCCCGCCCCGCTGCTGCGCCGCCCAGCACTTGAGCGACACCGCCGCGCCGGCATAGCCCGCCCAATAGCCAAAGGCCGCCACCCGTCGACCGTCCTCGCCAACGAGATACTCCAGATCATACAACGCGCCGCCGCCGGCCTTGAACCGCTGCAACAACACCCGCCCGGCAGGCTGGCCCTTGAACGCATGCCCAAACATGATGTGCCGGTGCCGCAGCGGCGTGCCGTCCTCCGGCAACTCCTTCAGCCCGAAGATGATCGCATCCGCAGGCGCCTCCGGCCACAGGTTCTCGACCACAATCTCGCAGCCTGCCGCCCGGTAGCCGTCAATCGGAATCGCGCGGACATGGCTTTCCTCGACCGTCACCCGCAACCCCGCCTTCACCAAAGCAGCAGCCCCCTCCGGCGTCAGCCCCACCCGTTCCTCATGCGCCCGCTGCTCGGCGCGCACCCAAAGATGCGTCATGTCGCACTCCCCAACACTACCGCCGCAGCCTTAGCAGAATCCGCAGGCGGCAACAGCCCCGCCAGAGATGGTGACCTGCCCCCCGGAAGTTCCCTCAGTCTGGTGTAGAGTCTGCCCAACCCTGAAGGAGCAGACGAATGCGAAAGAGCCGTTTCACCGAGACGCAGATCATTGGGATGATCAAGGAGCAGGAAGCCGGGCTGACTGTGGC
>JANYFE010000016.1 GCA_025362795.1 Rhodobacterales bacterium | reverse complement strand
GGATCGCTGGGCTGGCGCTGCTCTGTGATCTTTGCCACATGCAGGAACTCCGCGTGCAGCTCTTCCAGCTCGGCATCAGACAGCCGATCCAGATCGATCATGTTATTGCGCGCCCCATCCAGGGCCCGGATCAACTCGTCGAGCTTGAGGTGCAAAGCTTTGCCATCGCGATTCTGGGTATTTTGAATCAGGAACACCATCAGGAAGGTGATGATCGTCGTGCCGGTGTTGATCACCAACTGCCACGTGTCCGAAAAGCCAAAGATCGGGCCAGTGACAACCCACACCACGATCACCGCCACCGCCAGCAAGAATGTGCTGGGCTTGCCGCAAAACCGCGACACCACCTTGGCCAGCCCCGAATATCCCACGCTCATGCCTTGTCCTCCGAATGCCCCAGCCCCGCGATTGCCCCGGCCACCAAACGCCCGCAACCGCCGCAGCGCAAGCGCCTTACGCGCCGCCAAAAGCCAATCGCACGGCCCCCGCCAGGGTCAATGTTGCGTCAAAGCGGCCTGCCGCCAGGAACCGCAGGGTCTGGCCGATGGCCAATGGGTTCAGCATCATGAATGTGTGACTGACCGGCAGCACGATATGGTCGGTCATCCCGTCAAGCCGGGTGCTGTCCACCGACACTTTGCCATCATTCGGCCCCGGCACGAAGGCCCCGCTGATCGGATTCAGAGCCAGGTTCCCGGCAATCTCCCCCACCTCGTAATCCGGATCCGGCAGCGCCAGCGGCACCGATCCCGCACCCGTCCCCAATTCCTGCCCGGCCGGTCCCATCAACCAGCGAAACGCCGCCCAATCGCCAAAGCGGTCGACCAGTGTCGATCCCTTGTTGGGCGGTGCCAGCATCACCACCCGGCCCATGTCGGCGGGCCGGTTCTCGGCCAGCCACAACCGCGCCAGAATACCCCCCATCGAATGGGTCACGAAATGCACCCGGCCCGGGCTGTCCGCCACCGCCTTGCCGACCACCGCCACCAGTTCTGCAATCGGTGCCGTGGTGGACGGATAGCCGACATTCACCACGCCATAGCCCTGCGCCTGCAACGCCCGCTGCATCACCAGGAACGAGTGTTCGCTGCGTGCCAATCCATGCAGCAATATAATGGTTGATCTGTCCGCAGCCATGCCCCAGATCTGCCCCAAGCCCGGTCGTCCCGCAAGGCCTGCGACAATAGAGTGGACAAAGCCGCCCCTTGGCCCCAGCGTGCCGTGAATGAAACACCGCTCTCCGCGCCTTGCCACCCGTGCGCTGATCCTGCACGAAGACCGGCTGCTGCTGGTCAACGCCTATCCCGGCGGGCGCTCTGACCTTTGGTGCGCTCCGGGTGGCGGTGCCGATGCCGGCCATTCCCTGCCCGCCAACCTGATCCGCGAAGTGCACGAAGAGACCGGCCTGACCGTCACCGTCGGCGCCCCTGCATTGATCAACGAATTCCACGACCCCGTCACCGGCTTTCATCAGGTCGACATCTTCTTTCGCTGCACCGTGACCGCTGGCGCGATTGATGTCGCATGGAAAGACCCCGCCCGCGTTGTCACCGAACGGCGCTATTTCAGCCGCAGTGATCTGGATCTGGCCCGTATCCGCTTCAAACCGGACTCCCTGCCGCAGGCCGCCTGGGGCGAAGGCCTGACCTACGACCCGCTGGAACGTCTGGTCCGATGAGCCGCGCCTTCACCCGCGAGGGCGACGGCGCGCTTGATCCCCTCCCCGACCTGCCGCAATCGCCCCATCCCAACTACGTCACCCCGCGCGGCCTGAAATCGCTGCAAACCCGCCTGCAAAGCCGCCAGACCGACCTCGCCACCCTGAAATCCCGCCCCGACCGCCTCGACAAGCTGCCCGAAGCCGCCGCCGAACGTGACATCCGCTATCTCGAATCCCGCCTGCGCTCCGCGATCCTGACCACGCCCCAAGACCTGCACGAGGCCGCCTTCGGCCACCGCATCGCCGTCACCGACAGCCACGGCCAGACCACCACCTACGAGATCACCGGAGAAGACGAAGCCGACGCCACCCGCCACCGCATCGCGCCGCATTCCCCCCTCGCCCGCGCCCTGCTTGGGGCCCAACTGGGCGACGAGGTCACATGGCGCAAACCCAATGGCCCTGTCACGCTCACCATCAAAGCCATCACCCATGCTGATCCGTCCGCTTGACTCCGCCACCGATCGCGCACAGGTCGAGGCGTTCTTTCTGGCCTCCGCCGACTACATCACCCTCGAACGCGGCCAAGCGTCCGGCCCGGAGGTCAGCCACGAATTCTTCACCGACGCCCCGCCCGGCATCGACCCCGCCACCAGCCACCGCATCGGCCTGTTCAACCCCGACCTCATCGGCATCGCCGAGATCTCCTTCGGCTACCCTACCGCCCAAGATGCCTATCTCGGCCTGATGATCATCGCCCCCTCTGCGCGCGGCGCGGGCGCGGGCCAAACCCTGCTCCGCCACCTCGAATCGACAGCCCGGCACCGCGGTGCGCAAACCCTCTGTCTCGGCGTCCTCGCCGCCAACCCGCGCGGCCACGCCTTCTGGACCCGCGAGGGCTTCACCATGGCGCTCGAAAATCAGCCCGTCACCCTGGGCAGTAAAACCCAACCCGCCCACCGCCTGATGAAACCGCTCTGACCCATTCACCTGTTCAAAAATATCCGCCCGCGCGGCAGCGCCGCTGAGCCAAGGGGCCGCGCCCCGCAGGCGAGGCAAAGACAACGCGCCTCTTGGCGCTCAATTGGACCCGCCGCCTCACCCCGCGCGATGCGTCCGACTCGCCAAAGCCACCCCACCCAGCACCAGCGCGCAGGCCAGCCAGAACGCCGCCCCCGGCACCTCGCCCAACAGCACGAACCCCCCGGCCGAGGCCATCAGCGGCACCGACAATTGCGCCACCGCCGCCCGCGCCGCCCCCAATCGCGGCACAACCGCATACCACAACGCATAGCCCAGGCCCGAGGTGACCGCCCCAGACACCGCTGCCAGCGCCACCCCCGGCACGGTCCAGGCCCCCGGCCAGATCACCAGAACCGCCAGCCCCACCGGCAAAGCCAGCAGAAAATTCCACGCCGTAGCCGCCAGCGCATCACGCTGCCCGCGCCCCGCCAGCGAATAAATTCCCCAGCCAACCCCCGCCCCCGCCATCAGCAGCATCGGCCCCAAAGCCCCGCCGCTCGGTGCCAGCAACACCGCCAGCCCAACCAGAGCCAGCGCCGCCCCCGCCACGCGCGGCAACGGCACCACCTCCCGCGCCAGATAGGCCCCGGCAAACATCGTGACCTGCACCACCCCAAACAGGATCAACGCCCCGGTCCCGGCATCCAGCGCCAGATAGGCCCCGGAAAACCCGAACAAATATACCAGCAGCCCCAAAACCCCCGGCACCCGCCCGCGCCACCCCGGCCAGACCATGCCGCGCCGCACAACCAGCAACAGCGCCAGCATCCCAGCCCCCGCCGCCAACCGCACCACCGCAAACACCACCGGATCAATCCGCCCCGCCCCCACCGCCATCCGGTTCAGAACCGAATTCGCCGCAAACGCCAGCATCGCCAAAGCTGTCAGCAGAAACAGCCTCATCACACTCTCCCGCCGAAAATGAAAAGCAGCCCCGATGCCCGCGCGTCCCGTCTGCCGCCCTCGCAACGTAACGCAGGATGGTAAACCGCTAAGGTCATATCGTCACCCTTTGAAGCAATTCTCGCGGTGCCATTTGAAATATGACTGATGTGGCTGGTGCGCTGGGTTGGGCGGCAAAACAAGTCGCCGATCTGGGACCAACAGGCGATCCGCAATCTCGCTCGCTACGCTGTCTTTGGCGATCAACAAGCCATGGTCCTCATCCACCGAAACGAGCCCCCGATCAAACATCCAATGCACGGTGCCTGACAAAGCGATGCCGTTTCGCACAGTATCCGGACCCCGCGCCTCGACAGACATGATATGCGCAGCCTCCACCTCAGGCCTTCCGCCGCCATTGCGCAGTTCCAATCCCGACATGGCGCAGCGCCCCGCATAGGCACGCTTGACCTGCCGCGAAAATGCCCTGTCCCGAAATGCACGCGAACTCAGGACCAGCGGCCTTATTTCACCAGGCATTGGCAAAAACGCTTGTTGATCCGGGCTTGCAAAGCCAGGGATCGATTGGTTTTGGGGGACTATCAACCTTGGTTCATCTAGCGGACCACTCCGCGGCAATGCATCCGGACTTGTCTCTTCTCGCAGCCCTTCCGAAATGATTGCCGCGAAGTCGGCCTCCGATATGATCCTGACCGACGATGTATTCGACCCGCGTGACAAGGGCAGTCCCGTCTCATAGGGCGTGCCATCTGGCCGAAATCGCGGCACCGGGCGCTCGAAACTCAACTCCGATCCACGATCAAGAACGGCATAGCTGCGGCTGTCATCGACTGGGTCCGGGACAACTTTTTCGACCCGCTGCACCGAATAATAGCCGGTCTCCCCGCCTCGTCTGCCCTGATAAAATATGGCCCAGTCGCCCACCACTCGGGCAACACGCGACAGGTAGCTGTTGGGGAAGTGATAAACCTCGCCCCGGCTATCTTTGTAGCTCGAATGGGACGAGGCGATGAATACGGCCTTGCTCATGACCCAAGGCTAGTTTCTCCGATCCGACACTACAAACGAAAAAGGGCCCCGTCACCGGAGCCCTCCTTCAATCCTGCTTGGATCAGATGATTACATCATCCCGTCCATGCCGCCCATTCCGCCCATGCCGCCGCCGCCCTGGCCACCCGACTTGGGCTCCGGACGGTCCGCGATCATGGCTTCGGTGGTGATCAAGAGGCCCGCGATGGACGCGGCATCTTCCAGGGCCACGCGCACAACCTTGGCCGGATCGATGACGCCGAACGAGAACATGTCGCCATATTCTTCCGTCTGCGCATTGAAGCCAAAGGTCTTGTCTTTCGACTCGCGAACCTTGCCGGCCACAACAGCGCCGTCAACGCCCGCGTTTTGCGCGATCTGACGCAGCGGTGCTTCCAGCGAACGACGGACGATCTGAATGCCAGCGTCCTGATCGGAGTTTGCACCCTTGAGGCCGTCCAGCGCGGACGCAGCCTGCATCAAGGCCACACCACCGCCCACAACGATACCTTCCTGCACGGCCGCACGGGTCGCGTTCAAAGCGTCGTCAACGCGGTCTTTGCGCTCTTTCACTTCGATCTCGGTCATGCCGCCGACCTTGATCACCGCAACACCGCCAGCCAGTTTGGCCACGCGCTCTTGCAGTTTTTCCTTGTCGTAGTCAGAGGTCGTGTCTTCGATCTGCTGACGGATCTGCGCCACGCGGGCTTCGATTTCCGCCTTGACGCCTGAGCCATCAATGATGGTCGTGTTGTCTTTGGTGATCGAAACCTTCTTGGCACGGCCCAGCATGTCCAGCGTGACATTTTCCAGCTTCATGCCCAGATCTTCGGAAATCACCTGACCACCGGTCAGCACAGCGATATCCTGCAGCATGGCCTTGCGACGGTCGCCGAAGCCCGGAGCCTTCACGGCTGCGATTTTCAGACCGCCACGCAGCTTGTTGACGACCAGCGTGGCCAAAGCCTCGCCTTCAACATCTTCCGAAATGATCAGCAGCGGCTTTTGCGACTGGATCACGGCTTCCAGCAACGGAACCATCGGCTGCAAGGAGCCGAGTTTCTTTTCGTGCAGCAGGATCAGCACGTCTTCCAGATCGGCAACCATCTTGTCGGCATTGGTCACGAAATAGGGCGACAGGTAGCCACGGTCGAACTGCATGCCTTCGACGACTTCGGTTTCCGTTTCCAGACCCTTGTTTTCTTCGACGGTGATCACGCCCTCGTTGCCGACTTTCTGCATCGCATCGGCAATCTGCCGACCGATTTCAGATTCGCCATTGGCCGAAATCGTGCCGACCTGTGCGACTTCTGCCTGATCCTTGACTGGACGCGAGGCGGCCTTGATCGCTGCAACGACTTTGGCGGTTGCCATGTCGATGCCGCGCTTCAGATCCATAGGGTTCATGCCGGCAGCGACGGCTTTCATGCCGTCTTTGACGATGGCTTGGGCCAGAACGGTGGCGGTGGTGGTGCCGTCGCCGGCCTCATCATTGGTGCGGGAAGCGACTTCCTTCACCATCTGCGCGCCCATGTTCTCGAACTTGTCGGACAGTTCGATTTCCTTGGCAACCGTCACACCGTCTTTGGTGATGCGCGGGGCGCCGAACGACTTGTCAAGAATGACATTGCGGCCTTTCGGGCCCAAAGTCACCTTGACCGCGTCGGCCAGGATGTTGACGCCGCGCAGCAAACGGTCGCGGGCATCGCCTTCAAAACGTACGTCTTTAGCAGCCATGTGCTTAGCTCCTTGAATGAATGGGTAGGGTGCGTGATCTCACGCACCGCATGACGAACTCAGGCGAACACGCCGAGAATGTCGCTTTCCTTCATGATCAGCAGATCTTCGCCATCGAGTTTGATCTCGGTGCCGGACCATTTGCCGAACAGGATCTTGTCGCCCGCCTTGACGGACGGCGCGATCAGCTCGCCAGAGTCTTTGCGCGCGCCCGGACCGGCCGAGACGACCTGCCCTTCAGCGGGTTTTTCCTTGGCGGAATCGGGGATGATCAGCCCGCCCTTGGTTTTGTCTTCGCCTTCAATACGACGAACCAGTACGCGGTCATGCAGCGGTGCGAATGCCATCTGGGTACACTCCCTTGAGTTTCCAGGATTGATGGGATTAGCACTCACAGAAGGCGAGTGCTAACGAACAGGGAGTTAGTCGCTGAGGCGGCGCGAGTCAACACCCGAGGTGCGAGAAAATGTCGGGGCGGCGAACTGGGGGGGATCGGTGCGGCTTTCGAAATGGCCAACCAACGCTACAACCAATACTGTCCCCAGGCACTTATGATGATCTAAGAGTGGACTAGCGGATTGCACAGCAGTAAATATCACGCTTAAGTGCATCTAATGACGCGAGAGAGGCTTATGACGAAGCAAATTCATTTTCTCTATATATCGCCGCTAGACGGGTATGTCTTTAATCCACATCGCCCTGAGGGATTGATTTTTATTGATCCGGAAAAAGGGGTAGAGATCGAAATCCGATGTAGCGGCAAAATGGGTGACTTCGACTTTGGCTATAGCAACTTAGAACTCCGAGTAAAGATCTCACACAATGTAACAGATCGACAACATTTCGTGGTGGCATCCCTTATTGATCAACGAATCATACTACCCGAGGAATGCCCAGTTCAGTTACCATATGCCCGAGCCGAAAAAGAAGTTATCACGTCGGGCGGAGAGATAGCAACGGGCTACAGCCCTACGGCTGATTTTCTTCCCAACGATCTACAAGACATATGCATCTTAATAGGCAAGGAACTTGAAAAATATTCAGAAAGGTTCCTTCAGTTGCTGAGATGGGTTGAAAAGGCCGACGGGTCTGTTAAAATTCGGAACAGTCAAGACCAACGCTTTAATCTTTACTGGAAAACCACCCAGTATAATTACAAGCCCGTCCCTTGGCCAAGACAAGCACCTTTTACGTCAACGATCGGAGGCATCACTTGGTCGGAAGAAGATCGTCGGAAATTCAACCGACTATGGGAAACAGCAGATATACAAGAGCCCTTGGGGCATCAACTTCTTCGGGAAGCGAAGAGTATCGTTGACCAGAATCATCGAAGTGCGCTTCTTATTTGTTACTCTGCCCTCGAGGTGGGAATAAAACAGCATATTTCAAATTGCTCGCCTGCTGCAGGTTGGCTTGCTATGTACGCTCCGACGCCCCCGCTATTCAAAATTCTGCGGGATTACTTGCCAAAGATTCACGGCGACAAGCAGGATTTTTCAAATTGGGCCGCAATAACTGCCGAATTGAACATTATTAATGCTTTCACCGAGGACAGGAATAGACTTGCGCATCGGGGCGAGAGTATCAAAGGCTCAATTGAAGACTACCTAAGGATTACGGATGACCTCTTGGTTGCCTTCGACGTATTTGAAGGGCATGTTTGGGCCAAAAACCATGTTAGTCGAAAATTTGGCGAACTTTTGGGCTGGGAATCACATGGCAGAATGTCCTTCACGATCAAACTTCTTCAATAACTGAGCGCACGGTTGTCCCTACAAACCAAACGCCGTGAAATACGCCCTCACCCCGTCAGCGTCACCAAAATCGCCCCGCGCTCCGCCGCCACCACCGTATGCTCATACCAAACCACAGACGCGCGCGACCCGCTCAACAGCCCCCCCATTCATCTGTCCCTCAAATATCCCCGCCGGAGGCTCCCTCCGCCTCCCCATTCCCCTCCCCCCAAAAACCTGCCACCCTGCCCTCACCCCAACCCCCGGAACCCAATGCTCCGCCCCCTCATAGCCCTCCTCCTCCTGTCCCTCCCGGCCCATGCCGAATGCACCGGCCACAACCTCATCGCCGCCCTCCCCCCCGCCGACCTTGCGGCGCTCAGGGCCGCAACCGATGCCCAGCCCTTCGCCCGTGGCAACCTCTGGCACGCCACAAAAGGCACCCATGACATCACCCTCATCGGCACCTACCACCTCGACGACCCGCGCCACGCTGCCACGGTCGCCGCCCTCACCCCCACGCTGGCCAATGCCACCGCCCTGCTGGTCGAGGCTGGCCCCAGCGAAGAAGCCCAACTCACAGACCTGATGGCCCGCGAACCGCAGCGGATGCTCATCACCTCCGGCCCCACCCTGCCCGAGGCTTTATCCGAAGCCGACTGGCAACGCCTGTCCGCTGCCCTGACCGCCCGTGGCATCCCACCCTTCATGGCCGCCAAGATGAAGCCTGTGTTCCTGACCGCCATCCTGTCGCTGCCCGCCTGCAATTTCGACCCGACCGCCGCCGAAAACGGCCTCGACAAACGCCTGATCGCCCTCGCCAGCGCCCAAAACCTGCCCATACAAGGACTCGAACCCTTCGACACCATTTTCACCATCTTCGACCAGTTCACCACCGCCGATCAGATCACCATGCTGTCCCAGACGCTTGATGGCGAAGGCGGCTCCGATGACATGGCACAGACCCTGTCCGACGCCTATTTCGCCGGGGAAGCCCGCCTGTTCTGGCAGTTTAGCTACCTGCAGGCACTCTCCCTGCCCGGCATGACCCGCGCCGAGGCTGACCGCGAATTCGCGCTGGTGGAGAACGCCCTGATGAATGCCCGCAACGCCAAATGGATTCCAGTCATCGAACAGGCTGCCGCCAAAGGCCCCATCGTCGCAGCCTTCGGTGCGCTCCACCTGTCCGGCGACACAGGCGTGCTGAACCTTCTGCAACAGGACGGCTATCTGATCACCCAAATCCCGGTCCCGTAAATGCACCTTTCGAACCACACCGTCAAAACCGTCACCCTGCTCGACTTCGGCACCTTCGATGTCGGCCCCGGCAAACGCCGCATCGGCATCCCCGGCTTCCTGATCCAGACCGACCTCGGCGCCAATATCCTGATCGACACCGGCTTCCCCCCCGCATATGCCGAAGGCCCTGCAGCCGCCGCACTCGACAACCTTGGCACCTTTGGTCAGCTCTGCGACTTCACCCCCACCAACACCGCGCAGGGCCAACTCGCCCTTCTGCACCTCGGGCCCGCCGACATCGACCTGCTGATCCTCACCCATTCCCATATCGACCACATCGGCTCTCTCCCGCTGTTCACCTGCCCGATCGCCCTCACCGCCGCTGAACGCGCCGAGCCGCAACCGCTGTATTTCGGCATCCGGCGCCCGCTCGACTGGCCAGACGCCGATTACCGCCTGATCACCCGGGATACCGAAATCTGCCACGGGCTGACCCTGATCCCGACGCCCGGCCATACCCCCGGCCACCTGTCCGTCCTGATTACAAAACCCCATGCCCTCCTGCTGGCCGCCGACGCCATCAACCGCGCCTCCGAACCAGCAGAAGGCTTCCCTGACGCTTCCGACCCAAGCACCGCCGCAACCTCGGCCCAGCGCCTCTACGCCCTCGCCAAACTGCACGGCGCGATGCTCATCTATGGCCACGAACCCAGCCAATGGCCGACCCTGCCCAAAGCGCCCGCCCCCTTGACCCCGCCGCAATAACCAAGAACCATCAGAACAAAGAGGAAACCGATGGCTGCTTCGGAACACCGGCTCGGCCTGATCCTCGTCGCCATCTCGACGCTCGCGTGGAGCACGGCAGGCCTCTTCACCCGCGCAATCACCGAAGACCTGTTCTCCGTCCTCGTCTGGCGCGGCCTGCTCGGCTCGCTCGGCATGCTGGGCATCCTCATCGCCCTGCAAGGCCCCAAGGGCCTCAAGGGCTTCCTGCATCTGGGGAAAGCAGGCTGGCTCTATGCCCTGATCTCCGGCGCGGGCATGCTGGCCTATATCACCTCGCTTCGCCTGACCTCCATCGCCCATGTCGCGGTGATCTATGCCGTCGTGCCCTTCATGACCACAGCCCTCGCCTGGGCCATGCTGCACGAACGCCCCAACCGCGACGCCGTCATAGCCAGCCTCGCCGCCTTCGCCGGGGCCGTGGTCATGGTCGGCTGGGGCCATGATGGCACCCTGACCGGCGACGCGCTGGCCTTCCTCATGACCATCGGCATGGCGCTGATGGTCGTCATCGCCCGCCGCCATCCCGAAATCCCGACCCTGCCCGCAGGCATCACCTCTGCCATGCTCACCGTCGTCTGCTGCCTGCCCTTTGCGCAAAACCTGAGCCCCGCCCCCGACCAGCTCCTCCTCCTGGCTGGCTTCGGCCTCGTCAATTCCACCCTCGGCTTCGCGCTGTTCCTCCTGGGCTCCACCCGCATCGCCCCGATTGAAACCGCCCTGATCGGCGCGCTGGAGGCACCCATCGCCCCCCTGTGGGTCTGGCTGATCTTCAATGAGACTCCCAGCCCCGCCACAATCGTGGGAGCCACCATCGTCTTCGCCGCCGTCATCTGGCACATCACCCGCCAATACCGCCGCAGCACCCCCGCAATCCCGCCAATTTGACTAAAATTGCCCCGCCCCCCATTCATCTTTTCATAAATATCCCACGGGGGTCCGGGGGTGTGAAACCCCCGGGTGCCAGCCAAGCATCCCCCCCCGTGACATTCCGCGCCCGCCCCAATATAAGCCGCCCAAAATCCGCTATTCAAAGGGCATCCCATGACCATCAAGGTTTTCGGCCACAAATCCCCCGACACCGATTCCACCGGCTCGCCGATCATCTGGGCGTGGTATCTGACCGAAATCAAAGGCACCCCCGCCGAAGCCTTCCTGCTGGGTGAACCCAACACCGAAGCCGCTTTCGTGCTGACCCATTGGAACCTGGCCAAGCCCGTGATCATCACCGACGTCACCGCCGCCGATAAAGTGGTCATCGTTGACACCAACAATCCCGCCGAACTGCCGCCTTCCATCAATGACGCCAAAATCCTTGGCATCATCGACCATCACATGCTGGTCGGCGGCATCAAGACCAAGACGCCGATCGACATCACCATGCGCCCGCTGGCCTGCACCGCCACCATCCTGCACGACCTGATAGGCAGCGACCTTGCCCGCGCCCCAAAGGCGATCAAGGGCGCGATGCTGTCCTGCATCCTGTCCGACACGCTGGAATTCCGCTCGCCCACCACCACCCCGCATGACCGCGCCGTGGCCGAAGCCCTTGCCAAAGACCTCGGCGTCTCGATCCCCGACCTTGCGACCAAGCAGTTCGAGGCGAAATCCGACGTCTCCGCCTTCTCCGACGCGGCCCTCCTGCGGATGGACAGCAAGGAATACACCGTCGCTGGCAAAGACCTGCGCGTCTCGGTGCTGGAAACCACCGCGCCGAAAATCCTGATCGACCGCAAGGCCAGCCTGATGGCCGCGATGCCCGCAGTTGCCAAAGAAGATGGCGCCGATCAGGTGTTGCTGTTCATCATCGACATCCTGAACGAGGAAGCGACGCTGCTCGTCCCGAACGATCTGACCAGACAGCTGGCAGAGGCGTCGTTTGGCTGCAAAGTCACCGGCGACACCGTCGTCCTGCCCGGTATCATGAGCCGAAAAAAGCAGATCATCCCGGCACTCAAGCTGTAATCAAGTCTGCCAATCTGTATAGACGCAAAGAAGACGTCGGCAAGACGGGTAAAAGACACCCGTTTTGCCGCCCCGAAAGGCCAAAATGACCGAAATCATCGCCAGCCTCGCCGATCTTGGCACCCGTTATGACGCCGTGTTCTGTGACCTGTGGGGCTGCCTCCACGATGGCAAAACCCCGTTCCCCGCCGCCGTCGCTGCCCTGCAAGCCTTCCGTTCAAGGGGCGGCAAGGTGTTGCTGCTGACCAACGCACCTCGCCCAAAGTCCAGCATTGTCAAACAGTTGGACGGCATGGGCGTTCCCCGTGACGCTTGGGACGAGGTGGTCAGCAGCGGCGATGCCACCCAATCCGCCATGCTCCTGGGGGCGGTTGGCCGCAAAGTCTATTTCATCGGTGCCCTCAAGGATGAACCTTTCTTCACCGATTTCGCCGATGATCTTGCCGAACTCGCCGCCACCCAACCCAAAATCACCCGAGTCCCGCTGAACGAAGCCCACGGCATCATCTGCACCGGCCTGAAAGACGACCTGACAGAGACGCCAGATGACTACCGCGCGGCGCTTTTACAGTGCAAGATCAACGGCTTGCCGATGCTCTGCGCCAACCCGGATATCATCGTCGACATGGGCCACCAGCGCCTTTACTGCGCCGGCGCTTTGGCCGAGGCCTATGAAAAACTGGGCGGCAGTGTCCTCTATTTCGGCAAACCTCACCCCCCGATCTACGACCTCGCCCGCCGCCGGCTGGATGCGCTAACCGGCGGAAAAGATTGCAAAATCCTTGCTGTCGGTGACGGAGTTACCACCGACATTCAGGGCGGTCTGTCCGAAGACATCGACACGCTTTTTGTAACCGGCGGTATCTCCGCGGCCGACTTCGGGCCTGATTTCTACAACCCGAACAAGGACTTGCTGGAAAGCTGGTTGACCGCCCGCCTGATCTCCACCCCCTACGCCATCGGCAAGCTGCGGTAGCGCAGATGCAAATTCATCAACACTGGCAGGGGCTTGACCCATCGGCGCGCGGTGCCTCCGCCGCACTGGGCAATTTCGACGGCGTCCACCTTGGTCATCAGGCCGTCATAGATCTCGCCCGCACCGATGCTCCGCTCGGCGTCGTGACCTTCGAACCCCACCCCCGTCAATTCTTCGCCCCCCACGCCCCCGCCTTCCGCCTGATGAACGCCGAAGCCCGCGCCAATCGCCTTGCCAAACTGGGCGTCCAGCACCTTTACGAACTCCCGTTCGGGAATTCCCTCGCCTCGCTCACCCCCGAAGCCTTCGCCCGTGACGTTCTGGCTCAAGGCCTCGGCCTGTCCCATGTCGTGATCGGCTCCGACTTCCGTTTCGGCAAAGGCCGCAGCGGCACCGCGTCAGACCTGCAAGCCATTGGTTTAAAACACGGATTCCGAACCACCATCGCCACCCTGATCCAGATTGCGGATCAGGACATTTCCTCCACCGCGATCCGGCAGGCCCTGACAGACGGCCATCCGCGTGGCGCCGCCGCGATGCTCGGTCACTGGCACCGCATTGAAGGAGAGGTTATCCACGGCGAAAAGCGTGGTCGCGAACTGGGCTATCCGACCGCCAACATGTCGATTGACGGCTTGCATCTGCCCAAATTCGGCGTCTACGCCGTCCGCGTTACCGTCCTGACCGGCCCGCAGCAAGGCCAGTACATGGGCGCTGCCAGCCTTGGTGTCCGGCCGATGTTCGGCGAAAATCGCCCCAATCTGGAAACCTACCTGCTTGATTTTAATGGCGATCTTTATGGACACCACGTGTCCGTTGCCCTGGTGGACTATCTGCGCCCCGAACTGAAATTCGACGGTCTCCCCGCCCTCCTCACGCAAATGGCCGCAGATTGCGCCCGCGCCCGCGACATCCTTTCCTGACTTCCCTTTCCCCCGTAATTCCGCCAGTTTACCGCCATGAAGCTGCGCCCCCACTACTGGGAAACTATTCCCCTGACCAAGATGACCGCCCCCGAATGGGAGGCGCTGTGTGATGGCTGCGGCAAGTGCTGCCTGAACAAACTGGAATATGAAGACACCGGCGAAGTCGAGTTCACCTCGATCGCCTGCCGTCTGCTCGATGGCTCCACCTGCCGCTGCGGCAAATACGAAACCCGCCACCAATACGTCCCTGAATGCGTCCGTCTGACCCCGAAAACCTTGCCACGCGTCGCCTACTGGATGCCCCGCACCTGCGCCTATAGACTTTTGTATCAAGGGGATAGCCTACCCGATTGGCATCCGCTTTTGACTGGCGATCCCGAATCCACCCATGCCTCCGGCAACTCGGTGCGTGGCTGGACCACCCCGGAATTCGAGGTGCCGGAAGACGACTGGGACCAATATGTGATCGAGGAAAAACCCTGATGTTCTTTGCCTCTGACAACGGTTCGGGTGCCGCGCCCGAGATAATGGCAGCTGTGTTGCGGGCCAATGACGGCTATGCGCGCAGCTACGGTGCCGATCCCATAATGGACCGCGTGCGGCAGCAAATCCGCCAGACATTCGAAGCCCCCGACGCCGCCGTCTACCTTGTTGCCACCGGCACCGCCGCCAATGCCCTTGCCATTTCGCTTTGCGCCCAACCTTGGACCGCCGTGTTCTGTCATGAAGACGCCCACGCCGCCCTCGACGAATGTGGCGCACCCGAGTTCTACTCTGGCGCAAAACTCGCTCTGGTCCCCGGCGATCATGGCAAGATGACGCCGGGCACGCTCACCCAAGCGCTTGGCCGAATTGGAGAAAGTGGCGTCCACGGCGTCCAGCGCGGCCTGCTGACCATCACCAACGTCACCGAGGCAGGAACGACCTACACACCTGCCGAAATTTCAACGCTGACCGCACTTGCCAAGGCAAAGGGCTTGCCGTGCCACCTCGACGGCGCCCGCTTTGCGAATGCCCTGGTCGCGACCGGGGCAACGGCCGCCGAGATGACTTGGAAAGCCGGCATTGACATTGTCTCGTTTGGTGGCACCAAAAACGGCTGCCTCGGCGTTGAAGCCGTGGTGATTTTCGATCCTGCCAAAGCCTGGGAATTCGAACTGCGGCGCAAGCGGGGGGGCCACCTTTTCTCCAAACACCGCTTTTTGTCAGCGCAAATGGAGGCTTACCTGACAGACGACCTTTGGCTTCGCCTTGCGACCCATGCGAACGTGATGGGCGCACGCATCGCAACAGGCCTCAGCAGCCGTCCGGGCGTAAGGCTCCTGCATCCGGTTGATGCCAATATCCTTTTCACTGAATGGCGCAGCGGTACCCACGATCGGGCAGAAGCTAAAGGCGCGATCTACTACCGTTTGCCTGCGCCAGAAGGACGCGAGGCTGCCCGCCTCGTCACATCATGGAGCACGTCAGACCAAGACGTTGACAATCTGCTAAGCGCTCTCCGAGCCTGACTTTCCACGCGTCATCCTGGCAATCACCTTCCGCCGGGATCCGGGGTCGCTAAATCCCCCGCCATGCACCTTGGACCTAGCTCTGGTCCAGATGTGCCTGAATCTCGGCAGCGATCCAGTCTGGATGCGTGATTGGCACCATATGTCCTGCCCCCGGCACAGTCAGTCGCTGCACATTCGGCAGCCTTCCAGCCAGCGACCTATGCACCGCATCGATGATCGGCGGGCTGTCCGCGCCATCAATCAGCAGCACAGGCGCCACCACGCCTTCCAGCGCACCGGGACGAAGCATCCCCGCCGAATCGTCCAGCAAAACCGGGTTCTGCGCCTCGATCAGATGAATGCGATCCAGCATGTAGCGGCTTGTCTTGTCGGGAAGATCGGCAAAAGCCTCCCCATTTCCCCAAACACCATGAAATACCGCCGCTGCCTCGGCCCGCTTGCCCGTCAGGACCAGCTCGGCAAATGCCAGATGGCCGGCGCGGAACCGGTCATAGACATCGCTCCCTTTTGCCGCCCCAAACACCACCGGCTCGATCAGTGTCAGGCTGCGCACAAGATCAGGGCGCTCCAGCGCCATCCGCAGCGCGACCGTGGCACCGAACGAATGGCCAATCAGATCAACACGATTGTCCTCGGCAATGGTCTCCGCCATCGCCACAGATATCCGTGTGGTCAGTGTGTGCAAATCCTCGCGCTGGTCCCAATCCGCCGAACGCCCATGCGACGGCTGATCCAGCGCGGTCACGGTCACGCTGGACAGCAACGACGCCAGCCCGGTCCAGGCACCCGAATGCGCTAACGAACAATGCAGCGCCAACACCGGCCGGGCGCCCCCACGGTTCCAAATCCGCCAAGGGGTCAGATGTCCGGCAATCAAATCTTCAGGCACTTACAACTTCCCGGCCAGATAAAGGTCCAGATCATCCAGCCGATCTTGCCCCCAGAACCGCTCGTCACCCACCATGTAAAACGGCACACCGAAAACCCCACGCATCACCGCCTCTTCAAGGTTCGACATATAGGTGTCCGCCGCCGTCATCATGCCCTTGTCGGCAACAGCCGGGTCAAAACCATGCTCCGCCAGGATCGTCTTGACCACCTCGTCCTCGGCAATGTTGCGCCCCTCAGCCCAGACCGCTCGCGGAAAGGCCTGCACCAAGCCCGCCAGATCACCGCCCCCCGCCCGCGCCGCAGAAATGATCGCATAAGACGAAGGTGCGGGATTGGCGGGGAAATAGGCGGGCCGCATGTCCAGCTTCATCTCCAGCCGCTTCGACCAACGCCGCAGTTCCTGCAACCGGTATTCTTTGCGGCTCTCGTGGCGGTCGACCAGCACCTGCCCGCCCGTGCGCGGAAAAAGCGCAGGCGCGTTGATCGGGATGTAACGTACCGTTGCCCCATGCCGTGCCGCAATCACTTCCAGCCGATTGCCAGCCAAATAGCAGAACGGGGAAATCGTTGCGAAGAAGTAGTCGACCTGCACCATTTTCTCGCCCCAAGCCGCCCGCTGTTTGCGCAGACCCTAACCGGGTGATAAGCGGTGTCAACGCTTCGAATCCCTCCTGCACAGCCCGAGGATCTCCACCCATGGCAGCCATCACCGAGCCGAAACTGATTTCCGGCAACGCGAACCTCACCCTTGCCAAGGCCATCGCGCGCCGGATGTCTATGCATCGCGGCATGTCGGTGAACCTGGTCGAGGCGCGCGTCGAACGCTTCAACGATCAGGAGATTTTCGTAGAGGTGTACGAAAATGTGCGCGGCGAAGATATGTACATCATCCAGCCCACCTCGAACCCTGCCAATGACAACCTTATGGAACTGCTGATTATTTCTGATGCGCTGCGCCGATCTTCAGCCAACCGCATCACCGCCGTGATCCCGTACTTCGGCTATGCCAGACAGGACCGCCGCGCCAAGGCCCGCACACCGATTACCGCGAAACTGGTGGCCAACATGATTGCCGAGGCCGGCATTGACCGCGTCCTGACCCTTGACCTGCATGCGGCACAAATTCAGGGCTTCTTCGATATCCCGGTCGACAACCTTTATGCATCGCCGATTTTCGCGCTGGACATCGAACACAATTTCAAGGGCCAGATGACCGACCTGATGGTCGTCTCGCCCGATGTCGGCGGCGTGGCCCGCGCCCGAGAGCTCGCCAAACGGATCAACGCTCCGCTCGCCATCGTCGACAAACGCCGTGAAAAAGCTGGCGAAGTGGCCGAGATGACGATCATCGGCTCCGTTGCCGGCAAAAAATGCATCATCGTCGATGACATTGCCGACACTGCCGGAACCCTGTGCAAAGCCGCGGCACTGCTGATGGAAAACGGCGCGACCGAAGTTCACGCCTATATCACCCACGGTGTCCTGTCGAATGGTGCAGTCGAACGGGTGGAAACCTCGATGCTGAAATCGCTGGTCATCACCGACAGCATCGAACCAACCGATCAGGTGCGGGCCGCGAAAAACATTCGCATCATCCCGACCGCCCCGATTTTCGCGCAAGCCATCCTGAATATCTGGAACGGCACTTCGGTGTCGTCATTGTTTGAAACGGACACCTTGGTGCCGATCTACGAAGGCATGTATCAACGGCCCTGAGCGCCCGTTATCCGAGGTTTGGCGCACCTGTCTCATGCTGGGCCGAGCGCTGGTCTCTGCGCAGGCCGGGATGCCAGACAATTGCCGCGGCAATTCCTAGCCCGAACATAATCTGGACAACGACTATATTCCTCCGCACTTCACCCCAGTAGCGGCGGTCTTTCTAGGTGTGGTTTACTGCCAATGGACGCGCAGCGCGTGGGTTTTCATAGATGCGATCCAGCCCGGCCGCGACCACCATGCTTCCAACCCGCGCATCTTCACCCCACATCCCAGTCGTCATCATCCTTGACCGGACCTATCGCCGTCCAATCCGCCCGGACCCGGGCCACGCGGGTGTCGCCCCAGGTGCGAAACACCAGCTGGAACCCGGTGGTCATGACATTCTCGGCGGTGATATCGGCGCGAGAGTTGTGTTTGTGGTCCATGTCCCACATCCCGATCGCGGTCATCACGATGGGCGGAGCCTTGAACGCCTCTTTGAAGCTGATGATGTGGCGGCTTTCGCGGTCGCCCTGACCGGTCCACATGACGCCACCATCCGCGAAGTCCGAGAACAGGACACGCGAGCCTTGCAGGATGCCAAAACTGCCAGATGTGATGCGTTTCATACTGTTCCGTGGCTATTCGAACAACTTACTCTACAAATTCGTCAAGAAAAGGCCCGGAAATGGAAAGACCCCGACAATTTCGGGGCCCTTCCTCGTCAGATTTAAGGGCGCGACACTCTAGTGTCCCGCAGCGGCCCGCATCGCCAGCAGATCAGCAACTGCTTTGTCGGCGGAATCTTTGTCCGGATTGACGGCTGCTGCCAAAGTCGCGTCCGCGACCATCGCATCCATCAACGCCGGCGTCATTTCTTCCAGCGGTACGGCCTGTTCGGCCAACACCGAAATGCTGGTGCCGGTGATCTCGGCAAAGCCGCCGGATACGACATAGGATTTGACACCCTCGGCGCCGGTTGCCCGCAGCACACCGGGGCGCAGGGTGGTGATGACCGGGGCATGCCCCTCCATCACACCCATGTCACCCTCGGCGCCAGGGATCAGCACCTCGGTCGCCGCAAGTGACGCGAGGCGCCGCTCGGGACTGACCAGGTCGAATTGCAGGGTTCCCGCCATGATTCAGGCCGCCGCCGCAGCCAGACGCTGCGCCTTGGCTTTCACTTCCTCGATGCCGCCAACCATGTAGAACGCCGCTTCCGGCAGATGGTCATACTCGCCCGCAACCACTGCCTTGAACGAGGCAATTGTCACGTCCAGCGGCACCTGCACGCCGGGGGACCCGGTGAACACCTGCGCCACGTCGAACGGCTGGCTCAGGAAACGCTGGATCTTGCGGGCACGCGCCACGGTCAATTTGTCCTCTTCCGACAATTCGTCCATCCCAAGGATGGCGATGATGTCTTGCAGCGACTTGTAGCGTTGCAGGACGACCTGCACCGAACGGGCCACGTCATAGTGTTCCTGCCCCACGATCTGCGGGTCCATCAGACGCGAGGTCGAGTCGAGCGGGTCCACGGCCGGGTAAATCCCCAGTTCCGAAATGGCACGCGACAGGTTGGTGGTCGCGTCCAGGTGGGCGAAGGATGTTGCCGGAGCCGGGTCGGTCAAGTCATCGGCCGGCACATAGATTGCCTGAACCGAGGTGATCGACCCCGCTTTGGTGGACGTGATCCGCTCTTGCAGCTGGCCCATGTCGGTCGCCAGCGTCGGCTGATAGCCCACGGCAGACGGGATACGACCCAGCAGCGCCGACACTTCGGACCCGGCCTGAGTAAAGCGGAAGATGTTGTCGACAAAGAACAACACGTCCGTGCCCGACTGGTCGCGGAACTGTTCGGCCAATGTCAGGCCCGACAGCGCGACACGCAGACGCGCACCTGGCGGCTCGTTCATCTGACCATAGACAAGGGCCACTTTTGATTTCGTCATGTCTTCCAGGTTGATAACCCCGGATTCGATCATCTCGTGATACAGATCGTTGCCCTCACGGGTCCGTTCACCCACCCCGGCGAACACCGAATAGCCAGAGTGCACCTTGGCGATGTTGTTGATCAGTTCCATGATCAGAACCGTCTTGCCAACGCCCGCGCCGCCGAACAGACCGATCTTGCCGCCTTTGGCATAGGGCGCCAGAAGGTCGATCACCTTGATCCCGGTCACCAGGACCACCGATTCCGTCGCCTGTTCGGCGAAGGTCGGGGCCAGCCGGTGAATCGAACGATATTCCGTCGCGTTGACCGGGCCCTTTTCGTCCACCGGCTCACCGATGACGTTCAGGATGCGGCCCAGCGTGGCGTCGCCAACCGGCACCATGATGGGCGAACCAAGATCGCTGACCGGCGCACCACGCACCAGACCTTCGGTCGAGTCCATCGCGATGGTCCGAACGGTGTTTTCGCCCAGATGCTGCGCCACTTCCAGGATCAGCCGCTTACCGTTGTTGAAGGTTTCCAGCGCGTTCAGGATTGCGGGAAGATCGCCGCTGAACTGCACGTCCACCACGGCGCCGATCACCTGAGTAATCTTGCCAGTCGCTACGGCCTCTTTCGGTGCTTTTGCCATGTCGTTTCTCCGGTTCGTCAGAGCGCTTCAGCGCCCGAAATGATTTCGATAAGCTCTTTGGTGATCGCAGCCTGACGCGAGCGGTTGTATTTGATGGTCAGCTTGTTGATCATGTCGCCGGCATTGCGCGTCGCATTGTCCATCGCGCTCATCCGCGCACCTTGTTCAGACGCGCCGTTTTCCAACAGGGCCGTAAACACCTGCGTGGCCACCGCGCGCGGCAGCAGATCGGCCAGAATTGCGCCTTCGTCGGGCTCATAGTCATAGACCGCAGAGGCCGCAGCCGCTTCGAACTTGGCGGGAATAACCTGCAAAGCCGTCGGAATCTGGCTGATTACCGATTGGAAGCGGTTGTAAAACAGCGTGACCACATCGCATTCGCCATGTTCATACCGCGCCAGAATGTCTCGCGCGATGTCACGCGCGTTGACATAACCGATGCGCTTGACTTCGGTCAGGTCGATATGGCCGACAAAGTATTGGCCATAATCGCGCTTCAACTGATCGCGGCCCTTTTTGCCAACGGTCAGGATTTTCACGGTCTTTCCCGCCGCAACCAACTCAAGAACCCGCGCCCGGGCCAGCCGGACGATGGTAGAGTTAAAGCCGCCGCACAAACCACGCTCTGACGTCATCACGACGACAAGTTGCACCTTGTCTGACCCGTTACCGGCCAACAACTTTGGCGCACCGTCAGACTTGCCGACCGAGGCCGCCAGCCCAGCGACAACCGCCGTCATTCGCTCGGCATAGGGCCGGGCAGCTACAGCAGCATCCTGCGCACGGCGCAGCTTCGCCGCAGCGACCATCTGCATCGCCTTGGTGATCTTTCGCGTGTTCTTGACCGTCGCGATCCGGTTTTTTAGGTCCTTAAGGCTGGGCATCGTTTATCCCCCTGCCCTTAGGCGAAGTCTTTGGCGAACGCGTCCAGTTCGGCGCGAATGGCTTTCTCCAGATCGCCCGCAACTTTGCGGTCTTTCAGGGTGATGTCAGCCAGCAATGCCTTGCCCGCGCCGCGCAGATGCTTCAGTAACCCCGCCTCATAACGGCCAATGTCCTTGACCGCGACCTTGTCCAGATAACCCGCCGTGCCCGCGTAGATCAGGCAGACGATTTCCGCGTTGGTCAGCGGTGAATACTGCGCCTGCTTCATCAACTCGGTCAGACGTGCGCCGCGTGCCAGCAATTGCTGGGTCGAGGCGTCGAGGTCCGACCCGAACTGCGCAAACGCCGCCATTTCGCGGTACTGCGCCAGCTCCAGCTTCACCTTGCCAGCCACCGACTTCATCGCCGAGGTTTGCGCCGACGAACCGACGCGGCTCACCGACAGACCGGTGTTCACCGCCGGGCGGATGCCCTGGAAGAACAATTCGGTTTCAAGGAAAATCTGGCCATCGGTGATCGAGATCACGTTGGTCGGAATGAACGCCGACACGTCGCCACCCTGGGTTTCGATGATCGGCAGCGCAGTCAGCGAGCCCGAACCAAAATCTTCGTTCAGCTTCGAGGACCGCTCCAGCAAACGAGAGTGCAGATAGAACACGTCGCCCGGATAGGCTTCACGTCCCGGCGGGCGGCGCAACAGCAGCGACATCTGACGGTAGGCGACCGCTTGCTTGGACAGATCATCATAGATGATCAGCGCATGGCGGCCATTGTCGCGGAAAAACTCTGCCATCGACGTCGCGGCATAGGGTGCCAGAAACTGCATCGGCGCCGGATCAGAGGCTGTCGCGGCCACGACGATCGTATAGGCACTGGCACCGGACTCGTCCAGCTTCTTGACCAGCTGCGCCACGGTCGAACGCTTTTGGCCGATGGCGACATAGATGCAATACAGCTTCTTGGACTCATCGTCGCCAGCTGCTTCGTTATAGCTTTTCTGGTTCAGAATGGTGTCCAGCGCCACGGCGGTCTTGCCGGTCTGCCGGTCGCCGATGATCAGTTCGCGCTGGCCACGGCCAATCGGGATCATCGCGTCCACGGCCTTGAGGCCAGTCGCCATCGGCTCATGCACCGATTTGCGCGGGATGATGCCCAATGCCTTGCGGTCGGCAATGCTGCGTTCGGTGGTGCCCAATGGCCCCTTGCCATCAATCGGGTTGCCCAGACCGTCCACGACCCGCCCCAGCAGCGCATCACCCACCGGCACGTCCACGATCGACTTGGTGCGCTTGACGACGTCACCTTCCTTGATGTCCTGGTCCGACCCGAAGATCACGATGCCGACGTTGTCGACTTCCAGGTTCAGCGCCATCCCACGGATGCCGCCCGGGAATTCCACCATCTCGCCGGCCTGAACATTGTCGAGGCCATAGACGCGGGCAATCCCGTCGCCCACGCTCAGCACCCGGCCAACCTCGGCCACTTCGGCGTCCTTGCCAAAGTTTTTGATCTGGTCCTTCAGGATTGCAGAAATTTCTGCTGCTTGGATTCCCATCACCCAACCTCTTTCATTGCATTCTGGAGTGCCGCAAGCTTCGCCTTGACCGACGTATCGATCATGGTCGAACCCAGCTTCACGATCAAACCGCCGATGAGGCTTTCATCGACGGAGGTGTTCAGTTTGATATCCTTGCCCGCGCTGGCTTTCAGCGTGGCAATCAAGTCCTTGACCTGTGCGGCCGACAGCGGTGCAGCCGAGGTCACTTCGGCCGTCACTTCACCCTTTTCCACCGCAATGCGCGATTTCAGGTCGGCCACCAGTTGCGGCAGCACGAACAGCCGGTGCTTGGCTGCCATCAGCGCCAGCGTGTTGGCAACCAGCGCGGATACGCCCATCTTGGCCGCAATCGCCTGTACGGCAGCTGCCTGCTCGTCGCGCGGGATCACCGGCGAAGCGATCATGGCCACAAATTCCGGGCTGATTTTCAGGGCATCGCCAAGGGCTTCGGTATCGGCTTCCAGCGCCTTCAGGCCGCCGTCTTCCTTGGCAAGTTCGAACAAGGCCTGCGCATAGCGCCCGGCGATGCTGAGGGAGATGGATGCTGGTTCGGACACGTCTTCCCTTCCGCTGTCTAATCCTCGATTTTCCGGCCTGCGCTGGGTTCAAGGATCTCTGTTGGCGCACACATGATTTGTCCGCGTCTTCCGATTTTGGGCGTTCCTAACAGAGCATCCCAAACCCCGCAACCAGTAATGCCCAACCATTGCACCTTGGTCGAGCAGGTTTTTTACAGCGTTATCAGAGGCCCGCAGCGACCCACGTTATAGGTGCGACGCTTTGGCACCCCAAAGCGCTTCCGTCGCGGCAAATCGAGGCCGAATCTCGCCAGAGAATAGCCCGGTTTTGCAACGCTTTGATGCACCACTACGCCTTCCTCGGCACCGGCTGCGGCGCGGGCATCCCCTCCAGTGCCTGTAGCGGCCGTCGCACCATTGCCCCCAAGCCGCCCCGCGTCGGCGCATAGACCTGCTTCGACGCCTCGACCATCAGCACGCCGCCCGCCAGCCACGGCGCCGACCGCCCAAGCCACTCCCAAAAGGCCGAAGTCCGCAGCCAGAACCGTCCCTGCGACGGTGGCGCAAACAGCGCGGTTTGCCCGCGTTCCGGCGTAAAGCCGCAACGCTTCAACTCCGCCTCCAGCTGGCTGATCGAATAGGGCCGGCCAAAGCCGAACGGCGTGCCCTCGCGCCGCGACCATAATCCGATCCGGTTCGGCACGATGAACAAGGCCCGCCCGCCCGGCCCCAGCACGCGGTAACATTCCTCCAGCACCGCCGCGGAATTGTCCGATGTCTCCAGCCCGTGCATCACCACCAGGCGATCAACAAATCCGGTCGCCAGCGGCCAAGAGGCGTCCTCGCACAACGTGCAGATATTCGGCTCGCCCACCGGCCACGGCATCACCCCCTGCGGGCCCGGCATCAGCGCCACCACCCGGCGCGACACATCCAGATAGGGCCGCAGCAGCGGCACCGCAAAACCAAACCCGGCCACGGTCTGCCCGGCCATCGGTGGCCACAGATCGACCACCTTGTCACGGATCGCGCGCTGCGCCACCCGGCCCAGTTGCGTCCGATAGTAAAAATTCCGCAGGTCCAGCACGTCCAGATGCATTGAAACTTCGCGCCCCGTTCTTAAGTCCAATTGACAGCATAGCGGCCAGGCCCGCCAAAGCCACTCTGCCAATTTCACCTGTTCATAAATATCCCCGCCGGAGGCTCTTCAAGCCGGTTGGCCGCAGGCCAGAGGCGCGGCAAAGACTCTGCGGCCCTTGCCGCTCCGTTGGATCAACCGCCTCACCGGTTGCGCCCGCTCCGGCGATACGCCACCCTGCGACCAAACCGGAGAAGACCATGCCCCTCGAACTCGTCACAATCGCCTGCCTCAAAGACAACTACGCGTACTTGCTGCATGACACAGCCTCTGGTCACACCACCGTCATCGACGTCCCCGACGCCGGCCCCATCCTGACCGCGCTTGCCAGCCGGAACTGGCACCTCGATCAGATCCTGCTGACCCACCACCATGCCGACCACATTCAGGGCGTCCCCGAACTTGTCGCCGCCACCCAGGCCGCCGTCCTCGGCGCCAAAGCTGATCAACACCGGCTGCCACCGCTCACCCGCGCCCTCGTGGAAGGCGACACCGTAAAGATTGGCCCGGAAACGGCCCAAGTGCTCGACGTGTCGGGCCACACGATGGGCCACATCGCCTTTCACTTGCCGACCTCCGGTTACGCCTTCACCGCTGACAGTCTGATGGCGGGCGGCTGCGGCCGCCTGTTTGAAGGCAGCCCGGCCACCATGTGGGCCTCGCTTGGCAAACTTGCGTCCCTTGCCCCCGAAACTTTTATCTGTTCGGGCCACGAATACACCGCATCCAACCTCGCGTTTGCCGCCACGATCGAACCCGGCAACTCAGCCCTGACCGCCCGGATCGAACGCGTCACCCTCGCACGCGCAGAGGGCCGCGCCACCGTTCCCTCACGCTTGTCCGGCGAACTGGCGACCAACCCTTTCCTCCGCGCCGGTCTGCTCCATATAAAGCTGGCGGTCGGCCTGCCCGATGCCAGCGATGCAGAGGTGTTCGCCGAAATCCGTCGCAGAAAAGACCACTTCTGACGCCAAGCCCTGTCCGGACAATCACTTTTTGGGCACGGTCCTTTCGGAATACGAAAAATGCCCCAAATAGGGCTTGAAGATTACCAAATAACACCGATCCTTAACGGTATGAGGCCACGGTCGAAACGGGCCCGTCCAGAACACCCTGGGCCCGCAGACCTGCAAGACAGGAGCACTCAACGTGCCATCATTTTCGACCACACTCGAGCAAGCCATTCACGGCGCCTTGGCGCTCGCCAATGCCCGCCGCCATGAACTCGCCACGCTGGAACATCTCCTCCTGGCGCTGATCGACGAACCTGACGCCGCCCGGGTGATGAAAGCCTGCTCGGTCGATCTGGTCGTGCTGAAAAAGACGCTGGTGGATTTCATCGACGATGATCTGTCCACCCTCGTGACGGATGTCGAAGGGTCAGAGGCGGTGCCGACTGCCGCCTTCCAGCGCGTCATCCAGCGCGCCGCGATCCACGTGCAGTCGTCCGGTCGCACCGAAGTGACCGGGGCCAATGTTCTGGTGGCAATCTTTGCCGAACGCGAAAGCAATGCCGCCTATTTCCTGCAAGAGCAGGACATGACGCGCTATGACGCCGTCAACTACATCGCCCACGGCGTCGCCAAAGACCCGTCGTTCGGCGAACCGCGCCCGGTCACCGGTGCCGACGAACACCACGAAACCCCCAAGGCCGAAGCGGGCGAATCCAAGGACTCTGCCCTGTCGAAATACTGCGTCGACCTGAACGTCAAGGCCCGCAAGGGCGAGGTTGATCCGCTGATCGGCCGCGAAGCCGAGGTCGAACGCTGCATCCAGGTGCTCTGCCGCCGCCGCAAAAATAACCCCCTGCTGGTCGGCGACCCCGGTGTTGGCAAAACCGCCATTGCCGAAGGCTTGGCGCTCAAAATCGTCCGTGGTGAAACTCCGGAAATCCTCGCCCACGCCACGATCTTCTCGCTCGATATGGGTGCCCTGCTGGCTGGTACCCGCTACCGTGGCGACTTTGAAGAACGCCTGAAAGCCGTCGTCAAAGAGATGGAGGATCACCCCGACGCGATCCTGTTCATCGACGAGATTCACACCGTGATCGGTGCCGGTGCCACCTCTGGCGGTGCGATGGACGCCTCCAACCTGCTGAAACCCTCGCTGCAAGGCGGCAAGATGCGCTGCATGGGCTCCACCACCTACAAGGAATTCCGTCAGCACTTCGAAAAAGATCGCGCCCTGTCGCGAAGGTTCCAGAAGATCGACGTTAACGAACCCTCGGTCGAAGATACCGTGAAAATCCTGATGGGCCTGAAACCCTATTTCGAAGAACATCACGACCTGCGCTACACCCATGACGCCATCAAGGCCGCCGTGGAACTGTCCGCCCGCTACATCCACGACCGCAAACTGCCCGACAAAGCCATCGACGTGATCGACGAAGCGGGTGCTGCACAGCATCTGTTCAGCGAGGCGAAACGCCGCAAGACCATCGGCACCAAAGAGATTGAGGCTGTCATCGCCAAGATCGCCCGCATCCCGCCGAAAAACGTTTCGAAAGACGATGCCGAAGTGCTGCGCGATCTGGAAAAATCGCTCAAGCGCGTCGTGTTCGGTCAGGATAAGGCCATCGAGGCTCTCTCCAGCGCCATCAAACTCGCCCGCGCGGGCTTGCGCGAACCCGAAAAGCCCATCGGCAATTACCTGTTCGCCGGGCCTACCGGTGTCGGCAAAACCGAAGTCGCCAAGCAACTCGCCTCCGTTTTGGGCGTGGAGCTGATCCGGTTCGACATGTCGGAATATATGGAGAAACATGCCGTGTCCCGCCTGATCGGGGCCCCTCCGGGCTATGTCGGCTTTGATCAGGGCGGCATGCTGACCGATGGCGTTGACCAGCATCCGCATTGCGTGTTGCTGCTCGATGAGATCGAAAAGGCCCACCCCGATGTCTACAACATCCTGCTGCAAGTTATGGACCACGGCAAACTGACCGATCACAATGGCCGCGCGGTCGATTTCCGCAATGTCGTGCTGATTATGACCACCAACGCCGGGGCCTCGGACAATGCCAAGGAAAGCATCGGTTTCGGTCGTGCCAAGCGCTCGGGCGAGGATACCGCTGCGATCGAGCGTGCATTCACGCCCGAGTTCCGCAACCGTCTGGACGCGACCATCGCCTTCGCCGCCCTGCCCAAAGAGGTCATCCTGCAAGTGGTCGAAAAGTTTGTGATGCAGCTTGAAGCACAGCTTTTGGACCGTGGCGTGCATATCGACCTGTCACCCGAGGCCGCCGCTTGGCTTGGCGAAAAGGGCTACGACGATAAAATGGGCGCCCGCCCGCTTGGCCGCGTGATCCAGGAACACATCAAGAAACCGCTGGCCGAAGAACTGCTGTTCGGCAAACTGACCAAGGGTGGCCTGGTCCATGTCGGCGTCAAGGATGACGCGATTGAACTGACCTATGAGGAGCCGCAAAAGCCCCGCATCACCGGGCAAAAGCCGCCGCTCCTCATGGCCAAGTGACTTGGACAACCGCACTGTTTTTCATGGCCCTTGCCACACCGGCAGGGGCCTTTGAACTCAGTTGGCCAGCAGAATGTACACTGGGCGAGACTTGCCACATCCAGCAATACTTTGATCATGACGCCAGCCCCGCTGCCACTGACTTCACCTGCGGCACCCTCAGCTATGATGGCCACGATGGCACCGACATCGCACTGATCAGCCGGGCAGAGATGAGCGAAGGCATCGCCGTCCTGTCCGCCGCCCCTGGTGTGGTGAAAGGCACGCGCGACGGCGTGCAGGATTTCGTACCCTTCACCAAAGGCAAAGAATGCGGCAACGGGGTCGTCATCGACCATGCGGACGGTTGGCAAACCCAATATTGTCACATGCGCCGCGGATCAGTTTTGGTGAGGCCCGGTGACACCGTTGCAACCGGCGCCAAACTTGGCCTTGTCGGCCAGTCCGGCATGGCCGATTTCCCGCATGTCCACCTCACCGTTCGCCACAACGGGACCAAGATCGACCCGTTCGAACCCGAACCGACCGCCGCCTGCGCCACCACCCCCGGCCCGGACCTCTGGGCGGCCCCCGTTCCATATGAACCAGGAGGATTCTTTGCCGCAGGCTTCACAGCCGCCGTGCCCACATTCGTCGAGATCAGAGCGGGCCTTCCCACCCATCCGCTCCCCGCAAACGCCCCGGGCCTCGTTCTCTGGGCCTATGTCTTTGGCGGTCGCGCGGGTGATGAACTGCAGTTTTCCATCACGGGACCGCAGGGCAATTTGCTGAAAACCTCTGCCACGCTCGAAAAAACCCAAGCCCAATTGTTTCGCGCCAACGGCAAGCGCCGCGTCGATCCCGCGTGGCCGGCTGGCCTTTATCAAGGCACGATCACGCTGATGCGCGCCGGCACAAAAATCGACCAGATCGCGTCAGAAGTCCAGATCACACCCTGACCGGTCGCACTTGCTCAAATACCATTCCTTCGCAAACCAAAGTTAACCATCGGTGAACAAAAAACGTAAAGTCATTGTATTTCAATATCTTACAATTTTGTCCACATGTGGACAGCGCCCGCTTACCGCTCCGTAAGCTTTAACTCGATCCGCCGGTTCTGCGCCCGCGCCTCTGGACTGTCCCCAACCGCGACCGGTTGATATTCCCCGAACCCCGCCGCTGCCAGCCGCTCCGGCGGGAAACCCAGAGAATACTGCATATACTTCACCACCGACAGCGCCCGGCCCTGCGAAAGTGCCCAGTTGTCGGCAAACTGCCCGGCTCCGGACAGCGGAATATTATCGGTGTGCCCGTCAACCCGGATGATCCAGTTGATCTGCGGCGGGATCTGCCCCACCACCGTTTTCAACGTGTCCACCACCGCCTTGATCTGCACCTGCCCCTCAGGTGCCAGATCTGCCGATCCCGGATTGAACAGTACCTCACTGTCAAACACGAAACGGTCTCCCACCACCCGAACCCCCGGCTGTCCCGCCAGAAGCTGGCTGATCTGACCGAAAAACTCAGAGCGATATTTCGACAAATCCTGATTTTCCGCAGCCAGTCGCTTTCGCTCTGCCTCTTCCAGATCCGCCCGCTTCTTCTGCTCTGACGCGACCTGCGCCAAGGCGGCATTCAACTGGCTGCCCAGCGCTTCGATCTGCACCTTGGCCGTCGAATCCTTGGCCGCCGATGCGTCCAGCATTGCCTGCAAACTGCCCAGCTGCGCCCGCAACGCATTAACCTGCTGGTTCAGCAAAGCCATCCCCTGTGCGGCTTTCAGCAAGTCCTGGTCCTTTTCGGTCAGCACCTTTTGCGCCGCTGCCAACAGCGCCGCCTTCTGATCCCCCGCCGCCGCCGCATCCTTGGCACTGGCCTCTGCCGCCGCCAGCAACGTCAAGGTTTCCTCCGCCCGCTTTCGTTGTTCTTCCAGCGCCAACGTCATCGCAGTCAACTGGTCATCCGAATTCTTCAGTTTGTCACGCAAAGCCTCTGCCGCCGCCAGATCGACCAGGCGTGTCTTCTCGGCATCGCTCAGTGTCGCGCTCACACCGGCCAGCCTGACCCGCAAAGCCTCCGCGGCGGCAGCCTCCGCCAGCCGGGCCTTGTCGGCGGCAGCAACCTCCGTCTCTTTACCCGCCAGCCGCGCCTGCAACTCCGCGGCCGTGGCTTGCAACGTCGCCTTGTCCGCGTTGGCAGCGTCAAGGCTTGCCAGCGCCGCGGCCAGGCTGGCTTCGCCCTCTGACGCCCGCTTTTTCATATCCGCGATCATCGCCTCCAGCGCCTCACGCCGCGCCGCAGCCAGCCGTGCCGTCTCCTGATCGGCGCTGATCTCGTCCCGCGCCTTGGCCAAGGCCAGATCCAACGCCTCTTTCTCGGAAATCGCCTGCGCCTTTGCCGCCTGCACATCTGCAAGGTTTGCCGTCAAGGATCCGATCTGCCCGGCCTGCGCATCCCTTTGCGCCAACAAACTCGCGACCTGTTCCTCAAAACTGGCGATCTTGCCCTGCGCATCGGCCAATGCGCCGGACTTTTCGGCCAGCTGCGCATTCAGCGTTGAAATGAGCGCCAGTTGCCGGTCTCCCTGCGCCTGCGCAACGCCCAGACTGGCTTGCAACGTCCCGATCTGTCCGGTCAAATCGGCTGAATGCGCCTTTTCAAGCCCCAAAGCATCGGCCAGTTGCGCCACCTGTGCACTTAGTGCATCCAGCTGAGTGCCTTGCGTGGTGATCGTGTCGCGCAACATGCTTTGTGTGACGGTGAAAATCGTCAGCACGAACATCAGCACCATCAACAGTGTTGTGACCGCATCAACAAACCCGGCCCAGATCATCCCCCCATCCCGGCGATTTCGGCTCAGGCCCATCTTAGCCTCGCCCAACCGTGCCGCGTGACAGCGACCGGATCGCGGTCGTCAGCGCCGTCAGATCCGCCCGCAGATCGGCAATGCTTTCCTGCCGCCCGGCCGAGATTTCCTCCAATATCCGCAGCAACTGCACGTCAATCGACCGCAGCCTCATGCGGCTTTCCGCATCGACATAGGCAGAGCTTTCCGGCCCGGTCAGTGCCGCGATCAACCGCTCTTGCCCATCGACAATCCGGTTCAGCGCTTCGGTCTGCCCGCCACCCGCCTCGGTCGCCTTGGCCAGCCGCCTTACAACCTGCGTCAACTCACCCATCTTGTCGACGTCAGAATCCCGGTTGGCCTCGGCCTGCGCATACAGGGTCTGCAACACTTCGACCTGTCCTGCCATGTGGTCCAGAATCTGCACCATCATCGACTGATCCGCGCCCGCGCTTTCACTTTCCCCCGATGCGAACCCCAGCCGGGTGATCGACGATACCCACTCTTCCAACTCGCGGTAAAACCGGTTCTGACCGTGGCTGGCGAACAGTTCCAACAGGCCAACGACCAGCGAACCTGCCAAACCCATAAGCGATGACGAAAACGCCGTGCTCATCCCACCCAGTTGTTTTTGCAGACCCGCCATCAGCTTTGTGAAAACGTCTATCCCGCTTTCGCCGGGCTGCGGCGCCAGCGACCGGATCGTATCGACAATCGCCGGGATTGTGGTGGCCAACCCGTAAAACGTCCCCAATAGGCCAAGAAAGATCAGCAGGTTGGTCAGATAACGCGTGATGTCCCGCGCCTCGTCGATTCTTGTTGCAACCGAATCCAGGATGGAATGCGAAGACGAGGATGATATCTGCATCTTCGACCCGCGCGACCGCAGCAGCGACGCCAACGGGGCCAGCAACCGCGGTGGCCGGGCCGTTTCAGTGCCTGGCACCTCATTCACGAAATTCTCGATCCAGCTGACCGACTGCATCAGGATCAGCACCTGCCAGAAACAGGTCAGCACGCCAAACGTAAACACCCCGGCAATGAACAGGTTCAGCAGCGGGTTTGTATTCAGGATTTGCTCGACCTGAGTCTTGATGAACCAGATGCCAAAACCGACCAGCCCGCAAACGACAAGCATCGTCACGATCTGCCGGATCGGCTGGCTGAAGGAAATCGTTGTGGATTCGGTCTTTTTCATGCGGACCTTGGGTAAGATTGTCTGCTCTTCAACAACAATAGCAGGCAAGTGCGCCCTGCCAAGCGAAACGACGTCAACCGGGCAGTTCGGCGACCCGCGTGGCAAGCCAGTCTAAATCGGGGTCTGCGATACCGAGTTCTGACAGGTGCCTGGCCGTGCTGAACAGATAGTCCCGGTTCGGACCGCGTCCACCGACGGCGCTGGCAATGATCTGCGCCTGTTCGCCGAGCGTAAGGCTGCAATACTGCGCATGCTCCGGGTCAATCACATAAGTCAGCGCGGCCAACGACCGCCCATCGTGCAGGGTCACATCCAGCCACGCCTCAAGATATGCGGAAGAAATCAGTTCCCGCTCTCGCAGAGTGGCCAATGTCCCCGCTTCAGCACCTGCCGCAACCTGAAATGCCACCCCGTCACAATGGCCGCCCTGAAAACGATCAAGTGCCAAAACCAGCCCCATTGCATTTGGCGTGCCGCGATGATGGATCGATCGCATGCAGAAACTGCGATGCCAACCGGACAAGCGTGCCACCTGCCGCTCTGCCACCGGAAATCCCGGATCCCAAATCAGCGACCCATAGCCAAAGACCCACATCGCGCTTCCCATCTGCTGGCCCTCATCTTGCAAGGCCTGTAAACAGCAGAGGGCGGGCGATGAAAAGGGGCTGCAATGCGGGTGATCTTATGGGTGTGTCTGGCCCTCGGCGTGTTGTGGAGTGGTTATTGGTTCGTAGGTTCGCGGGCGATTGATCAAGGCGTCACTCAATGGTTTGCCGACAGCGCCGCGCACGGGACCACCGCGACCAACGACGGCATCGCAGTCGCAGGTTTTCCAAGCCGGTTCGACCTGACCGTTACCAAACCGCATCTGGCCGATTCAGTATCGGGCTGGGGCTGGCGGGCCCCTTTTGCCCAAGTTTTTCTGATGACGTGGAAGCCCTGGCACCTGATCACCGCACTTCCGAACGATCAGGAAATCGATGCGCCGGACCAGAAGATCATGCTGCATTCCAGCCAGATGAAAGGCAGCCTGCGCCTGCACCCTTCGATGGACCTTGTCTTGGCGGAACTGGTCGCCGAAGGTCACGATCTGGCTGCGACCTCTGACCGTGGCTGGAACGTTGCAGCCAAATCGCTGGTATTTGCCGTAGCCGAGGACGCCACGCAGAAAAATGGTCAACGTGTCGGGCTTGATCTAACTGACCTTGCACCAGACGCCAGCCTGACCGCCCTGATGCCCGATCTTGGCGCAGTCATCCAGACGCTGCATCTTGACGCCACTGTTCAACTCTCCGCACCGATCGACCTGCACTTTTCCGGCTCCGGCCCGACCGTCGAGGGGGTCACGCTGCACGACTTTCATGCGGGCTGGGGCAGTCTCAAGATTTCAGCAGAAGGCAAAATTGCCCGCGCTTCTGACGGCTACGCCGAAGGCAAAATCGATTTTCGCATCGAAGACTGGCGCAAGCTGCCTAAACTGCTCGCAGCGGTTGGGCTGATCCTGCCCGGGATGGGCGACATGATCGAGCGCGGGCTCGAAGTGCTGGCGAAATCCGGCGCTGATCCAGAGGTTTTGAAATTACCAGTGACCTTCAGCAATGGCCGGATGTCGCTTGGACCGCTGCCGCTCGGGCCCGCTCCGCGGCTCAACTAGAGCCGGATGGGTTTAGGTAGAAGCATATCCTGAGTTTCGGAGGTAGTTTTCGCATTCTTGTGGTGAGAACTGGTCGAGGAGGGAGCCGATCCTGCGCCAGACGGTTTCCTTACTACGCTCGGCGGCTTTGCGCAGGAG